>JAADJJ010000001.1:1329837-1994755 GCA_010092695.1 Enterobacteriaceae bacterium 4M9 | reverse complement strand
ATGAATGTCGCTGTTTAAAACCGTAGCCTCATCACATCTTACGAAAAATCAGTGGCCAAACAGCGCCTTATATTGAGCTTCGTACTGCGGCGCGTTCCACTGACCGTCAAGCACGGTCCAGGTGATGTAGCCCTTATCCAGCCAACCGGTATCGGTATCGGCACTGCTCGGTTTAAGCACATCCTCGCTCATAATCTGCTGCGCACTGCCATCTTCCAGCAGCTTGTAATAGTGCTGCGCTTTCGGGTGCGCCTCGTTTTCGATGTACTTCACGCCCTTCACCGCTGATTTTTCCAGCGCCGGGTAGTTGATGCTCACGCCAGAGCCAGCTGGCAGTACCGGCGTGCCGGGTTTCCACTGGGCGTTCAGCTTGTCAACTTGCTCCACCACATAGTCCACGGAGTCAGGCCAGTATTTTTTGGTGCTCGGCCAGCCGGCCTTCATCTCTTCGTCATTCAACAAAAAGCCGATGCTGGCGGCAATCGCCGGGTAGCCATAGCGCACGGCGCGAGCCGCCGCGGATACGGTGCCGGAGTTCACCTGCGCGATACCGGTATTCTGTCCGTCGTTAACACCGGAAATCACCAGGTCCGGCGGGTTGTCCTTCAGCACACCCAGCAGGCCAAAGTCGACCGAGTCAGCAGGGGTACCTGGGAAGCAGTAGCGCTTATCGGCGACTTTTTTCACGTCAAAGACTTTGCCCGGCTTGAAGGTTATTGCCGAGCCAATGCCGCTCTGGTTGGTCGCCGGTGCCACCATCCAGACGTCATAGCCTTTCGCCGCCAGTTTTTCCTGCAACGACGTGGTGCCAATGGACTCGCAGCCGTCATCGTTAACCACCAGAATACGCATGGCACGCTCTGCGGCCTGGGCGCCAGTGCAGCAAAGGGTTCCCACTAGTAAAGTTAACAGTGTTTTTTTCATTGTGTGACTCCTGTATTTATTGATTTTATTTAAGCAGACCGAGTTTATATTCCACGCGAATGGTGGCACCAATCCCCTCAGCCCGGTGATAACCTTTATTATTCTCTTTAAGCCATGGGTTGTTGTTTTTTAATTTCCAGCTATAACTTGGCCCCACACCGCCAAATATATTCAGCCCAGAAACCAACGCCGGCGACCACGAGAAATAACCGCCATATTCCCATTCGGTTAACGACACACCTTCATAGTGCGCACCAAACCCGTAATTACCAAATACACCCAACAATAAATTCGGCAACACTTTATACTGGCTGTAGAGGCTTATCATTTGCTCGCCGTCGTTGATATAATCGTTGCCTTCACCATCAGCCGGGGAATTAAATGCACCACGGGTGTTTTTCCCCATATGCCAGTAAAAATGCCCTAACCCCTGGTCGAATTTTGCTTTGGTGTGTGACCAGGCAAGCCCCGTTTCCGAATGTTTATAACGGTAACCCACCAGTCCGTAATAGTGCTGTGCACTGCGGCTAAAACCGCGCGCGCCTTCCCATTCGCTCAATCCGCGGTTGTGGTAAAACGCACCGCGCGTGACTAAATCCCAGTCGCCGGTGATGGGTAATATCCAGTCAAATTCCACGCCCTGGCGCAGCAAGTAATTATCGCTTTCACCAATCAGATAGCTGATGCGGGTATCGACGTTCGGCTTCCAGCTAATATCGCCGGTGGCGATATAATCAATGCGCTTTTTACTTTTTAAGGTCTGGAAATGGCGTTTTTCAGGCTCGTCACGCTCGGAGAAACGCTGGACAACCGCAGCGCGCAGCCCCAGCTCCTGCCAGCGGCTCTCAAGGCTGACGCCCTCATAACTGCTGGGTGCCGCACGGCTGCGGGTGATGTTCAGCATGCCGAATTTATACAGCTGCCGCCAGCCGGCATACATTTTTAAGTAGCGTTCTTCATCGCCAAATTTTGCTTTGGCGTATAGCTGGCCGACTTTATTAAACCCTTCGGCCTTGCCGTTATTATCGCGCAGCAAGTCGCGGCCATAAAATGCATCGTTCGCATACAGTTTTGCCACGCCGTACCAGGAAGCATCAAAGCCTAACGTGTCTTCATACCAGCCGCTGCGAAAATCCAGATGCATACCCTGAGCCCAGGCATTCTGGTCGCCAATGCCCTGGTCAGCAAGCTGGTTAGTCGTATTGAGCATCCAGACGTTTTTTAACGTTAAATCCAGTTCACTTTTTTCTAAGAAACCACCTTCGCCGGGGTGCGCTGCGCTGGCACTAAACGCAGTACCGCACCCTGATAACAACATCAGTGTGAAGAGTCGAGTGTGAATATTCATATTCATCCCTGCTTTATTTTAATTATGTCTGATACCACGCATCCCAGACGCATATCATCACGCGCACTACATTTTTATAACGCCGCCTCTCCCTCCTGTTCCCGGAAAATAAAAAAACCCGGGCACAAAGCTTATGATTTATAAGTCTTGCGCCCGGGTTTCGCCTGTATACAGTAACAATCCCGAATAAAGTAAAAAGCAACGTATCACTGTGCCTTTCGCTTATCCAGCGGTGCTATTCACCAAAAAACAAAACTGTGAGCAAAGTAACAGGCTCTGTCACGTATTTTTTGAATTGCCTGATAAAAGATACGATATTTTACGCCGGTTATCCGGCGTGAGAAATAACGTTTGCAACTTCAGCGGAAGTTTTACAAGGGCGAACCTGGCTGAATAAATCGCTCGCCTCGGGGTAGGCTTTGCGCAGATACCCCAACCATTGTTTAATGCGTGCCAGGTGATACAACCCGGTGTCGCCCTGCTTTTCAAGGCGGGTATATTTTTGCAGCAGGCGCACCACCTCAGGCCACGCCATGGGGGCGTCATTGTATTTCACCACCCGACTCAGGTTTGGCACGTTAAGCGCGCCGCGCCCTATCATCAGCGCCTCACACCCTGTAGCGGCCAGACAATCCTGTCCGCTCTGCCAGTCCCAGACTTCACCATTGGCAATGACCGGAATGGACAGACGACGGCGAATCTCACCAATTGCCGCCCAGTTGATGCACTCCGCGCGGTAGCCGTCCTCTTTCGTGCGCCCGTGCACCACAAGCTCGGTGGCGCCGGCCTGCTGTACCGCATCGGCAATCTCAAAGCGGCGCTCGCTGCTGTCCCAGCCCAGACGCACTTTGACCGTGACGGGTAAATGGGCCGGGACCGCAGCACGCATGGCTTTCGCGCCCTGGTAAATTAACTCCGGGTCTTTGAGCAGCGTGGCCCCGCCGCCGCTGCCGTTAACCGATTTCGACGGGCAGCCGCAGTTAAGATCAACGCCCCAGGAGCCAAGCTCCACCGCGCGGGCGGCATTTTCTGCCAGCCACTCTGGGTACTGCCCCAGAAGCTGGATGCGCACCAGCGTGTCGGACGGCGTGCGGCTCTGGTTGAGCAGTTCCGGGCACTGACGGTAGAAGGATTTTTCGGGCAGCAGCTTATCCACCACGCGCAGAAACTCGGTGATGCATAAATCGTAATCGTTCACTTCACTGAGAAGTTCGCGCACCAGGGGATCAAGAACCCCTTCCATCGGCGCCAGTAACACGCGCATTTGCCGTACTCAATAAAAAAAGAGGCGCTATGTTAGCGCCTCTGCGTGCCAGGATAAAGACTGTCAGCGCGGCTGCAGGCAGTTATCCTCTTTCCAGCTATAGAGCCATTCCATTGCACGGTAGAACTCATCCTGCGTTTTGCCTTTCCACAGCAGGTTACGCACCTGGCGCTCTACGCCTGCGGCGTGATAAATGCGGCCCATCTCACGCGTCGACCACACAATACGCGCCGTGCGTGGAATACGAACCGACTCATACAGCGCAAACGCTTTTTCGGCATCGTTGTCGCACGCCTGCAACGCCTTGCCAAGCGTTACGGCATCTTCCAGCGCCATACAGGCTCCCTGCGCCATATACTGCGCTACCGGGTGCGCGGCATCGCCCACCAGCGTAATCCTGTCCCTGCCCCATTTCTCTACCGGCTCGCGGTCAGCGGTCGACCAGCGCCGCCAGGAGGTGGGTTTGTCCAGCATCTGGCGCGGGCGCGGGTGAATGCCCTGGAAGTACGACAGCACCTCTTCTTTGCTGCCGTCGCGCACGCCCCACTCCTCAGTCTGACGGCTGTGGAAGGTCACAACCAGGTTGTACTGACTGCCGCCGCGCAGCGGATAGTGCACCAGGTGACAGTGCGGCCCGGCCCACAGCACCGGCGCGTTAATGCGCAGGTCTTCCGGCATGTCGTCACGTTCAATCACCGCACGGTAGACCACATGACCCGTTACGCGCGGCGTATCGCCAAGCAGTGCCTGACGCACAACCGATTTCACACCGTCGCAGCCAATCAGGATATCGGCCGTCCAGCTGTTGCCCTGCTCGTCAAACACCGTGACATCGTTGTCATTCTCGCGAATATCCACGATGTTAGTCGACGTGTGGTACTGCACCTGCGGATGTTGCTGGGCGGCTTCCCATACCGTGGCATGAATATCCACGCGGTGGATGACCGCATACGGGCCGCCAAAGTGCTCGCGAAATGCCTCACCGGTTTCAATGTTGACCACCGGCTCACCGCTTACGGCATCCATCATGGTGATGTGGTCGGTAAAAACGGCGCGATCGCGCGCCACCTTGCCCACTCCGAGGCTGTCGAGCGCTGAAAAGGCGTTAGGGCCAAGCTGGATGCCCGCGCCAATTTCGCCAATCTCGTGCGCCTTTTCCAACAGCGTGACGTTAATCCCCTGACGGGCCAGAGAAAGTGCGGTTGCTGCACCGCCAATACCGCCACCCACAATGATGGCGCTGTTAACTTTTGTCATTTTTATCTCCTTGCATTACGCCGGAATTTTATCTACCTGATTCTCCGGTGCCGCAGCGCGGAACGCGGGCAACGTCTGACAATGTTCATAGATAGCCCGACAGCGCGGGAATGCGGATAAATCGCAGTTCATACGTAGCGCATTGGCCCACTGTGGAATCAGGCAGCAGTCCGCCAGCGTCGGCGTATCGCCCACGCAAAAACGGCCATTGCTGTGCTGCAACATCTGCTCGACCGCGCCGAGCCCCTGAGCAACCCAGTGACCGTACCAGCGGTTTTTCTCCGCTTCGCTCACCTTTAGCTCATCCGTCAGCCAGCGCAGCACGCGCATGTTGTTAATCGGGTGAATGTCGCAGGAGATGGTGTACGCAATCTCCAGTACCTTCGCGCGCGCCCGGTCCTCTTGCGGTAACAGGCGCGGCTGCGAATAGTGGCGGTCAAGCCAGTCAATAATTGCCAGCGACTGCCCCAGCGAGTCCCCGCTGTCGGTGATAAGCGTCGGTACTAACCCCACCGGGTTGAGGCGGCGATAGTCCGGGCTGTTCTGCTCACCGTTACGAATATTTATGCCTTCTGTGTCGTACTCCACGCCCTTAAGCGCGAGCGCAATGCGCACGCGGTAAGAGGCGGAGCTGTTAAAAAAGCTGTAAAGCTGCATATTGGCTCCTTACACCACTTTCACCGACAGCGGCGTGAGGTCGCCGACATTGCCGGTCATCAGGTCACCTTTCACCACCGGGCCGACACCTTCAGGCGTGCCGGTGAAAATCAGGTCGCCAGGCTGTAGTTCAAAGAAGCCAGACAGGTAGCTGATGGTTTCTTCCACCGACCAGATGAGATGGCGAATATCGCTACGCTGTTTGTCTTCACCGTTTACCTGAAGCCAGATATCTGCCTTGCGGATATCGTCTACCGTGGCCGCTGGGTGCAGCGGCGACATCGGTGCTGAGAGGTCAAACGCCTTGCCGATTTCCCACGGGCGGCCCATCTGGCGCATTTCCATCTGGCGGTCACGGCGTGTCATATCCAGGCCAGTGGCATAGCCCCAGACGTACTCGCCTGCCTTTTCCAGCGGGATATCGCGCCCGGCCTTGCCAATGGCAACCACCAGTTCAATTTCATAATGAAAGTTGTCGGTCTGCGCCGGGTACGGCAGCTCAAACGTGCTGCCCGCTGAGACCGGCACCACGGCGTCTGCCGGTTTGCAGAAAAAGAACGGCGGTTCACGGTCCGGGTCAAAGCCCATTTCGCGGGCATGGGCGGCATAGTTGCGCCCGACGCAATACACGCGGCGCACCGGGAACTCGGCATCGCTGCCAACAACGGGAACGCTGACGGTCGCCTGTGGGGCAAAGACATACTGAGTCATACTTTTTTCTCCCAAAATTAAATGCGTGCTTCGCGAAACAGACCCAGGACTTCCTGAACCGGTTTGTCTGAGAAGCTAAAGAGGACGGTATCAGCATCGGTATCAAAAGACAGCGCATGCCAGGTCGGCACCACGAACAGGTCTTTCGGCCCGAAGGTAAAGGTTTGCTCGCCGACGGTGACGCGGCCACGGCCTTCCACGACGTGATAAATGGTGCTGTCGGTGCTGCGTTGTACGCGTGAGCGAAAACCTTTGGGTAACAGTTGCAGGAACGCGCCGATAGACGGCATTGGATAACCACCGGTTTCCGGGTTGACGTAGCGCAGCTTGAAGCCTTCCCACTCGTCCGGGTCGCCCAGGCGGCGCAACTCTTCCAGCGCCTCGCGGCTGCGGTCGTAGCGGTAGTTGAAAATCGGTGAAGAGTTGCCCTTCTGGTGGCGCAGCGGCAGCATGTTGGCGGCATAGCGTGGCAGGTAATCCCCTTGCGGGCGCGTTACCGGCTGCTGCTCTTCGGGGTAATCCTCAGCAAAACCACAGCCGAGGAAATTCACCAGCGGCAGGTCGAGACCGTCGAGCCACACCACCGGCTCGTTGCCGGTATTTCCGTGATCGTGCCAGCGCCACTGCGGAGTCAGGATAAAGTCACCTTCGTGCATGGGGGTGCGCTCACCGTCTACCGCCGTAAATGCGCCTTTGCCTTCCACAATAAAACGCAGCGCTGACTGGTTATGGCGATGGCTCGGTGCCACTTCACCAGGCATGATGAGCTGCAAACCGGCATACAACGAAGCGGTGATGGACGATGTGCCGCGAAGCATAGGGTTTTCCAGCACCAGCACGCGGCGCACCGCTTCACGTGCGCCAATCAGCTCACCGGCCTGCATCAGCAGCGGGCGAATTTCCGGGTAGTGCCATAGCGCCGGGGCGCAGTTGGCATTAGGGGTCTGTGGTACCAGATTGTGTAAAGACTCCCACAGCGGCGTCAGGCCTTTGGCCGAAATCTGCTCATAGAACCGCTGACGCTGTTGCTGGACCGGGGATACCGTCGAGTTCGTCACTTCAGACATAATGATTCTCCTTCAATTCTCATTCACTGATGGCGGAGCCAGAACGAACCGGCTGTGCCACATGTGCCTCGCGACGGGCGCGGGTTGCCACACTCAGTACAGTAAGCATGGCTGAACAAATCAGAGCCGGAACGGCGATAATCACAAACAGCGAGCTGAACGACAGCGACATGGCCATCATCATGCCGCCGCTGAGCGAGCCCACGATGGCACCGCAGCGCCCAACCGCGTTGGCCCAGCTCACGCCGGTGGCGCGACAATCGGTGGGATAGAGCACGGCGCTCAGTGCGTTAAGTCCGACCTGTGAGCCACTCACACCAATGCCGACGCCAAAAATAGCCAGTGTCATCAGCCACAGCGTGTCCTGGGTCGCGCCAATCAGTGCCAGGCTCACCGCGCCAAGCAGATAGCTCACCGCCAGCACCCACCACGGATTCCACTTATCCATCAGCCAGCCCAGCGCCACCGCACCCAAAGTGCCACCCACCTGGAAGCTGGTGGTTATCCACGCCGCCTGCTGTAGCGCAATGCCGCGCTGGTGCAACAGCACCGGCAACCAGCTTGAAAGCAGATAAATAATCAGCAGGCTCATAAAGAACACCAGCCACAGCATCAGCGTCAGGCTGCGCAAACGCCCCTGAAACAGCGAGCCCGCTGCGCTGCGGGTAATGCGCGCTTCGTTGAGCACAAAACGTACGTTGTGATAGCGCTCACCCGTGATACGGCTCATGGTGCCCGCCAGGCGCTGTGGGTCACGTCCGCTGCGCGCCAGAAAACGCGGCGACTCCGGCAGTGCAAACAACAGCGCAACCGCCAGCACCAGCGGCAGCACGCCGCCGAGCAGCAAAATGCCCTGCCAGCCAATGCTCGCCACCAGCTGCGCGCTCACCACGCCGCCCATGGCAGAACCCAGGGTGAAACCACAGAACATCAGCGTGACCAGCGCGCCACGGCGCCGGGCAGGCAGAAATTCAGAGGTCATTGTCACCGTGTTGGGCATTGCGCCCCCCAGCCCAAGGCCGGTAAGAAAGCGCAGCAGCACCAGCATTTCCAGCGATGGCGCAAAGGCTGAAAGCAGGCTCATCAAACCAAAAAACGCCACGCAGCCTTCCAGCACGCGTTTGCGCCCAAATTTGTCTGAGAGTGGGCCACACAGCAGCGCACCGCCGGTCAGACCCAGCAGGCCCGCGCCAAACAGCGGTGCCAGCGCACCCGGCGTTAACTGCCACTGCGTGCGGATATCAGGAGCGATAAAACCGATAGCGGCCGTGTCAAAACCGTCCATCATCACTACCAGGAAACAGCAGGCAATCACCCGCCACTGGAGCGCTGACACCGGTGCGGCATCGATAAGCGCCTGTAAATCGCGTTGCTGGACCATAATCGGGCCTCGTTGTGTAGAGTATGAGATATATCGTTGTTGTATTTATGTTGCGATTCTGTAATTTCAGCAATGAGATGTACAATGGCTTTTTCGCCCCTGTCATAACCCGGAGGTTATACGTGGCAGACTGGACGCATAAACTGAAGCTGCATCACCTGAAAACGCTGGTAGCCATTGCCGAGCAAGGCAACTTGTCGCGGGTGGCAAAAATGATGAATATCAGCCAGCCTGCGCTCTCCAAGTGGCTGACGGGGCTGGAAGACGACATGGGTATGGTGCTGTTTGAACGCCACAGCAAAGGACTGCGCCCCTCTGACGGCGGTAAGCTGCTGCTGGAACACGCCCGCCGCTTGATTCGCGATATGGAGCGCTCGCACAGCGAGCTGGAGCGTTTTAAACAAGGCGGGTTAGTGGGCAGTCTGCATATTGGCTGCTCGCCGGTCGCCACGGACTGCGTCTCGCAGGCCATTCTCCCGCTACTTGAAGCCATGCCGACGCTGTATCTGAATGTGGAAGAAAAAGTCATGGCGCCGCTACTGCACGATTTACTCTCTGGCGTTATTGATGTGGTGGTCGGGCGCGTGGGTGGGCGGGCGCTCAAACTGCCGCTGCAATACCGGGTGCTGTACACCGAGCCCGTGTGCTTCGTGGCACGTACCGATCATCCACTGGTGCTGCGCGGCAGCATTAGCTGGCAGGATCTTGCGCCCTGGCGCTGGATAGTCTGGCCTGGCGGCACACCGATTCGCCAGAGCATAGACAACGCTCTGGTGGACCACGGCGTAATGCTGCCCACCAACACGATTGAATCGGCCTCCATGAACGTGACCGTCAACCTGTTACAGGCAAGCGATATGGTGTCGATACTCTCGCAGCGCCTGGCAGAGCGCTACCAGGCGCAGGGGTTAATCAAAATACTCGCCTTACCGCCAATTGAACAAAAAGGCAGCGTCGGCGTGTTCTGGCGCAGCAATGAGACGCCCTCCGCGGCGTTGCAACGCTTTCTGGACTTTCTGCCGACTGAACAGGCACCAACCGGTAGCGCACGCTGATTTGCCTCAGATATCAGTAAATCCCGCTACAGTCAGTACAGTTATCACTATCATGCCGCAATTTCATGATGTGATCTGTAGCACAGAATTGGCTTTAATTGTATGATGAATGCGTTTCTTTGAGGATGAACGCCATGCGTAATACATTGACCCTTCTCTGGCACTATCTGCGGGCTTTCCTGCTGATTTACGCCTGCCTTTACGCCGGTATCGCCCTCGCCGCGCTGCTGCCCATCACCATCCCCGGCAGCATCATCGGTATGTTGATTCTGTTTTTGCTGCTGTCGCTACAAATCCTGCCCGCGCGCTGGGTGAAACCCGGCTGTCACCTGCTGATTCGCTATATGGCGCTGCTGTTCGTGCCCGTTGGCGTAGGCGTGATGCAGTATTACGACCTGCTGAGCGCCCAGTTTGGCCCGATTGTTGTCTCCTGCACAGTGAGCACATTGGTTGTGTTAGTCGTAGTAAGCTGGAGTTCTCACCTTATTCACGGCGAGCGCAAAGTGGTCGGCCAGGATGAGGTGAACGAAAAATGATGGAAAATATCTGGTGGTCGCTACCGTTAACGTTGCTTGTGTTCTTTGGCGCACGTCGCCTCGGTAGCTGGTTTAAAACACCGCTACTCAACCCGCTGCTGGTGTCAATGGCGGTGATCATCCCGCTGCTGGTAGTAAGCGGTATTGGCTACGAGCGTTACTTTAGCGGCAGCAAAGTACTTAACGACCTGCTTCAGCCTGCGGTCGTGGCGCTGGCTTTTCCACTGTATGAGCAGTTGCATCAGATTCGCGCACGCTGGAAGTCCATTATTTCTATCTGCTTTATCGGCAGCCTGGTTGCCATGATTAGCGGCACGGCGATGGCGCTGCTGATGGGCGCTACGCCGCAAATCGCCGCCTCCGTATTGCCGAAATCGGTAACCACACCGATTGCGATGGCCGTTGGCGGCAGCATTGGCGGCATTCCGGCTATCAGCGCCGTGTGCGTGATTTTTGTCGGTATTCTTGGCGCCGTGTTCGGCCACGCATTACTGAATATGATGCACATCAGCACCAAAGCTTCACGCGGGTTGGCGATGGGCACCGCCTCGCACGCGCTTGGCACCGCACGCTGCGCCGAGTTGGACTATCAGGAAGGCGCATTTGGTTCACTGGCGCTGGTAATCTGCGGCATTATTACCTCCCTGCTGGCACCGTTTTTATTCCCCGTGATTGTGCAGGTTTTCGGCTAGCCCTTATCATCGGCTCGTAAAATTACGAAAAATTGCATTAGTTGCATTTTTATTGTGATTAAAGTCGCATATAACAGGCGGATCGCACCGTAAAATACGGTTCCAATAACCTGACCTGAGGCCCGCCATGCATCCACGTTTTGAAAGCGTCTTTGCACAGCTTCCCGCGAACCTGCAATCTGCGCTCCATCCCCTGATTGATATTGACCACTTCCCTGCCATGCTGAACGCACAGGACGTGGCATCACTCAGGCAACAAACCGGTATGGATGATGCAACGCTGGCCTTTGCTCTGCTCCCGCTCGCTGCCGCCTGTGCACGCCCGGCAATTTCTCACTTCCACGTCGGCGCCATAGCCCGTGGCATCAGCGGTAATCTCTACTTCGGGGCCAATATGGAATTCCCCGGCACTATGCTGCAACAGACCATTCATGCTGAACAGAGCGCTGTCACCCACGCCTGGCTGTGCGGGGAGAAGCAGCTTGCGGCCATTACCGTGAACTACACGCCGTGCGGCCACTGCCGCCAGTTTATGAACGAACTAAATAGCGGCACGGATTTACGCATTGATTTACCGGGCCGTCAGCCCACCACGCTGGGTGATTACCTGCCGGATGCCTTCGGCCCTGTTGACCTTGATATCACCACGCGCTTGCTCGACGAAGAGAATCACGGCTTTACCCCTGAGGGTGATGCCCTGAGCCAGGCCGCTATCGCCGCGGCTAACCGCAGCCATGCACCTTACAGCCAGTCACCTTCCGGTGTTGCGCTGGAGATGAAAGACGGCATATTCATTTGCGGCAGCTACGCCGAAAACGCCGCCTATAACCCCTCGCTGCCGCCGTTGCAGGCTGCACTGAACGTGGCGTACCTTAATGGATATGAAAGTACGGATATTGCGCGCGCACTGCTGGCGGAGCGCCCGGATGCCCCCATCACCCAGTGGGAATCCACCGTTGCCGTACTGCGAACACTTGGGTGCCTGAGCCTCGATCGCGTGCTGCTACCTTGAGGAAACTGACGCGTAACGCGGTGAAAATTGCCGCAATCGTGCTCCCCTCAGTTGCGCCGCTTCGGTGGATAAAGTAGCCTTGGGTGAAATTTTGCCCTTCTGTCGAGTCTGCAAGTCCATGTTAAAGCGCCTGTTTTACAGCCTGCTTATCGTCACCGGCCTGATACTGTTATCAGCGCTGGCGCTCGACCGCTGGATAAGCTGGAAAACCGCGCCCTACGTGTATGACGAAATCCAGGACCTGCCCTGGCGCCAGGTGGGCGTGGTACTCGGCACCGCCAAATATTACCGCACCGGGGTCATTAACCAGTATTACCGCTACCGTATTCAGGGCGCGATAAACGCTTACAATAGCGGCAAAGTAGACTATCTGCTGTTAAGCGGTGATAACGCCCAACAAAGCTACAACGAGCCCGTGACCATGCGCCGCGACCTGATTGCCGCAGGCGTCAACCCAGCCGACATCGTGCTTGATTATGCCGGGTTTCGCACGCTGGACTCGATTGTGCGCACCCGCAAAGTGTTTGATACTAACGACTTCATCATTATCACTCAGCGTTTTCACTGCGAGCGGGCGTTATTTATTGCGCTGCACATGGGCATTCAGGCGCAATGTTACGCTGTGCCATCACCCAAAAATATGCTGACGGTGCGCCTGCGTGAGTTTGGCGCACGCCTGGGCGCACTCGCGGATTTGTATATTTTCAAACGCGAACCCCGCTTTCTCGGCCCGCTGGTGCCGATTCCATCACATACCGCCGTGCCGGAAAACACCCAAGGTTATCCGGCGGTGACGCCGGAGCAGCTGCTGGAGTTGCAGAAGAAAATGGAGCAGAAGGGGGCGATCAAAGCGCAAACGTCGCTCTGAAAGGGATGAATGGCTTCTTCGTTTCACAAACCCGGACAAGCGTAAGCCTACAGCGAAAACTTTCTGATCTTTATATGGCAGATTCGACAAGAGGGTGCCCGCCACATGTATGTGGACGCTAATGGAGATCAGCATGTAATATTTTTCTTTTTTCAAATTATTTATCAGTATTAAATACTTTTATTACAATAATAATAGAAATAGATATTTTATTGGATGCTCATATATTGCAAGGCATAACATTAAAACACTGCATTTCCCTCTCACTCAACACGAGTAGATCACCGGCATCAAAGAGATTATCGTCATATCATTCACGACGTGAATGCATTATTTACATCCTATTAACAGCATTTATTAATTTCACCCTATAATTATATTATTTAACTTTACAACGTTCTTCATTATGTTTTAAATACTCATCTTTATGTTTTTACTCAGTTCTTGAGAATCAACATTCGCGACGAAAAGATATCGCTACTAAGTGCTGACGGTAGCAGAATGCAGTTATTACGTTTTTTCTGCCTCATGGGCCTGGCTTACGGCTACGGGCGGTAGCATACCCGGTACCTGCGGTCATCTAAACTCACAACGAAACCCGGTGAGCTTCAGCCATGTTCTGCTTCTTCTTGCACTATCGGGATTCAGGTATTTCCTGATACAGTCATGAACGAAAATTCTTAGTTAATGCTGACCCCGTAAATTTTCCCATGCATGGTTTTATCCCTGGCAATATCGATTGACAATAGCGCTTAAAAGCAAGACTGAGGCAAGTATCTTCCTCTCTTCTCGCCACTGCGAGAGATTCTTTAACGAGACGTTGCAGTCTTATTTATTTAAATCTGTATGCCCTGCTAGTGATACTGGCCGAGCCAGTGAGATACTGCGCAAAACGTAAAAAAAACCTCATACCTACAACATACATGGCACACTGAAAGCCGCACAAAATAATAGACAGTGATAATTATCCTCTTCACCTGCACTTTTAGCATTTCCTGGATTGAATACGCTATCAATAACAAAGATGTGATTTTTTTCAGCACCATCCCCTGACGCACCTCAGTGGAAAAAGCAATGCTTTTCAAGGAGAGAAAAGATGAAACTGACATCAATGCTTAACGATTAACTACTCCTCTTTATTGTTGTCTCCTGAACATACCCCATTATTCATCCGCACTGGATGTTGAAAGTTTTACCGGAAATGAAGGGCTGCATGACATTTACAATTATGGTGTCTGTTTTACCAGCACGGACAAAGCCACATTGCCTAATCAGATACTGCATAAAGATGCGACGCTCGCGAAGCGCACCGGTTCGTTACACGGCCCTGAAGTATAAAAGTCGTGTACGCAGTCGTAACTTGTTTTAAGCGGTTCAGTAGCTCCATCAAATCACATTTGAGCCAAAACTTACTTTGTCAGATAAACAGTGTCGCGCCCACCGCTTATTTTTACTGATGTGGTTGTACAAGTACTGAAAGAGTCTGGGTTCCAGGGCCGGGAATACAGGTTTACACTAATACAAAAGCTATTCCCGATACGAGCAAACAAACCAGTACCAGGTACAACTATGATTTTATCCAGCGTTTACTGGCTGAAATGGGAATGTTTTCTACTCATACAATATAAAAACACAGTGAGGATGAATTTATATTTATTTGACGCGAATAAGACATTCTATTCGCGTACACCCTTGTGCCTTAAGGATTAAGGAGAAAAATAATGCCAGCATTAGTTTGTATGGGAGATGCCACCACACATGGGGGAAAAGTAATTTCAGCCTCTGCATCAATGTTCATTAATGGTATTCAGGTTGCTCTATTGGGTGACCGGGTTTCCTGTCCGGCTCATGGTCCAAACAATATCATCGAAGGTGATACTACAGTTATGGACAACGGAATTGCTGTCGTGGTTGATGGAAGCCTGTGTGCCTGTGGTTGTAGAGTTATCAGTACATATACTGATACCTGTGTTGAGTCGTAATTATGCAATGGCCTATTCCCGACATTCCAGCCAGGAACGCATTGCATCGTCCACATATGAAGTTATGGCTCTGTATTTTTTGCATTCTGATTATCACTGGCATTCTGCTGGCGCTGTTTATTGGCAAAGTCACCACTTATACTCAGGCCCTTCTGTATGGTGCATTACCTGCTTTTCTCCTCTGGATATTGGCTTTTAGTGTTGCATTTTACCGATATGAACAATCAGTAAACCGGGCATTGTTGTGGCAAGAGGAAACACATAAAACAAAATATAACTGGCAGTTATGGAGTATGCAGCAACTGGCAGTAGTGGCAAATGTTGTTCTCACTCCCGAAAAAGAGGGAGTTTTAGCATTATTGGGTAAGCACGCTGATATCCCCGCCTATCCAAAAAAAGCACGAGCTTTGGCCCTTGCTACTGAATTACAGAGCCTTAGTGCAAGGTTGAAATTTATCGACGAGCAATGTGAAGCGCATTGTGCAGAATATCGTTGCCATTTATCTTCAGTAAAAATCGTTTTCTTACCTGGCTACATTGATGAACTGGTTTCAGAAGTTGTTTATGAGATATGGGACTTGTACCCAGAAGTAGTTAATTCTGCCAGTGAGCTATATTCCAGTTATGACGATAATATTGACTCCCTCATACTTGTGCTATGTCTACAGGACTGGCATGGGGAACAAAATAAAGCTTACAGTGAATTTGTGACTGGCCAATTGATAACGTCAGCCGAATTTGCCCGCAAACATTCCATGTCTGTTCTGGCGGGGGTTGGCCGCGAGCTAACCACAGATAATTTACAACAAGGTCTGGACAGGTTGATTGAATATAACCGGCTATATTATGGACAAATGCAGCATATTTGGTTGTCAGGAACCAATGCTGATTGCCGGGCCGAGTTTGTTCAATATGCTACATCAAAAGACTGGCCACTATCTAACAGAATGCCCTGCTTGTCACTGGATCATTCTTTTGGCCCTCCAGGCCCTCTGATGTTCCCGATTTCTATTGCTCTTCTCAGCGACGCGGCTATAAACACAGATAAAATGCAGCTACTGCTCTCATCTAATTCACAAAATCAATATACACTTTGTCTTATTACCCGGGACCTATTCTTATGACAACAGGAATGTCAGTTAAACCGCGCTATAGCTTCTCTGGCTACGTTTTGATGATTGGCAGCCTGGCACTTATTAGTGCGCTGGTATTATTTTTCTGCCTGGACAAACTGATTGCAATCGGAATAACAAAAGAAGCAGCCTGGGTCACCTGGGGCTGTATCTGGGGCATATTACTGCTTATTGGAATAATCCATTTCTCCTGGGCGCAGCATAAAACACGTCAGGAACAAAACATATACCAGCCTGAGCTGATAACAGGTGAATCTCCTTCACCTTCAGCCGTTACCACTTCCGGCGAAGAGTTAAGTATCCAGAAAGACATTCGTAGCCATTTGAAACGCCAATATGGTTTTTTCTGGTTTCGTAAAATTAATATTCTCCTCATTACTGGCTCAATCTCTGACGTGGAACAACTTGCCCCCGGCCTCACTAACCAACGTTGGCAGGATGATCGCGGTACGCTGCTATTGTGGGGCGGTGATCCGACACAGCCTACCGATGAGCCGTGGTTACGTGCACTGCGCAAACTGCGCTGGCGCCCGGCAGACGGTCTGGTATGGGTCACCTCTGCTCTGGCAACACGCCCGCAGTCAGGCTTTACCGCACCGGTGCTCTCTGAAGCAACAATGGATACCCTTATTCGAGGCATACACCACCGCTATACGCTGTTAGGTTGGAAACTGCCACTTTATCTCTGGTCACTCCAGCCACACACAGGCCAGCAGGATAGCGCGGTCACTGAACCCGTAGCCTGCATATTGCCCGCACGCTGCCTGCCTAAACAACTTGAGAACGAACTTCTGACCCTGATGCCACTTCTGACACACAGTGGTGTACGACAGATCTGCGGCGATATCAGACACAATTTTTTGCTACGACTGGCAGAACTGCTGTCCAGTCAATCCGGGCACATTGCCGATACACTGGGTGCAATGTTGAATCCATATCGCCCATTGCCGCTCGCCGCTCTGGTGTTTAGTCCCCCCTCTTCCACCGGAACACCGGGCCCGCACCGCTGGAAAAAAGACCGACGCTGGGCCGCGTTGCCAGAGCATCTCTCGGCACTACCGGTTGGATTACGCCCGCGTCGCGACAGATTCAGCTGGATGCGTGGTGCAGGCGTGGCCACCGCCGTACTGATGATGCTTTGGGGAGCGGCAATGATAGTTTCGTTTGCGGTTAACCGCAGCCAGGTGGTGCAAACACAGGTGCCGCTGCGTCAACTCAACGAGCCAGGTAAATCAGATACGGTACGCCTGCAAGCGCTGGCCGACCTACAAGACATCATGGGACGGCTACAGCACCGTGAAACTCACGGCACACCGTGGTACATGCGGGCAGGATTGGATCAGAATACCGCTCTATTGCATGCTCTACGCATACGCTATGACTCAAGTGCACGTCCTTTATTACGTGATGCCGCCGCAGTGCACCTTCACCAGGCTCTCAGTGCCTGGATGGCACTGCCGCCGGACAGCCCGCAGCGCGATGCACAGGCAAAAGCCGCTTATGACCGCCTCAAGCTTTATCTGATGCTGGCGCGCCCGGACCACATGGATACTCCCTGGTTTAGCGATACACTCATTCAGCTCTGGCCGCAGCGTCCTGGTGTGCCGGATGGCTTCTGGCGAGGTACCGGGCCGTCGCTGCTCTCTTTTTACGCAGCATCACTTGCAGCACAGCCGAAAGGTGCCGTTAAGGCAGACGACCATCTGGTAGCACAGGTACGCACACTGCTGGTACGTCAGATGGGACGGCGCAACAGTGAGTCCACTCTCTATCAGACCATGCTTTCCACAGTCATAAACCAGTTTGCCGACCTGCGTCTTGTTGATATGACAGGCGATACCGACGCCGCAGCGCTGTTCAGTACCGACGAAGTGGTGCCAGGCGTATTTACCCGCCAGGCCTGGGAAGAAGCCATACAGCCCGCTATTGACAAGGTAGTCAGCTCTCGTCGAGAAGAAATGGACTGGGTGCTCAGTGATTCCAGCGCCGTCACACAACCAGAGAGTTCGCCTGATGCGCTACGCGCACGCCTGACTGAACGCTATTTTGCCGACTATAGCGGAGCCTGGCTGTCGTTTCTTAACAGCCTGAGATTACAACGTCCGGCGACGCTGTCAGACGCCATTGACCAGCTCACCCTAATGGCAGATGTCCGCCAGTCACCACTTGTTGCATTGATGAATACCCTGAGTATTCAGGGCCGTACCGGGCAGACGGGCGAAGCACTGTCAGACTCACTGGTGAAGTCAGCAAAAAATTTGCTCGGGCGTAGTAAACAACCCGCCATTGACCAGAGCACTGGCGCACATGGTCCACTGGATGCGACCTTCGGACCCGTGCTGGCACTGATCGATGGGCGCCAGGGCGCAGGCAGTAATCTCAGTCTGCAAACCTACCTCACCCGTGTTACTCAGGTACGTCTGCGCCTGCAGCAGGTCACTAACGCTGCTGACCCGCAGGCTATGACCCAGACGCTGGCCCAAACTGTGTTTCAGGGCAAGGCTGTAGATTTAACCGAGACCCGCGACTACGGTAGCCTGGTAGCCGCCGGTCTGGGGCAAGAATGGAGCGGTTTCGGCCAGACGGTCTTTGTCAGGCCAATGGAGCAGGCGTGGCAGCACGTACTGATGCCTGCGGCAGAAAGCCTCAATGCTCAGTGGCGCATGGCGGTGGTAGATGAATGGAACCGGGCGTTTGGCGGACGTTATCCCTTTAAAAACGTCAGTAGTGAAGTGTCACTGCCGCTGTTGGCGCGCTACCTGAACGCCGACACCGGGCGTATCACCCAGTTCCTGCAGGGCCGTCTGGGAGGCGTACTCCACCGTGAAGGTAGTCGCTGGGTACCAGACAGCATCAACGCCCAGGGGCTGAACATCAACCCTGCGTTCCTTAGTGCCGTCAACACCCTGGGCAATATCTCTGATGTGGTATTTACGCGAGGCGAGGCAGGACTGCACTTTGAGTTACGCCCGGGCACAGCCGCAGGCATAGTGGAAACTCATCTTGTGATTGACAGCCAGAAGCTTGCCTATATGAACCAGATGCCAGCGTGGAAACGCTTTGCCTGGCCGGGAGACACTGAAGCACCCGGTGCTACGCTGAGTTGGGTCAGCTCACAAGCGGGTACCCGTCAGTATGCAGACCTGCCGGGAGCCTGGGGGTTGATACGCCTTCTGGATACGGCAGAAGTCAGCGCATATCCCGGCGTAAGCAGCAGCTGGCGATTGAGTTGGCCTGCACAGGACGGGCGTATGCTTAATTACACGCTACGCACCGAAGCCGGAAAAGGCCCACTGGAACTGCTCAGGCTACGTAATTTCATCTTGCCGGATAGCATCTTCACCATCAACCCTTCTGCCCTCGCGGTAGTCGCGGGTGAAGACAGCGATGATGTTGACACTATGCTCTGAGCCACAGGCAAACAGGTTTTTATTTATCGGGACATTCACCAGGACATCCATGGAAGATTTAACCCTACGCTATTACGACGCCGAGCTACGTTACTTACGCGAGGCCGCCAAAGAGTTTGCACAGGCGCACCCGGATCGGGCCGCCTTACTCGACCTGGATAAAGCCGGAACGCCGGATCCGTATGTGGAGCGTTTGTTCGAAGGTTTTGCCTTCTCGATGGGCCGACTGCGCCAGAAAATCGATGATGATCTGCCCGAATTGACAGAAGGGCTGGTGAGCATGCTTTGGCCGCACTATTTGCGCACCATTCCGTCGCTGTCAGTGGTGGCATTTAAACCAGATTTGCAGGCGATGAAAATGGCCGAAATCCTGCCTGCCGGGCTGGAAGTTTTCTCACGCCCGGTCGGACCGAAAAATACTATCTGCCGCTACCGCACGACCCGCGACATTCCATTGAACCCTCTGGACGTATCACACCTTACCATAGCAACCGAGCCTGACGGGCGCTCCCTGTTGTGTATACGTTTCGCCTGCAGTTCACAGGCTGACTGGGCACAAAGCGACCTGAAATCCCTTGGCCTGTACCTGAGCGCAGATATGCCAGTCAGCTATGCCCTGCACCTGATGCTGACAAAACGCCAGGCTTCACTATATCTGCGTCTGGCCGGTCAACCTGAACGGATACCACTAGAAGGTTATTTTTCACCTGGCGGGTTTACTGAGGAAGACAGGCTGTGGCCAAAAGGTGAGAGTGCTTTCAGCGGCTATCAGTTGCTGCTGGAGTATTTCGCCTTCCGTGAAAAATTCATGTTT
Organism: Enterobacteriaceae bacterium 4M9; assembly: GCA_010092695.1. Classification (GTDB taxonomy): domain Bacteria; phylum Pseudomonadota; class Gammaproteobacteria; order Enterobacterales; family Enterobacteriaceae; genus Tenebrionibacter. The sequence continues at coordinate 1,974,644 of JAADJJ010000001.1, read as the reverse complement.
GTGCATCTTCATGGTCTGGAGTCGGTAACCCTCCCGAAGGGGATAACCAGTTTTGATATTGAGGTGGTGTTCAGTAGCCAGTGGCCAGCAGATTTACCGGTAAGTCATGATGCCCTGCGTGTTCACTGTGTGCCGGTAATTAACCTGTTTACTCTTGAAGCCGATCCTTTGACGTTGAGCGGGCTGGAGAATGAATATCTGCTCCGCCCCCAGCGCCTACAAGACGGTCATACTGAAATTTATTCCGTGGATGCAGTCACAGGCTCCGGACGAAACGGTGGTGTGGATTATGTGCCGTTCACCAGTTTTCGCCACCGGGGCGGCATGCAGCGCGCCACAGCACCGGAGCGCTATTACCATACTCGGGTGAAACGAGGCGTGACGGGTATGCATGACACCTGGTTGATTCTGGGCGGTCCGCAACATGAACCAAACCTGCACACTGAGCGGGAAACAGTATCACTGCGTATCACCGGCACCAACGGCCAGCTGCCACGACGTGCACTGCAGAGTACGCTTCTGGACCGCTGTGAGCAAACACAGCAAACCCTAATGACAGTCCGTAATCTGTGTAAACCCACATTACCGCGCTATCCTCCAGCGGAAGACCGCTTCCACTGGCGGTTGCTGGGCCACCTTGGCAGTAGCTTTCTTAATATGATGAGCAATGCAGACGTATTACGTGGCACTTTATCCTTGTACAACTGGCAAGATGACGAGATGAACCAGCGGCGGCTGGACGCCATTCTCGATGTGAAGCATCACCGTATTCAACGCTTTGTGCAGGGCTATCTGCTGCGCGGGCTGGATATTGAAATCACCCTCGACAGCAACGGCTTTACCGGCGAGGGCGATATTCACCTGTTCGGTGAAATGCTCAATCGCTTCCTGGCACTCTATGCCGACATGAATCAGTTTAACCAGCTCACACTGCTTATCCAGCCAGAAGGAAAATGTATCCGGTGGAAAGAGAACCATTGTCCGCGTCTGCCCGGCTGATAACAAAGCTTGGTGACCGACTGCCGCTCACCAACTTTTACCGTTTTTGCCAGCTACTGGAACAGCATACGCCACAGGCCCCCATACCCGGTAGCGACTGGCAGATAAGCCAGGAAGCAGTGCGCTTCAAGCCTCATCCTGGAATGGGGTTTCCGGCCTCAGAAATTCGCAATGCAGAGATTCCTGACGATACAGACCTTCCCCCCTCGGTACGCGTTACCTTTATGGGACTGTATGGTGTCACCTCGCCGCTACCTACATCCTACACAGATGACATCGCCCAGCGGCGGGATGGATATGAGGCAACGGCAGATTTTCTGGATATTTTTAACCACCGGCTGATTACCCAGTACTACCGCATTTGGCGCAAATACTCCTACCCGGCCACCTTTGCACCAGGCGGAGAAGACGAAACCTCGCAGTACCTGCTGGGACTGGTTGGGTTGGGTATGCCCGGTAGTGCCGCACATACGGCAGCACCGCTGTCGCGCTTCCTGGCTCTACTGCCAGTAATGCTGCTACCTGGACGTACAGCAGAAGGGTTGGCGTCGCTGGTTGATTTACTGGCACCACAGACTCGTGCCACAGTCTGGCACCACGATCCGTGCCGTATTCCGTTAGATTCGCTGCTGAAAATGCGCACCCGTAACTGCGTGACCCTACAACATCGCCCGGTTATGGGGACGTATGCCACGGATGTTAACGGCCAGGTATTGCTACAACTTGCCACCGACAGCCCGGATGAAGTATCAGGCTGGCTACCGGGTGGGCAGCTGCATGCGGACCTGATGGCACTGATGCAGGTGTATCTGGGTTCACGCCTGAACGTGCGTCTGCAGTTACGGGTGGCCCGTAAGTTGCTTCCTGACGCGCAGCTGGGCTGCCAGCCCGCACCTGGCAGTGCACAGCTTGGTCGTACGGCAGTCATGAAGCCGCAGTCTGCCAGTAACAAGACTGATAACGATCTTGTCACCATTAATTTGGGGCGCTATGAATGCGTCCGGGAAAAGATTCACCGCAGGGAGACCGACGAACATGGCGATTATCGCTGGTAAGACTCTACATATAGCTACAGGCCTGATTATGGCCGCACTGATAAGCGGATGTGGGCTGACGCAGACGGTGACAGATGGCACCGTGGCTATGACGAAATCAATTTTTTATAAACAGATTAAGACACTGCATTTGGATATCCGGGCGCGAGAGGCCGTCAATGCCAACGCAGGGGGAGTACCTCTGTCTACGGTCGTGCGTATTTATCAACTTAAGGACCGCACTGCCTTTGACAACACCGATTATCCGTCGCTGTTCGCTGATGATGTTCAAGCTGTGAAAATAGATCTGGTGGCGCAAAAGGACGTCCGTCTGCATCCAGGTGGGGCGGTGAGTGTAGATATGCCTATGGAGAAAGACGCGCAATATGTGGCAGTGGCGGCAATGTTTATGCAACCGGACCAGACAGACAATAGCTGGCGCGTTGTGCTCACACGCGAAGAACTTGATCCCGACAAACCACGCGTCATTGAGGCTGGTGATAATCGACTAACGCTGCTGCCTGTGGCAGCAAAATAAAACCAAAAAAACTTATTACGGTGTTTTTCTGCTGAAGGGCTGAACGTATGGATACGGTAGAGCAACTTAACGGCACTTACTTCTATGCAGGTAAAGCGAACCTTACGGCTTCTGAACTGCTTTTCATGATTTTTTGTGAAAATACGGCAAGCCAGTTTGGCATTGGCGCTGCTGATTTTGCGGCAATCGTCGCACTGCTCTCTGGTCGTAATTCACTGTCAACACGAGCAAAACCGATGGGGGCAACGAAAGGAACCTCTTACGCCTCAAAGGCATCCAGAGCGGTCTTTAAAAAGACGAAATTCCCTTTAGGTATCTCTCTACCAACATGGGTTGGCGGCTACACGCCATGGAGTGCAAGACGAGTCATGGTACGTAATATTGCCCCCTTTGTTGGCCGCTCCATTCCTTTAATCGGTGTGTTTATTATTGCAGCAGATATAACACAAATCACTTATCGTACAATTCGTGACTACAACACCATAGCAAGGGAAAATGATAAGTTATGGTAAAGAATATCGAACAACAAGTGTATGAATTGGTGAGGCCTTATGCTGGCACATATCTGTTTAATCATAGAAAAGTAGAACTGGCACCTACGACAGATCTTGATACCGATCTTGGTCTGGATGAGCTTGAAGCCGAGGATCTCATGACTATTTTTTTTGAGACATTCAGTGTAGCTAAAGAGGGATTTCGGATCGAAAACTATTACCCGCAAGCACCTGCCTCATGGAGCCTCTTCAAAAAAACTGAGCCGATATCCGTACCTGATTTCACAATTGGCATGCTGATCGAATCAGCAAAAGCCGGGAAATGGCTGTATGACTAATGTTGTTACAGCCCTGCCGCGGGCCTGCTCTACAGACCCGCGCTAGAATTAAACATAATACCCCTTCTCTGTTTGCCCCTTCTCCACCAGCCTTTCCAGAGAAATAATTTATGAATGACACCCTAAACGGGACGCCACTAAATTAATGTAATAAGGCTACTGAATTTTATGTTGTTCAGGTAATTGCATTACTCAAAATTCCCGCCCCAAAGTTACAGATTGTGCCCTTTACGCAAATGGTCAGGATTTCGTGTGCGCACATTCAGTAAATCCAGCCTTCATACAAAGATAATAACTACACTCTTAATAAGGTACTGCCAATACGGGTTGGCACCGATACAGGTTAGGCGCTCGTTGATAGCCGCAAAGATAATTACGTCGGACATCACGCCTAACACTGTACCCAGGCCACCCGAAGAATCCCGACAAGCGTCAGCCGATACCGAGAAAATGTTGGGCTATTTTAAAGTAAATAATCAGCCCGGTGCCATCTATCAGCGTGGCGATAAACGGGGCTGACACCACGGCAGGATCAATACCTACGCGCTTAATAACCATCGGTATGGTCGAGGAGACCACCGCACTCCATAGAGTCACGCATACCAGCGTGAGGCTGACAATCAGCGTGATTTCCCCCCCAATGCCCATAGTCCACGCTCGGATACACCCTGCAGCACCCAGCGTCAGGGCAATCAGTAAGGCTGTAGAGATTTCTTTGCGAATAACTCGGTTCAAATCACGCAGGGTAATTTCACCCAGCGCCATCGCGCGCACCAGCGTCGACGTAATTTGCGTGCCGCTATTGCCCCCCGTGCCAATCAGCAGAGGAATAAAAAATGCCAGCGCAATAGCCGACTGCAGCGCATCTTCAAAATGCTGGATGACGCTGCTGGTATACGCCTCTGCGACAAACAGCAAAAGCAACCATACAGCGCGCTTCTTCCAGAGCGTTACCGGGCTGATGCCCAGATAAGGTGTCTCAAGCGGTGCCGTTGCCCCCTGTCGTTGGGCATCCTCCGTCGCCTCGTCGGCAAGCAGTTGCGCGATTTCTTTTTCCGCCAGACACCCGACAAGATTTCTGTTTAGCGTAACCGGAATGAACGTTACGTCATGAGCCTCAATAAGCCGGGCAATATCTTGCCGCGCATCATTTGGGCCTGCCTGAAGGAAATGACGCGTCATCAGCTCGCTGACAAGCCGTGCGCTATCCTCTTCCTGTAACAGCAGTTTTACCGACAGAACGCCTTTCAGCACAGCCCCGGCAACAATAAAAACGTAGGCGGGAAAATAGTCTTCCCTGATGCGTAGCAAAAACAGATTGCGGCCTTCTTCTATAGTGAGCGTATCTGCCAGCGAAATAAAATCGGACGACATATAATGAGCAAGGATATCGCCTGCTGATTTTTCAACGCAATAGCATACTGCACTGGTTTGAATATATGACATACTACTTTCCCTATATAAAACATCTTACAGGGCGACAAGACAGGAAAATCATTACAATCCCTACGTCCCGGTTTTAGCACTGAGCAACGTATCCGCACGAATAATACGCCGGAAGTTACACTGGCAACACCTTGATTCGATGATGCCTGTATTACCCACAATGGTCTCTCTCGATACCATCAGGGCGGTAACCTTTATTCGCTCAGGAGCCTCGCCATAACAAGATTATTAAGAACCATTATTGTGAAGCGTAAATAACGCCCCGATAACACACAGCATTAATTTCAGTGAAGTACTCTTTCATGCACCATGAAATAGATGATGCACCACAGCGAGCACCATTATCATGAAATTTCACACTGCTAAAAGAGAGGCTATTTTAGCCGATGCCCGATAAAAACCAGCGTCAGGGGATGCCCAGAAAGTATTGCGCAATGTTGAAATATATAATCAGGCCGGTGCCATCAATCAGCGTTGAAATAAAGGGCGCAGAAACCACGGCCGGATCGATACCGAGTCGCTTAAGCACCATCGGCGTTACTGACGAAATAACCGAACTCCACAGCGTGATACATACCAGCGTAATGCTGACTATCACCGTGATATCCGGCCCTATTCCCATCATCCAGGCTCTTGCATAACCAGCACACCCCAGAGTTAAGGCAATCAGCATGGCCGTGGAAATTTCTTTGCGAATGATTTTCCCCAGATCGCGCAACCTAACCTCACCAAGTGCCATCGCTCGCACCAGGGTAGACGTTATCTGTGTGCCGCTATTACCGCCGGTGCCAATCAGCAAAGGGATAAAGAACGCCAGTGCAATAGCCGATTCAAGCGCATGCTCATAATGCTCAATAACGCTGCTGGTATAGGCCTGGGCCACAAACAGAAACAGCAGCCATACCGCGCGCTTTTTCCACAGCGTGAACGGCGTCGTCTCCAGATAAGGTATTTCAAGCGGCTGCGTGGCGCCCTGGCGTTGAGCATCTTCCGTTATCTCAGCCGCGCGCAAACGTGCGATTTCTCTTTCCCCCAGGCAACCGACCAGGCGGTCATTTTCTACGACAGGAATTAAGCGTTGCGGCTGCTCTGCCACCCGCTGGGCAATATCCTGACGCGTATCGCTGGGTTTAGCCTGAAACAGTATGCCCGACATAAGTTGCGTAATGGATTTATTTCCATCGCGCTCCTGAAGCAATTTGCTGGCAGATAAAATACCGCGTAGTTTCTCGCCTGAAACAATAAATATTGAGGCGGCAACAACGCTATCGGATAATTGACGTTTAAACGTAGCCTGCGCCTGGCTTACGGTTAAATGGTCTGGCAACCCGGTAACATCACTGGACATATAGTGTGCGACCAGCTCTCCACTTTTTGATGCCCCGGTATGTAATAATGGGCAAAACTGAATGTGTGACATGAAAATCTCCCTATAGAAACATCTTACAGGGCGAACAAGACAGGAATATCAAAGATAAGATCCCTACGTCCCGGTTTTAGCACTGAACAACGTATCCGCACGATAAACATCGCCGGAAGTTACCTTGGCAACACCTTGATTCGATGGATGCCTGTATTTCCCTGTAAGGTCTCTCTCGATACCCTCAGGGCGGTAACTTGTATTTGCTCAGGAGCCTCGCCATAACAAGATCATAAAACGCCGGGGAATATAGCCGCTTTTCATTTTAATAAAAACTTTATCTGAAAGCGGTTTACGAAGTGTTTAGTTTCGGGGAGCGTTCAACAACGCGTTATTTACCCGTATCCTGTTGATCTAATATTCAAGCTATCGGGCCAGATGCATTACGCTCCTAAAGCGAATAAATGGGGCGGCCACGGCGGCATTAGCACAGTTGAGATTTGCCGTTGCATATGAACTGGTTAATACAATGCAGATTGATGGCTGACTGCGTACAAAGTCTCACTTCTCACCCGTCAGCCGTTTTGAGCCACCAACGATAACGCCCCTGCGCAGGGGCGTTATCGCTTCGGCAAAACAGTTCTTTATTTCTTACGTGCGTACTTCAGCGAATCCAGCGCTACCGCGAAAATAATGATCGCGCCCTTAATAATGTACTGCCAGTAAGGATTCACGCCGATATAGGTCAGGCCGTAGTTAATCACCGTAAAGATGATTACGCCGGTCACTACGCCAAACACCGTACCCACGCCGCCGCTGAACGATACGCCGCCCACCACGCAAGCCGCAATCGCATCCAGTTCGTACATAAAACCGAGGTTGTTGGTTGCCGATCCTACGCGTCCGGCTTCCAGCAGGCCGCCAAAAGCGTAAAACACCCCGGAAAGCGCGTAGATCATCAGCAGATTGAGGCCCACGTTAACACCAGAAACTTTGGCCGCTTCCGGGTTGCCGCCGATAGCGAAAATGTTTTTACCAAAACGCGTTTTGTTCCACAGCACCCAGACAAAGGCGATAGCGATAAGTGCATAAAAGGTGATGTACGACAGCCGGAAGCTCCCGAGCGCAATAAAGCCCTGGGCAAAGGTAGAAAAACCGCTATCAAAACCAGACACCGGCGAGGCACCCACAAAGTCGTAATACAACGAGTTAATGCCGTAAACAATAATCATGGTGCCGAGCGTGGTGATAAACGGCGTTACGTTCAGATAAGCAATCACCAGCCCGTTAATAAGACCAATTACTGCGCCAATCGCGCAGACAATCAGAATCACCAGCGCAATGGGCATGGTTTGCATCTCCGGGAACACCTTGTTGGCGTTCTCCATCGACTGCAACAGCGTGGCGGCAATGACGGCCGCCAGCCCCACCTGACGCCCGGCAGACAGGTCGGTACCCTGAGTTACAATCAATCCTGCCACGCCCAGGGCGATAATAATACGCACCGACGACTGGGTAAGAATGTTACTGAGGTTCAGCAGGCTTAAAAACGTCGGGTCCTGAATAATAATAATCGCAAGCAGCACGAGCAGTACCACGTAAATACCGCCCTCTTTCAGATACGTCAGAAAGCTTTTTTTATTTAACGCACTCATTAGACTGGCCCCTGATATTAAAGGTGCAAAGATGCAAGACGTAAAATTTCATTTTGTGTGGCGGTTTTGGTATCCAGGATACCCGCCACCTGACCATTACTCATCACCAGAATTCGGTCGGTAATACCCAGCAGTTCCGGCATTTCCGAGGAGATGATAATGATGCCCTTCTCACGCTTAGCCAGTTCGGCGATAAGCTGGTAAATCTCAAACTTCGCGCCCACGTCAATGCCGCGGGTAGGTTCGTCAAGCATCAGAATTTCCGGCTGAGTCAGCAGCCAGCGCCCGATAATCACCTTTTGCTGATTGCCGCCAGACAGCGAACCAATTTGCGTCTGGTGACCGGGGGTTTTTACACGCATGGCGTCAATCACCCACTGGGTGTCGCTTTTCATGCGCCCGTTATCGAGCAGGCCAATGCGGTTTTTATATTTGTGAATGTTGGAAATCAGCGAGTTAAAACCGATATCCAGATAGGCGTAAATGCCGGTGGCGCGCCGCTCTTCGGTCACCAGCGCAAAACCGTGGTTAATCGCTTCGTTGGCGCTGTGGTTATTAATTGCCTTGCCGTGCAGTTTAATGGTGCCGCCGGATTTCTCGCGGATACCAAACAGGGTTTCAACAATATCGGTTCGCTTCGCCCCGACCAGCCCGGCAATACCCAAAATTTCGCCTTTGCGTAAATCAAATGAGATATCGCGAATCGACGGCTGACGCAGCGAGGTCAGGTGGCGCACTTCAAGAATGGTTTCGCCGGGCGTGTTGCTGCGCTCCGGGAAACGCTGGTTGAGCGAGCGCCCGACCATCATGGCGATGATTTTGTCCATATCCAGCCCATCAAGCGGCTGGGTGGCAATCCACTGGCCGTCGCGCAGCACCGTGATTTCATCACACAGCTCGAAGATTTCTTCCATTTTGTGGGAGATATAAACAATGCCGCAGCCGCGCGCTTTAAGCTTGCGGATAATACTGAACAGGTGCTTTACCTCTTTTTCGGTTAACGAAGAGGTCGGCTCGTCCATAATTACAATTTTGGCGTCGTACGAAAACGCTTTGGCAATTTCAATCATCTGCATCTGGGAGACAGATAACGTGCCAACGCGGGCGCGCGGATCGATATCAATATCCAGTTCGTCGAATATCGCTTTGGTATCGCGATACATTTTGTCCTGGTCAACAAACATGCCTTTGCGCGGATAGCGCCCAAGCCACATGTTATCCATCACCGAGCGCTGTAATACCAGGTTCAGCTCCTGGTGCACCATTGAAATACCGTTTTCCAGCGCTTCTTTGGCACTGTTGAAATCAATCTCTTTACCCTGAAATAAAATACGTCCGGCATCTTTTTTATAAATACCGAACAGGCATTTAAGTAGCGTCGATTTCCCTGCCCCGTTTTCTCCCATCAGCGCGTGAATGGAGTGCGGGCGCACGCGTAAATTGACGTTATCCAGTGCCTTAACGCCGGGAAATGACTTATTAATGCCCGTCATTTCCAGCAGGTATTCCAGCGATGCGGATGCGTTATTGCTGACCATAGTGTTCACCTGGCTATCATAAAAAGCCTGGTCCATCAGGCTCTGAGTGACGGGGGCATAACCCTCCTGCCCCCTGCGTGGTTATTTACCGAGGAACTGCGCCAGATTGTCTTTATCAACACCCACGTAAGGCACGCGCACCACTTTGTTTTCAATCTTCCAGTCAGTGCCGTCGGCTGCGCCCTTGCCTTCTGCCAGGTTTTTCGCAAGCTCAAAGGTCGCTTTTGCCTGGTTGTTGGCATCGTTAAGTACCGTACCGGCCATTGCGCCAGATTTCACCAGTGCCAGCGCTTCCGGCAGCGCATCCACGCCAAACACCGGCAGTGATGACTTGTTGTGCGCCTTGAGCGCTTCCACCGCACCCATTGCCATGGCGTCGTTGTTGGCGATGATCACTTCAATTTTGTTAGCGTTCGGGCCGGAGAGCCACGCATCCATCTTGTCTTTTGCCTGGGCGGTGTCCCACATTGCGGTATCGAGCGCCAGTTGCTGGGTCTCAATGCCTTTCTCGTTCAGAGTCTTGATAACATAAGTGGTGCGCGCTTCCGCATCCGGGTGACCGGGTTCGCCTTTGAGCAACACAAACTGAACTTTGCCGTCTTTGTTGAGATCCCAGGCCGGATTGGCTTTCCAGTGTTTAGCAATCAGTTCGCCCTGGATGATGCCGGATTCTTTGGAATCGGTGCCGACGTAATACGCCTTGTCATAGCCGTCCAGCGCTTTGCGTGATGGCTCTTTATTAAAGAACACCACCGGCACGCTCTGGCCGCGCGCCTTATCAATTACCGTACCCGCCGCCGCGGGATCCACCAGGTTCACCGCCAGTGCTTTCACGCCCTTGGCCAGCAGCACGTCAATCTGATCGTTCTGTTTGGACTGGTCATTCTGGGAGTCATTCATTAGCAGCTGCACGTCTGGCGCGCTTTTACCTTCTTTCTCAATCGCCTTGCGTACAACAGACATAAAGTTGTCGTCGTATTTATAGATAGTAACGCCGATACGGGTGTCGGCAGCGTGGGCATTTGCGCCGAACAGCACGCAGGAAAGTGCGGCGGACAGGGCTAAAACCTTCTTATTCATACATTCTCCGGCTGTTATTTGTAGGGTCATTAAAGTCTTTGCAGGACAGCAATGTTAATTATTTGTAACCAGAAACCAACCAAGATTCGGTATTAAACAGGTATCCGTATTGTGTTGTGCTCCATAACTGCACGGTTTATGGGTATAACTTGCTGCCATGTGTCAAAAACGAACAGAGGTAAGGCAAATTCGCCGTCATCATAGTCAGGCAAATGTTAATTAACTGTGAATTTACTCACAGATTGAAAACGGTTACATCACGCTGAGAGTCGGGAAGCGATCGCTGCCACACTTTAGCGCTGCATCACCGAATGGCGACGCACCAACGTTGGCATAAAAACGTGACTCTGCGCAGGGTCGCTAATGCCCTGAGCGCCATTGAGCGCAAGCTCGGTGGCAAGTTTTGCCATAGAGATAATGGGGTAACGTACGGTGGTTAGCTGCGGATCGGTGTAACGCGCCATCGGCATATCATCAAAGCCCGCCAGTGACAGCTGTTGCGGTACGGCAATACCGTTGTCCTTGAGCGCCGCAAGCGCCCCGGCCGCCATGCTGTCGTTGTAGGCAAACACCGCATCAAGCCGCTGGTTGCGTCCAAGCAACTCCACCATCGCCTCCTCACCGCCCTGCATATCCGGTGTGCCGCCAGCAATCCAGCCCTCGTTTGTCGTAATGCCGTGCTCCAGCAGCGCCCGCCGCCAGCCTTCCCGGCGTAAAGCATCGTCTTCAATGCCATGGGAAGAGGCAAGATAGCCAATACTGCGGTGGCCTGCTGCCAGCAGCGTGCGGGTGGCAAGCTGCGCGCCGCTGACATTATCCAGCCCAACGCAGCGCGGCTCGTAACCGGTTACCACGCGGTTAATCAGTACCATGCCCGGCACCTGGTCGAGAAACGCGCCCAGTTCTTTATCGCTCAGCGCTTTGGCGTGCACAATCAATGCACTACAGCGCTGGCGAATCAGCACCTCTATCGCGTGGCGCTCCTCTTGCGCGCGATGGTAGCTATTGCCAATCAGCACATATTTGCCGTGGGCGCGCGCCACGCCGTCCACCGCCTTAACCAGCGCACCAAAAAACGGATCGGAGACATCCATCACCACCACGCCGACGGTGTCGCTCACCTGAGTGGCCAGCGCCTGAGCGTTGGCATTCGGATGGTAGCCAAGCTGTGTGACCGCGTGCATCACGCCTTCGCGCGCCTTGTCACTGACGAGGCTGCTGTGATTAAGCACCCTTGAGACGGTCGCGACCGACACGCCCGCCAGCCGCGCCACATCACGGATCGTAATCATGGCATCTGCTCCAACTGCTGTTGACTGTGCATCTGTACGCCCTCTTACCTGCGTGAGGCGGCTATTCTGTCAGCGCCTGAAAAAGGACAGCGTGAAGCACATCACAGCAATGGAAGCGGTTACAGCGGGAGTGTTAACGATTGTGATCCAGATCGTTATGAAAATGTCACGAAACGGCTTTGGCAGTCAGGCGACGCCACAGCCATTCCACTGGCCCCTGACGAAAACGGGTAAGCCAGAACACGGAGAAGAGAAGATTGATGGCCCAGATCGCCGGCACAAAGGCCAGCAGCGCCAGGCGGTCGTAATGCATAAACAACCCAAAGCGCCAGAACAGCGTCGTACAGATAACGGTTTGCAGCAGATAGTTGGTGAGCGCCATGCGCCCCACGCAGGCCACAGCGGCAACGATTTTTGAGCGCGCGAGCCACGGCCAGTAGCCAAACGCCAGCGCTGCATAGCCAATGGTCTGAAACGGCGCGCTGATATCACGCGGCGCCTGAAGCAAAAATGCACACCAGCGGTAATCCCAGTGCAGCCACCACTGAGCGACAATGGCAGGCAGGTTAATCAGCATACCCAGCGCCACCAGCAGCCAGCCGGTCTGGCGGTAATGGCGCTGGCTGAAACGGCCCTGCAACCAACCGCTGCGCATCAGTGCCGCACCCAGCAGCATCATACCCGCAAGCTGCCAGCCGTACTGCACGCCAAGCGCCATCAGGCTGTCGGAAAGCATGGTGAGCCGCTCCTGCATCGCTGCCGTGCCGCCGCCAAGACGCCAGAACTGTTCAAGCTCGATAGCCGAGGCATCCGGCGTCCAGGCGCGGCTGGTGCTGTCGCCCTGAATCAGCCCAAGCAGCAGCAGCATGCCAACACCCAGCAGATACAGCAGTACGCCGGTATTAAACAGCTGCTTAATACCGTGCGCGTCACGCACCATACGCCAGCAAATCAGCCCTACCAGTCCGTAGGACAAAAGAATATCGCCTTCCCATAACAGCAGTGCATGCAAAAAACCCAGCAGCACCAGCAGACTCAGGCGCGCCTGAATCCAGCGTTTGCCGCGCTTGAGCAGCATCTGCAACCCAGCGCCAAACAGCAGCGCAAACAGCGTGAGGAATTTAATCTGGGCAAAGAGATCCAGCAGCGCCCAGGTCCAGGCGTCGCGTGAGGTGATATCGCCGTACCAGGCGGGATTGAGGTAGGCCGCCTTCGGCAAGCCGAAGGCAAAAATATTTAACAGCAGGATGCCGAGAATGGCGGCGCCGCGAATAAAATCCAGCGTGACATTTCTCTCCATGCGCTCCTGCCTGAAGGTGGATTAGCTGTGGTGACGTACGGCGCGCAAGAACTCCTGGCGCGTGTTCTGGCTTGACTTAAACAGCCCGCCCAGCGACGTCGTTGTGGTCGCGCTGGTTGCATCCCGAATACCGCGTGCCTTCACACAATAATGGACCGCATCAATAGAGACCGCCACATTGTTGGTGCCAAGCAGGGTTTGCAGCGCAATCAGAATCTGCTGCGTCAGGCGTTCCTGTACCTGTGGGCGACTGGAGAAAAACTGCACAATACGGTTGATTTTTGAAAGCCCAATCACGCCATCTTTCGGGATATAGGCCACGGTGGCCTTGCCGTCGATGGTGACAAAGTGGTGTTCACAGGTACTGGTGAGCGTGATATCACGCACCGTGACCATTTCGTCCACCTTCATCTTGTTCTCAATGATGGTTATCTTCGGGAAATTGGCGTAATCAAGACCGGAGAAGATTTCATCGACGTACATTTTGGCAATGCGATGCGGCGTCTCCATCAGACTGTCATCGTTCAGATCGAGATTAAGCAGCTGCATGATTTCGGTCATATGACCGGCGATACGGCTTTTACGGGTTTCGTTATCCAACTCGTGCAACGGCGGGCGCAGCGGCGTTTCCAGCCCACGCGCAACCAGCGCCTCATGAACCAGGGCTGCTTCTTTACTGAGTGATGACATACTTTCTTCTCCTGCAGGTGTGGCGTTCTTTGCCCTACGTAGGGGCAAAGTCGGCATCAATTGTGCGCCAGCGCAGGCGCAGAATCCAGAGCCGGAGGCGATAATTGTTGAAATCGCCTAATCCTTTCGCGCGCGCCCGTCCCGGAAAAATAATGCCGCAGTGTCGTGACTCACGGAAAGTGAAACATCTTCATCAGGCATGAAAAAGCTGACAGCGGCCGATCCTGCTGTGGCGAAGGCCGATTCAGATCTCTTCGGTATGGCCTGGTAGCGCCATTCTGCCGCCGTTCCCTGAGGCCTGGCCACAAGGCAGTGTCACCATTTGCATTCCTGAAGTGCCACATTACGCTTTCTTATACTGTGGCTCTTGCGGCGGGCACCATACGCGTATGGATATCATCCTTGCACCAACTCACCTGGGCCTGCGCCCGTTACACCCCGGCCATCTTCCCGGCACCTGGCGTGCACCTGAAGTACTGATGGCCTGCGGCCTGGCAGAACGTTTGAAGGCCATTAACGTCACGACCCTCCCCACACCGCCCTATTCGGCAGATGCCGTGCCTGGCACCCGCATACGTAACGGCTACGCCATTAGAGAATTCAATCTACTGCTTGCCAGCACTGTCGCCAGAGTCCAGGCACAGGCCCATTTTCCGCTGGTGATTGGCGGTGATTGTTCGGTTTTACTGGGTGCGCTTGCTGGCTCGCGCCAAAATGGTGCCGTATCGCTGGTGCATATTGACGGCCACAGCGATTTTCGACACCCAGGTAATGACAATATGCAGCAGTTGCCAGGTGCTGTGGCCGGCATGGACCTGGCGCTGGCAACGGGACGCGGGGAAACGCTGCTGACGCAATGGCCCGGCATTGACGGGCCACTGGTGCACGACAGCGCAGTGGTGCAACTGGGAGAGCGGGAATCGCGTGATGCTGATTATGCCTGGCCCGACATTGCCCAAACGGCAATTACCCAAATCGATGTTTTTACCGCACACGCGCTAGGGCCGGAAAACATTCTGAGCCAGATTTACGCGACGCTCAACGCAACCCGGCAGCGATTCTGGATCCATTTTGATGTGGACGTCTTCGATAAAACGGTCATGCCCGCCGTGGACTCTCCCGGCAGCCCGGGCATTGATCCGCTGTGGATTGAACATATCTGTACGCGCTTACTGCAAAATCTGCTGTGCTGCGGTATGAGCGTCAGTGTTTACGATCCCGACCTTGACCCACAGCACCGCTACGCTACTTTTCTCGTAGACCTGCTGGCCGCTCTGTTTCGTAACCGTGGAAGGTAGCCACAAAGTGAGCCATCCACAGATATAAATGTCACCGCGTCGGTTCATTAATTTTCTGCATAAAAACGGTCCGGCAGGCCCTTTCTTCAATGTGCGTATACTCTCTGGCCCCGCGACCAGGCTGCATAATGCGATACATCCATCCTTTTCATTAAGCGATGAAATTCCCGCTCGTCGGCTGTTATGATGTGCTAAACATCGCCAATTTCAGGAGTGCAAAATGGAGAAGATTGAAGAACACCGCTGCTTTGGCGGTTTGCAGCAGCGCTGGCGCCACAACTCAACGGTGCTGGGCTGCCCCATGACGTTCAGCATTTTCCTGCCGCCTGCCCATGAAGAAAACGCTCCACCGGTGCTGTGGTGGCTCTCAGGCCTGACCTGTAATGATGAAAACTTCACCACCAAAGCTGGCGCACAGCGCATGGCAGCGGAGCTTGGTATTGCCCTGGTGATGCCGGACACCAGCCCGCGCGGCGAAGACGTGGCGAATGATGCGGCTTACGATTTAGGCCAGGGCGCCGGTTTTTACCTGAATGCGAGCGCCCAGCCGTGGGCGGCGCACTACCGCATGTACGATTATCTGCGTGATGAGCTACCCGCTCTGGTGGCAGAGCACTTCCCGCTGGGTGAGAAGACGGCTATTTGCGGGCACTCAATGGGCGGCCACGGCGCACTGCTGATGGCGCTGAAAAACCCGGGCCGCTTCTGCTCTGTCTCGGCGTTTGCACCCATCGTCAATCCTTCACGCGTGCCCTGGGGCGAGAAAGCGTTCAGTGCTTATCTGGGTGATGATAAGGAAACCTGGAAAGCATGGGACAGCTGCGAACTGCTGTTAAGCGCGCCACAAAATGCCCGCCTGCCGATGCTGATTGACCAGGGCGATGCAGATAATTTTCTGGCTGAGCAACTACAGCCTGCGCGCTTTGCCGAAGCCGCCCGCAGCCGCGACTGGCCGCTGGAACTGCGCATCCAGCACGGCTACGACCACAGTTATTACTTTATCGCGAGCTTTATTGAAGACCACCTGCGCTTCCACGCAGGCTATCTGTTTAAGTAGTTTCCCCTGCCCCGCCATCGCGCGGGGCGACGTTTCCCTGCCTGCGGCGCGAGTCCAGTGCAATCAGCATGACCGACGACACAATCAACAGCGTGCCGAGCCAGTCCGGCAGCGTGAAGGTCACGCCGAGCAGCAGTAGCGACAGCAGCGCGCTACTCAGCGGCTCTGCACAACTCAGAATGCTGGCACGCGGCCCGCCAATCACCTGCGCGCCTTTCAGGTACAGGCTGAAGGTTATCGCCGTGCCCACCACAATCAGATAAAAGAAGGCGAACAACACGCTGGCGTCATTCACCATATCGATGCGCTGTGTGCCATAAAACGGAGTTAGCATCAGCCCGCCGAGCAACATGCTCCAGCCCACCACCGGCAGCGTACCGTAGCGGGCAATCAGCCCTGAGGAATACGTTGTGTAAAAGGCCGCAGAAAAGGCCGAGGCAATGCCCCAGAACAGCGCAGCGCCGGAGATACTGAGCGAGGTTGGATTACCGTGCGTGACCAGTAAAAAGGTACCCGCCAGCGAGGTAAAAATTGCCGCGAAGACGAACATCCCGGTGCGCTTTTTCTGCACCAGCGCAAACCAGGCAACGATAATCGACGGCGAGAGGAATTGCAGCACCGTGGCGGTGGCGGCGTTAGACTCCTGAATTGCCATCAAAAAAGTCAACTGCACCAGCAGCGCACCAAAAAAGGTAAACAGCAGCAGGCTGGGAATATCTTTACGCGTGGCAAAAATACGAAACACGCGCTCGCCCTGCATAAATGACAGCGTCAGCAAAATCAGGCCGGAGAACAGCAGACGTACCATTGTCAGCCACTGCGCCGAAACGTGGCTGTTTTGCAGAATGTATTGCGCCGCCACGCCTGAACTGCCCCACAGCACTGCCGCCAGCAGCACATACAAAATGCCTTTTTTGGTCTGCCCCATCATTTCCTCCATCATCCCGCCGGGCTGCTTATTAGCTCGAAAAATCAGAGGGCTATCATACGCGCATTTGTCTGTTTCATGAGAGAGGAAAAAAGCCGCTCTGGCTCAACGCTCGCTCAGTCTCGGCCACACAGGCATCACCCAGAGTGAGATGTTATGAGCCATGCCTTTAACGATATTACCAGGCGATATTTGCCACCGCTATCCTGGGTGAAGTAACAGCAGATTGAGAACTGGCAGGAAAGTATTTCTCATTCAGAGAAAACACTCAGGATAAAAAAACGGGATGGTTTCCCATCCCGTTTTTATTATCAGAAGCGATAGTCGGCAGCAATAAAGTAGCGGCGACCATCTTCGTTATAGCTGTAGTCGTCGCGGTCGAGGTCTTTATCCCCAATGTTCAGCACACCCGCGCGCAGCTTCAGCGCCTGCGTGGCCTGCCAGGCCGCACCGGCGTTCCAGACCGTATAGCCGCCCGGTGTCGGGTTGCCACTGGTTTCGGTGCGCTGCTGGCCGGTGTAGTCTGCCTGCACGTAGAACGACCAGTCGTCGGTTGCCAGCCAGTCTACCGTGGCGTGCGCGGTGTGGAATGGCATTTCTGAGAGCGGGCGGTTGACGCCGTTGCTCAGGTTGCGTCCGTCGGTATAGGTGTAGTTAAGCGTCAGCTTCCACTGCTCGTCAAACGGCACCTTCAGTTCAGTTTCCACGCCACGGATGCGCGCCTTATCCACGTTGTAGTAACGGAACACCGGCTTACCATCGACAATCCCGACAAAGTTCGGATACGTCGGCGCCAGCGCGGCGTTAGAGGTACGGCTGATGTTAATCATGTCATCAATATTGTTCTGGTAGGTGGTAACGCTTGCCGTTACACCATCCAGCCAGCCCTCTTCGCCCGCATAGTACAGGCCCACTTCAAAGCTCTCGCTGGTTTCCGGGTTCAGATCCGGGCTACCGACAATTTTACAGGCACCGCGACAGGAGTTGCTCTGCCAGTCGGGGCTCAGTTGCAGCAGCGACGGCGCCTTAAACGCTGTTGCCCAGCCGCCTTTTACCGTCAGCGTGTCAGTGGCGTTGTATACCAGATAGGCACGCGGACTCCAGTGGTCGCCGTAGGTTTCGTGGTCGTCCATGCGCAACCCGGCGGTGAGGGCTAACGGGTCAAAGATGCGCCACTCGTCTTCCAGAAACAGCGCATACTGGTTGGCCGAGGTTTTGCTGCTGTCGCCGCCGGTGATGTTCACCGCGTCGCTCAACCTGTCGTTACGCCATTCTCCACCGAAGGTCAGCATCTGGTTTAATTCGCTCAGCGGCAGCGCCACTTTGCCATCAACAGTGTTATTGCGCGAGGTAATGGCAGAGGCATTGCCCGGATTGCGGTTATCCGTTTTATCGCCATAGAAGCGCAGCTCAGTGGTGCCAAAATCCCAGCGGCCATTGTGTGACAGCGAGTAGTTCTGGCGGTCCATGCGGTTTTTATCAAGCGAGTCAGACTCCCTGTCCTGGCGGTCAAAACCATACGTCAGGTTGATATCCTGATTTTCCGCAGGCGTGAGCGCAAATTCAACGTTGCCGTTGCGCGCGGTCATGCCTTCAATACGCGGTGTTTCACCCGTGGTGCTGGTTTCGGATGCCTGCTGGGCATCTTTCTCACGCTTGCTGAGCCCACCATAGACCTTCACGCCCAGCACATCGTCAATCAGCGGGCCGGTGACAAAGAAGTTGCCGTTATAGCTGTCGCCACGGTCGCGATGTTCCTGGATTGTGCTGTCAAGGCTCAGCGTACCGTGCCAGGCACGCCCGACTTTACGGGTGATTATATTCACCACGCCGCCGAGCGCGTCGGAGCCATACAGTGAGGACATCGGCCCGCGCACCACTTCGATGCGCTCAATGGCATCGGTTGGGATCCAACCCAGGTCGAAATCGTTATGACGGAACAGGGCGTTGCGCGAGCTAACGCGCTTGCCGTCAACCAGAATCAGGGTGTAACCGCTGTCGAGGCCGCGAATGCTCACGCCCTGGCGGTTGTCGCCTTCGTTGGTCAGCTGGATACCGGGAACTTCTTTGAGGATATCTTTGAGGTTCTGCACCGGACGGCGCTGGATATCTTCGGCGGTGATAACGCTAATGCTGGCAGGTGCATCTTTCAGGTTCTGTTCAACCGCGGAGGCCGTCACGACCATGATGTCTTCTTTGCGACGTTCAGTATCGTTTTCTGCCGCAATCGCAGGCAGGCTCAGGGACAGCGCGGACAGGCACAGCCCTCCCTGGACCACAGGATTAAACCTAAACATTCCAATTCTCCATGAGGTAACAACAAATATAAAAAATCGCCCACACAGCAAATGCGCCGCCCGCGACGTTGGCGGGGGCTGCTTTTTTAACCGGCTGGTTTATGCACCAGTCCGTCAATCAGGATTTGCGCCGTATCTTGTGAACAGCGCTCAATGCGGCCTCGTAGCCCGTCAACCTCTGCAAGGTTCTCGGGCGTGATAACCACACCGGGTGCGCCGCTTGCCACCAGCCGCCCTTGTTTTAACATCAGGACGTACTGCACGTGGTGCAGCGCAATATTCAAATCATGGACCACCATCACCGTGACGATATTACGCCGCCGGGTTTCCTGCTCTACCAGCGCCATTACGTGTAACCGGTAGTTAAGATCGAGTACGCTCGGCGGTTCGTCGGGCAGCAACAGCGACGGGCGGCGAATCAACGACTGCACCAGTCCAACCAGCTGTTTCTGGCCGCCGCAGAGCGTATCCAGCCAGCGCATGGTAAGGTGCGCAATATCTGGCTGCTCCAGCAACACCATGACGTCTTCCTGCCCGCCGCCCATCTCCCCCGAGGCGCGACTGGCAGCAATCACCGTGTTATTTCAGCAACACAGACGAACGGTAAATTTATGCCCTGTACCACAGCGGTGACGTTGCTCTGCCACGCGCCACGGTACGAATTAAGCGCGGGGAATATGGTCTGCTCATGGGCGCGCACGGCGCGCTGGCATTTCCCGGTCATGCAAAACGCGTAAACGATAAAGCAAATGATAATACTTATCAATCAATTCGATATGTGAAAGTAAACGAAACGGGAAAGTCAGTCGTAGATGGGCGAAGAATGAGCAGGCAGTCAGGCAGTCAGGCAGTCAGGCAGTCAGGCAGTCAGGCAGTCAGGCAGTCAGGCAGTCAGGCAGTCAGGCAGTCAGGCAGTCAGGCAGTCACCCTATCAGGTCTGCACAACAAAAAAACGCGGCCCCCGTAAAGTTACCTTTGACCGGGAGCCGTGTTTTATGTGATACCGCCAGAGGCGGCTTCACGCTTATTTTTTCAGATGCTGCGGGAACGTCATTTCGCTGTAGCGCACAAAACGCGAGCCTTTGACAATCTTGTAGCCAAACCAGATAGCAAAGAACAGCGGCAGGCCAATATAGGTTGCCGTGACGCCAATCCAGTCGATACGGTCAGCCAGGAACGCCTCGTAGTTCTGACCGAGCGTAATAATCAGGCACAGCACAAAAGCGAAGATAGGCCCAACCGGGAAGAAGCCCGAGCGATACGGCAGATCGTTAATATCGTTACCGGCCAGCACATAGCCGCGGCGGAAGCGATAGTGGCTGATGGCAATCCCCAGCCAGGCGATAAAGCCGGTCATCCCGGAAGTATTGAGCAGCCACAGGTACACGGTCTGGTTGCCAAACATTGAAGTCAAAAAGCACAGCCCGGCAACCACGGTGGTTGCATACAGCGCATTGCGCGGCACGCCACCTTTAGAGAGTTTTGAGAAAATGCGTGGCGCTTTGCCATCACACGCCAGCGTATACAGCATACGGGTGGAGGCATACATGCCGGAGTTACCCGCAGACAGCACCGCCGTCAGGATAACCGCGTTCATTACCGCCGCCGCAGACAGCAGGCCCGCGTGCTGGAACACCAACGTGAACGGGCTGACGCTGATGTCTTTAACATCGTTACGCAGCAGACTCGGGTCTGTGTACGGAATAATCAGGCTGATAATCAGAATTGCGAACACATAGAACAGCAAGATACGCCAGAACACCTGGCGCACCGCGCGCGGGATGTTCTTTGCCGGGTCAGCGGATTCGCCCGCTGCAATACCGATAAGCTCAGTTCCCTGGAACGAGAAGCCGACTATCATCGCCACACCTATCATGGCGGCAAAGCCACCGGCAAACGGCGCATCGCCCACTGCCCAGTTGCTCCAGCCCGCAGGCTCAGTGCCTTTGAAGATGCCCATGATCATCAGCAAACCGGTGATGATGAAGATAATGACGGTCGCCACTTTGATGAGCGAGAACCAGTACTCCGCTTCACCGAAGCCTTTTACAGAGATGTAGTTCAGCAGGAACATAATGCCGAGGAACAGCGCACTCCAGATCCAGCCTGGCGTGTCCGGGAACCAGTAGTTCATGACCAGCTGTGCTGCGACCAAATCGACCGCAATGGTCACCGCCCAGTTGTACCAGTAGTTCCAGCCCAGCGCGAAGCCGAAGCCCTCTTCCACATAGTTCTGACCGTAGGTCGCAAACGAGCCTGAAACCGGCATATAAGCCGCAAGCTCGCCCAGGCTCGTCATCAGGAAGTACACCATCAGGCCGATGAGCATGTACGAAAACAGCGCGCCGCCTGGACCCGCCTGAGAAATGGTTGCGCCGGAGGCGACAAAAAGACCGGTGCCAATGGAGCCGCCGATGGCGATCATCGTCAGATGACGTGCCTTAAGCTCGCGGCGCAGACCGGATGGTTGCGTATTATTATCTTGAGAAACCATAGAAAAATGCTGTTTGTCCAAAAAATGAGGCGAGATTGTAGCAGAACGCTACAAAACCGCCCGAGTGAAAAGCGCTGTTATAAGAGACCTTCATGATAGCCGCGTCATTATAAGTAAAGCAGCGAATGGTCTCGCTGGCGCAGGTTTTAGGGTTGCGCGTCGCAGTAGCGCAAAAAGCGCAGCAGCGCGCTGGACAGGTGCTTCTGACGATGGTGAATGCGATACAGCGTGCGCACCAGGCGCGGTAACGGCACAGGCACTTCCACCAGCGTACCGCTTTGCAACTGCTCCTCAATCACGCGCCGCGACAGACAGCTGACGCCCAGTCCGTGGCGCACGGCATGTTTGATGGCCTCGGAGTTACCCAGCTCCATAGCCAGGCGCAGGCGCGGCAGATGCGCCAGCAGCAGATAATCCACGATTTCGCGGGTGCCGGAGCCTTGCTCACGCAAAATCCACGGCGCGTTAGCCAGGCTCTCCAGCGTCACCGGCTCGTTGAGCAACGCCGCACCAGGGGCGGCAAACACCACCAGTTCATCTTCCAGCCACGGCTCGGTGACAATATCCGGCGTATGGCACGGCCCTTCAATCAGGCCGATATCAACGCGAAAATCCATTACCGCGTTAATCACGTCCTGGCTGTTGCCAACGCTCAGTTCCAGCGGCAGTGTCGGAAAATCACGACGGTAGCGGGCAATAGCCTCCGGCAAAATATAGTTGCCGATGGTGCTGCTGGCATACACACGGATAGCGCCATTGTCCTCACGAAAAAGCTGTTCGATTTCGCTCGCCTGTTCCAGCAGCGCCACCGTGCGCGGGTACAACAACCGCCCGTGCTCGTTCACCACCAGCCGCTTACCGACACGGTCAAACAATTGCACACCAAGCTGGTTTTCGAGGTCTGCCAGCGCGGCGCTGACCGCCGACTGGGATAACGCCATCATCTGTGAGGCCTGGGTGGTAGAGCCGCTTTTTAGCACTTCAGCAAAAACTTCGAGCTGGCGCAGAGTGATATGCATCGTGATCTCTCTCTTAAATTACGCATATTCGCTTTTTTACCACTTATAATGGTTGATTATAAATATATAATCAATTTTTCATTTATACCGCTACGTCTTAACCTTTCTCCCGTTAAGGAGAAAAACGATGACAACACTTCCGCTACCTCATTCACCACACCTGCGCCACGTTATGCCTGGCCTTGCGTTAAGCGTGCTGATCGCCGCCGCCGCGCTTTGGGGCGGAGCCCAACCGCCACTGGCCAGCGCCGGGCTCAGTGCATTAACGCTGGCCATTCTTGCGGGCATGGTACTGGGCAACAGCGTTTATCCACGCCTGAAACCGCGCTGCGACAGCGGCGTGCTGTTTGCAAAACAGCATCTGCTGCGCGCAGGTATTGTGCTTTACGGTCTGCGCCTGACCTTCGGCCAGATTGCTGACGTTGGCGTAAGCGGCATTATTATTGACGCGCTGACGCTTACCACAACCTTTACGCTTGCCTGTGTGCTTGGGCCACGTGTATTTGGGCTGGACCGCCAGACCAGCTGGCTTATTGGCGCAGGCAGCAGCATTTGCGGGGCGGCGGCGGTGCTGGCAACCGAGCCCGTGGTGAAGGCCGATGCCGGGAAAGTGACTGTTGCCGTGGCCACCGTGGTAAGTTTCGGCACACTCGCGATTTTTATCTACCCTGCCCTGTGGCCGCTGTTGCAGTCGCTTTTCAACCCGGAGAGTTACGGCATCTATATTGGCGCGACGGTGCACGAGGTCGCACAGGTCGTGGCCGCTGGTCACGCTGTCAGCCCACAGGCAGAAAACACGGCGGTAATTGCTAAAATGCTGCGCGTAATGATGCTGGCACCGTTTCTGTTGTTCCTTGCCGCGCGCGTAAAGCAACTTGCACCGGCTAAAAAAGACACACCGTCAAAAATCACGGTGCCGTGGTTCGCACTGCTGTTTATTGCTGTCGCCGTTATCAATTCCTTTCATCTGCTGCCGGACGCGCTGGTACAGTCGCTGCTTGCACTCGACACGCTGCTGCTCGCCATGGCCATGGCGGCACTTGGTTTAAGCACACACATAAGCACATTGCGCCAGGCCGGGCTGAAGCCAATTTTGCTGGCACTGTGCCTGTTTGTCTGGCTACTGGTGGGCGGCGGTGCCATCAATGTTGCGGTGCACGCGCTTGCAGGATGAACGGGGGAAATTTTGTGACAGACCCGTTATCATAGAGTGTCTTTCCCGATAACGGGTATGAGGAGAAAACGCATGAAGTTTATTGGAGCGCACGTCAGCGCCTCCGGCGGGCTGGAAAATGCCGCCATCCGCGCGGCTGAAATTAACGCTACCGCCTTTGCCCTGTTTACCAAAAACCAGCGCCAGTGGCGCGCTGCACCGCTGACTGACGACGTTATCAGCAGCTTTAAGGCCACCTGCCAGAAATATAATTACCGGCCTGAGCAAATCCTGCCGCACGACAGCTACCTGATTAACCTCGGCCATCCGGTTGAGGACGCGCTGGAGAAGTCCCGCGAGGCGTTTATTGATGAAATGAACCGCTGCCAGCAACTGGGCCTGACGCTGCTGAACTTCCATCCCGGCAGCCACTTAAAGCAGATTTCTGAAGAAGACTGCCTCGCGCGCATTGCCGAGTCCATTAATATCGCGCTGGATAAAACGGAAGGCGTGACTGCCGTTATCGAAAACACTGCCGGTCAAGGCAGCAACCTGGGCTTTCGCTTTGAGCACCTGGCGGCAATTATCGACGGTGTGGAAGACAAGTCCCGCGTCGGCGTATGCATTGACACCTGCCATGCATTTGCTGCGGGTTATGATCTACGCAGCGCCGCAGAATGCGAGAAAACGTTTGCCGAGTTTGAGCGCGTGGTCGGTTTTAACTACCTGCGCGGTATGCACCTTAACGATGCCAAAAGTGAATTCGCCAGCCGCGTTGACCGCCACAATAGCCTGGGCGAAGGCAACATTGGCCGCGAGGCATTTCGCTGGATAATGCGCGATAACCGTTTCGACGGCATCCCGCTGATTCTTGAAACCATCAACCCGGATATCTGGGCTGAGGAAATTGCCTGGCTGAAGGCGCAGCAGGACCAGCAGGCAGTGGCATAAGCACCTGGTCCATAAAAGCGAAACGGGCGCCACTGCGCCCGTTTTTATCTCTGCATGAAAACCCTTTTCTGTGGAGGTGGTCAACAACAGGTTTTGGCTTACTGTCTTTGGATTTTAACAGGCAGCGGCTTCTGTTTAGGATAAGTAAGTACGCCACTGTGGGGCGAAATCGAGACCTTCTGCTAAGGAGGTGGACTACCCAAATCAGAATGCTACTACCCAACGCCTGCCACACCGGCTACGGCGTTAATGGTTTCCAGCAAAGAGGCGTCAAACATGGGTCCGTGGCCCAGGCCGGGATAAACGCGGTAGTTTACATCAATCCCCTTTTGTTTAAGTATTTCCACCAGTTGCGCGTTGTAGTCCTGTGCGGGCATAGTGCTTTGGTCGTCGCCTTCGTCAAGCTGTAACTGCTTGCCCGCCAACGCGGTGTGGGAGAGTGCGCGGGCGCGGGTTAGCATCACGTCTTTGCCCCAGCCAAGCGACGCACTGGCGGCATAGTAGTTGCGAAAACGCTCAGGCGCGCTGTAGAACGTATCCAGTACAAACAGCCCGCCGTAAGAGTGGCCCCACAGGCTCAGTTCATTGCGGTTGATTCGCGCCTGGCTTTCAGCCCAGGGCAGAATGCTTTCCAGCAGCAGGTGACGAAATACCGCACTGCCGCCGCCCTGGTCTTCTTTATAGATAGCGTGGCCGGACACGGGGGCGACCGGGGTGTAATCGCGGGTGCGAGAAGAGACGTCAAAAGGCAGCGCCGTCTGATAACCCACTGCCACCAGCACCGGCGCTTTTGCCTTAGCAATGCGCCCCAGCAACGCCTCACTCAGTTTTGACATTGCCGCATTACCGTCGAGCATCACCAGCGCCGGGCGTCCTGCCTGGGGCGCAGCGCCGTTGGGAATAGCCACCCACACTTTGTAATGACGCTGCTTATCGGCAGAGTCAAAGGTCGCGCTACGGAAATGGTACCAGGCAGAGCCGGTGTCCGCGATATTCGGTCCTAACGGCTTCAGTACAGGCTGCGCCTGGCACAGTCCGATGGTGGTAATAAAAAGCAAAACAGAACTTAACAACCGACGAAGATGACGTTTCACAGCCTGATTCCCTGTCGTAAATATCAAGAACAGTTGATGAGTCTATGTCAGCCGCCGCTACGCTGTCTAACGTCTTATCACTCTGATTACGTTGTGGGTAAAGGTAAGCAGCCTGTAAACGGGGCGGTCACTGACCTGCTCATACAACATCTTTGCTTAACTGAATGCCTGGCAAGGGATAACGAACACTGCGCCTGTCCACCTGCGGCATTGTTAACGACCCAAAGGGATGCACTCAAAGTCCTGACAATACATCTGAGCCTGTTCTTCAACATTTAACACAAAAGACAATATGGCAAAACCAAACTCTGTTGCTGAAAGCCTCTACAGGCGGTGGTGTTCAGATGGAGATAAAAAAACCGGCACAGTCACCTGTGCCGGTTATCTCATCTGCCAGATTGCCGTGAATCAGGCTGTCTTTTCTACCAGTGCGCTCTCCGGGCGTTTAAGGACGGCATAAAGCAGCCCCGCCAGTAACGTGCCTGCGACTATTGCCACCAGGTAGCCCAGCACTGGCGTAATCGCTCCTGGAATAAGCAGCACAAACAGCCCGCCGTGTGGTGCCATCAGTTGCGCCCCCACAGCCATCGAGATAGCACCGGTTACCGCACCACCCAGAATACAGCACGGCAGCACGCGCATTGGGTCACGCGCAGCAAACGGAATGGCGCCTTCGGTGATAAAGCACAGGCCCAGTACCAGCGCGGCCTTGCCGCCCTCCTGCTGCGCTTTATCGAACTTGCGGCGTGCAAGCAGCGTTGCCAGCCCCAGCGCCAGCGGTGGCACCATGCCTGCGGCCATGATTGCTGCCATCGGCGCATACGTGTGGGTACTCAACAGGCCCACCCCAAAGGCATAAGCCGCCTTATTGACCGGCCCACCCATGTCAGTACACATCATGCCGCCCAGAATGGCCCCCAGCAGCACTGCATTTGCCGTACCCATGGTTTGCAGCCAGTGAGTCAGCCCCTCAAGGATTTTCGCAACCGGCGTACCGATGATATAAATCATCGCCAGTCCTACCACCAGGCTTGAAATCAGCGGGATGATAAGAATAGGCTTGAGCGCCTCCATGCTTGGCGGAAGCTTCAGTTTTGAACTGATAAGCTTCGCCACATAGCCTGCAAGGAAACCGGCAATAATACCGCCAATAAACCCGGAGCCGGTGCTGACCGCCAGCATCCCGCCAATCAGACCCGGGGTCAGACCAGGGCGGTCGGCAATGGAGAAAGCGATATAACCCGCGAGCACCGGTACCATCAGCGCAAAGGCGCTTTCACCGCCGATTTGCATGAGTGCTGCTGCCAGCGTGCCCTTCTCTTTGAAGGCTTCAATGCCAAACACAAACGACAGCGCAATACACAGACCACCGGCGACAACCATCGGCAGCATGTAAGACACGCCGGTCAGCAGGTGACGATAGGCACCGCCGCCCTCCTTTTTGCTCTCCTGACTTGCCTGCGCCTGGCCGGAAGGTTGATATACCGTAGCCTGCGCCAGCGCCTTATCAAACTCCTGCTCGGTTTTCTTCAGTGCAAGGCCTGTTGAGGTGCGGTACATCGGTTTACCGGCAAATTTCGCCAGGTCCACTTCGATATCTGCCGCCACCAGCACCAGATCGGCCTCTTCAATCTCCTGCAGTGTGATGGCATTGCCTGCGCCAACGGAGCCGCGGGTTTCGACCTTCACCCACCAGCCGCGCTTTTTAGCCTCGGTTTCAATCGCCTCTGCCGCCATAAAGGTGTGAGCCACGCCGGTCGGACATGCTGTCACCGCGACAATACGTTTCGCACCGCTGGGCGCAACGGTGGCGGCTGCCGGGGCGTGATACGGCTGCGCCTGGCTTTTTGCCTCACTCAGGAATTGTGCCGGATGCTGCACCGCACGGTCGATATCACCGCGATAAACCTGTTTGCCGTCCAGGGCACTGTCGGCAGGCAGTGCACCGCCTATGACAATCGCCAGTTCTGCATCATGCGGGTTATCGGTGAGGGTGATGTCCGCCTCACCGGCGGCGCTGGACAGCAGCGTTTTTACCAGATACGCACGCGCCTGCCCGCAGCCGGCGTCAATAATCAGCAGCGTTTTCATTGGGGCTTCTCCCGACAAAATTTAAAAGGGTTGTAAGCTAACGCGCGCCATCATGGCCGCCAGTTTAGTGCGATCGGTAATCCCTACGTTACTCTGGCTCACTGCCAGTGCTGCAACCGCTGTAGCAAGGCGCAGCGTGTGCTCGCTGGATTCACGCATCAGCAGGCCGTAAATCAGACCGCCCACCATTGAATCGCCCGCGCCCACGGTGCTGACCACTTCGCAGGCTGGCGGTTTGGCTATCCAGGCACCAGAGGCGTTCACCCACAGTGCGCCTTCTGCACCAAGGGAAATCACCACGTGAGCGATGCCCTGCTCGCGCAGCTGGTGCGCAGCGCCAACCACATCACCAATTTCCGGCAGCTTGCGTCCGGCCCAGATTTCCAACTCGCGGCGGTTTGGTTTCACCAGCCATGGCGCGGCTTTTAACCCCGCGACCAGCGCCTCACGGCTGCTGTCAAAAATAATGCATGGACACTGGCTGCGCAGGCGCATCATCCAGTCAGTGAAGGCGTCCGGGCTGACCCCCGCAGGCAAGCTGCCGCTCACACAGACCATGTCGAACTGACCAAGCCAGGTCAGGGAGTCATTCACAAAACGCTCCCAGTCCCCCGGCGTAACGTCGAAGCCGGAGAAGTTCAGGTCAGTCACCTCACCGTCTTTTTCGGTGAGCTTAACGTTGATACGCGTGCGGCCCTGCACTACCTGGAAACGGTTGGCAATCCCCAGTTCGCTGAACAAATGCTGAAAACCGTCCTGGTTGTCTTTGCCAAGAAAGCCACCCACGGTCACGTCAATGCCTAAATCTTTAAGCACTTTGGCAACGTTAATGCCCTTGCCTGCGGCATGCAGGCCGGTGGTGCGCACCAGGTTAACTTCGCCACGCTCGATTTCCGGCGTGAAGCCCACCAGATCGTAGGCCGGGTTAAGCGTGATAGTTGCAACGCGTCTGCTCATGCTACGCCCTCCCCAAGACCGGCAGCGATGGCTTCGCCAATGCCTTTCAGCGCCTGTTCCGCATCGTCTCCGCTGGCGGTAATGCGCAGGCGATGGCCTTTTTTCACACCCAGCGCGACCACTTTCATCAGGCTGCGGCCGTTAGCCGGTTTGCCCGTTCCGTCAAGGTTCACCACGGTAATCTCACTTCTGAATTGCTTAATGGTATTAACCAGCATTGTGCCGGGGCGGGCGTGTAGCCCGTGCTCATTGCGTATAACAAATTCTGCGCTCAGCGCCTGCGGATGTTGCGGCGCATCTGCCTCACGCGTCAGCATATCCAGCAAGGTGACGCCGTCAGCGTTCAGCAACTGTTCAGCTTTACGCTGCATCAGCAGGTCGCTCAGGCGGCTTAACACCTGTAGCGGTGCATCGTCGATGACGGACACCGTCAGCAGCATGGCCACCTGTTCGTTGTTCACGGTAAATGCGGTCTGCGGGCGCGCGATAGCAATGGCGCTCGCCAGATTGCCGTCGGTGCTGTCGTTAAGCCAGATGCCCTGCCCCAGACACAGCGGTGTCTGGCTGACGGTACTGCTGACAAAGGCCGCATCCACCGCTCCGGCAGCGTTGAGCCTGCCCGCGTTTAATGCCTGAAGCGTGACCAGGTCAGCGGCAGCAACGTCGAGCGACAGCATGCTTGCATCAAAAATCAGCCCTGCCGACTGCTTTTCGCCCATCAGCAATGCACGAAGGGTTTCTGCATCTGGCGCGGTTTTCAACTGTTCAGCAACCGCATCATCGCTCAGTACGTGGGTGAGCTGGCGCAGCAGGCCAAGGTGCTCGTCAGAACTGGCAGCAATACCAATAGCCACATACGCGGTCTGCCCGTCGCCCCAGTCAAGCCCCTGAGGGAACTGAAATACCTGCACACCGGTTTTTAGCACCTGGTCACGGGTGTCGGTTGTGCCATGCGGAATGGCGATGCCATTACCGAGAAAGGTGGATGTCTGCTTTTCGCGCGCCAGCATGCCGTCAACGTAGCCAGGCGCTACGTTTCCTGCCTGCTCCAGCGCGTGGGCCACCAGGCGAATGGCTGCGTTCTTATCTGCAGCCTGCTGCGCGGGGTGGATATCCTTCACAGATAACTGGAACATTGTTGTTGTCTCCCGTCTGTAGAATCGTTTCAGCTTATGCGTCTGAATAAAGCCCGCAAAGGGCGGAGAAGTTTGCAAAATGTAAGCTGAAACGTTTCAAGAAGTGTGTGAAATTTTGTCAGTTTCCACAAGCCCTCACCCTGGAAACATCTCAGAAATTAGACATTCAGCACATTTCAGCCTCAATCAGTCCGATGCAGATAGGTTTTTCCGCGTTGCCTCGCAAACCATCAGCAAGGCTTCAGCAACATCGCTATAAAAATGGAACCATGTTTTGATTATGTGCTTTTTGTTCTTCACGCCGCTATTTATTCACCCATAACGCGCGTAAACTGCGCGCGTTCCTCTTTGGTAATCAACAGGTTTTCATGCAAGCTGACTCAACCACACCGCGCACGACCGACTTCACTTCAATGGCATTTTTGCTGGTGGCATTTCTCACCGGAATTGCGGGTGCGCTGCAAACTCCTACGCTGAGTCTGTTTTTAAGTGACGAAGTCCACGCCCGTCCGACAATGGTGGGCTTCTTCTTTACCGGCAGTGCTGTTATCGGCATCCTGGTCAGCCAGTTTCTGGCCGGACGTTCAGATAGTCGTGGCGATCGCAAAAGTCTGATTGTCGCCTGCTGTCTGCTCGGTGTGCTGGCCTGCCTGCTGTTTGCCTGGAACCGTAACTACTTCGTGCTGCTGTTTGTGGGCGTTTTTCTTAGCAGCTTCGGCTCTACGGCTAACCCACAGATGTTTGCGCTGGCGCGTGAGCACGCCGATCGCACCGGGCGTGAAGCCGTGATGTTCAGCTCCATCTTGCGTGCTCAGGTGTCGCTGGCGTGGGTGATTGGGCCACCGCTCGCCTACGCACTGGCGCTGGGCTTTGGCTTTACGGTGATGTACCTGAGTGCGGCGGTAGCGTTTGTTATCTGTGCGCTTGTCGTGCATCTGTTTTTGCCTTCAATGCGCAAGGCTGCCCCCACCGGGACTGCAACCACCGAAGCGCCGAGACAAAACCGGCGCGACGCCCTGCTGCTGTTTATCGCCTGCACCATGATGTGGGGCAGTAACAGCCTCTACATTATTAATATGCCGCTTTACATCATTCATGAGCTGCATCTGCCGGAGAAACTGGCCGGAGTGATGATGGGCACCGCCGCCGGGCTAGAGATTCCGGTCATGCTGATTGCAGGCTACTACGCTCGTCGGTTTGGCAAGCGCCTGCTAATGCGCCTAGCCGTCGCTGGCGGTCTGCTGTTTTATATCGGGATGCTGAGCGTGCAAAACACCGTTCTGCTATTGGCACTTCAGCTGCTGAATGCGGTGTATATCGGCATTCTTGCAGGTATCGGCATGCTGTATTTTCAGGATTTGATGCCGGGTCAGGCGGGTTCCGCCACCACGCTATATACCAACACCACCCGCGTGGGCTGGATAATTGCCGGGTCATTTGCCGGTGTAATAGCCGAAATCTGGAACTACTACACGGTATTCTGGCTGGCGCTGGTGATGATTGCCATCACGGTAGTTTGTCTGTGGCGAATCAGAGATATTTAAGGCGCGGTCTGCGCTTCCAGGTGAATCAGAAACGTCATCGCCTGCTCGCGACTGGCGCCACACATCTCAAAAGAAGGCTGAAGCCCGGCACACACCTTCGGGCGCAGCGGCGAGGCAAAAAGTTTGCAACGTTGATGCTCATCAAGCTGCACGCAAGGCGTGTTAGCGGGTTTGCCCTGCGGCATACCTGGAATGGGGCTGGAAATAGAGGGCGCCGTGCAGCAGGCACCACAGTCGGGGCGGCATTGCATCACGCATTCTCCGGGTGGACAGAAACGCGGACTCTATCAGCCTGCCCTGCGCCTTACCAGTGGATTTACCGGCTGTTACCGTCACGCGGGAAAAGACTTGCCTGTACGCCGCCTCGCGAGTACCTTGACGCGATATTTTCCCCCTATTTGTACAGGACTTCCCAATGCCAAGAGCTAACGAAATCAAGCGCGGTATGGCCATTAATTACAACGGCAAACTGCTGCTGGTAAAAGATATCGATATTCAGGCACCGAGCGCCCGTGGCGCGGCCACGCTGTATAAAATGCGTTTTTCCGACGTGCGTACCGGCCTGAAGGTGGAAGAGCGCTTTAAAGGCGACGATATTATCGACACCATCCAGCTTTCACGCCGTGCCGTGACGTTCTCGTATGTTGACGGCAACGAATATGTGTTTATGGATGATGAAGACTATACGCCGTACACCTTCACCCACGATCAGATTGCCGATGAATTACAGTTTATTCCCGAAGGTGGCATGCCTGGCATTCAGGTGCTGACGTGGGACGGACAACTGCTGGCGCTTGAACTACCGCAGACGGTCGATCTGGATATCACCGAGACCGCACCGGGCATTAAAGGCGCATCTGCAAGCTCACGCACCAAGCCCGCCACGCTGTCTACCGGGCTGGTCATTCAGGTGCCAGAATATCTGGTCTCGGGAGAAAAAATTCGTGTTCACATCGCTGAGCGTCGCTATATGGGCCGCGCCGACTGATTACACAGAGAATTCTCAGAAGGCCGCAGCGACTGCTGCGGCCTTTTTTTGTGCAACCACGGCGCGAGTTTCGCCTGCTCTACAACAGTTCAGGGTACTTCAGCGTTTTAAGCGCCAGCTCCACGCCGCGCACTTCTGCCAACCCTTTAAGCCGACCAATGGCCGAGTAACCAGGGTTAGTCTTCTTATTTAAGTCGTCCAACATCTGATGGCCGTGATCCGGGCGCATCGGAATTGGCCGCGTATCGCCCTGTTCTTTTCGCCGCGCTTCCTCACGCAAAATTGCCGCCACCACCGCGACCATATCCACATCGCCGGTAAGATGTGCCGCCTCGTGAAACGTCAGCGGATTCGCCTCGCGGCAGGTAGAGCGCAGGTGAGTAAAGTGAATTCGGTCGCCAAAAGTTTGCGCCATCTTAACCAGGTCGTTATCCGCACGCACACCGTAGGAACCGGTACACAGCGTAAACCCGTTATACAGGCTATCAACCGTCTGCTTAAGCCAGCGCATATCCTCAATATCAGACATAATGCGCGGCAGGCCGAGCAGCGGGCGCGGCGGGTCGTCCGGGTGCACCGCCAGACGCACGCCTGCGGCCTGTGCCACCGGCACAACCGCGCGCAGGAAATGTGCCATATTCTCCCGCAGCGTCTGCTTATCAATACCCTGATATTGCGCCAGCCGCGCACGGAACTGCTCCAGGGTATAGCCCTCTTCTGCCCCCGGCAGCCCGGCAATAATGTTGCGGGTAAGCGTGGTGATATCGTCAGGCGACATCGCCGCAAAACAGGCCTGTGCCTGTTGGCGTTCGTCGGTGCTGTAGTCGTTTTGCGCGCCTTCGCGTCTGAGGATGTAAAGCTCAAAAGCGGCAAACGCCGTGTTGTCAAAACGTAGCGCCTTTGAACCATCCGGCAACGTCCAGGCCAGATCGGTGCGCGTCCAGTCAAGCACCGGCATAAAGTTGTAACACACGGTATCGATACCGCATTCGCCCAGGTTACGCAGGCTCTGCTGATAGCTGGCAATGTAGCGCTCAACATCCCCGCTGCGGGTTTTGATATCTTCATGTACCGGAATGCTTTCCACCACCGACCACACCAGCCCTTTGGCCTCAATGATACGCTTGCGCTCAAGGATATCGGCAACCGGCCAGACCTCGCCGTTTGCAATATGATGTAGCGCCGTGACCACGCCCGTCGCACCGGCCTGGCGGACATCATCAAGCGTTACCGGATCGTTCGGTCCAAACCAACGCCAGGTATGTTCCATGCAAACTCCCCATCAAAGTTGTTATACCAATTAAATGCACTGCCCTCACCCTACGCCTCAGCGAAAATGCGTCAACCACAAGCGCGAAACAGTACGATCCGCTTCACATTACGTCGATAAAAACGGCATACCAATTTAAAATGCTGTCATATAACATTAGGCTAAGTGCTGATACCTTCTTACGCATCAGGACTCTGACTTATGACGACGCTTGCCACCACCCACCTGCCCACGCATGTTCAGCAGCCGCACTACGACCGCCAGGCGCTAAAAACACGCATCGTCCACCTCGGCTTTGGCGCGTTTCACCGCGCTCACCAGGCGCTACTGACTGACCGCGTACTGAACGCGCTCGGCGGTGACTGGGGCATTTGCGAAATCAGTCTGTTCAGCGGCGACAAGCTGATGCAGGCGCTACGCGCACAGGCGCATCTTTTTACCGTGCTGGAGAAAGGCCCGCAGGGCGACGAGGCCATTGTGGTGGGTGCAGTACGCGAGTGCCTGAACGCGCGGCTGGACGGTCTGGCCGCCATTATTGAGAAGTTCTGCGAGCCGCAGGTGGCCATTGTCTCGCTGACCATCACCGAAAAGGGCTACTGTATTGACCCGGCAAGCGGCAGGCTCGATAAGCACAACGAACGCATTGTGCACGACCTCCAGTTCCCCCATGAGCCGCACTCTGCACCGGGCATTCTGGTCGAAGCCCTGGCGCGGCGTCGCGAACGCGGGCTGGCACCGTTTACCGTGCTCTCTTGCGATAACATTCCCGACAACGGACACGTCGTGCGCCGCGCAGTCCTCGACCTGGCGCAGCAGCGTAGTCCAGAGCTTGCCGAATGGATTGTTGAGTACGTGACCTTTCCGTCAACCATGGTTGACCGCATCGTACCCGCTGCCACGCCTGAGTCCTTGCAGGAGATTGCCGATGTACTGGGCGTGGACGATCCGTGCGCTATCAGCGCCGAGCCGTTTATTCAGTGGGTGATTGAAGATAGTTTCGTCGCCGGTCGTCCTGAGTGGGAGGTGGCTGGCGTGCAGATGGTGGATGATGTCATGCCCTGGGAGCAAATGAAGCTGCGAATGCTCAACGGCAGCCACTCGTTTCTGGCGTATCTCGGCTATCTGGCAGGTTACGCGCACATTGCAGACTGTATGGCCGACGACAATTTTCGGCTGGCGGCCCGCAGACTGATGCTTGATGAGCAGGCGCCGACGCTCAACATTACCGGTGTTGATTTAAACCAGTACGCCGATAGCCTGCTTGCCCGCTTTGCCAACCCGACGCTGAAGCATCGCACCTGGCAAATTGCGATGGATGGCAGCCAGAAACTGCCGCAGCGCATGCTGGAAAGCATCCGCTGGCATCTTGAACACCACAGCGACTGGTCATGTCTGGCGCTTGGCGTGGCTGGATGGATGCGCTACGTCAGCGGCGTGGACGATGCAGGCAAAACCATCGACGTGCGCGATCCACTGTACGAGCGCATTGCCGGGCGGGTTAGCGCCAGCGACGAAGACGCGCGCGTGGACGCACTGCTGGGCCTTGAGGAAATTTTTGGTGCCACGCTGACCCAGGACGCCCGCTTTGTTGACGGTGTCCAGCGGGCCTGGAAAACGCTGTGCCAGCACGGCGCACGCGCAGCCGTCGCACACCTGGCAAAACGCTAATTTCCCCTGCGGGCGACAGCACATTGCTGTTGCCCTTCTCTTTTGCCGCGGTTTTCGCCAGGATAATGCTCCTCTTTATTTACCTTTTGGGTGAGAGCGCCTGTGACTAAAACGAATCTGATAACCGGTTTTCTCGGCAGCGGCAAAACCACGACCATCCTGCACCTGCTGGCCAACAAACCCGCAAACGAGAAATGGGCGGTGCTGGTCAACGAGTTTGGCGAAGTGGGCATTGATGGCGCGCTGATGGCAGACAGCGGCGCCCTGCTCAAGGAAATCCCCGGCGGCTGCATGTGTTGTGTAAATGGCTTGCCGATGCAGGTCGGACTGAACACGCTGCTGCGCCAGGGTAAGCCCGATCGGTTGTTGATTGAACCTACTGGCCTGGGTCATCCGAAGCAGATCCTAGATATGCTGACCGCGCCCGTTTATGAGCCGTGGATAACATTATGTGCAACGCTCACCCTGCTTGATGCACGCCAGCTTACAGAAGCACGCTACCGAGACGATGAAAACTTCCGCGACCAGCTGGCAGCCGCAGATATCATCGTCCTCAACAAAGCCGACAGACAGGATGATGCCAGCCAGGCGGCGCTGACGCAGTGGCTTGAGGCAAACCTGGATGGGCGTGAAACCGTCACCGCCAGCCACGGACAGATTGACGGGACATTGCTCGACAGGCCGCGCAAAAACCTGCGCGCGCTTAACGAAAGTGCCGCCCACAGCCATACTCACGTCCCCATAAGCGGACTGGGTGCACTGAGTTTGCCCGACCATCAGCGCTGGCGACGCAGCCTTAACAGCGGCCAGGGCTACCATGCCTGCGGCTGGATTTTTGACGCCGAGACCTGCTTTGACACCATCGGTCTGCTGGAATGGGCGCGGCTCGCACCCGTTGATCGGGTAAAGGGCGTGCTACGTATTCCTGAAGGACTGGTGCGCGTCAACCGCCAGGGCGCTGATTTCCACATTGAAACCCAGTCAAATACGCCGCCGCCGGACAGCCGGATTGAGGTCATTCACCATGCTGAATGCGACTGGAATACGTTACAAAAAGAGTTATTGAATTTACGTTTACCATAAAAGGTCTAATGTTACATCCTCACCATATTTTTGTTACCGAGGACATTATGACGCGTTCGCGCCTGCCGCTGATACTGCTGTTCAATTTTTTAGGCATTGCGCTTTTTCTTTCCTGGTACTTGCCGCCAGGCCATGGCCTCTGGGAGCCGGTTGACGAGGGTATCTTCCGCTTCTTTAATCATCGTCTTGCAACCAGCACACCTTTTCTATGGCTTGTGGCGGTGACGAACAACCGCGCATTCGACCTGTGCTCGCTGCTGTGTATGGGTCTGCTGATGCTGTGGTTCTGGTGGCACAGTACGCCGCAAGGCAAACGCCGCATTGTGATTATGGGTGTGGTGATGTTGCTGTGTGCGGTTGTGCTCAACCAGGCCGGGCACTGCCTGCCGGTGGTGCGCCCCAGCCCAACGCTGACATTAAGTGATATTAATCGGGTGAGTGAATTGCTCAATATTCCCACCAAGGATGCCTCGCGCGACAGCTATCCAGGTGACCACGGAATGATGCTGCTTATCTTCACCGGCTTCATGCTGCGTTATTTTGGCAAAACAGCTTTTGTTATTGCGCTGGCGATTTTCGTTATTTTCTCTCTGCCGCGTATGATGATCGGCGCTCACTGGTTTACTGACGTTTTTAACGGTTCATTATCCATCGTGCTGGTAGGGTTACCCTGGGTATTAATGACCCCATTAAGTGATAAGGTCATTAACAGATTCGATCGTTCTTTACCCGGAAAATACAAACAAACATCAAACAATTAATTAACAACAAAGCCGGTAATACTGCATTAATATTCCGGCTTTATTTGATCTGAAACATATCATTATCTAAACATGTTCACAGTTGTTCACAAAGCCTGCCGCAGTGTGATTAACACTTAACCAAAGCCCCTTGATATTTGCTCACATTTTGTCTTAAGCAATCACAATTTCTAATAAAGAATTTGCCTAAAAGTGCTCGCCATCATCAGGGCTATCAGGTACTCTTTCCGACGTTTGACGCGCTTTTCGTGCAAAGACAGCCGAATTCAAAAATGTGCGCTGCGCCACATTTTTGAATATACGGAATTGTCTCAAAACGTGGGTGTATTATTCTCAACCACGTTTGGCATTTTGATAACGATATTCGTCGTTAAGGACATCAAGGGATAATAAACGCAATGGTCAAGTCTCAACCTATTTTGAGATACATTTTACGTGCGCTGCCCGCAGTGGTAATGGCAGCAGCGCTCTCAGCCTGTAGTTCAACCAATACCGCCAATAATGCCCGCCCTGAAGTTTATGGCTCTGGCAATAACGGTGATTTCTTACTCCAGGCATCTCAGGACGAATTTGAAAAGATGGTTCAGAATCTGGATATCAAATCCAGGCTTATGGACCAGTATGCCAGCTGGAAAGGTGTGCGCTATCGTCTCGGCGGCAGCACCAAAAGCGGCATTGACTGTTCAGCATTCGTACAACGCACCTTCCGTGAACAATTCGGGCTTGAACTTCCCCGCTCCACCAGCGAGCAGCAGTCTTCCGGTGAATTTGTTACCCGCGGTAAATTACGCACAGGCGATTTGGTGCTTTTCCGTGCAGGCTCAACCGGCCGCCATGTCGGCATCTATATCGGCAACAACCAGTTTGTCCACGCATCAACCAGCAGCGGCGTGATGATTTCCAATCTCACTGAACCGTACTGGAACAAGCGCTACAACTCGGCACGCCGGGTTCTGGACCGCTCTTAATACCGTTGCAATCCCTTTGATATTTCATGGATGAACAAAAAACGCTGCCAGGCAGCGTTTTTTATTGCCTGTGTTAACGTAAACCTCTGATAACAAAATAACGCCTCACCCTTTTTTAACCAGGTTATAGTTTCTGACAGCAAAACGTTTTATGTCCCTGTTTCCAGGCAAGGCGAATCTTAATCACAATGCCATCAAAAAACATTTTTTCACACTCGCTCTCTACGCCTAAACGCATCCTCATGATGAGCGTTTTGCTGGGGTTACTCTGTGCGCTTATCATTGGCGGCACGACCAGCGTCTGGCTGCATCATAAGCGCCAGGAGGCTTACTCCGTGCTGGTCAACGACATCCGCGACTATATGAGCACCTTTTTTGACGATCTTGCGATAACCGCGCAAACCATTCAACCGCTCACGGCGCAAGAGTGTAACAACGTGTCGGCACAGCTTACCTATAACGCTGCCTTTAATGTCAACGTGCGTGCCTTTTTACTGGTGCGTGATGGTGTGGCCTACTGCTCCTCCGCCACCGGCGAGATGCGTAAAAGCGTGAAAGATATGGTGCCGAGCTTGAAGACGAACAAGCTTATCGACCTGGCGCTGATAAGCGGCACGCCCATGCTGCCTACCAAACCCGCCATCGCCGTCTGGTATCGCCACCCACAAATTAAAGACACCGGCGTATTTGTTACCATCAATATTAGCCTCACACCTTATCTGCTCTACACCGCCCGCCAGCGCGATATTACCGGCACGGCACTGGTGGTGGGCGACAAAGCACTGACCACCTTTTTTCCGCGTGTCACTCCCGTCACTGAACTTCAGTTCAACCCGGTGCGTAAAACCCTGCTGCGCGGTTACCCCATGGCAGTCTGGCTTTTTGGCGACGACTGGCCACATGAGGATATCGTGCTGGCCGCACTGGCAGGGCTCGGCTCCGGACTGTTGTTTGCACTTGCCTGCGGCTCATTTTTGTTCCTGCGCCAGCGTACCGGTAAAGAGATCCTGATCGGCATCAGTCGCGGTCAGTTTTATCCGGTTTACCAGCCAATCATTAAAGCCACGGATCTCAAAACGGCAGGTGTGGAAGTGCTGATGCGCTGGCAGCACCCCACGGCGGGAATGATTCCCCCTGACGCTTTTATCGCCTTTGCCGAAGCACAAAACTTAATTGTGCCGCTCACGCGCCATCTGTTTACGCTTATCGCTGCCGATGCGTCCACCCTGAGCGCACTGCTCCCCAAAGGCTCACGCCTTTCCGTCAACCTGGCACCGGGCCACCTGCACGCACCAGAATTTAAAGACGATGTACTGAACTTCAGCGCCTCGTTGCCAGAAGATCATTTTCAGGTCGTGTTTGAAATTACCGAGCGCGACATGCTGAAAGCAGAAGAAGCCCCGGCACTGTTTGACTGGCTGCACCAGCATGGCTTTGAAATTGCGGTGGACGACTTCGGAACCGGCCACAGCGCGCTGATTTATCTTGAACGATTTAAACTCGACTACCTGAAAATCGACCGTGGCTTTGTGAATACTATCGGCCAGGATACCGTCACCGCCCCGGTGCTGGACGCGGTGCTGACGCTGGCAGAACGCCTCAATATGACCACCGTTGCTGAAGGTGTCGAAACCCAGGAACAGGCGAAATGGTTGATTGATCGCGGTGTGAATTATCTTCAGGGTTATTGGTTTAGCCGCCCGCTGATGCTGGAACAGCTTAAGAGTCGCGACCCGGCGCGTGAATAAACGACATTTATTTCACAAACGTTCAGGGCTCCTTTATTATCCCATAACAATGAGTTACCAGACCTCGCTGTCGCATTGAGCGCCAGAAAAATGCGGCGAGCCGGGACAAGGACTACTGCCGACGATGTTTGTGCGCGCGTTCGCCCTGCTGCTGGGCCTGATAAGCGGCTGCTGCCTGGCGCAAGAGATAACTGAAAGTACTGCGTTTTCCGTGCTTGGTGAACCGAAGTACGCCACCGGGTTTACGCATTATAACTACGTCAATCCCACGGCCCCCAAAGGCGGCAACATCACGCTTGCCGCTATCGGCACCTTTGATAACTTCAACCGCTACGCCCTGCGCGGCAACCCTGGCGTGCGCACCGATGCCATTTACGATGCGCTCTACACCACCTCCGATGACGAAGTCGGCAGCTACTATCCGCTGATTGCCGAAAAGGCGCGCTACCCAACCAATTTTGCCTGGGCTGAAATCGACATTAATCCGCGGGCGCGTTTTCACGACGGTAGCCCAATTACCGCCCAGGACATGGCCTTTACCTTTCACAAGTTTATGACCGAAGGCGTGCCGCAGTTTCGCCTGTACTATAAGGGCGTAAGCGTGAAGGCCATTTCGCGCACGACCGTGCGTATTGAATTGCCGCAACCCAGCAAAGACACCATGTTGAGCCTCTTTACGCTCCCGGTAATGCCTGAGAAGTTCTGGCGCGACCACAAGCTTGGTGACCCGCTCTCCGCGCCACCGCCAGGCAGCGGCCCGTATCGCGTCAGCGCCTGGCGCATGGGTCAGTACATCACCTACAGCCGGGTAAAAGACTACTGGGCCGCCGACCTGCCGGTGAACCGAGGCCGCTGGAACTTTGACAGCATCCGCTATGACTATTACCTGGACGACAACGTCGCGTTTGAGGCTTTTAAAGCCGGTGCCTTCGACCTGCGCGATGAATCCAGCCCCAAAAACTGGGCCACGCGCTATATTGGCAGTAACTTCAGCAGCGGCTATATCGTCAAAGAAGAACAAAACAACGAATCGGCCCAGGATACCCGCTGGCTGGCGTTTAACATTAAGCGCCCGCTGTTTGCCGACCGCCGGGTGCGCGAAGCTATTGGGCTGGCCTTTGACTTTGAGTGGATGAATAAGGCGCTGTTTTACGGCGCCTACAGCCGCACTAACAGTTACTTCCAGAACACCGAATACGCGGCGCGTGGCCTACCAGATGCAGCCGAAACCGCGCTGCTTACGCCATTTAAAAAAGACCTGCCGCCGCAGCTGTTTACCAAGGTTTACCAGCCACCACGCTCGCGCGGCGACGGCTTTGACCGCACTAACCTGCTCAACGCGCTGGCGCTGCTCAAAGAAGCAGGCTGGGAGCTTAAAAAACAGCAACTGGTGAACAGCAAAACCGGAGCACCGTTCAGCTTTGAGCTACTGCTGGCGGCAGGCGGCAACAATCAGTGGGTGCTGCCGTTTCAGCACAGCCTGGCGCGGCTTGGCATTACGGTAAATATTCGCCAGGTAGATAACTCACAGCTTACCAACCGCCTGCGCAGCCGCGATTTTGACATGATGCCGTCGCTGTATCGTGCCATGACTTATCCCAGTACCGACCTGCAAATTCTCTGGGCCTCACAATACATTGATTCCACCTGGAACCGGCCAGGCGTGCAGGACCCGGTGGTCGATGCCTTAATTGCGCAGATTGTTAAGCACCAGGGCGACAAGAACGCGCTGCTGCCGTTGGGGCGGGCGCTGGACCGCGTCCTGACCTGGAATAACTACATGCTGCCAATGTGGTACATGGCCCGCGACCGGCTGGCGTACTGGAATAAATTCTCCCACCCGCAAACGCGCCCGCTGTACTCGCT
Organism: Enterobacteriaceae bacterium 4M9; assembly: GCA_010092695.1. GTDB lineage: Bacteria > Pseudomonadota > Gammaproteobacteria > Enterobacterales > Enterobacteriaceae > Tenebrionibacter. The sequence goes on along the minus strand of JAADJJ010000001.1, from coordinate 1,932,509 downwards.
GGGCTTTGACAACTGGTGGTATGACGCTGACAAAGCCGGTTCGTTACCGGCCGAGCGGCGCTAAGGAACGGTATGGGCGCTTATCTGATACGCAGGCTACTGCTGATTATTCCCACGCTGTGGGCCATCATCACACTGAACTTTTTTATTGTGCAAATTGCGCCCGGTGGTCCGGTTGACCAGGCCATTGCCGCTATCCAGTTTGGCAACAGCGCTGGCATGCCCGGCGTTAGTGCTGACGCCGGTGGCGCTGCCTCCCATGCCAAAACCGGCATTGCCAACCCCGGTGAAAACCAGTATCGCGGGGCGCGCGGGCTGGACCCGGAAATTATTGCTGAAATCACCCAGCGCTACGGCTTTGATAAACCGCTGCATGAACGCTATTTCAAAATGCTCTGGGACTACGCGCGCTTTGACTTTGGCAACAGCCTGTTTCGCAGCGCCTCCGTCATCCAACTGATTAAAGAGAGTCTGCCGGTCTCCATCACGCTTGGACTATGGAGCACCCTCATTATCTACCTGGTGTCGATTCCGCTCGGCATCCGCAAGGCGGTGAGCAACGGCAGCCGGTTCGATATCTGGAGCAGCGCCCTGATTATCGTTGGTTACGCGGTGCCGTCGTTCTTGTTTGCCATCATGCTGATTGTGTTCTTTGCCGGTGGCACCTGGCTTGACTGGTTCCCGCTGCGCGGTCTGGTGAGTGCCAATTTTGATGCCCTGCCCTGGTATCAGAAAATCACCGATTATCTGTGGCACATCACCCTGCCGGTGCTGGCAACCGTCATCGGCGGCTTTGCCTCGCTGACTATGCTCACCAAAAACGCCTTTCTGGACGAAATCCGCAAGCAGTACGTGGTCACCGCCCGCGCCAAAGGACTTGATGATAAGCAAATTCTCTGGCGGCATATCTTTCGTAACGCCATGCTGCTGGTGATTGCCGGCTTCCCGGCGGCATTTATCAGCATGTTTTTCACCGGCTCGTTGCTCATTGAGGTGATGTTCTCGCTAAATGGGCTGGGGCTGCTCGGCTACGAGGCCACGGTGTCGCGCGACTACCCGGTGATGTTCGGCACGCTTTATATCTTCACGCTGATTGGCCTGCTGCTGAATATCTTAAGCGATATCACTTATACACTGGTCGACCCGCGCATCGACTTTGAGGGGCGCTCATGAGCCGCTTAAGCCCGGTTAACCAGGCGCGCTGGGCACGCTTTCGCCAGAACAAACGCGGCTACTGGTCGCTGTGGATGTTCGCGATTATTTTCGTACTCAGCCTGTTTTCAGAGCTTATCGCCAATGACCGGCCGCTGCTGGTGCGCTTTGACGGCAGCTTTTACTTCCCGGCCGTGGTGGAATACAGCGAAAGCGATTTTGGCGGCCCACTTGCCACCCGCGCCGACTGGCAGGACCCGTGGCTGCGCCAGCAGGTTGAAAACCGCGGCTGGGCGCTGTGGGCACCGGTACGCTTTGGCGCCACCAGCATCAACTACGCCACCACAGAGCCGTTCCCCTCACCGCCATCGTCAAGCAACTGGCTGGGCACCGATGCCAACGGTGGCGACGTGCTGGCACGCATTCTCTACGGCACCCGTATCTCCATCTTATTTGGTTTGATGCTGACGCTGTGTACCAGCGTGATTGGCATTCTTGCCGGTGCGGTTCAGGGCTACTACGGCGGGCGCGTCGATCTGTGGGGACAGCGCTTTATTGAAGTGTGGGCCGGTATGCCAACACTGTTTTTGATTATCCTGCTTTCAAGCGTGGTGCAGCCTAACTTCTGGTGGCTGCTGGGTATTACCACGCTATTTGGCTGGATGGGGCTGGTCGGCGTGGTACGCGCCGAATTCCTGCGCACGCGAAACTTTGACTACATTCGCGCAGCAAGGGCGATGGGCGTGGGCGACGGCGCCATTATCCTGCGCCATATGTTACCTAACGCCATGGTCGCCACCCTCACCTTCCTGCCGTTTATTCTCTGCGGCTCGATAACTACGCTGGCCTCACTGGACTTTCTCGGTTTTGGTTTGCCGCTCGGCGCGCCGTCGCTGGGTGAACTGTTATTACAGGGCAAAAACAACCTACAGGCACCGTGGCTGGGCATTACCGCCTTTGTCTCGCTGGCACTGCTGCTGTCGCTGCTGATTTTTATCTTCGAAGCCGTCCGCGACGCCTTCGACCCGCATAAGGCTCACTGACTATGTCCGCACCGCTGCTGCACATCGACCAGCTCGCCATCGCCTTTCGCCACGGCGAGCAGCAAACTCGCGTGGTTGACGATCTGTCGCTCCAGGTGGAGGCCGGGCAAACCCTGGCGCTGGTCGGTGAGTCAGGTTCTGGTAAAAGCGTGACCGCGCTTTCTATCCTGCGCCTGCTGCCAACCCCACCCGCAAGCTATCCCGAAGGGGAGATATTTTTTCACGGCACACCGCTGCTGCGTGCGCCAGAGCAGGAGCTGCGGGGAATTCGCGGCAACCGTATCGCCATGATTTTCCAGGAGCCGATGGTGTCGCTCAATCCGCTGCACACCGTCGAAAAACAGCTTTACGAGGTGCTGTCACTGCATCGCGGCATGCGTAAAGAACCGGCTCGTGCAGAGATTATCGAAAACCTGGCGCGCGTGGGTATCCGCAACCCCAAACAGCGGCTCAATGATTTCCCACACCAGCTTTCCGGCGGCGAACGCCAGCGCGTGATGATAGCCATGGCACTGCTCACGCGCCCGGAGTTGCTGATTGCCGATGAGCCAACGACCGCGCTGGACGTCAGCGTACAGGCACAGATCCTGCAATTGCTCAAAGAGCTTCAGCGCGAACTGAATATGGGGATGCTGTTTATTACCCATAACCTGAACATCGTGCGTCGCCTGGCCGACGAAGTCGCTGTGATGCGTCACGGGCAGTGCGTAGAGCGTAACAGTAACCGGCAGCTTTTCAGTGCGCCGCAGCACGAGTACACGCGCCTGCTGCTGAACTCCGAGCCGACCGGCGAGCCGATTGCACTTGATGAAAGCCAGCCGCCGCTGTTGCAGGTAGAAAACCTGCAGGTGGCATTCCCCATTCGCCGTGGCGTGCTCCGGCGCACCGTGGGCCATCATTTTGGCGTGAAGGACTTAAGTTTCTCGCTGCGCGCAGGCGAAAGCCTTGGACTGGTGGGCGAATCCGGCTCAGGAAAAAGTACCACCGGTCTTGCGCTGCTGCGGCTCATCCATTCCAGCGGCAATATTATTTTTGACGGCCAGCCGCTGCATGGCTGGAACCACCGTCAGATGCTGCCGGTACGCCGACGTATTCAGGTGGTGTTTCAGGACCCAAATTCGTCGCTTAACCCGCGCCTGAGCGTGTTGCAGATTATTGAAGAAGGGCTGCGGGTACATCACCCGGCACTGAGCGCTGCCGAGCGTGAAGCGAAGGTCATTGCCGCCATGCAGGAGGTGGGGCTGGACGGCGAAACTCGCCACCGCTATCCGTCTGAATTTTCCGGCGGTCAGCGCCAGCGCATTGCGATTGCCAGAGCGCTGATTCTGCAACCGGAACTGATCGTACTTGATGAGCCCACGTCCTCACTGGACCGTTCAGTGCAGGCGCAGATACTGAGCCTGTTGAAGTCCTTGCAGGAAAAACATCGCCTGGCTTATGTGTTCATTAGCCACGATTTGCAGGTAGTGCGCTCACTGTGCCACCAGGTCGTGGTGCTGCGTCAGGGAGAAGTGGTGGAACAGGGATTATGCCGCCAGGTCTTTACCTACCCGGAGTCAGACTACACACGCCAGCTACTGACGCTGGCGTAGTATCAGAATGGTTCTTCGACGGAAAATGTTTCGGCAATGGCAACGCCGAAATTTTTAAGGTGGCAGGTGGCGGTGCATTCATCCTGGCGCCCCACAAACAGGCACGGACCGCCCTCGCACTCCAGCACCGAACTTTCCACATCAATATCGCTCAACGCCTGGCGTAGGTTAAGAATGGTCGACCAGGCGCTGTCCCCGGCCGGACTCAGCAGTTTCAGCCCAACCAGGCTGTTATCCCCGCCCTGCACGCCTGGCGGAATCGGTTCAACACTGAAACCTGACTGTTGCGCTGTGCGTCGATAGCCCTGCGGCAAGCGATGTACAATCGAAAGCTGTAATGTGTTCACAAAAGTGTCCCCGAGCGTATTCAAAGTAAACAATCCTTTATTACAAGGTTAGCATTATGTTGTTATGTGTATGTGATACCGATAACCTTTCGCGCAAATCCACTGCGCTATATGCATAAAGTTTCGAATGAAAGGCCTCATTGCTTAGCCAATCATGCGGTTAGGCGTGAAATTACCTTTTTATGAGATCCAACTCAACTTTTTTCGCCATGAAAGCACCAATTTTTTTATCTTAATTTTTACACAATTAAAACAAATCAGCGAAAAATGCGCGTTTTCGCAAAATAAGGAAAAGCACCGTTACAGGCGCAGTGTCCACAGATGTGGTGAGGATTTTCAGGCGAGATGCATGAGGTTGTTAGATACAGTTTCAGGAAGCGTTAGTCTGGTGAGCCAGGTTGCTGACCTGGCCGTCAGTGCAAAACGTTGCCAGGCCGCCCAGCGGGATGGCCTGGCAATGTGTCAACGTGCGCGGCGCGGGCGACCGGCATACAAACAGAAAAGAAGAGAACAGGTTGCGCACAGCGCAATCGCTCCTACCATCGGCCAGGCGGTGTTCAGTGTCATCATCGACAGCAGTGCCGCGCAGATAGCGCCAATGCCGAAACGCAGCGTGCCGGCCAGCGACGAGGCCGTGCCCGCCATATGCGGAAACTCATCCAGAATGACCGCCATGGCGTTAGACGCCACCATCGACACACAGCCGATAAACGCCGCCACACCCAGCACCATCGACCAGAACCCCAGCCCAAGTGCGGTGCTCAACACCAGCCACAATCCCATCACGAACTGCAAAATCAGCCCAATGCGGAACATCTTTAACGCCCCAACACGGCGCACGAAGCGCCCGTTAACCATCGTCATCACAAACAAAAAGGCGATATTGAGCGCAAAGTAGTAGCCAAAGTGCTGCGCGGGTACGTGATTAAGTTCGATGTAGACAAACGGTCCGGCACTCAAAAACGAAAACATGCCCGCAAAGCTAAAACCGCTTGCCAGCATATAGCTCAGTACGCGCTTGTGGCGAAACAGCGACGCAAAGTTACGCAGCGTGGTTCGCAGATGCAGCGGCTGGCGGCGCTCCACCGCCAGCGTCTCTTTGATAAGAAACGCTATCATCAGCGCGGCGATAAATGCCACTGCCGCCAGAATCCAGAAAATAGCATTCCAGCTCAGCCACACCATCACCGCCCCACCGACAATAGGCGCCAGCAGCGGTGCTACGGTGGTAATCAGCATCATGTACGACATCATGCGCGAGAACTCATCTTTTGAGAACATATCGCGCATCAGGGCGTTAATCACCACGCTCGCCGCCGCCGCGGCCAGGCCGTGCAGAAAGCGCATGGCTATCAGCATGCCGATGGTGTCAGAAAGCGCGCAGGCCATTGCCGCCAGCATAAACACCAGCGTGCCGCCCAGAATAACCGGCTTACGCCCAAGGCTATCGGCAAGCGGCCCATAGAACATTTGCCCGAGCGCAAAACCCAGTATGTAGGTACTGAGCGTCATTTGCGCGCTGCCCGCAGGCACGGCAAACTCCTGGGCAATAATCGGCAGCGCCGGCAGATACATGTCGATAGACAGCGGCATCAGCATTGCCAGCAGAGCAAGAATAAAGATAACGCCTATCGGGGAGTTGCCTTTGTTGGTCACATAACCTCCCGGTTAACGCAGTGGTACACCCACGCTTGCAATCTCTTCTTCGGTAAGTGGACGATATTCGCCAGGCTCCAGCGTCTCGTCCAGCACAATAGCGCCAATTCGCTCGCGATGCAGCGTCACAACATGGTTGCCTACGGCGGCGAACATGCGTTTCACCTGATGATAACGCCCTTCGCTGATGGTCAGACGCACGTCGGTTGGCGTAATCACCTCAAGCGTTGCAGGCAGCGTGAGATCTTTTTCATTATTAAGCTGCACGCCTTTGGCAAACAGGTCTGCCGTTTGCGGCGAAACCGGTGATTCCAGCCCAACACGATAGGTTTTCTCGCAGTGGTGGCGCGGTGAGGTAATGCGGTGCGACCACTGGCCGTCGTCGGTCATCAACACCAGCCCGGTGGTATCGATATCCAGGCGACCTGCGGCATGCAACTCGTGCGCGGCGGCCTCTTCAAGAAAATAAAGCACAGTGGGATGATCCGGGTCGTCCGTTGAGCACACATAGCCCTGCGGCTTGTTAAGCATGAAATAGCGCGGGCCATCCTGCTGCTCAAGTAAGTTGCCGTCAAAGGCAACATTGTGCTCGGCCAAAAGCTTAAACGCGCTGTCGCGCACGATTTCGCCGTCAACGGTAACGCGGCGGGCGCGGATTTCCCGGCTTGCAATGGCACGACTAATGCCAAGCTGCCGGGCGATAAACTTATCAAGTCGCATGAATGGTTATGCCTGTCTTTTGCTGATGTGCCGACCGTAGCCAGCATGAGAAATGGAGGTAACACGCCTAAGTATAGCGGCCCGGCGTAAGGGGCAAAAGCCCTTAATTCATGCCATAATGGCGCCATGTTTTCGCCGCCTGTTGCTCGCCATGTCGTTTAGTCTGCGTCCCTACCAGAAAGAAGCCGTTGAAGCCACGCTGAGCTACTTTCGCAAACGTCAGGAACCTGCCGTTATAGTCCTGCCGACCGGCGCGGGAAAAAGCATTGTGATTGCCGAATTGGCGCGCCTCGCCCGCGGGAGGGTCCTGGTGTTAGCGCACGTGAAAGAACTGGTGGCGCAAAACCACGCCAAATATTGCGCGCTGGGGCTTGAGGCCGATATTTACGCCGCCGGGCTACAGCGCAAGGAAAGCCACGGCAAGGTGGTGTTTGGCAGCGTGCAATCGGTAGCGCGCAATCCTGAGCACTTCAGCGAGGCCTTTTCACTGCTGATAATCGACGAATGCCACCGCATCAGCGACGACGAAGACAGCCAGTATCAGCAGATTCTGACGCACCTTAAACGCAGCAACCCACAGCTGCGGCTGCTGGGGCTGACCGCCACGCCTTATCGCCTCGGCAAAGGCTGGATTTACCAGTTTCACTATCACGGCATGGTGCGCGGCGACGAAAACGCCCTGTTTCGCGACTGCATTTATGAACTGCCGCTGCGCTACATGATAAAAAATCACTGGCTGACACCGCCGCAGCGGCTGGATATGCCGGTGGTGCAGTACGACTTCAGCCGGTTGCAGGCGCGGGAGAATAGGCTGTTCAGTGAGGCAGATCTAAACCGAGAACTTAAACAGCAACAGCGCATTACGCCGCATATCATCAGCCAGATTGTTGAATTTGCCACCGAGCGGCGCGGCGCGATGATCTTCGCCGCCACGGTGGAACACGCCCGCGAAGTGACCGGGCTGTTGCCTGCGGGCGAAGCGGCGCTGATTACTGGCGAAACGCCTGCTACCGAGCGAGATGCACTGATTGAGGCGTTTAAACAGCAGCGCTACCGTTTTCTGGTCAACGTATCAGTACTGACCACCGGCTTTGATGCACCACATGTGGATTTAATCGCCATCCTGCGCCCCACGGAATCCGTGAGTCTGTATCAGCAAATCATTGGCCGCGGGCTGCGCCTCGCGCCTGACAAAAAAGACTGCCTGATTCTCGACTATGCCGGTAACCCCCACGATATTTACACGCCAGAAGTCGGCAGCCCGCGCCGCGCTCAGGGTAACGTGCCGGTACAGGTGTTTTGCCCTTCCTGCGGGTTTGCCAACACCTTCTGGGGCAAGACCACCGAAGACGGTACGATTATTGAGCACTATGGCCGCCGCTGCCTGGGCTGGTTTGAAGACGACGACGGCCTTCGCGAGCAGTGTGATTACCGCTTTCGCTTTAAAAACTGCCCCAACTGCAATGCAGAAAATGACATCGCCGCCCGCCGCTGCCACCAGTGTGACCAGGTGCTGGTTGACCCGGACGATATGCTCAAAGCCGCACTCAAACTTAAAGATGCGCTGGTGCTACGCTGTAGCGGTATGGCGCTTGCCCACGGCAGCGATGAAAAAGGTCCGTGGCTGAAGGTGACCTATTACGATGAAGATGGCGCGGATGTCAGCGAGCGTTTTCGCGCACAAACACCCGCCCAGCGCACCGCGTTTGAACAGCTGTTTATCCGCCCCCATAGCCGTGCGCCAGGCGTACCGCTGCGCTGGATAACGCTCGATGACGTCATGGCCCAGCAACAGGCGCTGCGCCACCCTGACTTTGTGGTCGCGCGCAAAAAAGGCGCCTGGTGGCAGGTGCGAGAAAAAGTGTTCGACTATCAGGGCCGTTTTCGCCGTGCCAACGAGCTACGCGGCTGAAGGCTGCTCGCAAAAAAGCATCATGCCGCTTTGCGAGCCGCGGCCTTGCCGGTAGCATCACACCGTAACGTTTGTGCATTTAAGGAAACAGCATGGCAATGGTAATACGTGAGGCAGTGCCAGGCGATGAAGTCGTATGGCGTCACTTATGGCAGGGATACACCACGTTTTATGAATGCGACCTCGACGACGCCATTACCGCGCACACCTGGCAGCGTATTCTGACACCTGACGCACCGCTGATGTGCTTTGTCGCTGAACAGGATGGCGAGGTGGTGGGTTTTGCGCTGTGTGTACTGCATGAAGGTACCTGGACCGCTGCCCCTGTCTGTTATCTTGAAGATCTGTTTGTTGACGAGCGCGCACGTGGCCACGGCGCAGGCAAAGCGCTGATTGAAGCACTGCGTGAACAGGGCAAGGCAAAAGGCTGGGCCAAAGTGTACTGGATGACCCGCGAGCATAACCGCACGGCTCGCAAACTTTACGACAAACTCGGTCAAGTGGATGACTTTGTACGCTATACCATGCCAGTTTAGTCCCGTTAAGCCCGCGCTTTTAGCCAGCCGCAGGACGACATAACAGGCGCGGTGCCATTCATACCCATTTCCACAGCGCTCAGGTGCCCAGCGGGAGCCTGAATTTGCCTGGCTTATGCTTAAGTTCTCCTCTGCCTGAACGCACCACGGTACTGCCTTAGCTATACGGCGTTTCCCTGAGGCGCTTCCTGACACTGTCGCCACGCTCCAGAATGTCTGCGGCCTGTCTGCGCCTGCTGTGCTATACCTTTATCGCTAATAACATCGCAAGGAGCCTATTGTGCCTGACGTTCTCAGTCCTGATGATGCTCTGCCATCCCCCGGTACGTTGACCCACACGCTCAGACAACTGCTTACGGCGCGACGGTTACGGCTGGCTATTGCCGAATCCTGTACCGGAGGCAAACTGACCAACGCGCTGTGTGCAGAGGAAAATACGCCCGATTTTTTTGGCATCGGCTATGTCATCTTTACGGATGCGGCGAAGGAAAAAGTGCTGGGTGTGAAACCCAGCACACTTGAGCGCCACACCGCCGTCAGTGAGGCCACTGCACGAGAAATGGCTAACGGCGCGCGCCAGCGCTCAGGTGAAGACATCGCCATCGCCGTTACCGGCTACGGTGGTCCGCAGGGCGGAGAAGACGGCACGCCCGCTGGCACGGTGTGGTTTGCCTGGAGCTTTGCCGACAGGACAGAGGCCCGCGTGGTGCGCTTCAATGGCGACTGCGAAGAGGTGTTAAACCAGGCCGTAAGCTATGCGCTGGCGGGGTTAATTGCCCGTTTATATGACTAAACCCTACCGTCAGGGCGCTTTCGCTGGCGCCCAGACGTTTTGCACCTCATCGGTTATTCTTATCTCGCTGCTGACGCGCCTTTTCGCTGGCAACCCGCATCGTCTGCGCCCTGTGCAGAAAAACCGACGTCATGTGCCGATACGCCCTCCTGCTTTGCCGACCACATCAAAACTTCCGCTCTTTTCAATTATGTTTTTGTGCATCATTGCGTAGAATCCTGCCTCGGCCACATAAACAGTGTGGCTTTACCATTGGGTCATGGCTTCACCATGAAAAGAGGTTTTCCTTATGACAGGTCTGTTTTTGGGCTTCCTTCTCGGTTTTATCATGCAGCGCGGACGTTTCTGTATGGCCGGAGGTTTGCGCGATCTTTATCTTTTGCGCGATGGACGTATGTCCATTGCCATGCTCATCATTATCACTGTGCAAAGTATCGGCTTGTTTGCCTTCATCTCTCTGGGCTGGGCGCAGCTACCGGGTGGCGATTTTCGCTGGCTGGCAACCCTGGTCGGCGGGATTACGTTCGGTATTGGCATGGCTTGCGCAGACTCCTGCTCAACCGGTGCGTACTACCGCGCCGCTGAAGGGCTGGCAGGCAGCATGATTGCCGTCGTCGGCTTCATGGTTGCCAGCTGGTTTATTCGTAATCCCAGCGGCAAGGCGTTTTTTGCCCCCGTGAATGCGCCATCGTTACCTGATGCCTCGCTGATGCACACCTTCAATGTCTCCCCCTGGCTTGCCGTTACCGTGCTAACCGCCCTCACGGCTCTCCTTGCCTGGCGTCATCTGAAACGTAAAACACCGCCCGTTCCCCAACCTCGTCCACGCAGGCAGGGCCTTGCCCACTGGCTGTTTGAAGCACGCTGGCACCCTTTTATCAGTGCCGTACTGATTGGTGTGATTGCGCTACTGGCTTGGCCGTCCAGTCTGGCCTCCGGGCGCGTCGGCGGCCTTGGCATCAGCGGCCCTAGTGCACAGCTTTTCTCGCTGTTGACGGAAGGGAAAACGGGCTTCTTTGGCTGGGCAGGCTACCTGCTTATCGGCATTTTTGCTGGCGCGCTCGTTGCCGCCTGGGGCAGCCGTGAACTGCGCTTTCGCTTCCCGGGCTTTACGGTAATGGCTAAAAGCCTGGCTGGCGGGCTGCTGATGGGCATCGGCAGTGGGCTTGCCGGTGGCTGCATGCTTGGCAACACCGTGGTCAACACCGCCTGGTTCTCCTGGCAGGCCTGGCTGTTTATCCCCAGCATCCTCTTTGGCAGTTGGCTGGTCAATTACTTCACTCTTATTCGCCCTAACCACGGCATCAACCTCAAAGGAATATAAGAACAATGAAAACGATTAAGCTCGACACGACCGGTAAGCTTTGCCCTTTCCCGCTGCTGGAAGCAAAAAAGGAAATTGCCGCCTTACACTCAGGTGATGTGATGGTGATTGAATACGATTGTGCGCAGGCAACCGAAAACCTGCCGCGCTGGGCGGTGGAGGAAGGCCATAGCGTGATCGATTTTGAACAAACCGGCGATGCGCGCTGGCAAATCAGCATTCAGAAAGGCTAATGCATGAATGCGGTTGTGGCTCAATACTGGGCCGCAACCGCATATCCACAGCAGCAAAGCAACACGCCGTGAGATGTGGCCTGTATCGCGCTAAACCCTTTCACTGCGGCTATCACAGAACAGGATTAAACCTGGCACAATACGGCAGGTTATGACGCATAAAATCAATAGCTAACAACCAAACTGCTCTGTGTTATCAGGCGGTACGTGATTTTTTCAACGACAACGATGTGTGAGAGGGTGTGGGTGCTTTAGGTGGGATTAACGTATTACAGAATGGGCAAAGCAGCATTTTCTGTTTGTTCACCCGGCTGGCGCTGTGCTCAGAAACACGGGTACATTTTGGGCAGGTCATACCGACCAGAAACGGGCCTTGATGTGTCTTTTTTTTGTTTTGCATAAGCTGTCCTTATTTCTATAAAATCACAGGCAGAGTACAGGTTAATTTGCCGAATAGCTCGCGTTATTTTTTTCAATGTTTCGTTCAGTTAACTCCACTTTGCGCAAAGAAAAATAATTTTTCTTGCATTAGCTGTTTTTATATGCGTAACTGTTAGCTCAGGTCTGATTAGAACATCAATAAAACGCATCTGATTAAGTCGTCCTCATCTCTGTCGAGTTTTATCCTTAATTCTCCCGCTTTTGAGTCACCTCTTCTTTCATCACGTAACACATTGATCGCTCAGTAAGACTATTTACATTATGTATTACAATTAAAAAGGTTTAAAAATATGTCTGATAAAATCATCGGTACAGTAAAATGGTTTAACGAAAGCAAAGGCTTTGGCTTTATTGCACCACAGGACGGTAGCCCTGATGTGTTTGTCCATTACTCTGCCATTCAGAGCAATAGCTTTCGTACTCTGGCTGAAGGCCAGCGAGTAGAGTTTTCAACCCAGGCCGGGCAGAAAGGCCCGTCAGCCGTTAACGTGGTGGCACTGTAACAATATGCTAAATAACAATAACCTGCATTTTAAATGCCCCCGCTGCCACGGTTCGCAATACCGGACTTCGGCTTTTGATATTTCTGAAAACAATCCCTTCGGTGCAAAATGCATTTTTTGCAAATCGAATATGGTTGCCGGTCAGATGGTATTTCAACATAACAACAGTATGAATATTACGTCAGCACACCGCGCCTGTTAATAAAACGGACACGCGTTGTATGATAACTTTCAGGCCGATCGTTAATTGACAATGAGATTACGATGAAAAAAGTTATGGTTTTCTTTAACGCCACGCCTGCGACCATACAAACCGTTTCGGATGATGCCACTACAGTACAGGCACATTATCCCAGTGGTGAAATGCTGGAAATGAAAATCATGATTGCCAGAATACCCTCCCTGACTGGCGATCATCAGGCGTTTTATGTGGCGGCTGACCGGGATATTTCTCAGGACGAAATTCACAGCGCCCTGTCTATATTGCACTGACGGCAAGTGCCTGCACCGCACTTGCCTTCTTCTCGGCTAACTGCCCGTTCCGCCAACCTTATTCCTGCACCTGCCTGGCTTTTACCGTACCGTATCGATTTTTAAGTCACCTGTTCATTCCCTGCTCTGCTGCCTGTTACTTGTTTACACAGGACATTACCGCAGTTTCCATTGCCGTTGCTGCGGGTTACGGCTATAATGCCGCCCGCTCTGCATCCGCAGAGCAGTATCTTTGCCTGCTGCTGGGTCGCCTGTTGCAGGCCGTTTATTAAAGAGAGAAGTCCATGTTTACTTTTAATGCAGAAGTACGTAAAGAGCAGGGTAAGGGTGCGAGCCGCCGCCTGCGCGCAGCTAACAAGTTCCCGGCAATCATCTACGGCGGCAACGCTGAGCCGGTTGCGATTGAGCTGGAGCACGATGCGATCATCAACGTTCAGAAAGAAGATTCCTTCTACGCTGAAGTGCTGACCATCAACGTTGCTGGTAAAGAAGAGAAAGTGAAAGTCCAGGCTGTACAGCGTCACCCGTTCAAGCCGAAAGTGACTCACATCGACTTCGTTCGCGCGTAATCGCAACATCGTCGAATAAAAAAACGCCGCATTATGCGGCGTTTTTTTATGGGCGAAACCTCGCCACGCAGGACGAGATTAACGATTCCCGCCAGAGGTGCGACGCTGTAGCTGGTCGCGCAAATTGGGCGGTGTACCTTTAATGGTCAGCGTATCCGTGGCCGGATCCCAGAAAATACGCTCACCAAGTAGCATGGCATCAAAATTGATGGTCAGACCGCCTCCGCTGCCCGCATATTTCGTGAGCTGGCGTAGCGTACTTCTGTCGGCCGGGAAGCTCTCTTCAAGCTCGTAGCCCTGTGCCGCCGTGAACTCCTGGAAACTTTGCTCACCAAAGCTCGGTAGCTCTTTGGACAACGAAGACAGTTCAATCTCTTCGCCTGCCTGCAACTGCTCACTGCAATAGCTGTAGACCTGCTGGCGCACGTTCTGGCGCTCATGTTTATCAAGTTGGGCCTCTGCCGTAAAGTCATCAACCGCCTGCAACAGGCCACGGTTTTGCGCTTTCGTATCCAGCCCTTCACTCGCACCGAGGAAATCCATAAAGAAATCGGCCACCTTGCGCCCAACGCGACCTTTCAGAAACGTCAGATAGCGAGTGGAGCTCGGATTGGTTTCCCATTCGGTTAAATCGATGCGCGCAACAATATCGGCGTGATTGATGTCCAGATAAAGGATGGCGCTGATATCCAGCTGCTCGTTCACGCGCATACTGCTGAGATTATTAAGTACGGCCACCAGCAGATACTCCACCGCCAGGTAGCGATAGTGGCAAAACAGCACTACGCCACCTTCGGCAAACGGATACTTTGCCAGCTCGTCACGCAACCGGCCGGTCGCGGCACGGCTAAAGCCAAGGAAGTCTTCTTCACCTTTGCGACACAGGCGCAGCGCCTGCGCAAGCTCGCTCTCTTCGTTAAACAGGCCATAGGCCTTGCTTTTGGCGCTGTAGACGCGGTGCAGTTCTGCCATCATATCTTCAACCGCCGGACCAGGCTGCAGCAGCGAGTCGCGCAGTACCAGCTCCAGCGTTTGCTCATCGCGTTTGATTAACTGATGTAGGGCTATCTGGTCGATATCCAGACTCATGATAAACTCTCCTTTTAGATTGCCCGCTATTATACATAAGTCCTGCGGCCAATCATCGCCGTTAAAAACCGGCCCGAGACAGGTAAAACGACGCCCGACGGCACGATAAGTCCTGGCAAGACGTTTTTTTCATGCCATCATTGCGCCCTGAAGGCCAGTATGACACCAGCCCCCCGGCAGCAGAAATGATAAAAATGCAGAAAAACAACGCCTGCTACGGTAAGATATCGCCCTTTCATGAAACTAAGTGATAGCCTTATTATGCCGCAAACATCCCGCTACAGTGACGAACGCGTTGAAGCCCTGCTAACAGAGCTGGTTGAAGTCCTGGAAAAACACAAGGCACCGACCGATCTTTCTCTGATGGTACTGGGCAATATGGTCACCCATTTACTCAATGCCAACGTTTCTGTACCGCAGCGCCAGCTGCTGGCACGCTCATTTGCCGATGCCCTGCTGGCCTCTGTCGGCGATGAACCCGCGCACTAAGGAATAATAGTAACGAGCTATGGTGACTAACCGTCAGCGCTACCGCGAAAAAGTCTCCCGGATGATAAGCTGGGGACACTGGTTTGCTCTGTTCAATATCCTGGCGGCCATGCTGCTGGGTAGTCGCTATCTGTTTGTCGCTGACTGGCCCGCAACGCTGACGGGCCGCATATATTCCTGGTTGAGCCTCGTTGGTCACTTCAGCTTCCTGGTGTTTGCTGCCTATCTGCTGGTGCTGTTCCCCCTGACGTTTATCGTCATGTCGCAGCGCCTGATGCGCTTTTTCTCGGCAACCTTCGCCACTGCGGGCATGACGCTGCTCCTAATCGACAGTGAAGTATTTACCCGCTTTCACCTGCATCTGAACCCTGTTGTCTGGGAGCTGGTGATAAACCCGGACCGTGGCGAAATGGCGCGCGACTGGCAGCTGATGTTTATCAGCGTGCCCGTTATCTTCCTTATTGAAATGCTGTTTGCTACCTGGAGCTGGCAGAAGCTGCGCAGCCTGAGCCGCCGCAATCGCTTTGCCCGCCCGCTGGTAGTGCTGTTTATCGTCTCGTTTTTCAGCAGCCACCTGATGTATATCTGGGCCGATGCCAACTTCTATCGCCCGGTGACCATGCAGCGTGCCAACCTGCCGCTCTCCTACCCCATGACCGCGCGCCGCTTCCTTGAGAAGCACGGCCTGCTGGATGGGCAGGAGTACCAGCGCCGGCTGGTTGAACAGGGCAGCCCGGAAGCGCTGTCGGTGCAGTATCCGCTGGGCGATCTAAGTTATGGCGATATGGGCAGCGGTTACAACGTACTGCTGGTCACCGTCGATGGCCTGAACTACTCGCGCATGGAGCAAACCATGCCGGCGTTGACACAGTTCGCCAGCACAAACGTCAACTTTACCCAGCATATGAGCGCCAGCAACAACGCCGATAACGGTATCTTCGGGCTGTTTTACGGTATCTCGCCAACCTATATGGACGGCGTGCTCTCCTCTCGCCTCCCGGCGGCGCTGATTACCGCCCTTAACCAGCAGGGCTATCAGCTCGGCCTGTTCGCCTCAGACGGTTTTGGTAATCCGCTTTACCGTCAGGCGCTGCTTTCTGATTTCTCACTGCCGCCAGCACGTAACCAGAGCGATGCGCAAACCACCGGGCAGTGGATAAACTGGCTTGATAAATACGCGGGCGAAGATAACCGCTGGTTCTCCTGGATTTCCCTTAATGGCACCCGCATTGCCACCCGAGATGCCAGCAACGACGCCGACTTTACCCGCCGCTACGTACGCGGGGCACAAAGTGTAGACGCGCAAATCGAGCGTATTTTGTTGGCGCTACGCAGCAGCGGCAAGCTGGAAAACACGGTGGTTATCATCACTGGCAGCCACGGCGTACCGCTCGATAAGCAACGCAGCAGCTTCGGCTGGGACCGCTCACGCATCCAGGTTCCGCTGGTGATTCACTGGCCGGGCACGCCTGCGCAGAGTGTCAGCAAACTGACTGACCACCAGGACGTAATGAGCACGCTGATGCAGCGCCTGCTGCACGTGCGTACACCTGCCAGCGAATATTCACAGGGCGAAGACCTGTTCGCCGCCAGCCGACGCAGTGGCTGGGTTATTGGCGCAGACAGTAATACGCTTGCTATCACCACGCCTGAGATAACGCTGGTGCTCGATAACAACGGTAATTACAAAACCTGGGATCGCAACGGCAATGAGATTAAAGAACAGCGCCCGCAGCTGGGCTTGCTTTTGCAGGTGCTGACCGATGAAAAACGCTTCATTGCTAACTGATTGATTATTTATGAATCAGTTAATCCTGGCTGGCCTTGCAATCGGCCTGGAAAACGGTAGTATTAGCTCCCACAAATCGGTACGTAGCGCAGCCTGGTAGCGCACTGTCATGGGGTGTCAGGGGTCGGAGGTTCAAATCCTCTCGTACCGACCAAATTAAAAAAAACCAACCTTCAGGGTTGGTTTTTTTATGCCTTAAATGTAACGGGAAATCACCTGAGCACCACGCGTAGCCTTCTTGCTGGACGCCCAACTTTTCCTGTCAGCCTGCGCTATTTGCCACTGCGCATTAGCCGCATTTTAGCGCTGATGGCATAGCCAGAATAAAAACCATAAACCCCGGCGCATCCTGCTTCACGCTCCCAAAAGCAGAGCCTTCATTAGCGGTTATTCCCGCTAACAATAACTACTCGACAAATTTCAGGTATTTCACTTCAACATGTACAGTTGCGGATATATTCCCACTTGCCACCTCTCCTTCGGTAGTCTGAATATAACTTGCCGTGAATTGCAGCCGTGAGCCGTACGGCTCAACCTGGTAGTACACCGGGCTGCCAGGGCTCACACGGCGTGAGTACATATCACGCAGTTCAATACCCACAGCATCATTCTGCGTTGCCAGCACACCCTGCTCTGAGGCCGAGCTTATTCCTGTGAAGGTTATCTGCGCGACATCAGCATCGGGTGGACTTAATTCCAGCGTCAAGTCGGTTGTCCCGGTATAGCTACCTTTACCCTGAAAGCTAGTAGAACTGACAGTAGGTAACATGACGATCATATCGGCTGGCCCACTTACGCTTGCGACCATTGCTGAACGGACTTTTGGGCTGATAATAAGCGGTGGAAGATCGTCTATCCCCAACGCCGGGCAGATTATCTGACCACTAAATGCGATGACTGACATAACACACTCCTTTGCATGCAGGGCATCCTGCTGGACTGGAAAATAATTACCCCCGCGCTGGCGGGGGTAAAATATGAGTTGCCAGGATGTGGACCTGCCTTTTCAATAAGTGAGCATTAAGATTATTGTTTATAAATCAGTCAAAAAGTGATCGATATCGCATTTACCTTCAGACTATAAATTTTAATAAAATCAACTAATAATAAAGATTAGCAAATAAAATTACAAAGCAAGAAAACAGCAGCAATAATAATGTTTGATTATCAATGACAACATCTGGCACAACGACATCCTTGCACACCCACGCCCACTCCTCTTAGCCAGCCTTTATGGGCTGTTGCTAACCGCAGAGGCTCGTCGCTGCCGTTCACACGCTGAGATAACCTGATTCCTGTTACCCATGTTTGAACAGATGATAAACCCGCTCTTTTCGAGACACTTGTGAACAATTAACCTGTTTTTGCGGTATCAGGTCAGGCCTGGCCTTATTTATTCCACGGCATAAGCACCAGTAATTTTGCCATGCCGCACCAGCCCGTCACGCCTGCCAGCATCAACCCCGCGCCAACAACACCGGGCACGATATAATACGCAGGTGCCAGTAGGGTCCCAGCGAGCGTCCCTCCCAGAGCAAGCGCACCTGCAATGATTTGCACCTGACGCATCAGAGGCAGCGGCTGTCGGCGGTCAAGGGTGACGGGATAACCCGCGGCTTTCCACGCATTCAATCCACCCTGCATGATAAGCGCCTTTGCCGGGTAAACCGACGCACTCAATTGCTCAGCGGCTTTATCCGTGCGCATACCACTTTGGCAATGGAAAATAACCGTATCAGCTTGACTCAACGCCTTGTCACTAAAACACCCCGGGTGGATGTGTTCAGGCGTGAGAGAATGCGCACCGGCAATGTGTTCCCGACGCCAGTCATCATGCCCTCTGATATCAACCAGCACAGCATCGCGCTCGTAAAGTGCTTTGGCCTCAGCCGGTGTAACAAAAATAGCCGCCATATTATTCTCCCGGGCAATAAATATTCTTCAACGTCTGCACTACGACAAAGATCGCGTCATCCTTGATGGAATAGCGGACATATTTGGCCTGACGTACCCCTTCGATGAGGCCTTCAGATTTCATCCGGGTCAAATGCTGGGAGGTGGCTGAAGCACTAAGCCCACTTAGCCTGCTTAGTTCTCCCGCCTCTGTGCCAGGGCTGTCAATGAGCATGCACAGAATCATCAGGCGCTGGGGATGGCCCAACGTTTTCAACAGCGCGGCTGCTTTATCTGCCTGAGCCTGTAATACGTTCAGATCGGTCATATCAGTAAACTTTAGCACTTCCTAAATTTAGATAATGCTAAATTGAAAATTTTTTGTCAAATTTGTAGAAGCAATCAGCAGGCATGGTGAAGAGGATTTCACTTCTAATGCTTTATTATCCCTGAAGTAGAACGCATTTCCGTCAGCCCCTTATGCTTGGTTGTTTAGGCCTTCTGTGGGCGTCTATTTTGCTTCAGTATTGACTCAATTACTTTTGAAAAACATTCTTATCCCCGTTATATAAACATATATTTTTACCCTGGCGTATCATAACCGAACTTAAAATAATCCTTTTTAGTACGTCATTACTTCGCAATATGAGTATAAACGCTACACCGCCATTGAACATCTTCGCGGCTCCTGAAAAGCCACTACTATACCAGCTGTCCTATGCTACATATCCCTTCCCCTCCTTTGGAAGCTTGCTAAATAATATATTCATATTTTCACTCTGGGTAGAGTTAACAAATTGAGAATAATCAACCCTCCCCCGAGTAAAAAAGCCAACATCCAAGCGATGCAAGTTCGTCAGTCGCACTTTAT
Source organism: Enterobacteriaceae bacterium 4M9 (assembly GCA_010092695.1). Lineage (GTDB taxonomy): Bacteria > Pseudomonadota > Gammaproteobacteria > Enterobacterales > Enterobacteriaceae > Tenebrionibacter. The sequence goes on along the minus strand of JAADJJ010000001.1, from coordinate 1,913,065 downwards.
TACACAATAAACAACCAGTTTACGTTACGTGACAACTTTATCTTTATAAAAAACCGAGAATATATCGTTTTTGAATCCATCAAAACCAATTTATTTTATTAAAAAAATCGTTACTACAACCTTTATAAATGAGAGCAAGATAACATTATTGGCAATCATAAAAGACATAGCATCTATAACTCCTATCAATTAAGGATGAAAATTAAATGAAAGAACTCAATAATGAACAAGTCAAAAAAATCAGTGGTGGTTCAGCAGACAAATTCTGGACTGCCGTTGGCTATGCATTTGGTGTAAATCAGGCAATGAGGCAAGCAACAAGTAATGTAATATTGAACCCTTACTACCGCATAACTCCAATAACATCAAAATAAGGAAAATTCTCATGAGAGAACTCAAAGCCAATGAACTAAAAAAAGTGAGTGGTGGTCTAGGTTGGCTACCAGTCGCATTGTATTTTACCCAAAGCGCCTTCGAACATTCAGATCAGATAATTAACGGCTTCAAGTCTGGATATAATTCAGTCATGAAGAAGAAATAACTTTCTCTGTATTGCGGTTACCCCTAACCAAAAGTGGTAACCGCGAATTCATCCACTCATATCAGTACAGGACAAACCGTCCACATCGTATTTTACCCATATTTAATCGAATTACGCGGACTTAGGAAGCGCTCGACTACTAGTTACCTGAGGATGGAGGCGTATTACCCGAAGAAGTATGACTCGCCAGAAGCACTAATGCGAGTTACAGAAAAATAGATTCGTCACTTTGATTACAAGTGTATCAACCTGAAAATATGGGTGCAGCGTCTTCTAAGATACCGAACTCAGCTTAAAAGACAGCAATAAAAAGTGCCCCAGCTTAGGGGCAATACCGCGATAAACACTTCTTGCCTGCTCGCGAACGAGTAAGTTCATATTCCGTCCCCACTCAAGTGAACGGAATATTTAGAAGGTCTTAACTAAACAACCTTAGCCCGCAGGCCGCTTTTTTTTACATCAGGAAGATAGTAGCAAGGCCAAGGAAGATGAAGAAGCCACCGGTATCAGTGATGGCAGTAATCATCACGCTAGCCCCCACTGCCGGGTCGCGTCCCAGGCGCGACATGGTCATAGGGATAATCACCCCCATAATCGCAGCCACCAGCAGGTTCAGGATCATGGCAAGCGTCATCACCGCGCCAAGCGCCAGGTCGTGATACAAAAACCAGGTCACGCCGCCCATAATCCCGCCCCAGACGAGGCCATTTATCAACGCCACCCCCATTTCGCGCAGAACCAGAAACGAGAAGTTACCAGGCTGGATATGCTGCAACGCAAGCGAACGTACAATCATGGTGATAGTCTGGTTGCCGGTATTACCGCCAATACCCGCGACAATGGGCATTAACGAGGCCAGCGCCACAAGCTGCGAGATGGTGTGCTCAAAGCCATCAATCACACGTGAGGCAATGAACGCAGTACAAAGGTTAATGGCAAGCCACGCCCAGCGCGCTTTTACCGCCTTAGAGACCGGTGCGAACACATCCTCTTCGGCGCTCAGGCCCCCCATACGGCGTAAGTCGTCTTCGGTTTCTTCAATCACCACGTCAACGATTTCTGCAACGGTCAGACGGCCCATCAGCTTGCCCTGGGTATCTACCACCGCAGCACTAACGAGGTTATCACGTTCAAAGGTCAGTGCCGCCTGCTCTTCGCTGTCCATCGGCGTAAAGATAACCGGGTTATTCTCCATAACCTCGGCCACCAGCGCCTGCGAGCGGTGCAGCAGAATAGTGGTCAGCTCCAGTTCGCCCAGAAGCGTTTTATCACGAGTGGTGACAAACAGTTTGTCGGTATTTTCCGGCATTTTGCCCAGCCGGCGCAGGTAGCGCTGCACCGTCGCCAGACTCACGTCGGAGCGCACGGTAATAACTTCAAACTCCATGATGGCGCCCACGCTGTGCTTGTCGTAACGCATAACCTGGCGCACGCGCGCGCGCTCTTCGGCAGGCAGCGTCGCCAGCAGGCGGCCCATCAGATCGCGCGGCAGGTGCTGCGCGAGATAAATCTGTTCATCGATGTCCAGAATGCTGAGTGTGTGCATCAGGTCGCGGTCGCTCATCTCTTCAATGAGGTCTTCCCACACGTGCTCTGAGGCTTCAATCAGCACCTTGCCACGTTTGTCTTCCGGGACCAGCCGCCACAACGCGTGGCGCTCGGTAGCCGGTAACGCTTCCAGGGTATCGGCTAAATCCGGGGGCGGTAAGCGCTGTACCAACAGCGTCACTTCATCAATATCCCCCTGCAAATGCTCGATATCATGCAGCTCATCGGCATTCAGGCGCCCCAGAATTGCCGCCGTAACAGCCTTATCGCCAGACAGCAGAAAAAGGATCCGTGCACGGTCTTCGGCACGGTGCTTAACGTTATATTTAGTTATGACGGACATGGGTAATGCATCCCTGGATAAGTGGAACCGGTTATTCCCCTTTCCGCAGGCGGAAAAGGACAACAGCATAACGGCAGATCCAGTAAATAATAATAAACAGTTGCCATACTGACGCGATTTAATCGCAAAAAGCGTACCGTTCGCGGGAATATTGATCGCAATTGAGTTAAGTCTGAAAAAATACCGCTCTGTCACTCAATAATCAGGCTGTGCTCAGGTATGTCTGGCGTCAGGCTCACCGGCTTCGTATAGCCCCTGACGCACAGGCCGACTACGCTTAAAGACTGTGGTTTTCTCACAATAAGCGAGGGCTGAGATGAATATCAAATATTGGGTGGAGCGAGAAAAAGACGACCCGTCTGAGGCACCAGAGTCAGGCGACAAGCTGCCTGAACGCAGATAAGTACTTTACTGCCTGCGGCCCTGCTCAAGGGCCGCAGGCAATTAACCACCCGTTAACCGCCCGTGCGTGCAACGGCATCGCGAGTGGCATGATCGCGCTCTTCGCCCGTCAGCTCGCTAAGCTGCCCCTGGCGCATCTCCAACAGGCGGTCAGCGTGCACGAAATAGCTGTCATCGTGACTGATAGCAAAGACGGTTTTGCCCATCTGTTGTATCAGCGGTAACAGCACCTGGTAGAACTCACGGCGAAAATGCGGGTCCTGATCCGCCGCCCATTCATCAAGCAAAATAACGTCACGTTCTTCGGCCAGCGCCAGCAGTAACGCAACACGTTTTTTCTGCCCTTTCGACAGCTTGAGATTAAGGATTTTGCCCTCTTCAAGCTGGAGTTTGTTATTCATTTTTAACCGCTCAAGCCACTGCGCGACCAGCACCGGGTTGGCAGGTTTGCCGCCGGGACCGGTGAGGCGGTCAAACAGCCAGACATCGGTAAACACCGCCGAGAACAGGCTGCGCCAGGCATCTCTGTCGCTGTCTGAAACCGCCTTGCCATCAAGGTATAACGCTCCGGACACCGGGTGATACAGCCCGGTCAGCAACATCGCCAGCGTGGACTTGCCGCTGCCGTTGCCGCCAATCAGAAACACCAGCTCACCGCGCCGGATAGTCAGATTAAGCGGGCCAACGGTAAAACCGCCTTCATCGTAGGTAAATACCACATCGCGCAGTTCCAGCGTCTGCCAGTCACGCGGTGCCTGCGGGCGGGCAAAACTTTCACGGTAGTCTGCCAGATGGAAGCGATTTAACTTGTTAAACGCCACCTCGGCGCTCAGCAGCGTCGGTAGCGCACCCACAGCCGACAGCAGCGGCGTGCGCAGGAACAAGAGCGTCAGGGAAAAGGTCGCGGCCACGTTGGTATCGGCCCAGCCCAGGCTGTTCGCCATCCAGAACACCAGCCCGATGGCTCCCAGCATCATTATGTTGGACCAGTTCACCGCACTTAAGTGAAAGGTATCGGCTCGAACAATATGGTGGCGAAACGCTTTGGCATCCGGAATATAGATATTCTCGAAGATATCCTGCGCGCGCTCGCGGTTAAGTGACAGCTCTCTGCGCCCCTCCAGCACGGTCTGGTAGTCGTTATAGAGCTTATCTTCTGTTTCACGCAGCGTAGCCATATGGCGATACACGCGCGACACCAGCAGCCAGCCGCCGAAAATGGTGACGGCGACCCACACCGAGGTAACCAGCAGCATTTGCGCTGACAGCCAGCCCAGATAAGCCGCACAGCCCGCCGTCAGAATAATCCCCTGGACCAGCTCCGGCAGGCGCACAAAAGCAATCGTGATGGCACGCACGTCGCTGGTTAGCCCCGCCAGCAGCGACGCGCTGCCAAGCTGCTCCAGGCGTTCAACGTGGCTGTCGAGAATACGTTTAATGAATTCACCGCGCAGGCGATAAACAAAATGGTGGCCAAGCACCGTCAGCGCCAGCTGCGAGACTAACGTCACCGCCATCAGCACCAGCAGTAAGGCGAGAAACTCCGGCAACACCGTCAGGGTTTTATCTGCGGTTTCAATCAGGCGCTGGTTGATAAAGGCTATCAGGCCAATACCGAGTGCGGCGCTGGCAAGGCTTAGCGCCATCACCATCAGGAAAGGCCAGCGATACTGGCGCCAGACAACAAGCAAAAGTTTCACGGATGGTCCCCGGACAGCAGAAGAGAGCGAGCAGTTTAAACGGCTGGCGCAACACGGCAAGAATAATTCTTATTTTTATTCTGCTTCAGCCTGCATCGCGAAAAGTGAGGTTATAGCGACACTCGCCGGTCAGTGGATGGTTGCCCGGTTTAAGCGGCAAAATACCGTGATAAAACAGGCGCGACGGCCCGCCCCACACCACCACATCACCGTGTTCCAGCAGGCAGCGTTGGGTGGGAGAGGTGCGGGTGGGACCGCCGAACAAAAACAGCGCCGGTAGCCCCAGCGAGACGGAGACAATCGGCGCGCCCAGGTTGCGCTCATCTTTGTCCTGATGTAGCGACATTTTCGCACCCGGTACGTAGCGGTTAATCAGACAGGCATCAGGCGTAAAATCTGCATAACCCGCCTCACCTGCCGCGCGTTGCGCCATCTGTAACAGCACATCAGGCATCACAGGCCACGGGCGCTGGCTTTGCGGGTCACGCGGCGCGTAACGATAGCCCTGTGCATCCGTTACCCAGCCACGTGCGCCACAACTGGTCATGGCCACCGACATGCGGTGACCACCCGGCGTTGCCATCTGGCGAAACGGTGCCTGGCGCGCCACGGCATCAATCAGCGCCAGTGTTTGCAGCGCCTCCTGAGCGGCGAACCGGCGCAGAATCACCGCCCCTTGCGCCAGCGGCTCCTGCCACGGCGGTGCGTCGGCAAACAGGTCAAGCATGGTTATTCCTCCTGCGCTTCACGCTCCAGCAGTGCGCGTTTTCGTTCCACGCCCCAACGGTAGCCAGAAAGCCCGCCATCCTGGCGAATGACCCGGTGGCATGGCACCACAACGGCCAGGCGATTGGCAGCACAGGCTCCCGCCACGGCACGCGTGGCGCGTGGCCTGCCGATACGACGTGCCAGTTCCTGGTAGCTGACCGTGCTACCGGGCGCAATGGCACGCAGCGCCTGCCAGACTTCACGCTGAAATGCCGTACCGCGCAGGTCCAGCGGCAGCGCAAACTCCCCTTCAGGGCGCTCCAGCCAGCCAATCACCTGCGCCACGCGCTGGTCAAACGCGCTGTTGCCGGGTTCAAGTTGCGCCTGCGGGAAGCTCGTTTCCAGCTCGTGCAGCAGCGCCTGCGGATCATCACCCAGCAAAATGGCGCACACGCCGCGCTCGCTTTCCGCCACCAGAAATTCGCCCAATTGACAGCGCCCAAGAGCAAACTGAATGCGCGTATTGGTGCCGCCCTGCCTGAACTGGCGCGCCGTCATGCCCAGCGCCGCATCCGCCTGCTGATAAAACACGCTGCCTGAAGCATAGCCCGCATCAAATAGCGCGCGGGTCACGTCTTTTCCGCCGCTCAGGGCATCACGGACTTTATCCGCACGGCTCGCCTGCTGCCAGGCTTTAGGCGTCAGGCCGGTCGTGGCCTTAAACAGACGGTGGAAATGGTACGGACTCATCGCCACTTTTTTTGCCAGCGCCTCAAGCGTTAAGGGTGCATCGCTTGCCTCCAGCAGGCGACAGGCCTCGGCAATACGTGCCTGCTGTGCGGCATGTGGACTGGCTTTGTCAGGCTGGCAGCGCTTGCAGGGGCGAAACCCGGCCTGCTCTGCGGCCTGTTTATCAGCAAAAAAACGGACATTCTGGCGCAGCGGGCGGCGGGCGCGGCAGGAAGGACGGCAGTAAACGCCGGTTGTCACAACGGCAAACACGAACTCGCCGTCTGCCTCGCCGTCACGCTGGGTTAAGGCCCGCCAGCGGCGGTCATCGATATCAGTATGTTGCATCACAAACCTCCTCTTCAGACTTGCCGCCAGTGTGCCTGTGAACGCGGAGGTAAAAACCCGCGTTCTTGCTTTTTAATTTTATTCGCTCAACAGGAAAGTTTTAAACTGCGGTGACATCCAGGTAGAAAAGCCGTCGCCCTCTTTAGTGATGAGGTAAACCGCCAGCCCTTCTTTCAACGCCACTTCCTTTGCTTTCTCGGTGCCTAATACCATCAACCCGGTATCCCAGCCGTCAGCCTCCAGTGCCGTGGGTGCAATCACCGTTGCAGAGACCAGTTTGTGCTGAATGGGTCGTCCGGTTGTCGGGTCAATCACATGAGAGATGCGCTTACCACCAAGCTCATAGTAATTGCGATAGCTTCCGGCGGTGCTGATACCGTGACCGTTAAGATCAACAATCGCCTGTGCGGCGTTTTCCCTGTCGGTCGGTTTCTGAATAGCCACGCGCCAGGCTTTGCCCTCGGCGTTCAAACCACGGGTGGTGACAGCACCGCCTACCGAGACCAGGTAGCGGCTAATCCCCTCCTGCTCCATCAGGCGCGCCAGATGATCTGCCGCGTAGCCTTCACCCACGGTTGAGAGGTCAACATACAGCTCGGGCAAATCTTTTTGTAACCACTGCCGGCCTGCGCTGTTGATAGTGCGTAAATGCTGCAACCCGGTCAGTTTGCGTGCGGCATCAATTTGCTCCTGCGTCGGTGTGGCGACGGGCTGCTTTTCCGGGCCAAATCCCCACAGGTTGACCAGCGGGCCGACGGTAATGTCCATTGCGCCATGCGTTTTCGCACCAATACGCAGTGACAGCGTCACAATGTCACTCATTGCCTCACTCGCCGGCCACGGCACGGTGTCGCGCGACTGATTAAAGCGTGACAGTGCCGAGTCAGATTTCCAGGTCGAGAGCTCCCTGTCGTCGGCATCAAGCTGTGCCTGGATTTTTTCACGCAGTTCAGGCCCACGTGTATTCTCAACGCCCGCCATACTGGCGCGCCAGTAAGTACCCATCGTTTTGCCTTCCAGCACCAGCGCCTGTTTGGGGGCTGATGGCGTGCTGTTGTCACAGCCCACAATCAGCAGTACGGCTGCCGCTAACAGACCGTAGCGAATTACTCTCAGACTCATGTTCAGTTCCTCAAATTGAGTGCGCGGCAAGGGTACAACAAAACCGATACGCTGTGGCGAGAAGCGTGCACTGGTTTAGCTTACAGCAAAGAAAGTCCTGTGCAGGCGGCCAGCAGGCGATGCAGCGACAGGTCGCTGCCCTATTTCAGCGCGCGTTAACAGCGGTGCGCTATGCCAGTGAGGAAAGCCAGATAACCTTGCGGCCCGTCGGGTACAGGACAAACGGCTCATCAATCAAGGTGCACCTGTGACGCAAGCCCAGGCTGAGAAACGGTTTGCTCGCTTCTATCGTGCTGAGACTTCGCGCAACAGCCATGGCAGTGGTCTTGGGTTGTCGATAGTGCGCGCTATCATGACATTGCACGCAGGTGAAGTGCAGGCACAATGCCATGCGCAGCCCCCTGGCGCTGAAATTATTTTTAGCCTCTTTTTCCCTCTATCCGCACCAGAGCATATTGCCTGAGCAGGAAATGAAACGCGCTTTCCTGTCATGACTCCCATAGCGGGTGCCTTGAGCTAACATCACAAACAAAAAAGGGGCCAGATGGCCCCTTGTTACGTGAAGAGATAAATCAGAACTGGTAAACCACGCCCGCGGCAACCACGTTGTCGGTGGTAATACCTGCCGCGCGGGTGAAGTCGTTCGCATCCAGCAGGTTAATCTGGTAATCAACGAAGGTAGAGAAGTTTTTGTTGAAGTAGAAGGTTGAACCTACATCAATGTATTTTTTCAGATTCTGGCTGCCCCAGCCTTCGATATCTTTGCCTTTGGACTGCACGTAGGCCAGAGACGGACGCAGGCCGAAGTCGAACTGGTACTGCGCCACCACTTCGAAGTTCTGCGCTTTGTTAGCAAAACCGTAGGCTGTGCTGTCTCTGTCGCTACCAAAACGGGTACCGTTGTAGGACTGGGTGTACATCGCCGCCAGGTAGACGTTGTTCGCATCGTACTTCAGGCCGCCGGTGTAAGCTTCAGCACGGTCGCCACGCCCCTTGATGCCTTCAATGTTGTTCTGGTCCCAGGTACGTTTAGACGACGCCATTGCACCACCAACGCTGAAGCCTTCGCCCAGGTCATAGTTCAGAGACAAGCCGTAGCCGTCGCCGTTTTGCTTGAGCAGGCTACGTCCACCGCTTTCGTCTTCGCCGCTGACGCTGCCGTTCTTGCCCTGGTACTGCGCGGCAAAGTTCAGACCATCCACCAGGCCGAAGAAGTCGGTGTTACGGTAAGTCAGCATGCCATTACCGCGGCTGAACATGAAGTTGTCTGCACCATAAGTGTCACCGCCGAATTCCGGCAGGACGTCGGTCCAGGAGGCAACGTCATACAGCACGCCATAGTTACGGCCATAGTCCAGTGAGCCCGCATCGTTGATTTTCAGGCCCGCGAAAGCCACACGCGTCCACGCGTTGTTGTCACCTTCATCGGTGTTGGCGTTAATCTGATATTCCCACTGTCCGTAGCCAATCATCTGGTCGCTGACCTGCGTTTCGCCTTTAAAGCCAATACGCATGTAAGTCTGGTCACCGTCAGAGCCATTGTCGTCAGAGAAATAACGCTCTGCGTCAACTTTGCCATACAGATCCAGTTTATTGCCGTCTTTATTATAGATTTCGGCCGCATGTACGCTACCAGCTACCAGCAATGCCGATACCAGCAGGGAGAGAACTTTAACTTTCATGTATTAACCCTCTTGTTATATGCCTTTTAATGCCACTTTATTTACTACTTACCACTGCTACTGATTCACCCTTTAAATCAGTTGGCGAACTCATTGTGTAAAACTACTCCTCAAGAATCCAACCCGTTTATGATACGAAAACTTTTAAGATGTTTCTTTATGCAATATAGACGTTACCAAATGTAAATTTCTGGGAACTTTTACCGCACACAACGGTAAAAATAAGCGCATAAATTGTCAAGATGATTAAAACAGTAATGCGTTATGTAAAACATGTTGCTGTACATGGCGTAGCACTGATTGCCAAACCCGCCTGCCGATATGCTTATAGAATTACTCTCGCTATCATCATTAACTTTATTTATTACCGTCATTCAATCCTGAATGTTAGTTTTACCCCTATTTTCGCCGGATGCTTGCATCCGGTTTTTTTATTTCTGCCACCTGAATTCTTTACGTATCTTTAATTCATTTACGCTACGACCTCTCATAGATAACCATTCAGCATGCATTCACTGAGTCATTTTTTGCAGATATATGAAATTCGTCTACACTAGCCATGCTAATTATTTAGTGTGGTTATTAATTATTTTCATTTATCTCTTTCTGGTACAACACTGACGTTTATTCTGCGGCCCTTATATTTATGTCGACCCTTATCAACACAAAACTTATCTGTGCCGGGTGCGCAGGCGCGATGACGCCAGCCCCTTTTCCCGGTATGCTTGCCAGTCAATCGTATAATCGGCAACCGCCTCTTAACGGCCAGTATCCGGGAGCCTCCGGGTGAGAAAGGAATGAGTCAGTCAGACGCTATGAGCCCAAACCCCAACAAGTTTTCGCTGATGCCCGCTAGCATCACGCGCTTTTTTTTACTGCTTATCGTCGTTTTGTTGGTGATGATGGGCGTAATGGTGCAAAGCGGCGTCAACGCATGGCTCAAAGAGAAGAGCTATCAGATAGTGGATATTGCGCAAACGCTGCACAAGCGCGTGGACACTTATCGCTACGCGACCTGGCAGATTTATGACAATGTCGCTGCCACGACCTCTCCTGGCATGGGATCAGACAGCGGGCTGCAGGAAACGCGCCTGCGCCAGGACGTTTATTATCTGGAAAAACCGCGCCGCAAAACGGAAGCGCTGATTTTTGGCTCCCACGATAGCTCAACGCTGGAAATGACACAGCGTATCTCCGCCTATCTCGATACGCTGTGGGGCGCAGAAAGCATTCCCTGGTCGATGTATTACCTTAATGGTCAGGACAACAGCACACTGCTGGTCTCCACACTGCCGCTTAAGGACTTGTCGGCTGGGTTTAAAGAATCAAGTGTAACCAGCATCGTGGACTCGCGGCGCGCCGAAATGCTGCAACAGGCCAATGCGCTGGATGAGCGCGAAAGCTTCTCGCCGCTGCGCCGTCTGAACTGGCAAAACGGCTACTATTTCACCCTGCGCACCACGTTTAACCAGCCGGGCCATCTGGCAACGGTGGTGGCATTCGATTTGCCGATTAACGATCTGATTCCGCCCGATATGGCGCTGGATAACTTTCGCCTTGAGAGTGCAGACACTGCGCAAAACCCATCCGCTACCGACAATGCCCTACAGGACCGTGTAAAGGTGCTGTTTAACGGCGCCCGCATTGAGATTCACACCCCCGTTAACAGCACCGAGTTGCAGCTGGTGTGGCAGGTGCCGTTTGGCGTACTGATGGCAGACACGCTGCAAAACATCCTGCTGCCGCTGTTGATCAATATTGGCCTGCTGGCACTGGCGCTGTTTGGCTATTCGACCTTTCGCCACACCACCACACCACGCGCTACAGAGCCAGGTCCGGTGAACAACGAACTGCAAAAGCTGCGTGCGCTAAATGATGAAATAGTTTCACTGCTGCCACTGGGCCTGCTGGTACACGATCCGGTATCGCGCAGAACCATCATCAGTAACCCCATCGCTGACCATTTGCTGCCGCACCTTAACCTGCAAAATATCGCTTCCCTTGCCGAGCAACACCAGGGCGTGATTCAGGCGACCGTAGATAACGAAATCTATGAAATTCGCCAGTTCAGTAGCCAGGTTATCCCGCGCGCACAAATTTTTGTCATTCGCGATCAGGACCGGGAAATCCTGGTAAATAAGAAGCTACGCCAGGCGCAAAAACTGTTTGAGAAAAACCAGCAGGGGCGCGCGGCCTTTATGGAACACATTGGTGCGGCCCTGAAAGACCCGGCACAGCGCCTGATGGCCCGTATCCATCATCTGGATATCCAGGAGAACCGGGCTGTACTGGATGAAGCACAAAATATTGTGCGACTGGTTGATGAGATTGAACTGCTCAACACACTTGAGTCCGATACCTGGAAAAACCAAAGTGAAAACCTCATCCTGCAGTCGTTGATTGATGAAGTGGTGCCACAGGTCTTGCCTGCGATTAAACGCAAAGGCCTGCAGTTGCTTATCAATAACCGTCTACCGCCGGATGATGAACGCTTTGGCGATAAAGAAGCGCTACGACGCATTCTTTTAATGCTGGTGCAATATTCGGTCATCACTACCCAGATTGGTAAAATCACGCTGGATATCAGCGCCGAAGAAACTGAACCAGACCGCCTGTTGCTACGTGTGATGGATACCGGCAGCGGTATTGGCAACAGCGAAATCGACAACCTGCACTTTCCCTTTTTGAACGCCACCAGCGAAGACGACTACGACCGTGCCAACGGGCTGACCTTCTGGCTGTGTGACCGTCTGGCACGCCGTATGGGTGGTCACCTGAATATCAAATCCCACGCCGATTTAGGTACCCGCTATAGTGTGCATATCAAAATGCCGCTGACCCAGGCACTGGCTCACGCATCCGAGGAAGATCCAGAGGCGCACGAAAGGTTGTTGGAAGATGTCGTGGCAATGGTGGACATTACGTCTAACGAGGTGCGACATATCGTTACCCGACAGCTGGAAAACTGGGGTGCAAACTGCATCACGCCGGATGAGCGCGCGATTAGTCAAGAATTTGATATTTTTTTGACAGATAATCCGTCAAATCTTACTGCTTCCGGATTGCTTTTAAGCGATGATGAGCAAGGTGTACGCAAACTGGGCCCTGGCCAGTATCGAGTCAACTTTAATATAAGTTATGCAATGCAGGAGGCAGTGCTACAACTCATAGAAGAACAACTGGCCCAGGACACCGCCGTGGAGATATCACCTGCTAACGATGAAAGCGTGCAGCTCCATGCCAGCGGTTATTACTCGCTCTTTGTCGATACAGTACCGGATGATGTGAAGAAATTGTATACTGAGTCAGCAAACCACGACTTTGCTTTGCTGGCACAGACGGCTCACCGCCTGAAGGGGGTGTTTGCCATGCTGAATCTGGTACCCGGCAAGCAACTATGCGAAACGCTGGAGCATCATATCCGAGAGAAAGATGCCCCAACCGTAGAAAAATATATCAGCAGAATAGACGATTACGTCCAGCAACTGCTGTAGCAAGGTAGCCAAAAAAATGAACAACATGAACGTAATTATTGCCGACGATCATCCTATCGTGCTGTTCGGCATTCGTAAGTCTCTTGAGCAGATCGAGTGGGTGAACGTTGTCGGTGAGTATGAAGACTCAACAGCCTTAATCAACAATCTGCCGAAACTCGACGCCCATGTGCTTATTACCGACCTGTCCATGCCCGGCGATAAGTACGGCGACGGAATTACGCTCATCAAATACATCAAGCGTCATTTCCCGAATCTGTCGATAATTGTCCTGACGATGAACAATAACCCGGCCATTCTGAGCGCCGTGCTGGATCTCGACATCGAAGGAATTGTGCTCAAACAGGGCGCACCAACCGACCTGCCAAAAGCACTGGCTGCACTGCAGAAAGGCAAAAAATTCACGCCGGAAAGCGTCTCTCGCCTGCTGGAGAAAATCAGCGCAGGCGGCTATGGCGACAAGCGTCTGTCACCGAAAGAAAGCGAAGTGCTGCGCCTGTTTGCTGAAGGCTTCCTGGTCACTGAGATTGCACGCAAGCTCAACCGCAGTATTAAAACCATCAGCAGCCAGAAGAAATCGGCCATGATGAAGCTTGGCGTTGATAACGATATCGCGCTGCTCAACTATCTCTCCTCCGTCAGCCTGACGCCGGTGGATAAAGAGTAACTATTTCTCTTTTGTAAGGCCCTCTACGGAGGGCTTTTTTATTGCTGCCACATCGCCTGGTGCGCTTTCCTGCGGGCTAATACTCGCGCAAAAGCAAGGCCTGCCTGCACGCCATAAAGCACCACACAAAACGCCGCCACATTATGGCCACAGCCGCGCGATGGCTCATGTTCGGTATGGCCTCAACCTGGAGCGGCGACATTCGCGCGCCCTCATTCAGGCTCCCTGCTCACCATCAGCACGCTCTCCGCGCACCTTTTCTGCGTAAAACGACAGCGTTTGGGCAATCACATCCAGCGTCACAGGCTTGGACAGACAGCTGTCCATGCCAGACTCAATACAACGCTGCTTCTCTTCTGCCAGCGCATTCGCCGTCACGCCAATGACGGGCAGCGTCATCCCCTGCTCGCGGATGCGCTGCGTCAGACGGTAGCCATCCATATTCGGCATGTTGACATCACTGAGCACAATATCTATCGCATGTTTACTCAGCACGTTGAGCGCGTCGATGCCATCATTGGCGGTCTTGCAGGGATAGCCAAGCGTTGAGAGCTGATCGGCCAGCAGACGGCGGTTAATAGGGTGATCGTCAACGATAAGCACCATGATATCGTCTTTTTGCTCGCGCACCGCCTCAGGTGCCGGCAATGCGCTGCCGCTGCCGGGCACGGCGACCTCAACGCGATAAATCCGCCCCAGCAACATGACAATTTCATGCGGTGACGCCACGCTATGCACCCAGGAGCCAGGCGAGTGCTCAAGCGGCATGCCAATATGACGGCGACAGAATCTCACCACCGCACGCCCGAGCCACGCCTCGCTGGTTTCGTCATCTGTCAGCAGGATATCGTCGCTATCGGGCAGCGTACCGTCGTAGCGCTGGGTACGAATACCGCTACGCTCGAGCAACGTTTCAAGGTAGCGATACAGCGACGCATTGCGCACCGCCAGCCAGCAGCGTTTTTCGGCCAGTTCCGGCGCGCACTGTGGCGCGCTGAAATGCGCACTGTAAAGTGGAATACGAATCGTAAACTGGCTGCCCATGCCCGGCTCGGTATTAACGGCAATATCGCCATCCATCATGCCAATCAGTTTTTCACAAATCGCCAGCCCCAGCCCGGTCCCCTGGAAATTGCGCTGCACGCCGGTCCCCACCTGGAAGAAGGGATCAAACAGCCGCAATGCTTCTTTCGCCGGAATACCCACGCCGGTATCACGCACGCAAAAACGCAGGTAGCAGTCATCCACACACACGTGCAGAATAATGCAGCCCACATCGGTAAATTTGATAGCGTTGCTGAGCAGGTTAGAAATCACCTGCTGTAAACGCATAGGATCGCCCTGCAAGGTAAGCGGGACATCCGGCTCGATAAAGCAATACAGCCCAAGCTGCTTGCGCACCACCAGCGGCAGATAGTTGGCGGTGATATGGCTCATCACCTCGCGCGGTGAGAACTCACGCGGCTCAATTTTTAGCTGCTCGGACTCAATTTTTGAGAAATCCAGGATATCGCTGATGATTTTCAACAGTAGGCTGGAAGAGTTATTCATCGCCGTCACCAGCCGGTCCACGCCTTTAGGCAACTCACGGGTCTGGAGTAAATCGAGGTTACCGATAATGCCGTAAAGCGGGGTGCGCAACTCATGGCTGACGGTTGCCAGGAACATGGATTTCGACTGGCTGGCCTGCTCGGCCGCCTGCGCCATCTCCTGCAAGGACTCTTCCATTTTCACGCGCGCGCTCACGTCCACCAGCACACAGATGGCCACGTTTTCATTGCGATAGCGTGAATGCACAAAGCTGATTTGCAGGTTGGTATTATTGCTGGTCAACACATCGACAAAGTTAACCTGCTGACCACAGATAATCTGCGTCAGGCGCTGGCGGTCTTCGTGTGTGAGCATATTAAGGTAGTTGTGCGCAAGCTCATTACTGAGGATATTGGTGCCGTCCTGGGTGCGCAGAATACAGATCCCCACCGGCGCCGACGCCACAATTTTGCGGTTAAACTGCTCATGTTCTTCCAGGCGCTGGGCGTCGTTTTCTGCCGGAATGAAGATACGTCGCTCGTACAGTCGCGCAAGCGTAAACAGCACAATCCCAACCAGCACATTGAGTAGCACAGCGTTGAGGATAAGCATGCGGATGCGCTCCAGCACGATATCCACCGGCACCGAATAGACCACGCTCAGTGAAGACGGCGGCAGGTTCTTTTTGAGTACCAACTCTTTAAATCCGGGGGTGTAGCCAAACCACGAACGCTCCTGCCCCCAGCGCTCATCCGGCACGCTACCGGCTTCCCCCCCCGTGAGCGAAATCAACGGGTGGCCATTCTCATCAAGGACAGTCACCCCTACCGGCAGGCTGCCGGGCGTAAAGAAGTTCTCCATACGCACCGTCTGCTCAATGCCGAGCATCGCCTGTAGCTGGTTGGCCATATATACCGGCGTCAGCGTGTAGAAATAGCCGATGCCGGGCCGCGGCCCCTGATTAATCCAGAACAGGCTGCTGGCACGTTCGTTTTGCGGCTGGTTACGGTATTTCACGATGCGCTCGTGCAGCGACTTAAGCGCATTTTCACGCTCAAGCGGCATCGTGCGCAGACCAAAATCAGCCATGCACTGGCTGTCGCCACCGATTAAGAAAACGCGATTGAGTTCGTATGCCGCCGAGAAGTTCTCACGCCAGTAGCGTAAAAACCAGGAGAGTGATTGCAACGAACCGCGCCAGGAATTGCCCAGCGCGGAACAGTCAGAGTCAGGAAATAGCGGCACGAAAGTCGGCGTTTCAATCTTGTCGTCATCCACCGAGGCGCCGCGCAGCAGCCCACTGTCATCACCAAGACGGTTTTCGGCGATGTACTTTAGCTCCTTCATTACATCGGAGGTGCGCTGAATATATCGCTGGGCCTGATCGTAGCTGAGAGTGAACTCCTTGCGGATTTCATCTTCTTTGTTGTGCAGGGCATTGGCAATATAAAACGCCGAGAACAAGGCAATCAAAAGCCAGAGCAGCAGAGCCAGCGCGCGAAACAAATAGCGCGACACTTTCAGCGTAGTGCGAAAGGAGACAAAGTATTTCAAAACGGTCCCGCGTCCTTGTTAACTGCAACAACGAAATGATGCCGATAAGGTAGCCGTAAACGCCATCCCCCGCAATGCCAGGAAATCCCGGTAGTTTGAACTCTCTCCGGGAAACAGAGCCACGTCCAGCCGATAATACCGCCTTTTGCTGCGCCACAGGGTGAATAATGAACACAGGGATAACGGCGCTACAGCAGCGAATCAAACGACTCTATCCGCGCCGACTGCGTAACCAGATGATAGCGATGGCAATTGTGATGGTCAGTATACCTACGCTCACGATTGGCTATATCGTCGAAACCGAAGGCCAGGCGGCAGTCCAGGCGGAAAAAGAAAAGAAGCTCTCCGGCATCATTCGCAGGCTTGATGTTGAACTGGGCGATACGTTTTCACGCTTTGCTAACCTGCCGCGCGCCGAGCGCATTACTGCGCTAAACCACCTGCTCAGTCCCGTTACCGAGAAAATCGCCAGTGCGTTTCCCGGCATCGGCGTCGGCTATTACCACCGGGAACTGGAGGCGATTATTACCTATGCCCCCGCAGCCCAGTACCGGGATAACGTCGGTATCACCATTAATGCCGATCATCCGGGTCGCGTCGTCATGATAACCCGCAAGCCACTGGTTTACTCCGGCCATCAGGTGCGCGGCCATATCATGAACTCCATGATCCCCATTGAACGAGAGGGCATGGTTATCGGCTACATCTGGGCCAACGAGCTGTCTGAAGATATTCGCCAGCAGGCCTGGAAAATGGATGTGCGCATTGCAGCGGTGCTGTTCTGCGGGCTGCTGATTAGCCTGCTACTGATCGTTATTTTCTCCCGCCGCCTGAGCGCCAGTATTGATGTTATCAATCACGGGCTGGAAGGTCTGGCGCAGAATTTACACCTGCGTCTTCCCCCTCTGCCTGGAGAGATGGGGCAAATCAGCCAGCGAGTGAATGCGCTCGCCCAGGCACTGGGAGAGACGCGCACGCTTAACGATCTTATAGTCGAGAATGCCGCCGATGGCGTTATTGCGATTGATAAAGCGGGCTGCGTCACCACCCTGAACCCAGCAGCCCAGCAGATAACCGGTTACAGTCGCGATGAACTGATGGGCCA
The DNA here is from genome assembly GCA_010092695.1 of Enterobacteriaceae bacterium 4M9. GTDB lineage: Bacteria > Pseudomonadota > Gammaproteobacteria > Enterobacterales > Enterobacteriaceae > Tenebrionibacter. The sequence continues at coordinate 1,895,592 of JAADJJ010000001.1, read as the reverse complement.
GCCTTATGCGGCGTTATTTACCCACAGCGACTATGCAAGCCCGGTGCTGGATACGCTGGAGCGCGGCATAGAGCACCGGGCGCTGGAGGTCAGCTTCCCGGCAAAGGCGCAGCGCATTGAGCTTATCGTCACCACCAGCGAGCTTCGAAATGACAGCGGCGAATTGGTTGGCGCGCTGGTGATTTTCTCTGATCTCACCGCTCGTAAAGAAGCCCAGCGCCGCCTGGCGCAGGCCGAACGGCTGGCTACCCTCGGCGAACTGATGGCCGGTGTCGCCCACGAGGTCAGAAACCCGCTCACGGCGATTCGCGGCTATGTACAAATTCTCAAACAACAGGATACCCAGCTTCACCACCAGGAGTATCTGACCATCATTCTTAAAGAGATTGATGCCATTAACCGCGTCATTCAGCAGTTGTTAGATTTTTCCCGCCCGCGCCAGGGGCCGCGCCAGCCCGTCAGGCTCAATGAGGTTATTGAAGAAACCCTCGTTCTCATCCAGACCTCCGGGCTTGAGGCGCGCATCGATTTCACCAGCCAACTCTGCGACACGCTTGAGCCGGTCCCGGCTGACCGGGAGTTACTGCGCCAGGTGATTCTCAATCTGCTCATTAATGCCGTGCAGTCCATCAGCGCCAGAGGCAGCATCAGCATTCGTACCTGGCAGTACGACGATGGCCACCAGGCTCTCGCCATCGCCGATAACGGCTGCGGCATTCCCGCAGATTTACAGCATAAAATTTTTGAACCCTTCTTTACCACCAGAGCGTCCGGCACCGGGCTGGGGCTGGCTCTGAGCCAGCGCATCATCAGCGCCCATCAGGGAGATATACAGCTTGCAAGCGAACCGGGGCACGGCACCACGTTTACGATTATTTTGCCTGTTTTACCCCAGGGAACCCCACCAACATGAAACCGAACTACCGTATTCTTATCGTGGATGACGAAGAAAATGTTCGTCGCATGTTATCCACGGCTTTCGCGCTGTCCGGCCAGGAGACCTTCTGCGCCAGGGACGGTCGTGAAGCCGTGCGCATGTTCACCGATCACCCGCCGGACGTGGTACTGATGGATATCCGCATGCCGGATGTCAACGGGATTGAGGCGCTACAGCAGATGCACGCCCTACATCCCCGTATCCCGGTGATTCTGATGACCGCCTATGCCGAGGTAGAAACAGCGGTTGAGGCATTGCGCTGCGGCGCCTTTGACTACGTCATCAAGCCTTTTGACCTGGATGAATTACAAATCGTGATTCAACGCGCGCTTGCGCTTGAGTCCATGAAGCAAGAGATAAACTCCCTGCACAAAGCCCTCACGGACAGCTGGCAGTGGGGCCACATTCTGACGACCAGCCCGAATATGATGGAAGTCTGCCGCGACACCGCCAAAATCGCGCTCAGCCAGGCAAGCGTACTGATAAGTGGTGAAAGCGGCACCGGTAAAGAGCTTATTGCCAGAGCCATTCATTACAACAGCCGTCGCGCCTGCGGCCCCTTTATTAAAGTGAACTGTGCAGCACTCCCGGAATCACTGCTGGAAAGCGAACTGTTTGGTCACGAGAAAGGTGCGTTTACCGGCGCTCAGGTACAGCGCTTGGGGCTGTTTGAGCGCGCACATCAGGGCACCCTGCTGCTCGATGAAGTGGGCGAGATGCCGCTTAATTTACAGGCCAAACTGCTGCGGGTATTGCAGGAGCGAGAGTTTGAACGCATTGGGGGGCACCAGACGGTGCAGGTCGATATCCGCATTGTCGCCGCCACCAACCGCAATCTTGCGGCGATGGTTGAAGACGCCACGTTTCGCCAGGACTTGTTCTATCGCCTGAACGTTATCCATCTGGAAATTCCGCCGCTGCGCGAGCGCACGCAGGATATCCCGCTACTGGCGAATCATTTCCTGCAAAAATTCTCAGCGGAAAACCAGCGCGACATTATCGACATCGACCCTGCGGCGCTGGCCTGCCTGTGCGCCTGGCACTGGCCAGGAAATATTCGTGAACTGTCCAACGTTATTGAGCGTGCGGTTATCATGAGCACTGGCGCAGTGATTTTCATCGACGATCTGCCCGCGCCACTCCTTTCCCCGCCCTGCACAGGCAGCGATGAAAAGCGCCCTGCGGCCAGCGAAGAACGCAATCTGAAAGATGAGATGAAGCGCTATGAAAAAAAGCTCATTATTGAAACCCTCGAAAACCACGACGGCAACCGCACCCACAGTGCGCTGGCGCTGGGAATCAGCCGCCGGGCGCTGATGTACAAACTCCAGGAATACGGCATCGACCCGTTATCTCGTGCCGAGCCGTAACACCGCGCAGGAGCGGGAAAAAAATTGCGCACTGTGCAAAATTTTTCCCGCTCCGGTTGGCTCTGCCGACATCATCCCTCAATCACAACCTCACATTACCCCATAAAAAACAAAGAGATAAAAAATAACCGTCTTAACGTCTGACCTGGCATCCCCTTTGCTATGCCTGTGTACACCCAATAACGGAGTATGCACAGGGAAAAGCAATGAAAAACAAACTGATCTCTCTACCCGAAGCCGCCCGCCTGTTCCGCGATGGCATGACCATCATGGTGGGCGGATTTATGGGGGTGGGCACCCCGCCTCGCCTGGTTAACGCACTGCTGGATTCCGGCGTCAGGGATTTGACGCTGATTGCCAACGATACCGCGTTTGTCGATATCGGCATCGGTCCGCTCATCGTTAACGGGCGAGTCAGTAAGGTGATTGCCTCGCACATTGGCACCAACCCGGAAACCGGACGGCGCATGATAGCCGGTGAAATGGAGGTCCAACTGGTGCCACAGGGCACGCTGATTGAACAAATTCGCTGCGCCGGTGCCGGGCTTGGCGGCGTACTCACGCCTACCGGCGTTGGCACGGTAGTGGAAGACGGCAAGCAAACGCTGACCCTGGACGGCATCACTTACCTGCTTGAACGCCCACTGCGCGCTGACCTGGCGCTGGTACGCGCCCATCGCGCCGACCGTATCGGCAACCTGACCTATCAACTGAGCGCCCGCAACTTTAACCCACTGATCGCGATGGCCGCAGAGATCACGCTCGCCGAGCCTGATGTGCTGGTGGACGTCGGGGCCATTGAACCAGACCAGGTGATGACGCCCGGTGCCGTTGTTAACCATATCGTTAACCCTCAGGAGTGGTAATCATGGATGCTAAACAGTTTATTGCCCGCCGCGTAGCGCAGGAATTGCACGATGGCGATATCGTCAACCTCGGCATTGGCCTGCCGACGCTGGTTGCCAACTACCTGCCTGAAGATGTGCATATTACCCTGCAATCGGAAAACGGCTTTCTCGGGCTTGGCCCGGTGACTGAACCTCACCCGGACCTGGTGAACGCGGGTGGGCAGCCGTGCGGCATTTTGCCTGGCGCCGCCATGTTCGACAGCGCCACCTCGTTTGCGCTTATCCGCGGCGGCCACGTCGATGCCTGCGTGCTGGGCGGTTTACAGGTTGATGAGCAGGCCAACCTCGCTAACTGGGTGGTGCCTGGCAAGATGGTGCCCGGCATGGGTGGCGCGATGGATCTCGTGACCGGGGCGCGTAAGGTGATTATCGCGATGGAGCACTGCGCCAAAGATGGGACAGCTAAGATCCTTAAGCGCTGCACCATGCCACTCACCGCGCTGCATGCGGTCCATATGCTGGTAACCGAGCTTGCGGTATTTCGCTTTATCGACGGCAAAATGTGGCTGTGCGAGATAGCTGAAGGCGGCGATGTGCAGACGATAAGGGCTAAGACGCAGGCACATTTTGAGGTAGCTGGCGACCTGCGGGTGATGCCGGTGCAGGCTGAGCGAGGTGTCGCATGATAGGTCGCCTTTCCCGGTTTATGACGCGCTTTGTCAGCCGCTGGCTGCCGGACCCGCTTATTTTCGCCATCCTGCTGACCATACTGACCTTTATCATCGCCCTGTGGCTGACGCCGCAAACGCCGGTGAGCATGGTAAAAATGTGGGGCGACGGCTTCTGGAACCTGCTCGCCTTTGGGATGCAGATGGCGCTTATCGTCGTCACCGGCCACGCGCTGGCCAGTTCCAGCCCGGTAAAACGACTGCTGCGTACCGTTGCCTCCACGGCCAAAACCCCCGCTCAGGGGGTTATGCTGGTCACCTTCTTTGGCCTGACGGCCTGCGCGATTAACTGGGGTTTTGGGCTGGTGGTCGGCGCGATGTTTGCCCGCGAAGTGGCGCGCCGGGTTCCCGGCTCCGATTATCCGCTGCTTATCGCCTGCGCCTATATTGGCTTTCTGACCTGGGGCGGCGGCTTTTCTGGCTCCATGCCGCTGCTGGCGGCAACGCCCGGCAATCCGGTTGAGCATGTTGCCGGACTGATTCCCGTAGGCGACACGCTGTTCACCGGCTATAACCTCTTTGTCACCCTCGGCCTGATTGTGGCGATGCCGTTTGCCACGCGCATGATGATGCCAAAGCCGCAGGACGTGGTCAGCATTGACCCCAAGCTGCTGATGGAAGAGGCTGACTTTCAGAAAACCCTGCCGCCAGACGCCCCTCCCTCGGAGCGCCTGGAAGAGAGCCGCACGCTGACGTTTATCATCGGCGTGCTGGGTATCGCTTATCTGGTGATGTACTTTGTAGAAAATGGCTTCAACATCACCATTAACACCGTCAACCTGGCGTTCCTGATTGTCGGGATGCTGCTGCACAAAACGCCCATGGCCTACATGCGTGCCATCAGCGCCGCCGCGCGCAGCACCGCCGGGATCCTGGTGCAGTTCCCCTTCTACGCGGGTATTCAACTGATGATGGAACACTCAGGTCTCGGTGGCCTGATTACCGAGTTTTTCATCAATGTTGCGACCAAAGAAACCTTCCCGATTATGACCTTCTTTAGCTCGGCGCTGATTAACTTTGCCGTACCGTCCGGCGGCGGTCACTGGGTGATTCAGGGGCCGTTCGTTATGCCCGCCGCCCAGGCGCTGGGGGCAGACCTGGGCAAGTCGGTCATGGCTATCGCCTACGGTGAACAGTGGATGAACATGGCGCAGCCCTTCTGGGCGCTCCCGGCGCTGGCCATCGCAGGCCTGGGCGTGCGGGACATTATGGGCTACTGCATTACCGCCCTGCTGTTCTCCGGCGTGATTTTTATCATCGGGCTAACGCTCTTTTAAGCGACATAGCGATAAGGATTATCAGATGAAAAATATAGTTATTGTCAGCGCGGTGCGTACCGCCATCGGCAGTTTTAACGGTGCACTCGCCAGCACCAGCGCCGTATATCTTGGGGCAACCGTCATTAGCGCAGCGCTGGCACGCGCAGGTCTTGAGCCTTCCCGGGTCGATGAAGTGATTATGGGTAACGTGTTGCAGGCGGGTCTGGGCCAAAACCCGGCACGCCAGGCGCTGCTAAAAAGCGGCCTGCCGGAGACGGTGTGCGGCTATACGGTCAATAAAGTCTGCGGCTCCGGGCTTAAGAGCGTGGCGCTGGCGGCACAGGCTATCGCCGCCGGTCAGGCCACCGCCATTGTCGCCGGGGGCATGGAAAACATGAGCCAGGCGCCGTATTTGCTGGACTCCCGCGCGCGCTGGGGATATCGCCTGGGCGACGCACAGCTGGCAGACACCATCCTGCGCGACGGGCTGATGTGCGCCACGCACGGCTACCACATGGGTATTACGGCAGAAAACGTCGCCCGCGAATACGGCATTAGCCGCGAGATGCAGGACCAGGCGGCGTTACAGTCTCAGCAAAAAGCCGCGGCGGCGCTCAGGACGGGGGCATTTAGCGATGAAATCGTCGCCGTCACCGTTAAACAGCGTAAAAGCGAGCGCCTGTTTGATACCGATGAATTTCCAAAAGCGGACACCACGCTGGAAGGGCTTGCCGCACTGCGCCCTGCCTTTGATAAGGCCGGTAGCGTCACGGCAGGTAACGCCTCCGGTATTAACGACGGCGCTGCTGCGCTGGTCATCATGGAAGAACAGGCCGCCCTTCGTGCCGGGCTGACGCCGCTTGCGCGCCTTCGCGCTTACGCCAGCGTCGGGGTGGCTCCGGCGCTGATGGGGATGGGGCCGGTTCCTGCCACCCAAAAAGCGCTGGCGCAAACTGGCCTGCAACTCAGTGATATTGACCTGATTGAAGCCAACGAAGCCTTTGCAGCACAGTTCCTGGCTGTCGGACAAACGTTGGGATTTGATATGGAAAAGGTGAACGTCAACGGTGGTGCGATGGCGCTGGGGCATCCGATTGGTGCCAGCGGCGCGCGCATTCTGGTCACCCTGCTGCACGCCCTGCGTGCCAGGGATAAAACGCTGGGGCTGGCAACGCTGTGCATCGGCGGCGGCCAGGGGATTGCGGCAATTGTAGAGCGCCTGAACTGATTGCCCGAGGCTGTAGAAACCAGATAAAAAAACCCCACCGGCTGGTGTAATGCCCGTCAGTTAAGGATCGGTTGACCGATCCAGTGGCTGTGTAAGAATCCGGAAATGCTCACCCGTTTGCGGATTTTTTTATGCACACTGGACAGGCTCTTGATCTTGTTTCCCGTTACGATTATTTGCGTAACCCACTGACTTCTTTAGGGGATTATCTCGACCCTGAACTTATCTCATGGTCACGCTGAAAACCAGCCCGCAGGCACGTAAAAATGGCCGGGGCTGGGTGAAGAAATAACAGCGCGACTGCTGACGTTCACTCGTAAAGGAAAAGTCTGCCATCTGCTGACGTCAATGACGGATGCAATGCGCTTCCCGGGCGGTGAGATGGCAGACCTGTACGGCCATCGGTGGGAAATCGAACGGGGTTACAGGGAGATAAAACAGACGATGCAACTGAGCAGACTGACGCTGAGAAGTAAAAAGCCAGAGCTTGTAGAACAGGAACTCTGGGGCGTGTTACTGGCCTGTAATCTTGTGAGATATCAGATGATTAAAATGGCTGGAAGCCTGAAGGGATACTGGCCGAATCAGCTAAGCTTCTCAGAATCATGTGGAATGGTGATGCGAATGCTGATGACTCTGCAGGGCGCTTCGCCAGGTCGTATCCCGGAGCTGATGCGCGATCTTGAAAGCATGGGGCAGTTGGTGAAATTACCGATAAGAAGGGAAAGAGCCTTCCCGCGAATAGTAAAAGAAAGGCCCCAGAAATACAGTAAAACCTGGGGAAAAACAGCCAGTCAGTCGCTTAACTGACTGGCATTACACCGGCTGGTGGGGTTTTTACAGAACATACGTCTGCGATTATTCGTCAGCGTCGTCTGCTACGTCATCGTCAACGTCGGTTTCTGGCGCAATCTCATCTTCGCCTTCGGCCACGCTGCCGTCGATGCTGTCGAGTTCTTCGTCATCCACCGGTTCGGCCACGCGCTGTAGACCCACCACGTTTTCGTCTTCGGCGGTACGAATCAGAATCACGCCCTGGGTGTTACGGCCCACAATGCTGACTTCCGACACGCGGGTGCGCACCAGCGTACCGGCATCGGTGATCATCATTATCTGGTCGCAGTCGTCCACCTGCACCGCGCCTATCACATTACCGTTACGCTCGGTCACCTTGATGGAGATAACCCCCTGGGTGGCGCGCGATTTGGTCGGGTATTCGCTGGCAGCGGTACGCTTGCCGTAACCGTTTTGCGTGACAGTGAGGATAGCCCCTTCGCCACGCGGGATGATGAGCGACACCACGCTGTCGCTCTCAGCCATCTTGATGCCGCGCACGCCGGTTGCGGTGCGGCCCATAGCGCGGACCGCGTCTTCTTTAAAGCGCACCACTTTACCGAACGCGGAGAACAGCATGACTTCGTCGTTGCCGTCAGTCAGGTCAACACCAATCAACTCATCACCCTCATTGAGGTTGACGGCGATGATGCCGGCACTGCGCGGGCGGCTGAATTCGGTCAGCGCAGTTTTCTTCACTGTACCGCTGGCGGTCGCCATGAACACGTTCACGCCTTCAGCGTATTCGCGCACCGGCAGAATGGCGGTAATACGCTCGTCGGCTTCCAGCGGCAGCAGGTTAACAATAGGACGACCACGCGCACCGCGGCTCGCTTCCGGTAGCTGGTAGACCTTCATCCAGTACAGGCGACCACGGCTGGAGAAGCACAGGATAGTGTCATGGGTGTTAGCGACCAGCAGACGGTCGATAAAGTCTTCTTCTTTAATACGTGCGGCTGATTTGCCTTTACCACCGCGGCGCTGGGCCTCGTAGTCGGTCAGCGGCTGGTACTTCACATAGCCCTGATGCGACAGCGTCACCACAACGTCTTCCTGGTTGATCAGGTCTTCGATGTTGATATCAGCCGTGTTGGCGGTGATTTCGGTACGGCGCTTGTCGCCAAACTGCTCGCGAATCAGCTCCAGCTCTTCGCGAATCACTTCCATCAGGCGGTCAGCGCTGCCGAGGATATGCAGTAACTCGGCAATCTGTTCGAGCAGCTCTTTGTATTCGTCGAGCAGCTTCTCATGCTCAAGACCGGTCAGTTTTTGCAGACGTAAATCAAGAATGGCCTGCGCCTGCTGCTCGGTGAGGTGGTATTTGCCATCGCGGATACCGAACTCCGGCTCCAGCCACTCCGGACGAGCGGCGTCATCACCGGCGCGCTCCAGCATGGCCGACACGTTACCCAAATCCCAGGACTGAGCAATAAGCCCGGCTTTCGCTTCGGCTGGCGTCGGCGCACGGCGAATCAACTCAATAATCGGGTCGATATTCGCCAGCGCAATCGCCAGACCTTCAAGGATGTGGGCGCGATCGCGCGCTTTGCGCAGTTCAAAAATCGTGCGGCGGGTCACCACTTCACGGCGGTGGCGCACAAACGCCTCAAGGATGCCCTTAAGGGTCATGATTTTCGGCTGACCGTGGTGCAGTGCCACCATGTTAATGCCGAAAGACACCTGTAGCTGGGTCAGGGAGTACAGATTGTTGAGCACCACTTCGCCCACGGCATCGCGTTTAATTTCAATGACGATGCGCATCCCGTCTTTGTCAGACTCATCGCGCAGGGCGCTGATGCCCTCAACGCGCTTGTCTTTTACCAGTTCGGCGATTTTTTCAATCAGGCGCGCTTTGTTTACCTGGTAGGGGATTTCATGAACGATGATAGTTTCGCGACCGGTTTTGGCATCGGCTTCTACTTCAGCGCGCGCGCGAATGTAGATTTTGCCGCGCCCGGTGCGGTAGGCCTCTTCAATGCCACGGCGGCCATTGATAATCGCGGCCGTCGGGAAGTCCGGGCCTGGGATGTGCTCCATCAGCCCTTCAACACTGATGTTTTCATCGTCTATATAGGCCAGGCAACCGTTAATCACTTCTGTCAGGTTATGCGGCGGGATGTTGGTCGCCATACCGACGGCAATACCGGACGAGCCGTTAACCAACAGGTTTGGCACCTTGGTTGGCATCACTTCCGGGATTTTTTCGGTGCCGTCGTAGTTATCAACAAAATCCACCGTCTCTTTTTCGAGATCGGCCATCAACTCATGGGCGATTTTCTGCAGGCGGATTTCGGTATAACGCATTGCTGCTGCGGAGTCGCCGTCGATGGAGCCGAAGTTGCCCTGCCCGTCGACCAGCATGTAGCGCAGTGAGAACGGCTGCGCCATACGCACAATGGTGTCATAAACAGCGGAGTCACCGTGGGGGTGATATTTACCGATAACGTCACCCACAACACGGGCCGATTTTTTGTAGGCTTTGTTCCAGTCGTTGCCCAGGACGTTCATGGCGAAAAGCACACGACGGTGAACCGGCTTAAGGCCATCACGGACATCCGGTAATGCACGGCCAACGATGACCGACATGGCATAGTCCAGGTAAGAGTTTTTCAGCTCTTCCTCAATGTTGACCGGGGTAATTTCTCTGGCAAGGTCGCTCATGTAACCGCTATCCCTCTGTTGGTATGCCGGATTCAAAGGTTGAAAATTATAACACAGCCAGACCGGCAAGTAAGCACGCCAGAGCGCTCGCACGGCGCTTTATTCACGCACACGGCCTGTTATACTCGCCGGATTGCAAAGAAGGAGTAAGAAGAGCCATGAATGCTGAAAACGCAACCGCTGCCCAGAACGTCGATCGCGATGAAATCGCTAAATTCGAAGCCGTGGCGTCGCGCTGGTGGGATATGGAAGGTGAATTCAGACCGCTGCACCGCATTAACCCGCTGCGCCTGGGCTACATCTGCGAACGTGCAGGCGGCCTTTTTGGTAAGAAAGTGCTGGACGTGGGCTGCGGCGGCGGCATTCTCAGCGAAAGCATGGCGCGCGAAGGGGCAACCGTCACCGGTCTTGATATGGGCGCCGAACCACTACTGGTCGCGAAGCTGCACGGACTGGAAAGCGGTATTCACGTTGATTATGTCCAGCAGACGGTAGAAGAACATGCCGCCCAGCATGCTGGCGCCTATGATGTGGTGACCTGTATGGAAATGCTTGAGCACGTACCCGACCCGCAGTCGGTGGTCAACGCCTGCGCCCGACTGGTCAAGCCCGGCGGCCACGTGTTTTTCTCAACCCTTAACCGTAACGGCAAATCCTGGCTGATGGCGGTAGTCGGTGCAGAATACATTCTGCGCATGGTGCCGCGCGGCACCCACGATGTGAAGAAATTTATTAAACCGGCAGAATTACTGGCCTGGGTTGACGCCACCCCGCTTCGCGAGCGCCACATGACCGGGTTGCACTACAACCCGCTGTTTGACCGCTTTAGCCTGGGCCCTGGCGTTGATGTGAACTATATGCTGCATACCCAGGCTGACGCGCCAAACGCGTAATCTCGCTCCCGGCGGTGCCTGCGGCACCGCTATCTATAAACCAGCGTCTCATGGATGAGGCTGGGCATACCCAACACCCCGTTGCGGCACATAAGCGCCAGTGGTGACGCCTAATCAAATAATTGCGCCAGGTAATAATTTACGACAACAGATGAGAATGTTCATGCGCCTTTGCCGTATGGGTGTATTCAGCTATTGCATCAACTGGCTTAATGCCTTATCTGCACCGCCCTGTCAGGCAGACTATCCTTCAGCACAATTTATCTGTTGCCAAAAATGTTACTGGTTATGGTAACTGCCTGGTTCCAGAAGACTTCTCTACTATCTGAAAATCCTGCCTGTTAAGAACAGAGGCACCTTTATGCATGCGCAATCACATCGTTGTTAGCGCTTTTGCGAACAACTCGCACAGGAAATCAGCACTCGATCAAAATTTCATTTTTTTTTGCAAATCATTGACAAGTTGCACAGGCCTTACACGGCATAGACTTAGCGAAAAACACTCCCGCACAACCCTAATTCACCGACAAAATCAATACTTGTTCTCTGTGGATTCCTTACTAGAATACTCACCATATTGTGATGACTTAATCTTCAAGCCCCTACATATAGTATTTATCCACAGGGTTAGCCACAGTCGGCGTCTTGTGTATAAAACGGGGGATAATTCCATTCACGGACAGGTAATTCCCACATGAATCAGAACCTACTGGTTACAAAACGTGACGGTCGCACTGAACGCATCAATCTGGACAAACTGCATCGCGTACTGGATTGGGCGGCTGATGGGCTGAACAATGTTTCTATCTCTCAGGTAGAACTGCGTTCACAAATTCAGTTCTATGATGGGATCAAAACCTCCGACATCCATGAAACGATTATCAAAGCCGCAGCCGACCTGATTTCCCGCGAAGCGCCGGACTATCAGTACATGGCTGCGCGCCTGGCGATTTTCCACCTGCGCAAAAAAGCCTACGGTCAGTTTGAGCCGCCGAAGCTTTATGACCACGTGGTCAACATGGTGGAACTGGGCAAATACGACCCGCATCTGCTGTCTGACTACACCGAAGACGAATTCCGTCAGATGGACGACTTTATCGACCACTGGCGCGACATGAACTTCTCTTATGCCGCCGTCAAGCAGCTGGAAGGTAAATACCTGGTACAGAACCGCGTCACCGGTGAAATCTACGAAAGCGCGCAGTTCCTGTATATTCTGGTCGCCGCCTGCCTGTTCTCCGGCTACCCGCGTGAAACGCGCCTCGACTACGTCAAGCGCTTCTATGACGCGATTTCCACCTTCAAAATCTCGCTGCCGACGCCAATTATGTCTGGCGTGCGTACCCCGACGCGCCAGTTCAGCTCGTGCGTGCTGATTGAGTGCGGCGACAGCCTCGACTCTATCAACGCCACCTCCAGCGCCATTGTGAAATACGTTTCCCAGCGCGCCGGTATCGGCATTAACGCCGGGCGCATCCGCGCACTGGGCAGCCCGATTCGCGGCGGTGAAGCGTTCCACACCGGCTGTATCCCGTTCTATAAGCACTTCCAGACCGCGGTAAAATCCTGCTCTCAGGGCGGCGTGCGCGGCGGTGCTGCCACGCTGTTCTACCCAATGTGGCACATGGAAGTTGAAAGCCTGCTGGTGCTCAAAAACAACCGCGGTACCGAAGCTAACCGCGTGCGCCACATGGACTACGGCGTGCAGATCAACAAAATGATGTACACCCGCCTGCTCAAAGGTGGCGACATCACGCTGTTCAGCCCGTCTGACGTGCCAGGGCTGTACGACGCGTTCTTCGCCGACCAGGACGAGTTCGAGCGCCTGTACGTGCAATATGAAAACGACGACAGCATCCGCAAGCAAAGCGTGAAAGCGGCAGAACTGTTCTCGCTGATGATGCAGGAACGTGCCTCAACCGGCCGTATCTACATTCAGAACGTTGACCACTGCAACACCCACAGCCCGTTCAATCCAGAAATCGCGCCGGTGCGCCAGTCTAACCTGTGCCTGGAAATCGCCCTGCCGACCAAACCGCTGGACGATGTGAACGACGAAAACGGCGAAATCGCCCTGTGTACGCTGTCGGCCTTTAACCTGGGCGCCATTGACAGCCTGGACGATCTGGAAGAACTGGCTATTCTCGCTGTGCGTGCGCTTGACGCCCTGCTCGACTACCAGGACTACCCGATTCTCGCCGCCAAACGCGGTGCAATGGGTCGTCGTACGCTGGGTATTGGCGTTATCAACTACGCCTATTACCTGGCAAAACACGGCGTGCGCTACTCCGACGGCAGCGCCAACAACCTGACGCACAAAACGTTTGAAGCGATTCAGTACTGGCTGCTGAAAGCCTCTAACGAGCTGGCTAAAGAGCAAGGCGCGTGCCCGTGGTTCAATGAAACCACCTACGCGCAGGGCGTACTGCCGATTGATACTTATAAAAAAGACCTCGATGCTATCAGCAACGAGCCGCTGCACTATGACTGGGAAGGGCTGCGTGAGTCGATTAAAACCCACGGCCTGCGCAACTCCACGCTCTCAGCCCTGATGCCGTCGGAGACCTCCTCGCAGATTTCCAACGCTACTAACGGCATTGAACCGCCACGCGGCCATATCAGCATCAAAGCGTCTAAAGACGGTATCCTGCGCCAGGTAGTACCGGACTACGAACTGCTTAAAGATAACTATGAACTACTGTGGGATATGCCTGGCAACGACGGTTACCTGCAACTGGTGGGTGTGATGCAGAAGTTTATCGACCAGTCGATTTCGGCTAACACCAACTACGACCCGACGCGTTTTGCCAGCGGCAAGGTACCGATGCAGCAGTTGCTCAAAGACCTGCTCACCGCGTACAAATTTGGCGTGAAGACACTCTACTATCAGAATACCCGTGACGGCGCGGAAGACGCCCAGGACGACCTTGCACCGTCCATTCAGGACGACGGCTGCGAAAGCGGCGCGTGCAAAATCTGATACCCAGGGGGAGGCCAGCCTCCCCCTTTTTCTGTTTCACAGGACAAATCTCATGGCATACACCACATTTTCACAGACGAAAAACGACCAGCTTAAAGAGCCAATGTTCTTCGGCCAGCCGGTTAACGTGGCTCGCTTCGATCAGCAAAAATATGAAATCTTCGAAAAACTGATCGAAAAGCAGCTCTCGTTCTTCTGGCGCCCGGAAGAGGTTGATGTCTCCCGCGACCGCATCGACTACCAGAGCCTGCCGGATCATGAAAAACACATCTTCATCAGCAACCTGAAATACCAGACGCTGCTGGACTCCATCCAGGGCCGCAGCCCGAACGTCGCGCTGCTGCCGCTTATCTCCATCCCGGAGCTGGAAACCTGGGTCGAAACCTGGGCGTTTTCCGAGACCATCCACTCGCGCTCTTACACCCATATTATTCGTAACATCGTCAACGATCCGTCGATGGTGTTTGACGATATCGTCACCAACGAAGAGATCCTCAAACGCGCGAAAGATATCTCAAACTACTACGACGACCTGATTGAGATGACCAGCTACTGGCATCTGCTGGGCGAAGGCACGCACAACGTCAACGGCAAAACTGTGACCGTGAACCTGCGCGCGCTGAAAAAACAGCTTTATCTGTGCCTGATGAGTGTTAACGCGCTGGAAGCCATCCGCTTTTACGTCAGCTTCGCCTGCTCTTTTGCCTTTGCCGAGCGCGAACTGATGGAAGGCAACGCCAAAATCATCCGTCTTATTGCCCGCGACGAAGCGCTGCACCTGACCGGTACCCAGCACATGCTCAACCTGCTGCGTAGCGGCGAAGATGACCCGGAGATGGCGGAAATTGCCCAGGAATGCCAGCAGGAGTGTTATGACCTGTTCGTGATGGCGGCCCAGCAGGAGAAAGAGTGGGCAGAATATCTATTCCGCGACGGCTCCATGATTGGCCTGAACAAGGACATCCTGTGCCAGTACGTGGAATACATCACCAACATCCGCATGCAGGCGGTAGGGCTGGACCTGCCGTTCCAGACGCGCTCTAACCCGATTCCGTGGATCAACGCCTGGCTGGTGTCTGACAACGTGCAGGTTGCACCGCAGGAAGTGGAGGTAAGCTCCTATCTGGTCGGCCAGATTGACGCTAATATCGACGCCGACGATCTGAGCAACTTCCAGCTGTAATTATGGCGATCCGTATCACGCTTAGCGCCACCGGCACTGAACTGTTGTGCCATGAAGAGGAACATCCTTCTCTGCTGGCGGCGCTCGAGTCTCACCAGGTTGAAGTGGAGTACCAGTGCCGTCAAGGTTACTGCGGTGCCTGTCGCACACGGCTTGTGGCCGGAGAGGTCTGCTGGATAAACACGCCGCTGGCGTTTATTCAGCCTGGCGAAATACTGCCCTGCTGCTGCAAAGCGCAGGGTGATATTGAAATAGTGATCTGACCCGAATTATTTATCACCATTAGCGCCTGTCGGCGCTTTTTTTATGCCTGCCGCCTGACTGTGACTATTTTTAATCTAAAAAAACGTTTTATCGCAACAGAATATCTATTTCCATAACTCTAGAACAAGATAAAGCAAATTTAAAGCCGATATTTCTTATTAATAAAACGCGTTCATTTTATTTTAAACGTAATAGTAAAAACTGTGACCCTTCCCCCTTCGAAACAGATTGTTTTTGATATTCTGTATTGCTGAGTTTTACAGGGATGATGAATAAGGACATAATGTGACAACAACACCTGCTGTTAAAAAAAAGCCGGCTCACTTTAGAATAAAACTTCTTTCCGCTCTTATTTCTGGTTTATGCGCCAACGCTCAGGCAGCAACGACCATCACAACTGCTGGCGAAGTGTGGCGCAACGACAGCGCTTATGAAGTCACAGGCGAAATAGAAAGCATTTACCAGCCCGTTGTAACTATTGCTGGCAATGACAATGCCACGCTCACCAATAAAGGCGTCATTCAGGGAAAAGACAACGGTTCTATAACTAACCGTATTTCTGCTGACGGCGTTTATGCCACCGCTAACAGCATCACCATTATTAACGAAAATATTATCGACACCACCGGTGGCTGGGGTGTGGTGATAACCGGTGATGGCAACCATTCCCTGACTAATCACAAGCTCATTAGCAGTGTTCATCTCTCGGGGCAAGGAACCACGACGGTAAATAATCTTGCTGGCAGCGATATTAACTATGGTATTTATGCCGACAACGCGACCCGGGTGATGGTGAATAATGGCAAAGACGGATTTATTGGCGGCAGCAGGGCCATCAGTGCCGAAAATAACGCTGCGGTAAATGTTGTTAATGACGGTGTGCTGATGGGTTCAACATGGGCACTGCGGGCCTCAAATAATGCCAGCATTACACTTGTGAATAATGCCAACGGTGTACTGAAAAGCTTTGAGCCACTAATAAGCGCCTATGATTCAAGCCGCATTGACCTCACTAATAACGGTGGTCAACTCATCGTATTACTGGGCATCAACAGCGACAATAACGCCACCACGGCCATTAATAACCTCAACGGCGGCGTTATTCGCGTTGAGCGCGGTAATATTCTGGCCTCGGCCAATGAAAACAGTAAGCTTGATATCACCAACAGCAGTGAAATCATCGGCAATACGAGTAACTATGACTTTGAGTCGACCAACTGGGAGTCATTTGGCGCCGATGCAATGGGCTCCAGCCAGTTGTCGATAACCAACCAGCAAAGCGGCACTATTCACGATATGCAGTACGCCATCAATGCGATGGAAAACAGCCATGCGATCCTGCAAAACAGCGGTGCCATCCTGACCAGCTACGCGGGCGTACAAAGTGCAGACAATGCCTCTTTGAATATCAGCAACACCGCAGGCGCACTCCTTGCAGGTCAATACTACGGTGTCATGGCTTCGGGCAGCGGACGCACCACGATTCACAACAGTGGCGACATTACAGGAACCCTTGGTGGCGCCCTGAGCATCACTGACACAGACTTCGTCCTTGAAAACAGTGGCACCGTGCGTACCGCGGCACTCCCCACAACCACACGCGCCTTCTCCACGCTGGCACTGGCCAATACGGCAGCTATTACCGTCGGCGGCAATAGCCGCAACGCCGTGATTAACAACAACGCCGGGACAATCCTCGACTCAAGCGGTACAGCAATTCAGGTTCAGGACAACGCCGTTGTCGAGGTTAACAGCCGTAACGGCGCCACGATTTCCGGTGCACTCGCCCTTTCTGCGGCGGGGAGCAGCCACCTGACGGTCAACAACAGCAGCGCAACGCTCGACGGCAGCGAGCGGCTTGCACAGGCTGCTGATAATGCAACGCTTGTGATTAACGCCAGCGGCGGGCAACTGAAAGGCGATATTGTTGCCCTCTCCGAACAGGCTACCGTTAATATGACGTTGCGCAATGGCGCACAGTGGCAGGGTGCGCTTGATGCCGCCAGCCTCGGCAGCGTCAACCTGGACCTTTCCGGGGCGGCATGGCGAATTAACAAAAACAGCCGTCTGGACAACCTGACGTTAGCCTCTGCCAGTACTGTCACCTTTGAGGGGGATGGTTACAGCACACTCACCCTCGGCAACCTGGATGGCACCGGTCACTTCGCCATGCGCAGCAATCTGGTGGGAGAAACGCTAAACGGCCTGGCCATGCGCAGCAGCCCTGCCGCTGACGCAACAGGCAACAGCGTGGGTGACCGGCTGGAGATAACCGGGACCACCGCAGGGAGCCACACCCTCAGCGTCACCAATAATGGTTCGGCGGCGGCGAAAGGCACGGAGCAGCTATTGCTGGTGAAAACCGCTGATGGCGGGGGAAGCTTTGCCCTGGAAAACCAGGTCGAACTGGGTGGCTACGTCTACGATCTGTCCAGGGCCGGCAATGACTGGGTGCTGAATGCCGCAAGCGTCGTACCTACGCCTGAACCTGAGCCTGAACCCACGCCTGAGCCGACACCAGAACCTGGCCCTGAACCCACGCCAGAACCAACGCCGGAACCTGGCCCTGAACCAACACCAGAGCCAACGCCACAACCTGGCCCTGAGCCAACACCAGAGCCAACTCCGCAACCGGAGCCTGGGCCACGTCCGGTACTGAGCAGCACCGCACAAGCGGCCATGCAAACGCTTCAGGCAAGCTATCTGTTAGCAATGGCAGAAACGCAAACCTGGCAACAGCGTATGGGCAATCTGCGTACAGGTTACGAAACCGCCAACTTCTGGATGCGCGGCTCAACCGGGGAATTTAAAAGCTCCCGCAACGGCCTTATTGACCGCTTTAAGATGAAATACAGTGGCCTACAGATGGGTGCCGATAAGCTTGTGGGCGATGGCGAACACCGCTTGTGGACAGGGGTGACTGTCGGCACTCACCACGCAACACAAAACTATGCCGCTGGCGACGGCAGCATTAAGAGTCTCTACGGCGGGCTGTATGCCAGTTACCTGAACAGCAACGGCGTCTGGGCCGATGCGCTGGTGAAATATGGCCAGCACAAGTCCCGTTTCAACGTGCAGGATACCGCCGGTACGCGAGTGCATGGTCAGGACAGCAGTAAAATGCTCACCACGTCGCTTGAAGTCGGTAAACGCTTTCACCTGACGGCGCCACAGAGCGGCCTGTATCTTGAACCACGCGCACAACTGGCCTGGTCGCGACAGGATAGCGGTGTGTTCCACGCCTCTAATGGGTTGACGGTGAAAACCTCCGCATGGAACAGCCTGCTCACCCGCACTGGCGTGGATCTCGGTTATGATCTTCAGAATGGCCCGCTGCCGGTGAATATTTACCTCAAAGGCGCCTGGGTAAAAGAGTATAAAGGCCAGGTAGAGTACTATCTCAATGATTCAAAAGAGAAACTTGATCTGGGTAATTCCTGGTGGGTAACCGGCGTGGGTATGACATTGCCACTTGGCAACAGCCACCTGCTGTATGCGGATGTTGAGCGCACCACCGGCAACCGATTCAGGCAGACCCAGGCCAACGCGGGCTATCGCTACACGTTCTAAAAAGCGCAGTATCGTGCTGCGGCTGTTCCAGACGTTCAGCGCCGCATGAAGAGCGCGCTGATGGCCACTCGCGACACCCAACCGATAAAGTGGCGGGTTAAACACGCCGCCTGGGTTTAACCCGCCCTGCTGCTGGAAAGCTGCGGGGCACTATTCATTCCTGGTCCATCAACTCATGCCCGCATCAGCCTGCGGGCATTTTTCATTCTCCTGGCTCATCAGACCACAGTCTTTGATGTTGCCCCTCTGCGTCAAAGTCGCTATGTTTCAAAAACCGAGAAACAGTAATTTATCTAATCGTTATTTTACGAGCGCTCTCATTTATCATTACGCCCATAACAGGATTACTTCTGCAAACAACTGGGATGTTGGCTTGTTTCGTCACGCTACTACGGTGAAGTCCGCAAGCCAGAACTTATAAGCAAGGGGAAAGAATGGAGCAGCAAAAACTGCCGACGGTCAAACAGCTACAGTGTTTCCTCGCCGTCGCGCAAACGCTTAATTTCCGGCGCGCAGCGCAGAGTCTGGACATGACTCAACCACCGCTGTCACGCCAGATTCAGTGCCTTGAGGAAACCCTTGGCTGTGCGGTTTTAAAACGCAGCACCCATGCCGTTGAGCTGACCGAGGCGGGACAGATACTGGAACAGCAGGCGCGCCACATCCTGGAACTGCTGAGTCAGGCGGTAAACCACCTGCAACAAACGCAAAACCCACTGCGCATTGGGCTGACCGACATGCTGGACCTGCGCTACCAGCCAGACATTGCCGCGCTGTTTCACACTCCGGCGAGCGGCGGTAAAACGCTGCATCACGCCCCCACTTCGCTACCGCTGCTACAGCGCCTTGTCGACAAAGAGTTAGATCTGGCCATTAGCGTTGAAAACGCCCTGCCGGATGCAGCATTAGTCTACACGCCGCTGCACGTCGAACCGCTGTTGCTGGCGCTACCTGCCAGCCACCCGGCAGCGGCACTAACGGCCGTAAGCCTTGAAGATATTCGCGATTTGCCGCTTTTCTGGTTTTCTCGCGCTCGTAACCCTGCCCTGTATGATAAATATGACGCCATTTTAAAGCGCCGCGCTTCACGGCTGATTGAAATGCCACAGGACCGGCTACAGTTGCTGAACGCCATTTCCAGTGAGCAAGGTGTGGCGCTGCTTCCGGCCTCGCTTTGTCATATCCGCTTCGCTGGTGTCACGTTTCGCCCGCTGCTGACCACAGACCGCACGCCGTTTAGCGTCAATGTCTATCTGGTACAGCGGCGCGAAGACGAGCGCCGACAGGTCGCTGACATGGTAAACCGGCTGGTCGCCAGTACAAGCAACGCGTAAAAACAAAAAAGCCTCCGACTGAGCGGAGGCTTATAACTGAAATCACGGCCTGAGCCGCCATAACGCTTTACGACTTCGCTGCGGCTTTATGGTTTCTGTGCTCACCGACCATCACCACCAGCAGCAGGATAACCGCCAGCACGCTGCCGCCAATCATCACGATAAAGCCACCGTCCCAGCCGAAGAAATCAACGGTATAACCCACGATAGCGCTCGCAGCCACCGAACCACCCAGGTAGCCGAAAAGCCCCGTAAAGCCGGCGGCCGTACCTGCCGCTTTCTTGGGCGCCAGTTCCAGTGCATGCAGACCAATCAGCATTACCGGTCCGTAAATCAAAAAGCCGATAACAATCATGCAGGCCATATCGACAGCCGGATTGCCCGGCGGGTTAAGCCAGTACACGACGGTAGCAATAGTCACAAGCGTCATAAAGAACACACCAGTGGCACCACGGTTACCGCGAAACACTTTATCCGACATCCAGCCACACAGCAGCGTGCCCGGAATACCGGCATATTCATACAGGAAATAAGCCCATGAGGACTTATCCAGCGCGAAGTGCTTCACTTCTTTGAGATAGGTCGGCGACCAGTCGAGAATGCCGTAACGCAGCAGGTAAACGAAAACGTTCGCTATTGCGATGTACCACAGCAGGCGGTTTGGCAGAACGTACTGCATGAAAATCTGCTTTGCCGTCAGTTCCTGCTCGTCCTTCTCGCTGTAGTCGTCCGGATAGTCGTTTTTGTACTCTTCAATCGGCGGCAGGCCGCAGGACTGCGGCGTATCACGCATCATGGCAAATGCAAAAATCGCGACAACAATAGCGGCAAACGCTGGCATATACAGCGCCGCGTGCCAGTCGTTAAACCAGGCCATCCCCAGCAGGAACAGCAGCGGTGGAATACCACCACCGACGTTATGCGCACAGTTCCACACCGACACGATACCGCCGCGCTCCTTCTGCGACCACCAGTGCACCATGGTGCGCCCGCACGGCGGCCACCCCATTCCCTGGAACCAGCCACACATAAACAGCAGCACGAACATCACCATAATGCTGGATGTCGCCCAGGGCACAAAGCCCATAAACAACATCACCAGCGCTGCCAGAATCAGACCGGCGGGCAGAAACACCCGAGGATTGGAGCGGTCGGATACCGAGCCCATGATAAATTTCGAGAAGCCATAGGCAATGGAAATGCCCGAGAGCGCAAATCCCAGGTCGCCGCGCGAAAAGCCCTGCTCAACCAGATAGGGCATCGCCAGCGCAAAGTTCTTGCGCACCAGGTAGTATGCTGCGTAGCCAAAAAATATCCCTGCAAAAATCTGCCAGCGCAGGCGACGATAGACAGGATCTATCTTCTCAGACGGCAGTCTAGCCTTGTGCGCAGCGGGTTTAAAAATACTTAACATGAAGCCTCCGTGGCCAGGTTTCTGTTTTTTTATCTAACCAAAGAAAGTGCA
The DNA here is from genome assembly GCA_010092695.1 of Enterobacteriaceae bacterium 4M9. Lineage (GTDB taxonomy): Bacteria > Pseudomonadota > Gammaproteobacteria > Enterobacterales > Enterobacteriaceae > Tenebrionibacter. The sequence continues at coordinate 1,874,038 of JAADJJ010000001.1, read as the reverse complement.
GCGCACCTGAAAAAAACATCGCAATGTTCTTTTTCGCGCCTGAAGCCCGAGGTGGTGTACGCTGCCTACGGTAAATATCGCACATCGTGTTACATTTTTATTAAAAACAGATCGTTTATGTGCTTAAACGCACATTAAATTTTCCTTTTGTTTTCGAAAATGCGCATTTCGCAACAAAAACTACGTATTAAGAGGTAGTAAAGACAGGGAAAACAGGCGGTAGATTACCGCCTGGAAGGAAGCCATTACGGCGTGACGATGTGTTCATAGACGTGCACCCAGCCGTAATGTGCACGCAGCGGCTCACCGCTAAGCCAGCGGCGCAGCAAATTCAACGCCATCACGGCGCAGGTGTCCTGGTGTACGCGCTGCGCGCGATTGCTAAGGCTGAACCCTGCACGTACGCCCTGCGCGCCTTGCGCACTGTGAATGACGTAGTTAATGCTATCGTCGCCCGCCTGTGCCACCAGCAGCACCACATCGGCCCGGGTGCGGGCAGCGTAATCGGCAGCGCGCTGTAAGCTGCGCTCCAGCGTTTCTACCTGCGCAGGCAATACCTCAGCGCATATCGGCGTAACGCCACTGTCACCCAGCTGCCAGCACAACAGCCCGTTGGTGAACTGCTCACTCACCGCCAGACTCTGCCCACGCGTAGCCAGCAGCTCACCTACCGCGGCAGCCAGACCTGCCGTGCCTTCAAAAAGCAGGCTGTCTCCCGCCTCCCGCTTTACGTCCTGCCACACGCGCAGCATCTCCTCACGTCTGGCCGCAGGTCCGGTCAACTTCAGCTCAATAATCGGCGCGCTGGAGCGATAGCCCAATACCACGTCGGCGGGGAGCGTGAGCGTATCGAGCTGCTGTGCCAGGCTGCTCTCACCGCGCCCGAACGTCGTCAGGCGCAGACACAGCGGTGGCTCGGTAACCGTAAAACGCGCACGCAGACGCGGCACGATTTGCTGTTCTACCATCACCTTAAATTCAGAGGGAACACCCGGCGTAAAAAAAATAAGGCAGTGATTGAGCGTAATAGCAAACCCACAGGCAGTACCAACCGGGTTATCAATCATCTCGCTACCGGCAGGCAGCTGTGCCTGTTTGCGATTAGACGGTGCCATTTCTCTGCCACGCTCGGCAAAATACTGCGTCATGCGCGCCAGCCATTCGGCGTTTTCCACCAGCGGCTGGCCCAGCGCCATGGCCGCCGCTTCGGCGCTCAGATCGTCACTGGTCGGCCCCAGCCCGCCGTTAACAATCAGGACATCCGCGTGCTGGCTGCGTTCGCGCAATGCCGCAACCAGCGCATCGAGCGCATCCCCTACCGTGCTGCGCCCACACATTGGCAACCCCTGACTGAACAGATAGTCCGCAAGCCAGGCAGCATTGGTATCCACTATCTGACCGTGAAGCACTTCGTCACCGGTGGACAGCATGTCGATTTTTATCATTAATTAGCTCCACGTCACATTACGGAAGGATATTTCGCAGCAATCGGTAATTGCACGCATAACGTGCTGATGGACAGGTAAAATCTCCGATTTTTGTAATATATTCAAAAACTCCTCGCCTCGTCTGACAGAGAAAGGGTATGACTGTAATAGAAAAAGCCGAATTGCCGCAAACAAGTCAACGGTAAAGAATGTCGGTGACAGGCCACCCCGTCTGACTCACGCACGACTTTCAAAAATCTTACTCCCAAGGAGACTAATGATGAGCAAGAAAGGATTAACCACCGCCTCCGGCGCTCCCGTAGCTTATAACAATAACGTCGCTACGGCCGGAAAACGCGGTCCCATGCTGTTGCAGGATGTCTGGTTCCTTGAAAAGCTGGCGCACTTTGATCGTGAAGTTATCCCGGAGCGACGTATGCACGCCAAAGGCTCCGGTGCTTACGGTACTTTCACCGTCACTCACGATATCTCCTCTTACACCCGCGCAAAAATCTTCTCCGACATTGGCAAAAAAACCGAGCTTTTCATTCGTTTCTCCACCGTAGCCGGTGAACGCGGTGCTGCCGATGCCGAACGTGATATCCGTGGCTTCGCCATTAAATTTTATACCGAAGAAGGTAACTGGGACCTGGTGGGCAACAACACGCCGGTGTTCTACCTGCGCGATCCGCTGAAGTTCCCGGACCTGAACCACGTAGTAAAACGCGATCCGCGTACCAACCTGCGTAACCCGACCTACAAGTGGGACTTTTTCTCCCTGCAGCCGGAAACCCTGCATCAGCTGACTATCGACTACAGCGACCGCGGCCTGCCGCGCTCCTATCGCCACATGCACGGTTTTGGTAGCCACACCTTTAGCTTCATTAACAGCAACAACGAGCGCTACTGGGTCAAGTTCCATCTGAAAAACCAGCAGGGCATTGAAAACCTGATGGACGATGAAGCCAAACGTCTGGTCGCAGAAGACCGTGAAAGTTCACAGCGTGACCTGTTTGACGCCATTGAAAACGGTGATTTCCCGCGCTGGACCCTGTTTGTGCAGATCATGCCGGAAGCCGAAGCCTCTAAAGTCCCGTACAACCCGTTTGATCTGACTAAAGTCTGGCCGCACGGTGACTATCCGCTGATTGAAGTGGGCGTACTGGAGCTTAACCGTAACCCTGACAACTACTTTGCTGAAGTTGAGCAGCTTGCGGTCTCGCCAGCAAACGTGGTGCCAGGTATCAGCTTCTCACCAGACCGCATGTTGCAGGGCCGTCTGTTCTCCTACGGCGATGCGCACCGCTACCGTCTGGGCGTCAACCACCATCAGATCCCGGTCAACGCCCCGCGCTGCCCGTTCCACAACTACCATCGCGACGGTGCGATGCGCATTGACGGCAACAGCGGCAACGGCCCGACCTATGAGCCAAACAGCTTTGGCGTCTTCCAGGAGCAGCCGGACTTCAGCGAGCCGCCGTTGTCTATCGAAGGTGCCGCCGATCACTGGAACCAGCGTGAAGATGAAGACTACTTCAGCCAGCCGCGCGCGCTGTTCGAACTGCTGAGCAAAGAAGAGCACCAGCGCATGTTTGACCGCATCGCAGGTGAACTGGTGCAGATCCCGGAATTTATCCAGGAGCGCCAGATTGGCCTGTTCGCTCAGGTTCACCCTGAATACGGCGCAGGCGTCGCCGCTGCGGTGAAAGCGCTGAAAGATAAAATGTAAGCGTAAGCACAAATGATAAAAGGAGCCGCAAGGCTCCTTTTTTATGCGCGCACCGCGTTGGCTACACTACCGATATGTTGTGTGCTACCCACATGAAAAAAGGTGAGAAGCTGATGACACCTGCGCGTTATGTTACTGCCCGCAAGAACCGCTATTTGCCATTCCTCAGCATCTCGTCAACCCAACGCTGCACCTCACGGCGAGAAACCTTAATGCCACCGTTTTTCAACACCTGTGGCAGCCGTAGCCAGCGCACCGGCTGCTGGAAACGCACCAGCTTATCGCCTACCCACTCAGCCAGCGTTTCAGGGCAAAGCGCATTGTCGCACTCCACAACCGCTACAGGGCGATGGCCAAACTCGGCATCTGCCACCGGCACCACAAAGCACTGGCTGACCTGGGGATGCGCATTAATCACCCGTTCCACGTCTTCCGGCTGAATGCCTTCACCGCCGCTGAAAAAGAGATTATCGAGACGCCCCAGCACCGTCAGCCTGCCGTTTGCCAGCACGCCGCGATCGCGCGTATGGAACCAGCCTTCGCTGTCCGTTAGCGCCAGCAGCGCACCATCACGCCAGTAACCGCTGGCAAGGCTCGCCGCCCGAATCAGGATTTCATCATTCACAATACGCACTTCACGGCCCGCCAGCGCTGCGCCAACGTCTGCCAGTCCATCCGCATACTTTGCGCACACCGTTGAAGCAAGCTCGGTCATCCCGTAGCCGCACCAGCAGCGAATACCACGCGCCTGAGCCTGCTGTGTTAAGTCAACCGGAATAGCCGCCCCGCCCAGCAGTACACTGTGAAGCTTCTCAGGCATGTGTGTTTGCGACAGCAGCCGCCAAAGCTGGGTTGGCACCAGGGACGCGTGAGTGCACCCCTCCAGCGCCGTGTGCAGCGGATGCAGGTCACGCACCGTCAGACAACCGCCCGCCAGCAGCCAGCGCCAGAAAATGCCCTGGCCCGAGACATGAAAAAGCGGCAGCGACAGCAGCCAGTTGTCCTGGGCGTGAAACGGCATCAGCGCCAGCAGCCCTTCGGCGCTGGCAAGGTGTGCTGCGGCAGTGTGTACTGCCGCCTTTGGCAAACCGCTGGAGCCGGAGGTGAGCGTCATGGAGACAAAACGCGACGGATCCCATTCCACGGCAACGGAATTATCATCCTCGATCGAGCGGGCTGAATGCGCGTAAGGTGCTATGGCTGCTGAGGAAAGCGACGTTGATGAAACAGACGAAGGCGTTGTGGCTGTTGCAGCAGTATCGATGGTTACGTCTGCGGGTAAGGTCGTTGTTACTGAAGGCGCGGGAGCCGCAGCGCCTTGCGAAGGTGATAAAGGCGCAACGATCGTGACAGCCTCGTTCACCAAGGCTTCTTCACCGTCGGCCACGCGTTCTGCGCTGGCGGTAAAACAGGGTCCACTGGCAGGCAGATAGGGCGATTCAGGCCATTGCAGCGCCTGGAGACCCGGCAGCGTTGCCGCCTCGTCGAGCACCAACCCATAGCGCAGCGTCAGTCCTGGCAACAAGGCACTAAGCAGTGACGGCGGCAACCTGGGATTGAGTGGCACAATGCGCGCACCGCACTGGAGCAGCGCGAGCCAGGCCAACAGCGTGCGTGGCCCATTGGCCGCACACAGCGCAACGCCGTCGCCTGCGCTCACCCCTTGCTGCGCCAGGCCCTGTGCCAGCACATCAATCAGCTCACACAGTTCACGCCAGTTCAGGGACGCCTGCTCCAGCCGTAGCGCCACAGCATCGCCGCGAACGCCGCGCCAGTGCCGCCACGGCCAGTCGGTGAAAATCACAGCAGCCGCTCCAGTGCACCGGTACACAGGCACGGCAGGTCGCTGTCGGGCCATGTGCGCACCAGCTGTGCCTGCATCAGCGACAGCGTATCGAGCCCCGGCAGCGTATCCGGCGTCAGCCAGGCGGCAATGCGCGCCAGTTGGGTCAGACCCAGGCTCGACTCAAGCGACGAACTGATAACCACCTCCAGACCCAGCGCATGAGCCTGCTCCACCTGTTCACGCACCTTGTCCAGGCAGCCGGTCAGCGTCGGCTTGATAATTACCGCCGCCAGCCCCGGCTCAGCGGCAAACACAAAATCCGGCTCGCGCAGGCTTTCGTCCCAGGCAATCGCAATACCGGTCCCGGCGGCAAACTCGCGCGACTGCTCACGGGTTTTACACGGTTCCTCAATAAATGCGATGCGGGCGCGATGTTCAGGCGCAACGTATTTTGCAAACTGTTGAGCTTTGACCGGCGTCCAGCCGCGGTTAGCATCCAGGCGCAGCTTCAGGTCCGGTATCGCTTCCAGCAAAAGGTTTGCCACCATGCCGTCGCGTACCGCTTCATAAAGCCCCACCTTGATTTTCGCGACTTTTTCGCCCGGCATCGCCTCCAGCATCGGCAACACTTCATCCGGGTCGCCCGTGCACAGCGGCGCGGCGCGATAGTCAGCCGCAACGGGCAAGGTGTGCGTCAGCTCGGCCAGCGCACAACTTAAACCAAACGCCGCCGAAGGTGCCTGCGGCCATTGCGGATCCTCACCACTCAGCCACGCCTCAACCCAGGTCTGGGTTTGCGTCTGCGCCTCTTCAAGCGTTTCGCTACTAAAACCCGGCAGCGGGGCTATTTCGCCCCAGCCTTCGTGATTACAGTCAACAAGACGCACCAGCAATCCGTCGCGCGTTTTCAGGCGCCGCTCACGCAGCACCACGCCAGCATCCATTGGCAGCTGATAACGCCAGATTTGCGCCTGTCGCATTACGGGTTCCGCTTGTATTTGCTGAAGTCCGGCGCGCGCTTCTCGTTAAACGCGTTACGCCCTTCCTGCCCTTCGTCGGTCATGTAGAACAGCATGGTGGCATTGCCCGCAAGCTCCTGCAAACCAGCCTGGCCGTCGCAGTCGGCGTTGAGCGCCGCCTTCAGGCAGCGTAGCGCCATCGGGCTGTTTTCCAGCATTTCACGACACCAGCGCACCGTTTCTTTTTCCAGTTCGGCCAGCGGCACAACCGTGTTGACCAGGCCCATATCCAGCGCCTGTTTTGCATCGTACTGACGGCACAGGAACCAGATTTCACGCGCTTTTTTCTGCCCAACGATGCGCGCCATGTAAGAGGCACCCCAGCCGCCGTCAAACGACCCTACTTTCGGACCGGTCTGGCCGAAAATGGCGTTATCCGCCGCAATGGTCAGGTCGCACATCATGTGCAGCACATGGCCACCGCCGATGGAATAACCGGCCACCATCGCCACGACCGGCTTCGGGCAGGTACGAATCTGGCGCTGGAAATCCAGCACATTGAGGTGGTGAACGCCGCTGTCATCACGATAACCACCGTAGTCGCCACGGATTTTCTGGTCGCCACCCGCGCAAAACGCTTTGTCGCCTTCACCGGTGAGAACAATTACGCCAATGTTGTCGTCATAGCGGGCATCGGCCAGCGCCTGAATCATTTCTTTGACGGTCAACGGGCGAAATGCGTTACGCACCTGCGGGCGGTTGATGGTGATTTTTGCGATGCCGTCAGCAGACTTTTGATAGCGAATATCGGTGTAGCCTTCTGAGCAGTCGTGCCATTCCACCGGCGCATACAGCTTTTGTTCATCGGGATAGATCATGATTAGTCCTCATCGGCCTGAGTGAGTATTTCACGTAGCGCGTCACGAAACGCGCCGGGATTTTCACGGTGTGCGTTATGCCCTGCGGCTGCAATAATCTGCAACGGCAGCGCGCGCACCTGGGCCAGCGCGCGAAACTTCGCATCGCGCTCGCCACATAAATAACGAAAGGGAACAGTGAGTGCACGCAGCGTGGCTGCCAGATCGGGCTGGCGTGCCAGCGAGGTCGCCTCCAGCATTGCCGCCAGACACTGTGCATTGTTGCGTGAGCGCAGCGCAATCAACTCGCTGCGCTGAGCATCATTCAAATGGCTGAATACCGGCTGACGATACCAGTCGTCCAGCACTATCTTTAGCGGCTCGTTGAGTAGACGTTGTACCCAACGACCATCGCTTAGCGCGCGCTGCTCGCGCTCGGCTTTACAGGCAAGCCCTGGGTTAGCGCTTTCTGCCACCAGCCCCATCAGCCCGGCGGCACGGCCCCGACAGGCATGGTACATCGCCACCCGCCCGCCAAGCGAATACCCCACCAGCCAGTAACGATCAACCTCGTAGTGGGCGAGCGTAGCGCGCAGGCACTCGCTCACCCCGGCAAAATCGTGTACGGCTATGTGCGCTGAGCCGCCGTGGCCGGGTAAGTCAACCCACAGCTGGGACCAGTCGGCAAAGTCGTTGGCAAATGGCTGCCATTCGCGCTCACAACCGAGAAAACCGTGCAGCCAGACCAGCCACGGCCGACCAGGCACAACGCGTGCTCTGGCATGCAAAATCACAGGTGACTTACCTGCGCCAGCAGCTGTTGCAGCGTGCGGGTACCTGCTGTGTCTTCTACCTTAAGCTCGATAAGGGTGGCGCCTGGGCGCTGCCACGCGCTGGCCATTACGTCCTGCAACGCCTGCCAACTGGCAGGAGCATGGTAGTTCAGCCCGAACATTGCCGCACTGTGCTCAAAGCTGACGTTTTGTGGCATACAGTAGAAGCGCTCACGCTCGTTGACCGGCGTCGGCAGCAGAGAAAAGATTTGCCCACCGTTGTTGTTGACTATCAGCAGCACAAACGGCGCAGGGGCCTGGCGCAGCAGCGCAAGGCTGTTGAGGTCGTAAAGTGCCGACAGATCGCCCACAACAGCAAGCGTTGGCCGCGCTTTAGCACGCTGCACGCCTGCGGCGGTGGAGATTAATCCGTCGATACCGCTGGCACCGCGGTTACTCCATACCGGATACCCCTGCGGCAACCGTGCGAGTGCATCTACCAGACGTACGACCAGGCTGTTGCCCAAAAAGAGTTGCCCTTGTTCGGGCAGAAGCTTTGGCAGGCGGCGAGCCAGTTGCGCTTCACCAAATTCCGCTGTCATGTCGTCTACTTTTGCCTGCGCCAGTGCGGACAATTGCGCCACCGCCTGCGCCCAGGGCGCGCGCTTCTCAGCAGGATGCGCCTGTAGCCATTCGCTGATATCGGCCACCAGTCTGCGCCCCCGGTGATGCGCGGGGTCAAGACGCCCGTTAAGGCTATCGACAATCCAGTACTCTTGCGGCTGGCATGTCGCCTGCCACTGTAGCAGACGCTTGCCGGTGAGGCTGGCGCCAAACTGAATCACGATATCGGCCTCATTCAGTTCACTGACGGCGCGGGCGTTGCCAAGCCACAGGTCAGCACAGGGAAGCGGCTGGCCGGTCTGCGACAACACATCGCCAATCAGCGGCCAGCCCAGCATCTGCGCCCAGGCGGCAACCTGCTCGCCTTCGCGCACGCTTAAACGCCCGGCGATAATAACGCCGCGTTTACGCCGCCACGCAGTCCAGTCGTCTTCCTTCACGGCAAGCGCCTGATGCGGCTCGCGCAGCCACGGCTTGCTGTCCTGCCACCAGTCGCCCAGCGACTGCTGCCAGGCGAGGCCGCCATCATCTAATTCACCGTATAACGGTTCGGCAAAGGGGCAGTTAACGTGCAGCGCCCCGCTGTGCAAATGCCCCATTGCGCTGTCGAGCGTAGAAACCAGCCAGCGCGCGGGAATATCCGGCGTTGGGCGCGGCAAAGATAACGTTTCAGAAGGATGAGAAGCAAAAATGCCCTGCTGACGAATGGCCTGATTCGCCCCACAGTCGATAAGCTCCGGCGGGCGGTCGGCAGTCAACACCACAAGACGCTCCCCGGTCAGCCCCGCTTCGATAATGGCCGGATAGAGATTCGCTACCGCCGTACCGGACGTGACAATCACCGCCACCGGCGCTTTACCGGACTTCGCCAGCCCCAGAGCCAGGTGGCCCAGTCCGCGCTCATCAAAGTGCGTATGACAGATAAAACTGGTGTTTTCTGCGGCAGCGAGCGTCAGCGGGGTTGAGCGGGAACCTGGTGCAATGCAGATATGACGCACGCCATGGCGGGTCAGCGCTTCCAGAATGACCGCTGCCCAGCGGCGGTTAAATGAACTTGTCGACATGTTGTTGTCCGGTATCAATTTTGCCTGAATATTATATAGCCTGCGTCACGCGTTATTTTGATATGAATCGTCTGCGCGTTGCTCAGTTTGCGTTCGTGAAGAACAACGAACGCAGCCCGGCGGCCTTGTTGTCGACTTCCTGCCATTCAAGTGCAGCCTGCGAGCCTGCGACAATACCCGCACCTGCATAAAGCCGCACCCGCAGCCCTTCCACCTGTGCACAGCGTAACGTCACGCAAAACTCGCTGCGCCCGGCACTAAGCCAGCCCGCCGAGCCTGCATACCATTCGCGCTCGAATGGCTCATACTGCGAGATAAAATGCCGAGCCGCATCGCGCGGCAGCCCGGCGACGGCTGCCGTGGGCTGTAGCCTCTGCAGGCACAATAAATCATCACTGCCCGCCCCAAGGGTGGTCCAGATACAGCGGCGCAGATGCTGCACCTTACGTAACCGCACCACCTGCGGCGGCAGTACGTCCAGCGCGCCAGTCACGCCCTGTAACCGCTGGCAAATGTCTTCTACCACCAGCATATTTTCACGCTGATTTTTATCATCACGCATTAACCAGTCACCCAACTCGCGTGCGTGGGCATCGTCAGGGCTGCTTGCAACCGTACCTGCCAGCGCTTCGGTACGCAGTTCATCACCTGTGCGCCGCCACAGACGCTCTGGCGTGGAGCCGAGAAATGCCCTTGTGGCGTCAAACGCCATAAAAAAATGGTAGCAGCCACGGTTGACTCTGCGACTTGCAGCCATCAAAGCCGCAGCATCGGGTGGTGTGGTGAAATACAGATCGCTTGCTCGTGCCAGTACCACTTTGTCGAACTTGCCCGCAGCGATAGCGCCCGTTGCCTGGTCAATCAGCGCATCCCACTGCGCGCGCTCCGGAAGGTGGCGCTCGTCGGTACAGGTGAGCGTCAACGGCTGCGGCGTGCGCGCTGCTGATAGCTGAGAAAGGAATTGACGCGCGGCGTGGGCGTCATCATACAGCGAGGTGGTGCTGTAGAGATTGAGGGTAAGCTGCGCGTGGGTGGCGCTGCGCTGCCACAGCAAGCGTGGCAGAAACAGTTGGCCGTGCGCAGGATCGAATGCGTTAAGTCCACACAGAGCGAGCTCTGGGTGGTCATGATGCGCCGTCAGAAACGCCTGTGCCGCAGGCATATCATGAAAGATGACACAGGCACCCAACGCCGCCAGTTCTTCATCACCGTTACGCTGCTGCCAGTAAAACTGCGGCCACAGACGTTGCCCAGCAAGCCACGCCAGCGCATCGCTGCCGTCGCCAAGCGAGAACGACAATGTAATTTGGTGTAATCCGGGTTCGGTGGAAAACGCGCCCGTCAGCGCCTGCTGAAACTGTTTCAGCACATCGGCAAGAGAACTCACGATAACCTCACCTTCCCTGAAAAACCACGCAGTATACGTGGTTCAGAAGGCAAAAAAAATTCCACCTGTGGGTAATGAAATGCCCGGACTCAGAAAAGTACGGGCAATAACTCAACGGCGCGCCAGTAAAAGCCCCAGCACCAGTCCCACTGCGGCACCAATACCTACACCCTGCCATGGCTTGTCATGGACAAAGTCATCGGCCTGATACACCGCTTTCTTGGTGCGGTAATAGTAGGTGTCAGAGGCATGGCTGACGCGGTTTTTTACGTCATGCAACGCCTGCTCGGCGCGTGCTTTAAGCTCAACGTATTTCTGGTCAGCCGGATCGCCAGACGCCTGTAACACTTCATCCAGTGTTTCACTTAACAGCGTTAAATCATCATCAAGACTTGAACGGTATGCGTTATTGAACCCCATAGGACTTCTCCCTGTTGATGTTGGTACAGTTACCAGACTATAGACAAGAACAGTGTCTTTTGCGTAACCGTTAACTGCGCGCCATGCCAATGTGCGGGATACCGTCTTCCTCATAAACATCGCTGACCGCGACAAAGCCAAACTGCGCGTAAAACGCCTGCAAATGCGCCTGGGCACCAAGGTAAATTTCACTTCCAGGCCAGTGGGTTACACAGGACTTCAGGGCCTCTTCCATTAGCCGGTTACCCAGTTTCTCGCCTCGCGCCTGTGGTGCCACAATTACCCGACCAATCACCACCGGTTCATCCGGCTGTTTCAGAATTCTCGCACAGGCAATCAGCTCACCGTCACGCCAGGCCAGCAGATGGCGGCTTTCGCCCACCAGGTCTTCTCCGTCGATATCCTGATAGACGCAGTTTTGCTCCACCACAAATACGGCAACGCGCAGCTGCAATAGCGCGTAGAGCTGCGCTACCGTGAGCTGTGAATGGTGCAAGTCTTGCCACTGAATCATGATTGCTCCTTTTTTATCTTTTACCCCGGTTATACTCATGCTTTGTTTTACAGCAGGCAGCGATAAATGGCGATAACGCTAAATTTTCTGGGCACCTCGGCAGGTGTCCCCACCCGCAACCGTAATGTGAGCGCGCTCATACTTAATCCAGGACTGGGAAGTGGCGGCTTATGGCTATTTGACTGCGGCGAAGCCACTCAGCACCAGATGCTGGCAACCGCCTTCAACCCCGGAAAAGTGGAAAAAATTTTTATCACCCATCTGCATGGCGACCATATTTTTGGCCTGCCGGGACTGCTGTGCAGCCGCTCCATGGCAGGTAGCGAGTTGCCGCTGGCGCTCTATGGCCCAAAGGGGCTACGCGAGTTTGTCGAGACCACGCTGCGCCTGAGCGGCTCATGGACCACTTATCCGCTGGAGATTATTGAGATTGAAGCGGGCCTGCTCTTCGACGATGGTCAATTCCGCGTCCACGCCGGGCCGCTGTTGCACCCGGTGGAATGCTACGGTTTTCGCATTGAGCAACACGATATTCCCGGCGCACTCGACGCGGCGCGATTAATTAGCGCAGGCATTAGGCCCGGCCCGCTGTTTCAGCGCCTGAAAAACGGCGAAACGGTGACGTTAGACGACGGGCGACAAATTGACGGGCGTGATTACCTGGGGCGAGCCACGCCCGGTAAAACGCTGGGGATTTTTGGCGACACCGCGCCCACGTCAGCGGCTTTGTTGCTGGCTAAGAACGTGGATGTATTAGTGCATGAGGCAACGCTTGAGGCCACGATGGCTGAGAAAGCAAATTCACGTGGGCACTCCACTTCACAACAAACAGCAGAGCTTGCCCGCGAGGCAGGCGTCAGGCGATTAATTATCACCCACCTGAGTTCCCGCTACGGTGAACAAGGTGCAGCAGCACTGCTGGCTGAATGCCAGGCGGTGTTTGCAAATACGCAACTGGCTGAAGATTTTTCGGTGTTTGAGGTTTGAAGGCGGCTGGGTTTTAAGTATGACGTAACGCGCTGTCACCCCATGACAGGGCGTTATTTTCTGCCTGTGCGGCAGTGAACCAAGCGCGACACGGGCGACGCGGACAGCATCACTTCTAAGCTGCCTGTACAGCAGTGAACTAGAGCCAGTTAAGCATATCCTCTTGAACTGACTATAAAAAGTCCATAATCACCTTCGAAAACCCTTTTTTCTGCCGTCACTTTTCAGCCATTAAAAATCAATAAGTTACACATGCGTAAAATAAAAGGGTCCGGCAGCAGGTGTAGCGATTAGCACGAATGCAGCCGCCGCAGCGGCTGCATTTATCACTCAGACATACACATCAATCGCGCTGTTTGACCGGGGCTGAGTTTGCGTGTCAGTCTCTTCTACCGCTGCCACCGCCTGGCTGGACTGGCGTTCCTGCTGCTGTTGCAACGCCGCTATCTGCGCCTGTAGCATCTGGATTTGTGCCTGAATCTGGTTAACCTTCTGCTCTTTTTCTTCAGACGTTAGCGCATCCGACTTACTCACCTCTGCCAACTGCTTTTGCAGATTGCTGATTTGGTCTGTAAGCGCAGAAATTTGCTTATCGACACCCGTCGTGGAGGCAGAAGCCCCTGCTGCAGCGGAAAAACCGCTACCGATTGTGGTCATAATCTGTTCCCTCTAAGAATAGCCATCTACCCTATCGTCCTGAAACAGCGAAACTTAATAACTCATTTCACGCAAAGCGTGCGCTTTTTAAAAACGCTTACGCAACGCATAAAAAAACGGCCCTGTAAAAACAGGGCCGTTGGTTATGCCTGACTGGAAAAGATTACATCAGCGGCTGAGCCAACTGGACCAGGCTAATCAGCGGCTGCGGCCACACGCCGAGCAGCAGCACGACCAGTGCAGAAATCAGCACCACGATACCGCCTGCGCTAAACGCCCAGTCGTGCGGTGCGTCGCGGTTAAGCTGCTGCGGCGCACTCAGGTACAGGCTTACGGCCACACGCAGGTAGTAGTAAAGACCAATCGCCGAGCCAATCACCACGGCCGCAGTCAGCCACCACAGGTGCGCCTCAACGCCTACCGCCAGCACGTAGAATTTACCGATAAAGCCGAGCGTCATCGGGATACCCGCCAGCGACAGCATCATCACGGTCATCACTGCCGCCAGCACCGGACGGTGCCAGAACAAACCACGATAAGAGAACAGCGAATCGGCATCCGGGCCACGATACGGGCTGGACATCAGGCTAACCACGCCGAACGCACCCAGGCTACTGAAGAGATAACCCGCCAGGTACACGCCCACGGTTTCCATCGACATCTGACCACTTTGCAGCGCAATCAGTGCGACCAGCAGGTAGCCCAGATGAGAGATGGAGGAGAAACCAAGCAGACGTTTGATGTTGGACTGGCTTAGCGCCATCAGGTTACCGAAGATGATAGACGCAAACGCAATCACACCCAGTACCACGCGTACCGCTTCGCTCTCGCCCATCGGTGCGTAAAGGAACAGACGCATCACCACGGCGAAGATAGCAATCTTACTGGCGGTGGCAAGGAAGGTAGAAACCGGCGCTGGCGCGCCCTGATACACATCCGGCGTCCACAGGTGGAACGGCACCAGCGAGAGCTTAAAGCCAAGGCCCACAATCATCAGGCCCAGACCTGCCAGCAGCAGCGGCTCATGCAGCATGCCATCAGCAAGGCTATTACCCAGTGCGCCAAACGACAGGTCGCCCGATTGCGCGTATATCAGCGCCATACCAAACAGCAGGAACGACGACGCGGCAGCCGACAGGATGGTGTATTTGATGCTGGCTTCCAGAGAACGCTTCTGGCGAAAAGCATAGCCAACCAGACCAAACAGCGGCAGCGAAATCAGTTCAATACCGAGGAACAGTGCAGCCAGGTGGTTGGCACTTGCCAGCAGAATGCCGCCCAGCGAGGCTATCAGTACCAGCAGATAGAACTCTTCCTGGTTGTCAGTGTAGCCCTGTAGCCACGGATAGGCGAACGTACAGGTCGCAAGGCTCGCCAGCAGCACCAGGCCGGTGTAGAACATCGCGAAACCATCAACGCGCAAAAGCGGCGTGACATCCATCGCCCCCGCCTGGCCGACAAACCAGAGTGACAGCAGCGCGGCGTTTAGACCGATAACCGACAGCGTGGCGTTCAGGAAATGATTGCGTCGCCACGCTATGGAGAGCATCACTACCACGACTGTCAATCCGACGATCAACAGCGGCAGTAGCGCTATCAGATGTTGAGCAGTTAAAGTCATGAGCGAATTACGGCCTTGTAGTTGAAATTGAACTGGTGAACCACTGCTGAATATTGCTCATTGCAGCGTGTGAGGTGTCCAGAATCGGCTGCGGATAGAAGCCCAGCAGCACCAGCAATGCCACCAGCAGCAGAATGATGAACAGTTCACGCAGCGTCATGCCTTCAATATCCTGCTTCGCTGCTTCGCTTTTCGCCTGGCCGAAGTAGGCACGGTGCAGCATCGCCAGCGAGTACACGGAGGCAAACACCAGACCAAAGGTAGAGATAATCGTGATAACCGGCACCACTTTATAGCTGCCGAACAGAATCATGAATTCGCCCACGAAGTTACCAGTACCCGGCATACCCAGCGTTGCCACTGCGAAGAACATCGACATGGCAGGCAGCCATTTGATTTTGCCCCACAGACCGCCCATCTGGGTCATATCGCGCGTATGCAGGCGCTCGTAGAGCTGGCCACACAGAATGAACAGACCCGCCGCAGACAGACCGTGAGCAATCATTTGAATGACCGCCCCCTGGTAAGCCAGCTGGCTACCGGTGTAGATAGCAATCAGCACAAAGCCCATATGGGAGACGGAGGTGTAGGCGATAAGGCGTTTGATGTCGGTCTGAGAGAACGCCATCCACGCGCCGTAGAAAATACCAATCACCCCCAGCCACATCGCAATCGGTGCGAACTCGGCAGACGCGTTCGGGAACAGCGGCAGCGCGAAGCGCAACAGGCCGTAGGCGGCGGTCTTAAGCAGAATGCCCGCGAGGTCAACGGAACCCGCAGTCGGTGCCTGAGAGTGCGCATCCGGCAGCCAGCCATGCAGCGGCACTACTGGCATTTTCACCGCAAAGGCGATGAAGAAGCCGAGCATCAGCAGATATTCCACACCGCCAGACATCGGGGTTTTCAGCAGCTGTTCGTAGCTGAAGGTCCACACGCCGGTCGCACTGTGGTGTACGAACACCAGCGCCAGGATGGCAATCAGCATCACCAGGCCGCTCGCCTGGGTATAAATGAAGAACTTGGTGGCCGCCGTGATGCGCGTTTTACCGTCGGATGCCTTATGGCCCCACAGCGCAATCAGGAAGTACATCGGCACCAGCATCATTTCCCAGAAGAAGAAGAACAGGAACATATCGATGGCAAGGAACACACCGATAACGCCGCCCAGGATCCACATCAGGTTCAGATGGAAGAAGCCCTGATATTTCTCAATCTCACGCCAGGAGCACAGCACCGCCAGTACGCCGAGCAGACCGGTCAACACCACCATCAGCAGCGACAGACCGTCGATGGCGAGATGGATGTTAATGCCAAAGCGCGGGATCCACGGCATCTGGAACTCAGACTGCCACTGCGGCAGACCGGTAGTTTGGGTCAGCGAATAACCCCCTTGCAGCCACAGCTGCAAAGAAAGCGCCAGCGTCAGTCCCATCGTAATCAGCGCAATCCAGCGCGGCACGCGAACGCCAAAGCGCTCGGTCTGCCAGCACAGGAAGCCGCCAATGAAGGGGATCAGTATCAACCAGGGTAATAACATAGCTATGTATGTCCCTTATCTTTATTCCTGCTCAGGCTATCTTGCTTGCCATCCTGAACCCCGGCAGTGCTCGCAATCCTCACGTACTTCAGTACGCTCTGTTGCTGTGCGCTGGCGGTGTCCAGCCTGGCTTCGCCGATAACACCTGTCCTTCAGGAACAGTTACTTAACATTCGTTTTTATTCCGGGGCGGAAAACACCACCCCATCACCAACTCCGGCAGCGATGCCGTTAACGCAATACCATCAGCAGCGCCAGCACCACGACCGCACCTACGCCCATCGAGGCGAGATACCAGCGCAGGTAACCGTTCTCGCTCAGCAGCAGGCCACGACCGGCAAAGCGCGAGAGAATGGCTGGGATGTTCATCAGCGCATTCAGCGGGTCACGCTTAAGCAGCCAGGCGATGCCCAGATACGGCTTAACGAACACGGTGTTGTAGAGCCAGTCAAAGCCCCAGGCGTTGTACCACCAGGTGCCCAGCAGACGGCCCGGTGCGCTGTTGGCAATGGCGGTCACCAGCGTGCGTTTGCCCAGCCACAGCCATGCGGCAATGAGGATACCGGCAATCGCCACCACGCCAGAGGTAATTTCCAGCGTCAGTACGCGGCCATGTTCGAGTTCCGTAGTCTGCGGCAGAACGCCCGCCAGCGGCGGCACAATCATGGCTCCCACGAAGGTAGACAGCACCAGCAGTACAATCAGCGGCAGGTGATGGGTAATCCCCTTCCCTGCATGGGCGTGAATCTGCTCTTTACCGTGGAACACGATGAAAATCATGCGGAAGGTATAGAGTGAGGTCATAAACGCGCCAACCAGACCGGCAATCATCAGGTTCATATGACCGTTCGCCATGGCGCCCGCCAGGATCTCATCCTTACTGAAGAAGCCAGCGGTCACCAGCGGCAGCGCAGACAACGCAGCACCACCGACCAGGAAGCAGGCATAGACCAGCGGAATCGACTTACGCAGGCCACCCATTTTGAAGATGTTCTGCTCGTGGTGGCAGGCAAGAATCACCGAACCAGACGACAGGAACAGCAGCGCTTTGAAGAACGCATGGGTCATCAGGTGGAAAATCGCCGCATCCCACGCCTGCACGCCAAGTGCCAGGAACATGTAACCAATCTGGCTCATGGTGGAGTATGCGAGCACGCGCTTGATGTCGGTCTGAACCAGCGCCGCAAAACCCGCCATTACCAGCGTAATCGCACCGACGATGCCGACCAGATGCAGCACATCTGGCGTCAGCAGGAACAGGCCGTGGGTACGGGCAATCAGATACACGCCCGCGGTCACCATGGTTGCTGCGTGGATAAGCGCAGAGACTGGGGTCGGACCGGCCATCGCGTCGGCAAGCCAGGTCTGCAACGGCAGCTGCGCGGATTTACCTACCGCGCCGCCCAGCAGCATCAGCGTTGCCCACTGCAACATATTGTTGCCTTCGGCGAAGTGCGCCGGAGCCAGTTCTACCATTTCACGGAAGTTGAGCGTGCCAAGTTCGTAGTAGAGAATGAACAGCGCAAAGGCGAGGAAGACGTCGCCCACGCGGGTCACCACAAACGCCTTCATGGCAGCGGCACCGTTTTTCGGGTCGGTGTAGTAGAAGCCAATCAACAGATAAGAGCACAGGCCCACGCCTTCCCAGCCGAGATACATCAGCAGCAGGTTATCGGCCAGCACCAGTACCACCATGCTTGCGATAAACAGGTTGGTGTAGGCAAAGAAGCGGGAATAGCCCTCTTCTCCACGCATATACCAGGAGGCGAACATATGAATCAGGAAGCCAACGCCGGTCACGACCGAGAGCATGGTCAGCGACAGGCCGTCCAGCACCAGATTAAAACCGATGTTGAAATTGCCGACTGACATCCAGGTCCACAGCGGCTGCACGAATGCCTGGCGGTCACCGCCGAGGAATTCCATGCCTGCATACGCGGTAATCAGGGCGGAAAGGCCAATTGAGCCCACGCCAATCGTGGCGGAAAGGTTTTCCGACCAGCGACCGCGGGAAAAGGCGAGTAACAGGTAGCCAATCAATGGCAGAACAATGGTTAACCAGAGCAGGTTCATCCGCGCAACTCACTTACTGAATCGATATTCAGATTCTGGCGACGACGATGGAGCTGCAGCAGCAGCGCCAGACCAATACTGGCCTCTGCGGCGGCAAGGCTTATCGCCAGGATGTACATTACCTGAGCGTCCGCCTGGCCCCAGTAGCTGCCTGCAACCACAAAAGCCAGCGCAGCGGCGTTGATCATCACTTCAAGGCTTATCAACATAAACAGCAGGTTGCGACGGATCATAAGACCGGTCAGTCCGAGGACGAACAGCACGGCGGCGAGGATCAGTCCATGTTGTAAGGGGATCATGCTTGCTCCTCCGTTTTTCTTTTCGCACTGTCGCCCGGACGGTTGCTCAGTACTTCCCCGGCTCTGTCTTCGCGGCCAAGGTGAAAAGCCACAACCAGGCCCGCCAGCAGCAGCATGGACGCCAGTTCAACCGCCAGTACATACGGCCCGAACAGCGCGATGCCCACTTCTTTCGCACCAATTGGGTTGCCGTCGATACCCTGGTCGTTAATACCGAGGATGGCGTAAACAATAACGACCAGCAGCACGGCAGAAACGATGCCAGGGCCAATCCACAGCTGCGGTTTGAGCCATTCCCGCTCCTGCTCGACCACGGCGTTACCGAGGTTAAGCATCATCACCACGAACACGAAAAGCACCATAATTGCGCCCGCGTAAACGATGATTTCCAGCGCACCGGCAAAGTACGCACCGAGCGAGAAAAACACGCCCGCAATGGCCAGCAGCGAAATGATGAGGTACAGCAGTGCGTGCACCGGATTGGTATGGGTTATCGTCCTAAGGGTGGTCAGGACCGCCACAAGGGCGCAGATATAAAATGCAAATGCCATTCCCGACTCCTTAAGGTAACAGGCCTTTGACGTCGATAGGCTTGGCTTCGTTTTGCGCTTCGCCCTTATCTTTGCCGTCGATTGCCATACCCGCCATCCGGTAGAAGTTATATTCCGGGTATTTGCCCGGACCGGAGATAAGCAGATCCTCTTTTTCGTACACCAAATCCTGGCGCTTAAACTCACCCATTTCGAAATCCGGGGTCAGCTGAATCGCCGTGGTTGGGCACGCTTCTTCACAAAGTCCGCAGAAAATGCAGCGTGAGAAGTTGATACGGAAAAATTCCGGATACCAGCGGCCGTCTTTGGTCTCTGCTTTTTGCAGAGAAATACAGCCTACCGGGCAGGCTACCGCACACAGGTTACAGGCAACGCAGCGCTCGGCACCGTCCGGGTCGCGCGTGAGCACGATGCGGCCACGGTAGCGCGGCGGCAGATAAACCGGCTCTTCCGGGTACATCTGGGTTTCACGTTTGGCAAAGGCATGCAGGCCTATCATCCAGATACTGCGGACCTGGGTGCCAAAACCCACCAGTAATTCTTTTAAGGTCATGGTCTTTTCACCCCTTATTGCGCCTGCCAGAGAATGACAGCCGCCGTTGCCAGCAAGTTGATTAGCGTTAACGGCAGGCACACTTTCCAGCCAAACGACATTACCTGGTCATAACGCGGACGCGGCAATGATGCGCGAATCAAAATAAACATCATCATGAAGAACGCGGTCTTGATCGCGAACCAGATGAACGGCGGTAAGAACGGGCCATGCCAGCCACCAAAGAACAGGGTGACAATCAATGCAGAGACAGTCACGATGCCGATGTATTCACCCACAAAGAACAGACCGAACTTCATGCCGGAATATTCAAGGTGGTAACCATCGGCCAGTTCCTGCTCGGCTTCCGGCTGGTCAAACGGATGGCGGTGACACACCGCCACGCCCGCGATAGCAAAGGTGATAAAGCCAAAGAACTGCGGGATAACGTTCCACAGGTGCGCCTGATTGTTGACGATGTCGGTCATGTTAAATGAACCGGCCTGCGCCACCACGCCCATCAGGGAAAGCCCCAGGAACACTTCGTAGCTGAGCGTCTGTGCCGAAGCACGCATTGCGCCGAGCAGCGAGTATTTGTTGTTACTGGACCAGCCAGCGAACAGCACCGCGTACACGGCAAGGCCTGCCATCATCAGGAAGAACAGGATGCCGATGTTCAGATCCGCCACCACCCAGCTTGGGCTGACTGGCACAATCGCAAAGGCCAGCAGCAGCGAGGTGAAGGCAATCATCGGCGCCAGGGTAAAGATGACGCGGTCCGAAAATTTCGGTACCCAGTCTTCTTTAAAGAACATCTTGATCATGTCCGCGACCAGCTGGAGCGAACCGCCCCAGCCCACACGGTTTGGTCCATAGCGGTTCTGGAACAGGCCCAGCAGACGGCGTTCACCAAAACTCATGAACGCGCCGCAGGTCACCACCACCAGCAGAATCACCACCGCCTTGAGGATGCTCAGCAGGATATCGATAACATCCGGTGTTAACCAACTCATTGCGCAGCCTCCCGCAGATTATCAAGACGAGCCCCGGCCAGCACGGGCGCAATGCCCGGCATGCCCATCGGCAAACCGACCTGCCCTGCTGCCAGCCCTTCGGCAATCACCAGCGGCAGGCTGATGGTCTGGCCTTCATAACTAAAGGCGACCTGTGCACCGTCATTAACGCCAAGCTTCGCGGCATCTGCCGGGTTGAGCCTGATGCACGGCTGCGGCATACGCTGCTGAAATACCGGTGAGCGCTGCGACATTTCATCGCTACCAAACAGGTGATAGTACGGCGCAACACGCCATACGCCCTCTTCGGCACTAAAGCTTTGCGGCACATCGCTGAAGTAGCCAAGCTGGCCGTCGCTGGTTTCAATCAGGCGTACGCCCGGATCGCCATGGCGAAGGCTGCCACCGACTTCGTCCTGGAATTTGTTCCAGGCCTGCGGGGAGTTCCAGCCCGGAGCCCAGGCGAAAGGTACCTGCGAGCGTGGTGCGCCCGGCTGGTTGTTACCTTCCATTGAGAACGCGAACATGGAGTCTTTGTCCTGTGGCTGACGCGGTTCGTGCACGCTGATGTTAGCGCGCATGGAGGTGCGCCCACTGTAGCGGTGCGGTTCACGCGCCAGTTTCTGACCGCGAATGCGAAAAGCAGCATCCGGCGCAGCATCTTTAATGCCTGCCAGCTGTGGCAGTTTAGCGACGCAGGCGTCAATAACGTGGTCAAGCTGGGTCCAGTCCACTTCACGGCTGTTAACGGTCGCATGCAGCGAATGCAGCCAGCGCCAGCTTTCCAGCATAATCGCGCTGGCATCGTAGTAGGCCGGATCATAGACCTGGAAGAAGCGCTGGGCGCGGCCTTCGTTGTTGATAACCGTCCCGTCGCTTTCGGCAAAACTTGCCGCTGACAGCACCAGGTGCGCGTAATCCATAATCTCGGTACGCTGATGGTCAATGACCATCACCAGCGGTGCTTTACTGAGTGCAGCGTCAACACGCGCTTTAGATGCATGGCGGTGCAGGTCGTTTTCCAGCACGATAACTGCATCGGCGCTGCCGCTTTCCAGTTCAGACAACGCGTCGTCCAGCGACCCGCCACCAATCATGCCCAGGCCCACGCTGTTCACCGCACGGGCAACCATCGTAATACCGACATCTGCGCCGCGGCCCTTGAGCGCCTTAGCCACGTTGGCAGCCGCCTGAATAACCGCTGCACTGCCGGCGTTAGTACCGGAGATAATCAGCGGTTTTTTCGCCCCGGCCAGCGCCTGGACGATAACATCAATTTTGCCTTTCAGGTCGCCATCAATGCCGTCTACCGCTGGCGCGCTGCTATCAAGCGCATTCGCGATAGCAAAACCTAAACGCGCCTGATCTTCTACCGGTGCGCGGTAGGTCCAGGCGGCGATATCATCCAGACGCGTGCTGTCGACGTTGGTGACAAACAGCGGATGCTTCGCGCGCTGGCCGATGTTCATGATGGCTGCAATCTGCCAGTCGGCCACTTTCTGCGCCGCTGCCATTTCGCGAGCCTTACCTTTCACCGCCTGACGTACGGCAAGCGCCACGCGCGCGCCGGTTTGCGTCAGGTCTTCACCCAGCACCAGAACCGCATCGTAAGATTCGATTTCGCGCAGCGCTGGCGTACGAATGCCGCTCTCGCGCAGCACGTTAAGCATTAGCTGAATGCGTGCCTGCTCGCCTGCGGCGATGCCGGTGTAGAAGTTGTCTGCACCTACCAGTTCGCGCAGCGCGAAGTTGCTCTCAACGCTTGCGCGCGGAGAGCCGATGCCGATGATTTTTTTCGACTGACGCAGGATATCCGCTGCGCCCTGCATCGCCTGTTCAGCGTTAAGGGCGATGACATCATCACCACGGCGCTGTACCGGCTGACGCGGACGGTCTTTGCGGTTGACGTAGCCGTAGCCAAAGCGGCCGCGGTCACAGAGGAAATAGTGGTTAACCGTACCGTTGTAGCGGTTCTCAATGCGACGCAGTTCACCGTAGCGCTCACCTGGGCTGGTGTTACAGCCAAGGCTGCACTGCTGGCAAATGCTCGGTGCAAACTGCATGTCCCATTTACGGTTGTAACGTTCGGAATGGGTTTTGTCGGTGAACACACCGGTCGGACAGATTTCGACCAGGTTGCCGGAGAACTCGCTTTCCAGCGTGCCGTCTTCCGGGCGACCGAAGTAGACGTTGTCGTGTGCGCCATAAACGCCCAAATCGCCGCCGTCTGCATAGTCTTTGTAGTAACGCACGCAGCGGTAACAGGCGATACAGCGGTTCATTTCGTGAGAGATGAACGGCCCCAGTTCCTGGTTACGGTGGGTACGTTTGGTAAAGCGGTAGCGACGGAAGTTGTGGCCGGTCATAACCGTCATATCCTGAAGATGGCAGTTACCGCCCTCTTCACAGACCGGACAGTCGTGCGGGTGGTTGGTCATGAGCCACTCCACCACGCTTTCACGGAACTGCTTCGCTTCGTCATCATCAATAGAGATGAAGGTGCCGTCGGAGGCCGGGGTCATACAGGACATGACCAGACGCCCGCGCGTGTCTTCCGCGTTTTGATATTGCTTCACCGCACACTGGCGGCAGGCGCCCACGCTTCCCAGCGCCGGATGCCAGCAAAAGTAAGGAATATCAAGGCCAAGGGTGAGACATGCCTGTAGCAGGTTGTCTGCACCGTCCACCTCGTATTCTTTGCCGTCTACATGAATTGTAGCCATAGTCAGCATGCTTCCAGTTATAGCCTCAATAACCTTCGTCCTTTGCACTGTGGCGGTGTTGGCTGCCTTCGCTCGCCCCGGTCATTTAGTTGACTAAACTCCCGGGGACTCGCTCAGTTGCCGCCTTGCCACAGCACAAATGACTGGGTTCTTGATAAGGCGTTAATTATAAATTTTCTCTGCTCACCCGGAAAACCTAACCAGGTGAGGGCATATAATTACCAGCGCGACTTCAACAGGTTCGGCTGAATACCTTTAATGGCATTCAGGTTACTGAAATCCTGTTTGATGCCCGCTTCAAATTCTTCACGGAAGTATTTAATGGCGCTCTGCAGCGGCTCCACGGCACCTGGCGCGTGAGCGCAGAAGGTTTTGCCTGGCCCCAGGAAGCGACACAGCTGCTCCAGGGTTTCAATGTCACCCGGTTGCCCTTCTCCACGCTCCAGGGCACGCAGGATTTTCACGCTCCACGGCAGACCATCGCGGCACGGCGTACACCAGCCGCAGGATTCGCGGGCAAAGAATTCTTCCAGGTTGCGTACCAGCGACACCATATTGATTTCGTGGTCGACCGCCATCGCCAGTGCAGTGCCAAGACGGCTGCCCGCTTTACCGATGCTGGCAAACTCCATCGGCAAATCAAGATGCGCTTCAGTCAGGAAGTCAGTTCCCGCGCCGCCCGGCTGCCAGGCCTTGAATTTGAGGCCATCGCGCATGCCACCGGCGTAATCTTCGAGGATTTCGCGCGCGGTTGTACCAAACGGTAGCTCCCACAGACCCGGGTTTTTCACGCGTCCGGAGAAACCCATCAGCTTGGTACCGCAGTCTTCGCTTTTAGACAGGCCTTTATACCAGTCCACGCCATGAGCCAGGATAGCTGGCACGTTGCACAGCGTCTCAACGTTATTAACGCAGGTTGGTTTGCCCCATACGCCGGAGCTTGCCGGGAACGGTGGCTTAGAGCGCGGGTTAGCGCGGCGGCCTTCCAGCGAGTTAATCAGCGCCGTCTCTTCGCCGCAAATATAGCGGCCTGCGCCAGTGTGCACGAACAGTTCAAAATCAAAACCGGTGCCAAGAATGTTTTTGCCGAGCAAGCCTGCTTCGGTTGCTTCAGCAATCGCGCGGCGCAGGTTGGCAGCCGCCTCGACATATTCACCGCGCAGGAAGATGTAGCCGCGGTATGCCTTGAGCGCAAACGCAGAAATCAGCATGCCTTCCACCAGCAGGTGCGGCAGCTGCTCCATCAGCAGGCGGTCTTTGTAGGTGCCCGGCTCCATTTCATCGGCGTTACACAGCAGGTAACGGATGTTCATGGACTCGTCTTTCGGCATCAGGCTCCACTTAAGACCAGTAGAAAAGCCTGCGCCGCCGCGCCCTTTCAGGCCAGCGTCTTTAACGAGGTTAACGATTTCATCAGGCGCCATGCCGCCGAGCGCTTTGCGCGCACCTTCGTAGCCGTTTTTGCTGCGATATTCATCGAGCCACACCGGCTGTTTGTCATCGCGCAGACGCCAGGTCAGCGGATGGTTTTCAGCAGTCAGAGTAAGCGTCTTCATTTGTACTGCTCCAGCAGGTTGGGGATCCCGTCCGGCGTGAGGTAGCTGTGCGTATCCTCATCCACCATCATGGTCGGCCCTTTGTCGCAGTTGCCAAGGCAACAGGTCGGCAGCAGCGTGAAACGGCCGTCGAACGTGGTCTGACCCGGCTTAATTTGCAGGTGGGACTCAATCGCAGACTGAATGCCCTGGAACCCCGTAATGTGACACACCACGCTGTCGCAATAGCGAATGACGTGACGGCCCACCGGCTGGCGGAAAATCTGGCTGTAAAACGTCGCCACCCCTTCCACATCACTTGCCGGAATGCCCAGCACGTCAGCGATAGCGTAAATCGCGCCATCCGGCACCCAGCCGCGCTGTTTCTGAACGATTTTCAGCGCTTCGATTGACGCCGCACGCGGGTCTTCATAGTGATGTTTCTCGTGCTCAATCGCCTCACGCTCGGCCGCACTCAGCTCGAAAGCTTCAGTCTGTGTTTGTTGATTCTCGTGCATAATTAGCGGTCCACATCAGACATAACAAAATCGATACTACCCAGATGGACGATAAGGTCAGACACCAGGCTGCCGCGTACTGCCACCGGGATCTGCTGCAAGTGCGCATAGCTCGGAGTACGAATACGGGTACGGTAGCTCATGGTGCTGCCGTCGCTGGTCAGGTAGTAACTGTTGATACCCTTCGTCGCTTCCACCATCTGGAAGGATTCGTTGGCCGGCATCACCGGGCCCCAGGAAACCTGCAGGAAGTGAGTAATCAGGGTTTCGATATGCTGCAGCGTACGCTCGCGCGGCGGCGGCGTGGTCAGCGGGTGATCGGCCTTAAACGGACCTTCCGGCATGTTGTTCAGGCACTGCTCAAGAATACGTAGACTCTGGCGCAACTCTTCAACTTTAAGCATTACGCGGGTGTAGCAGTCGCTGACGCCACCGCCGACCGGGACTTCAAAGTCAAAGTTTTCATAACCGGAGTACGGACGCACTTTTCGTACGTCAAAATCAATGCCGGTAGCGCGCAGCGCCGCACCGGTGCAGCCCCAGTCCAGCGCTTCTTTCTTGCCGTAGGCGGCAACGCCCTGTGAACGGCCTTTGAGGATGGTGTTACGCAGTGCTGCTTTCTCGTAAGAGTCCAGGCGCTTTGGCATCCAGTCGAGGAAGTCACGCAGCAGGCGATCCCAGCCCTTCGGCAGGTCGTGTGCCACGCCGCCAATGCGGAACCAGGCCGGGTGCATACGAAAACCGGTAATGGCTTCGACGACATCGTAGATTTTCTGGCGGTCGGTAAAGGCAAAGAACACCGGTGTCATCGCACCGACGTCCTGGATAAACGTGGAGATATACAGCAGGTGACTGTTGATACGGAACAGCTCAGAGAGCATAACGCGAATCACGTTGACTCTGTCCGGCACGGTGATGCCCGCAAGCTTCTCAACCGCCAGCACGTACGGCATTTCGTTAACGCAGCCACCGAGGTATTCAATACGGTCGGTATACGGAATGTAGCTGTGCCAGGACTGGCGTTCGCCCATCTTTTCCGCACCGCGGTGGTGGTAGCCAATATCCGGGACGCAGTCGACGATTTCTTCACCGTCAAGCTGCAGGATGATACGGAAAGCACCGTGAGAAGATGGGTGGTTCGGCCCGAGGTTCAGGAACATGAAATCTTCATTTTCATTGCCGCGCTTCATGCCCCAGTCTTCGGGTTTGAAGGTCAGCGCTTCCATTTCCAGATCTTCTTTTTGCTTTGTCAGCTCAAACGGATCGAACTCGGTGGCGCGCGCAGGATAGTCCTTACGCAGCGGGTGCCCTTCCCACGTCGGCGGCA
The DNA here is from genome assembly GCA_010092695.1 of Enterobacteriaceae bacterium 4M9. Taxonomy (GTDB): domain Bacteria; phylum Pseudomonadota; class Gammaproteobacteria; order Enterobacterales; family Enterobacteriaceae; genus Tenebrionibacter. The sequence goes on along the minus strand of JAADJJ010000001.1, from coordinate 1,847,125 downwards.
TCAACAGGCGCGTCAGATGCGGGTGACCGTTAAAGGTAATGCCAAACATTTCCCAGGTTTCACGCTCATACCAGTTGGCGTTGGGGAAAAGTTTGATGAAAGTCGGCACGTTCAGATCGTTTTCTGACAGAGCCACTTTCAGCATGATATCGCGGTTACGATCAACGGAAATCAGATGATAGAAAACGGAAAAATCCGCGGCAGGCAAGCCTTCGCGGTGGGTACGCAGCCGTTCATCCATGCCATGCAGGTCAAAGAGCATGACATAAGGTTTAGGCAGTTTCTTGAGGAAATCGCCAACTTCAAGAAGTTGCTCTCTTTTGACCCACACTACCGGAACACCGGTACGGGTAGCCTGAACAGTAAAGGCATCCGGCCCAAAGCGGTTACGCAGTTCGCCGATTACCGGATCATCAAGATGATCGCGGGTTTGCCAGACGGGCTGGGCAGCTTCATGCGCGGTTAAATCGGTCATATTGTTCACCATTGCAAATGGTTCTGTGGTGACTGCCGCTTGCGGACTCGCGCTGTAATTAATTGATATGCGAGTTCAGGTTCCGCTCAGGCAGACACCCGTTAAATTTCGTCTGGTGTACGCAGATTCGTCACAGCAATACGTTCGCCGCGCTTACGCTCGCGTTCTGACTGCATGTTGGCGCGGTACACGCCCTGATCGCCGACCACCCAGGAGAGAGGGCGACGCTCTTTGCCAATGGATTCCTGCAGCAGCATTAGTGCCTGCATGTAGGCTTCCGGGCGCGGCGGACAGCCGGGGATATACACATCAACCGGCAGGAATTTATCAACGCCCTGCACGACCGAATAAATATCGTACATACCGCCCGAATTAGCACAGGCTCCCATCGAAATAACCCATTTCGGCTCCAGCATCTGGTCATACAGGCGCTGAATAACCGGGGCCATTTTGGTAAAGCAGGTGCCTGCCACGACCATAAAGTCGGCCTGGCGCGGTGATGCACGCAATACTTCGGCACCGAAACGTGCCACGTCGTGGACGGCGGTGAACGATGTCACCATTTCCACGTAGCAGCAGGACAGACCAAAGTTATAGGGCCACAGGGAGTTTTTACGCCCCCAGTTCACCATGTCGTGCACGGCGTGCTCAAGCTTGCCCATATACACACTGCGATGTACATGCTGCTCAAGGGGGTCGGTTACAATCTCCTGCTTTTGCAGGGGGTAACGGTCGTTCTCACCGTTGGGATCTATGCGGGTGAGCGTATAGTCCATCTTATTGCCTCGCGATTAGCGTTGACGGTTAGTGTAACTGTCGGTTTCCGGGTTCATATGCTCGCGACGGGAACGCGATGGCGTCCAGTCCAGCGCACCAATGCGCACGAGATACACCAGGCCGGCCAGCAGCACTAAAATGAAAATTGCAGCCTCGGCAAACCCTACCCAGCCGCTTTCGCGAATAGAGGTTGCCCATGCGTAGAGGTAGAGTGCTTCTACATCAAAGATGACGAAGAACATTGCTACCAGATAGAACTTGGCCGAGAGGCGTAACCGCGCGGAGCCGACTGAGTCGATACCGGATTCGAAAGGCGTGTTCTTGTGCCTGCCGCGAGCGCGTCCACCGAGGAACCACGCCCCGACCAGCATCATGCAACACAGGCCAATGGCAACAATAAGAAAGACAGCAAACGCCCAATGGTGAGCGATGACTTCAGTGGATGTCGACATACTCATTGCTTACTCATCAAAAGCGGCGCTAATACCTCTGCCTGTTCCGGCAGTTGAACGCCACATCGATTCACGGGGAGGAATAAAAAACCCTAAAAATATCTACCAGAAAAATCGTTAAGGCAGCAGATTACGACGGTTTTTTACCCCTTTCTATAACCTTTTGTCAACTTTAACAAAAGTAACCACACATTAATTCACATGAACCCAATTCCATTAACATTACATGCCTTATTGACCACCTCCGGGTAGCGTTAGGGGATAAATGCCGGTGTTGAATCGAGTCCGTAACAGCGCGGAAAGGGTATTGCTCCCTCTATTCTGGCAGGAAATGCCGCGCATTCCTCCCCCTCGCACCGGGTATTTTCTTGATCTAAGACACGCTTTTGTTAATTCACATAAAAAAGAGGCAACAATGTTATGCGTTTTTTAACATTGACCACTCATACGAGTTCGTAAAAACCCGTACCTGGGTCGTCAAAATGCGTGCTTTTATCACGCTGAGAAATAAGGGAATTATAAGAGGAAAAATGCGGAAAAGAAGGGGGTGATGAAAAAACGAGCTTTCAAGCGCACAAAACGCACAGAAAGCTCGTTTAGGGTATTTACAAACTGTTACGACTTAATCGCAGCGAGGTGCTGCGAATCAATCGATTTCGCCTTCACCGACCGACGCCAGCGTCCCTTCTGCAGACACGCTGTAAACGTTCCACGGGTTGAGATCGTTTTCAACAGCACGGAACACGGCTTCTGCCAGCTCGTTTTTCGAGTCCGCGTTGCGGCACAGCAGGTATTCGGTTTCCGGTAAGACCGGCAACCCGTCAGACAGTCCCAGCACACGCAGTTCCGGTCCCATCATCTCAACAGGACGCGCTGTCACACCAAGCCCTGCTTTAACTGCCGCCTTCACCGCCGACAGCGTTGAAGCTACGTAAGAGATACGCCAGGCAATACCCACAGCGTTAAGATGTTCAACCATCATTTCGCGGTACGGGCTTGGCTCTTCGAGTAGCACCAGCGGCACTGGCTCACCGCGCTGGAAAACATAGTCAGCAGAGCAGAACCAGAGAGTCGGAGAGGTACGTAATGTCAGGTAATCACCCTGTTCAGGGCGGGTTGTCGTGAGCACCAGATCGGTTTTCTCATCCACCAGCATTTCCGTGAAGCCGGGGCTGCGCTTTACGCGCACATCCAGCGCCACTTTCGGCCAGGTTGAACTAATCCGGTTAAGCAAAAAAGGAAGGATGGTGTCAGAACATTCATCAGTGGCGCCGAGAGCCAGCACCCCTTGTAGATCGTTAAACATCACTGAACTGCACGCTTCGTCGTTGAAGCGCAAAATTTTCCTGGCATAACCCAGCAGCTGAATACCGTGTTCTGTTAAAAGCTTATTGCGGCCGTGGCGCGCAAAGAGTTCTTTACCTACCAGTTGTTCCAGTCGCTGCATCTGTTGGCTTACGGCAGACTGCGTCCTGCAGACAGCAGCGGCAGCCGCGGCAAAGGTATTCAGATCAGCGACTGCGACAAAGGTTCTCAGCAGATCGAGGTCAAGATTAAGTATTGGACGATTCGCGTTTATCATATTTTTTCACTAGTAGGTGTGCTCTTTTGGAGCTGCCCTGGTTCAATATCTATGTGTAATCAAAGAGATAAAACAATCCCTTTCGAATCATGTGTTCAGTCATCATGCGACAGGTAGACCTGTCTTTATTATTGATATATCCATTACCGTCGATGAACATTAATGATAACTGTTAACTGCCGCTATTATGTCGACTCCTGCAACATACAAACTTTTGACCTGACATACTAGTCCAGATAATTAAACCCGAGTAATTTTTGTCAATTTTCGTTGCGAAATAACATTATATATTGGCTGGCGCATTTTTATCGTAAAGCAGAGTTTAACAATGGCATAATCATGTGGCACAAGGTGTTGGTACTGGAAGCTGGCGTTATCACATCATCGCTGTCCCGGCGAAAGCGCGTTCTGTCAGGGACTACATCTTACCGCAGGCACACATTTTTTATAAGTTCATTTGCGATTTATCTCATTCCCACTGGACTTATATGCCCAAAAATTCAGAATATTAAGATAACGTTTAATCACTACCATTAACGCTTTAATAAAAAAATGACCGACTTTTTTAACGCTTACGAATAACTGCTTTTTATGCGTCACCTCACACTTTTCAGACGGACGGGGTGCAGTTTTTACCATAGAAAATATTACCCGTCCTTAACAATATGACATTTATGCCAACTCTCTCCAAAATTCACTTGACTGAGGGGCAATAGCGCTCATTTTTGTCAAAAAGTGCTGAATACGTCGTTCAAAACACAAAAAACAACGATTTATCAGCCAATTAGAAACAAACAGCATTCCTGTGTTTCTGGTTGCGAAAACCTGGTCGAATACTCTGATTTCATTCGATTAACGCTATCATACTTCAAAATATCCAGCCGTAAGGTTACATTGACGGATGCGCTGCTTCCATGGCGGGAAGCCGGTATCACTATAAGGTTACATCCATGTCTCCCATCGAAAAATCGAGCAAACTAGATAACGTCTGTTACGACATCCGCGGCCCGGTGCTCAAAGAGGCCAAACGCCTTGAAGAAGAAGGCAACAAAGTTCTGAAGCTGAACATCGGCAACCCGGCACCTTTTGGTTTCGAAGCGCCGGATGAAATTCTGGTGGATGTCATTCGTAACCTGCCTACTGCACAAGGTTACTGTGACTCAAAGGGCCTTTACTCGGCGCGCAAGGCCATCATGCAGCATTACCAGCAGCGGGAAATGCTGGATGTGACGGTGGAAGACATTTATATCGGTAACGGTGTTTCTGAGCTTATCGTGCAGTCCATGCAAGCACTGCTCAACAGCGGCGACGAAATGCTGGTCCCCGCCCCGGATTACCCGCTGTGGACTGCCGCCGTGTCACTTTCCAGTGGCAAAGCGGTGCACTATCTGTGCGATGAATCCTCAGACTGGTTTCCGGATCTGGATGATATTCGTTCCAAAATTACGCCCCGTACTCGCGGCATTGTGATAATTAACCCGAATAACCCTACCGGTGCGGTTTATTCTAAAGAGCTGCTGATGGAGATTGTGGAAATCGCCCGTCAGAATGACCTCATCATCTTTGCCGACGAAATTTACGACAAAATTCTGTATGACGATGCTGAGCACATTTCTATTGCCTCACTGGCACCGGACCTGCTGACCGTCACGTTTAACGGCTTGTCCAAAACCTATCGTGTGGCCGGGTTCCGTCAGGGCTGGATGGTGCTCAACGGCCCGAAAAAGCACGCCAAAGGTTATATCGAAGGGCTGGAAATGCTGGCATCCATGCGACTGTGTGCGAACGTGCCTGCACAGCATGCCATCCAGACGGCTCTGGGCGGCTATCAGAGCATCAGCGAGTTCATCACGCCTGGCGGGCGACTGTATGAGCAGCGCAACCGTGCCTGGGAGCTGATTAATGACATTCCTGGCGTAAGCTGCGTGAAGCCGCGCGGCGCGCTGTATATGTTCCCGCGTATTGATGCCAAAAAGTTCAACCTCCACGACGACCAGAAGATGGTGCTTGATTTCCTGTTGCAGGAAAAAGTGCTGCTGGTTCAGGGCAGCGCGTTTAACTGGCCATGGCCGGATCACGTGCGTATCGTGACCCTGCCGCGCGAGGATGAGCTGGAAATGGCTATCAGTAAGTTTGGTCGCTTCCTCAGCGGCTACCATCAGTAACCCTCAGCCGGGGTGGGCATTGCATCCTGCCTGCCCCGGCTCCACAATGTATTATCCTTCGCTTTACGGGCGTGATGATGACACCGCCCCGCTCCTTTCGCCGCACGGGAAACCGCCATGAATCAGAGTCATTTTTTCGCCCATCTGTCACGTCTTAAACTGATTAACCGCTGGCCGCTGATGCGCAACGTACGTACCGAAAACGTCTCCGAGCACAGCTTGCAGGTGGCAATGGTGGCGCACGCGCTGGCGGTGATTAAGAACCGCAAATTTGGCGGCACGGTTAACGCTGAACGCGTGGCGCTACTGGCGCTGTACCACGATGCCAGTGAAGTGCTGACCGGTGACCTGCCTACACCGGTAAAATATTTCAACTCGCAGATTGCCCATGAGTACAAGGCCATTGAAAAAATCGCCCAGCGCAAGCTTATCGAAATGGTGCCGGAGGATTTACGCGATATCTTTGAGCCGCTGATTGACGAACAACAGTACAGCGAAGACGAAAAATCCGTCGTAAAGCAGGCCGATGCACTGTGCGCCTATCTGAAATGCCTGGAAGAGTTGTCGGCTGGCAACAATGAGTTCGTGCTGGCAAAAAGCCGCCTGGAAAAAACGCTGGCCGACAGGCACAGCGACGAGATGGACTATTTCATGCAGGTGTTTGTGCCAAGCTTTCATCTTTCGCTTGATGAAATAAGCCAGGACTCTCCGCTGTGAATCACGTCTGTTAGCCAAACAACCTTTCTTCTACGCCCCCTAGTAACGCACAACGACCGGCCAAAAGGCCGGTCGTTGTATGCATCCTCGTGCATCAATATCCTGCGTGAAAAGGCTGTCAGAATGGGAACAGCACAGGAATCAGCAGCACGCAGACCACCATCACAATCACGGTAAATGGCACGCCAATTTTGACAAAATCGCTGAAGCGGTAATTACCTGGTCCCAGCACCAGCGTGTTGACCGGTGAGGATACCGGCGTCATAAACGCCGCAGAGGCAGCCATTGCGACGACCATCGCAAACGGATACGGCGAGACCTCCATTGATTTGGCGGCGGCCAGCGCAATGGGTGCCATCAGTACCGCTGTGGCGGTGTTGGAGATAAAAAGCCCGATCGAGGCGCACATCACAAACAGGCATACCAGCATCAGGTGCGGACCATAACCGCCGCCAAGCTCCAGCAGCCCTTTCACAATCAGGTCCACACCGCCGGTTTTTTGCAGCGCCTGCGCAAACGGCATCATCCCGACAATCAGAATAATGCTCGGCCAGTGAACCGATTTCCAGGCACTCTCAGCATCAATACAGCGGAACTTACCCATCAACAGGCAGGCAATGATGGCAGCAATGGGATTAGGGATTTCATCGGTCAACATCAGCGCGACCATTAACGCCAGGCAGAAGATAGCGTGCGGAGCCTGAGTGTGAGCAGGCGATGCGTCTTGCTCTTCCACCGGCAGGTTCAGTACCACGAAGTCGCGGCTTTGCAGGCCAAGCTGGCGAATCTGTTTCCAGTTCCCCACCACCAGCAAAATATCGCCCAGTTGCAGCGACTCATTGACCAGCGTGCCTTCCATCGCCGCCCCGTTGCGCTTAATGCCCACCACGTTCAGGCCATAGCGGCTACGAAAGCCGATATCACGTACCGTTTGCCCCAGCAGCGCGGATTCCGGCACCATCGATACTTCTGCCATGCCCACATCCAGCGCCTGCTCAGAAAAATATTCGCCACGCAGCACCATCGGCTCCAGCATCTGCTCACCGCAAAACTCACGCAGGTCGACATCGGAGGCAGACATGTCAATCAGCAGTACGTCACGCACCCGCAGCTCTGTGCCGCCGGTTGCGTTAACAATGACTTTGCGAAAGCGACGCCAGCGCTCAAGACCAATGACGTTGGCACCGTAGCTCTCACGCAGCTTCAGGTCGTCAAGCCGTCGCCCAATCAGCGGCGACCCCGGGCGAATAGCCAGCCGGCGCGCGCGCCCGGTCAGACGATACTCTTTAATCAGTTCGCGAAAGGTACGGCGCTTCCACAGCTCCTTGCCCTCTTCATTTTTTTCGCCCCTGAGCGCGAAGCGCATGATAAGCATGTAGCCAATGCCCAGCAGCAGAACCACAAGACCAATGGGCGTCACGCTAAAAAATGAAAAGCCCTGCAACCCTTCACGCACCAGTTCACTGTTTACCACCAGGTTTGGCGGCGTCGCCACCAGCGTCATCATGCCGCTGATAAGCCCGGCAAAGCTCAGTGGCATCATCAGGCGTGAAGGTGAAATCTTCATTCGCATGGAAACGCTTAGCACCACGGGAATAAAAATCGCCACCACGCCAGTTGAACTCATAAACGCCCCCAGTCCGGCAACGGTCAGCATCAACAGGACCAGCATTTTTATCTCGCTGCCGCCTGCCGTCTGCACCAGCCACGCCCCCATACGGGTTGCCACACCGGTACGCACCAGACCATCGCCAATGATAAACAGCGCGGCGATAAGGATAACGTTAGGATCGCTGAAGCCAGAAAACGCTTCGCCTAGCGTCAGCGTGCCGCTCAGCACAAACGCGACAATCACCAGTAACGCGACGGCATCCATACGAATTTTGCCCGTCGCAAACATCACTATTGCACCGGCAAGCAGGGTAAGGACCCAAATGAGTTCACTGTTCACAACCGATCCTTGTAAGGCGTTGAAGAAAGACAAAAATCATGCCATAAAAAAGCCCCGACTACGCGGGGCTAAATCATTAATCAGCACGTATCTGCACGCGCCCATCGGGAAGTTTGCTGACGGTCAGTGCTTCAAGACTATTGAGCACAATATCCACGTCATTCAGACGCGGCGTCTGCGCGGGTGCATTCACTGCAATAACCCGGCACCCGGCGGCAAGGCCAGACTCAATGCCCGCAGGGGCATCTTCCACCACCACGCATTGCTCTGGCAGAAGTCCCAGAAGCTCAGCCCCCAGCAAGTAGGCATCCGGCTGTGGTTTGCCGCGTGCTACGCGCTCGGCCGTGACCATTACTTTCGGCTCAGGCAGCCCGGTTACGCGGCGGCGGGCATCGGCCACCGGCATTGAACCTGAGGTTACTATCGCCCACGGCACCCCGCTTTCATTGAGGTGATTGAGCAGCGCCAGCGCACCCGGTAGCGCGATGATGCCAACCGTATCCTCGGCCTCAAGCTTCTCCAGGGCGCGGAATTCACGCTGTATCTCGTCCTGCGTGGCGCCCGGCATAAAGTGGCGCAGCGACGTTATCGCCTGTTTGCCGTGGATAAACCCCAGCACCTCCTGATGCGATAAACCGAAACGATCGGCCCACTGGCACCAGGCGCGTTCAACCACCGCCAGCGAATCCACCAGCGTACCGTCCAGATCGAACAGAAAACCTTTACACTCCAGCACGCAACCTCCGCATCAGGCGTTAATGATTTGGGTGATTTCGTTGGCACTCAGGTGATACTGACGCGGGCATCCGTGCCACACTTTGAGCATACGCAGGTATTTGTCCCACATTGGCGTCTGCGCGTTAAAGCCGTGCGTACCCGCATCAAAGTGCGTATAGCGTCCTTCGGTATTCACCATAAAACGCACGTAGCTCAGCATGCGCGCTTCAGTTGCGGCATCAAACCCCAGAAATGTTACGCGACGCTCGTCAATGCTTTGTGCATCCTTCAGGTTGCTCCAGGACACATGCAACGCGTGGTACATCTCCATCACATCAATAATTTCGCGACAGGTTTCTTCAGTCAGCTCGCCAAATTCGCGGTCCAGTTCACGCATCTGTAAACCGTAGCCGCGCTCAACAATGGTCTGCAAGCGGCGGTAACGCTCGGCGTTATCCGGGTCAAGCATGGTCATCATTTTGTACTGATTCGATAAAATCAGGCGCTGGGCGTGGGTCATTTCCATTTCTTGTACTCCTGCAAAAAGAAACCATTAAAAAGGCACATAATATATGTGCCTTACTGTATACGGTTCTGTGCTACCACGGAATGGTTATAAATCATCAAGAAAGGTTTTATCGAGCTGGCGAAACGCACGCTTGAGCGTATCGGCAAGCGCCTGATAGTCCGGCTTGCCGTCCACCGGCGCCAGTGCCTGACCGGCTTCTTCAAGCTTGCTGCGCACCTCATAAAACCAGTTGAGAATGGTCGGTGGCAAAGGTGTCACCGAGCGCTTACCCAACCACCACAGCCCCTGTAACGGCAGGCTGATGGCAAACAGCGCCGTTGCCACCGCCGGACCCAGTTGACCGCCCAGCGCAATTTGCCAGCACAGCGTAAACATCGCCACCGGCGGCATAAAGCGGATAGCAAAACGCGTGGCGCGAATGATGCGGTTTTCAATAAAAACAGGAGCGAGGCGCTTATCCATAGGCCAGGTCTTTGCATAATGCTGGCCGCGGCTAAATAAGCGAAGGCCACTTACGGGGCGTTGGGGAGAGTCCGACATGGCTGACACCTCAAATACACAAACAAAAAATAAAATTTTTATGCAAAATAACAACTACAATCGACAACGTTCAAAATCTTTTGTCATTGCGCGCCGCAATCGGGTATCCTTTGCGGGCCTTTGACAGCCATAGACGGCAAACCGCGGGCTGTCAATTTTCACCTGATGACACTCTTTGTAGTTTACGCTATTTCAGGTAAACGCATGACTATTTCTTCGCCATGCCAAAAAACGGATCTGGCATGACGTTAATCATAAACGTCAGCGTCATCTTGCGCTACGATGAGAGTCTGACTGACGTTTTTTTAGCCACGTATACATAGTAGGTACTTCCATGTCGAGTAAGTTAGTACTGGTTCTGAACTGCGGTAGTTCTTCCCTCAAATTTGCCGTTATTGATGCAGCCAATGGCGAAGAGCATCTTTCTGGCCTGGCCGAATGTTTCCATCTGCCTGAAGCACGTATCAAATGGAAAATGGACGGCGCCAAACATGAAGAAGCGCTGGGCGCAGGTGCTGCCCACAGCGAAGCACTGAACTTCATGGTTAACACTATCCTGGCTCAGAAACCAGAGCTGTCTGCTCAGCTGGCCGCTATCGGTCACCGCATCGTACACGGCGGCGAGAAATACACCTCCTCCGTGGTTATCGACGACAGCGTGATTCAGGGCATTAAAGACTCTGCTTCTTTTGCACCGCTGCACAACCCGGCACACCTTATCGGTATCGCAGAAGCACTGAAATCCTTCCCTGCTCTTGCGAAGAAAAACGTGGCTGTGTTTGACACCGCGTTCCACCAGACCATGCCAGAAGAATCTTACCTCTATGCTCTGCCGTACAAACTGTATAAAGAGCACGGTATTCGCCGCTACGGCGCGCACGGCACCAGCCACTTCTATGTAACTCAGGAAGCGGCAAAAATGCTGAACAAGCCGGTCTCTGAGGTCAACATCATTACCTGCCACCTGGGCAACGGCGGTTCTGTTTCCGCTATTCGCAACGGCAAGTGCGTGGACACCTCTATGGGCCTGACTCCGCTGGAAGGCCTGGTGATGGGTACCCGCTCTGGCGATATCGACCCGGCAATCGTGTTCCACCTGCACGACGCGCTCGGCATGAGCGTTGACGACATCAACAAGCTGCTGACTAAAGAGTCTGGCCTGCTGGGTCTGACCGAAGTGACCAGCGACTGCCGCTACGTTGAAGACAACTACGAAGCCAAAGAAGATGCCAAACGCGCGATGGACGTTTACTGCCACCGCCTGGCCAAGTACATCGGTTCCTATACTGCGCTGATGGACGGTCGTCTGGACGCGGTTGTGTTCACTGGTGGTATCGGTGAAAACGCAGCGATGGTGCGTGAACTGTCTCTGGGTAAACTGGGCGTGCTGGGCTTTGATATTGACCACGAGCGCAACCTGGCCGCTCGCTTTGGCAAATCCGGCTTCATCAACAAAGAAGGCACCACGCTTGCGATGGTCATCCCGACCAACGAAGAGCTGGTCATCGCGCAGGACGCGAGCCGCCTGACCGCCTGATTCCCCGCTTCCCCACCGCCAGCTACGCTGGCGGTGTTGTTTTGTGCCGCGCCACACAGCAGGCGCTAACGAAAGAGGATAAACCGTGTCCCGTACTATCATGCTTATTCCGACCGGAACCAGCGTCGGCCTGACCAGCGTCAGCCTCGGCGTTATCCGCGCTATGGAACGTAAAGGCGTTCGTCTGAGCGTCTTCAAACCGATTGCCCAGCCGCGTGCTGGCGGCGATGCACCAGACCAGACCACCACCATCGTGCGCAACAACTCTTCCTTACCGGCCGCTGAGCCGTTGAAGATGAGCCACGTTGAATCTCTGCTGTCCAGCAATCAGAAAGACGTGCTGATGGAAGAGATTATCGCCAACTACCACGCTAACACGCAGGATGCGGAAGTGGTGCTGGTTGAAGGTCTGGTACCGACCCGCAAACACCAGTTTGCCCAGTCCCTGAACTTTGAAATCGCCAAAACCCTGAATGCGGAAATCGTCTTCGTCATGTCTCAGGGCACCGACACGCCGGAGCAGCTTAAAGAGCGTATTGAGCTGACCCGCAGCAGCTTCGGTGGCGCGAAGAACACCAACATCACCGGCATTATCGTCAACAAGCTGAATGCACCGGTTGACGAACAAGGCCGCACCCGCCCGGACCTGTCAGAAATCTTTGATGACTCCACTAAAGCGAAAGTGGTGAAGATTGATACCGCACAACTGCAGTCCGTGAGCCCATTGCCGGTGCTGGGCGCCGTGCCGTGGAGCTTTGACCTGATTGCCACGCGCGCTATCGACATGGCTCGCCACCTTAACGCGACCATCATCAACGAAGGCGACATCAAAACCCGCCGCGTGAAGTCTGTGACCTTCTGCGCGCGCAGCATCCCGCACATGCTGGAGCACTTCCGCCCAGGTTCACTGCTGGTAACCTCCGCTGACCGCCCTGATGTGCTGGTTGCCGCCTGCCTCGCTGCCATGAACGGCGTGGAGATCGGTGCCATCCTGCTGACCGGCGGCTACGAAATGGACGAGCGCATCAGCAAGCTGTGCGAACGTGCCTTTGCGACCGGCCTGCCGCTGTTTATGGTTAACACCAATACCTGGCAAACCTCGCTGAGCCTGCAAAGCTTCAACCTGGAAGTGCCGGTTGATGACCACGAACGCGTTGAGAAAGTTCAGGAATACGTGGCTGGCTTTATCGACAGCAGCTGGATTGACTCACTCAGCGCCACCTCTGAGCGTAGCCGCCGTCTGTCTCCGCCAGCGTTCCGCTACCAGTTGACTGAACTGGCACGTAAAGCAGGCAAGCGCGTGGTGCTGCCAGAAGGCGACGAGCCACGCACCGTGAAAGCGGCGGCTATCTGTGCCGAGCGCGGTATCGCAACCTGCGTGCTGCTGGGTAACCCGGACGAAATCAACCGTGTTGCAGCGTCTCAGGGCGTTGAACTGGGTGCAGGCATTGAAATCGTTGACCCGGAAGTGGTGCGTGAAAGCTACGTAGCACGCCTGGTTGAACTGCGTAAGAGCAAGGGTATGACCGAAACCGTCGCCCGCGAGCAACTGGAAGACAACGTGGTGCTCGGCACGCTGATGCTGGAGCAGGACGAAGTTGACGGTCTGGTATCTGGCGCGGTTCACACCACCGCCAACACCATCCGTCCGCCTCTGCAGCTGATTAAAACAGCACCGGGCAGCTCGCTGGTGTCTTCTGTGTTCTTCATGCTGCTGCCTGAGCAGGTGTACGTGTACGGCGACTGCGCCATCAACCCGGATCCGACCGCTGAGCAGCTGGCTGAAATCGCCATTCAGTCTGCCGACTCCGCAATTGCCTTCGGTATCGATCCGCGCGTTGCGATGCTCTCCTACTCCACCGGCACCTCCGGCGCGGGCAGCGATGTAGAGAAAGTGCGTGAAGCGACTCGCCTGGCGCAGGAAAAACGCCCGGACCTGGTTATCGACGGTCCGCTGCAGTATGACGCCGCTGTCATGGCCGATGTTGCTAAATCTAAAGCGCCGAACTCACCGGTTGCAGGTCGCGCTACCGTGTTCATCTTCCCGGATCTGAACACCGGTAACACCACCTACAAAGCGGTACAGCGTTCCGCTGACCTGATCTCCATCGGACCGATGCTTCAGGGTATGCGCAAGCCGGTTAACGACCTGTCCCGCGGCGCACTGGTAGACGATATCGTTTACACCATCGCGCTGACCGCGATTCAGTCCACTCAGCAATAATCTGCCGGGCATGACATCAGCAGGCCACCTTCGGGTGGCCTGTTTTTTTGTGCCTGAGAAACGCCCCCCTCACAGTGTTACCGGTCACATTTTTCACTTCCAGTCGTCTGATACGCCACAGAACATGACCTGAGTCAGCATCCTCATTTCGCGACTGACGTAAATAATTGCGCCTGATGATTATTAAGATTTTAAAAGGAAATCGATGACTACTCCTAATTCACCTCTGGCGGAGCGGGTCGGCCCTGGTGCCTGGCTGGCGTTGGGCTTCGCTGTTATCTTCTTCTCCGGCATGCTGGGCGGCAATCAATGGTACGGGGTTTTTGACTTCACCACGCTTAATGGCGCATTTGGCCGCGTAGTCAGCAGTGCCAGCCTCGATGGCGACACGCTCACCACCACCACCAGCGCGTTTCGCGGCACCGGTGGCCACGGCGCAATGGACGGCTTTTTATTCGCCCTGGGACTCATTCCGGCGGTGATGTTCGCACTGGGTATGATTAACGTGCTGGAGCACTACGGCGCACTGAAAGCAGCGCGTCGCCTGCTCACGCCGCTACTGCGCCCGCTGCTGGGCATTCCCGGTAGCGCAGGGCTGGCGATGATTGGCAGCCTGCAAAGCACCGATGTTGGCGCATCGCTCACCCGCAATCTGAAAGACGAAGGCGAAATTAACGAGGACGAGCGCGACGTGTTCAGCATGTTCCAGTTCTCGGCAGGTGGCATGATAACCAACTTCTTCTCCTCCGGTGCCATTCTCTTCACCCTGATTCTGGTCGACGGCAGCGCCGCAGTGCCCACCTCTATCGGTGCCTGTATTGCGGTGATGTTTATCATGAAAATTGTCGGTGCCAATATCCTGCGCCTCATCCTTAAAGTTAACCGTCGCCGCAGTGCACAGGGAGATGCCGCATGAGCCAGCCTGCTACCAAACCTGTTATTACCGATGTCTTCGTTGAAGGCGCACGCAAAGGCTGGACTATCGCCACCACCAGCACCCTGCCGAACGTTGTGATGGCGTTCATTATCATCAAGGCGCTGGAAATTACCGGCGCACTGAAAGGACTGGGCATGATTTTCGCCCCGCTGATGGGGCTGTTTGGTCTGCCAGGCGAAGCGGCTGCCGTACTTATCGGCGGCTGGATGTCGATGGGCGGCGGTATTGGTGTTGCCATTGGCCTGTTCGACAAAGGCATTCTCACCGGCGAACATCTGGCCATCATTGCTCCGGCCATCTACCTGATGGGCTCACAGGTGCAGTACATCGGCCGCATTCTTGGCGTGATTGGCACGCGTGCCACGCGCATTCCACTGATGATTGGCATTTCTGTTATCAACGCCTTCCTGGCCATGCTGCTGATGCGCGTCATTATCTGAGGACAACATAATGAATCTGGACAACTATTTTGCCGAACTGGCACAGCTGGTTAACGTTGACTGCGGCACTCACACACCGCAGGGCGTAGCCCAGGTGGCAGAGATTGTCAGCGGCTTCTGGCGTGCGGAATGCTGGCAGGTACAACGCATCAATCTCGGCACAGAAGTCGGCCCGGGCGTGCTGGTCACCAACAAGCCGGATGCCTCACACTACGACGTGCTGCTGGTAGGCCATCTCGACACCGTCTTTCCACCAGGCACCGTCGCTGAACGCCCAATGAGTTTGAGCGCCACCCGCGCGATGGGACCGGGCGTCTCCGATATGAAAAGTGGCCTGCTGAATATACTGTGGGCGCTGCGCGGGCTTGACGATGCGCACAAATCGCGCCTGAGCATCGCCGTTGCCATGAACCCGGATGAAGAGACTGGCTCAGAGCACTCCCATCAGTGGCTGAGCGAGCTGGCACTGCGTGCTAAAACTGTGCTGGTATGTGAGGCCGCACGCGCCGACGGCTCGCTGGTAAAAGCCCGCAAAGGTGTCGCAGGCTATCGTCTTACTTTCAGCGGTAAAGCCGCCCACGCGGGCAATGAGCCAGAAAAAGGCCGCTCGGCGATTAACGCACTGGCAAAGGCGATTGGCGCTATCAGTGCCCTGGCAAACCCAGAGCTTGGCACCACGCTCAATTTCGGTGTCGTGCACGGCGGCGATGCGGCCAACGTAGTGCCGGCCAGTGCCGAAGCCGAGCTGGACGTGCGTTTCTGGCGCAATGATGAATATCAGCGCATCAGCGAACAATTGCAGGCGCTGTGCGACAACGGGTTTCTCGAGGGCGTCACCACCACGCTTGTGCGCACCACCCATAAACCGGCTATGGCCGCCGATGCAGGCACCCAGGCGCTGATGCAACGGGTGGAGCAGGCAGGTCGTGAAGAAGGTGTGACCATCACCTGGCAGGCCGTAGGCGGCGGTAGCGATGCTAACCTGACATCCTCGCTCGGGATCCCTACCCTCGACGGCTTCGGCCCGGTGGGTGCTGGTTTCCACGGCCCGGATGAATATCTGGAAATTGACTCCATTGAGCCGCGTATTCGCCTGTTAAGAAGAGTGATTGCCTCACTGTAAGCGAGCCACGCTACCTGTTGCACGCAGCCTGTGTGCAACAGAACAGCAAAAAAAAAGCCACTTCAGCATGAAGTGGCTTTTTTTATCTGGCTGGCGCAAAGCATTCCCACGCGCAGGTTATCGCCTGCTATCCCGCCGGGTTAACGACTCACCTGACGAGATAGCGACAGTAGTGTTCACTCCGCGTCGCGGGCAACGTTGACGCTGTCCGGTTCAACACCCGGCTTCGCCTCTTCGTCTTTGACTGCACGGGCTTTGGCCGCTTTGGCTTTCTTCGCTTTTGCGCCTGCGCTCTCCTGCCCTGTCTCTTCGGATTTGCGCGGCTCATTCCCGGCGTTGCGACTCATCCACAATGCCAGCGCCTTCAGGGAGTCCGGCGTAAATTCATCACAGCGCGCGGTGATTTCTTCCGGCGTCAGCCAGCAGACCTCACTGATTTCTTCTTCCTGAAGCGCAAACGGCCCGTGCGACACACAACTGAACAGCCCGCCCCAGACGCGACAGTTCGGATCTTCGAAATAAAACTGGCCATGCTCGGCAAACGGCACACCCGCAATGCCCAACTCCTCTTCGGCCTCGCGGCGCGCCGAATCCAGCAGCGGCTCGTCGGCCTGTACCACACCGCCCGCGGTGGCATCCAGCATACCAGGCAGAAAATCTTTCGTCTCGGTACGGCGCTGCGCCAGAATTTTCCCCATTCCGTCATGCACCACGATATAGGTCGCGCGGTGCCGCAGGCGCTGTGCCCGCATTTGCTCACGGCTGGCCTGCGCAATGACATCGTTATCTTCGTTAACGATATCCACCCACTCCGTACCAGTTTGACTCTGCTCCACCATCGGGAAACCTTCTTTGTCTCGGGCGCTCTACTGGCGCATTGATGTTCGGGATGCAGCCCACTCAGACCATGAAGCCAGGCGCTGTCCGGTGTAACTTACGGCGTAATCTCAACGCGTGCAATAACCGCGTCGTCTTCCAGTGCATGAACGCTCAGAACAGCACCATCAAGCATACCGTAGCTGGCCGCAAAGCCGCCTTTCGGGATGCTTACCGAGCCGGGGTTAAACAGCGTGATACCATCTTCACGACGCTCGGCCACAGGAATATGAGTATGACCATAGACCAGCGTATCGCCAGCAAAAAGCGGCGGCAGTTTATCGGGATAATAGAGATGCCCGTGGGTCAGAAACAGCCTGCCCGGTTCCAGCAAAACCTGCTGCCAGGGTGCCGTTATGGGAAAGTGCAGCAGCATCTGGTCTACTTCACTGTCACAGTTGCCACGCACCGCAATAATCCGCTCGGCCTGGGTGTTCAGGCGCTCGGCGACCTGCGCCGGGTTGTAGCCCTCAGGCAGCACATTACGCGGACCGTGATAGAGCAGGTCACCCAGCAGCACCAGCCAGCGCGCGCCACTTTGCGCAAAACGTGCCAGCACCTGCGCCGTTGCGGGCAACGAGCCATGAATGTCCGATGCGAACATCAGTTTCATTCGTTAACCTCCAGGTAAATCAGACAGTTCGCAATAATAGCGGATTTACGACTGAGGTTCAGCCTTTGCTGATAAGGCCACGTAACGCTGTACCGATGCGCGCTGCCACTGAAAGTCAGCGTAATCGGCAAGCGCCTGCGGTACTTCGTCGCCGTTGAGCACCAGCCGGTTTAACATCAGCGCCAGGTCGGTATCCGCAATGCACCACTCACCAAAAAGATTCGGCTGCCCGTGTTCCAGAAGGCCCTGGGCCAGCGCAAACAGCTTCTGTGCGTCGCGCTGTCCGGCATCGCTTAAGGGCGGGCGCTTTTCACCACCAAAAACCACTTCCGTGGGGCGCTCGCTGCGGATAGCCATCAAATCGCTTCGTAGCCACGCCTGCACCTGGCGTGCACGCGCACGTTTTTCAAGCTCGTGAGGATAAAGGCGCGTAAAAACCGGTGGTGCAAATTTCTCCTCCAGATATTCTGCCATCGCCGACGACTCGCTCAGTGCGAAACTGTCTATCTCCAGCAGCGGCACCCGGCGCGTCGCGCTGTAACCGCGCCACTGCGGTGACAAATGCTCCTCGTGGGCCAGGCTCACGCGCTTAAAGGTAAACGTCAGCCCCTTTTCCATCAGCGCCACATACGCCGTCAACACATACGGACTAAACGCGTTTTCATCACCCCACAACGTTATTTCGGTCTGACTCATGGCAACCTCTTTTTATGTTCCGCAGCTAAAAACTATACTCAAAATCCGGCCTCTGCCACGCCCATTTGCGATACGGTGCAGACCCCGCATTCTGAACCGCTTTCATTACCTGGTGCAGGCGTGGGCGGGTGCGTGAACCTCATGTATGATATTGCACTAAAACCTACCGGGAGCACCTGCATGTCACATCAGCCGGACGCCATTATCCGCATAAAAAATCTGCGCCTGCGCACCTATATCGGCATCAACGAAGAAGAGAAAGCCAACCGTCAGGATGTGGTAATTAACGTTGAGCTACGTTACCCCGCCGATAAGGCGCGCGTGAGCGAAGATATCAATGATGTACTCAACTATCGCACCATGACCAAAGCCATTATTCGCCACGTCGAGGAAAACCGCTTCGCGCTGTTGGAAAAATTGACGCAGGATGTGCTGAATATCGCATGCGAACATCCCTGGGTCACCTATGCTGAAGTGGAGATAGATAAACTTCACGCGCTGCGTTACGCCGACTCGGTGTCTGTGACAATGAGCTGGCAACGCTAGCGCTAGCGGAGGATGCGCATGAAGATAGTTATCACCGGCGCGACCGGACTCATCGGCCAACATCTGGTGCCTCGCTTGCTGGAGCTGGGCCATGACGTCATTGCGGTTACGCGCGACCCGACCAAAGCCCGCGCCCGACTCGACCCACGCGTTGAAGTCTGGAAAGGGCTACATGAGCGCGAAAACCTCAACGGTATTGATGCGGTCATCAACCTGGCAGGTGAGCCCATTGCTGATAAACGCTGGAGCGCCACCCAGAAAGAGCGCCTGTGCCAGAGCCGCTGGAAAACCACCGAGCGGCTGGTAGAGCTTTTTAAAACCAGCCAGACGCCGCCTGCGGTGCTGATTTCCGGCTCTGCCACTGGCTATTACGGCGACCTTGGTGAAGTGGTTGTCACTGAAGAGGAGCCGCCCCACAACGAGTTTACGCACAAACTGTGCGCACGCTGGGAGCAGATCGCCAGCGCGGCACAAAACGAGCACACTCGCGTATGCCTGCTGCGTACTGGGATTGTACTGGCCCCGGATGGCGGCATTTTGGGTAAGCTGCTGCCGCTGTTCCGCTTAGGGCTAGGTGGGCCGAGCGGCAACGGGCGTCAGTACCTGCCCTGGATCCATATCGACGACATGGTTAGCGGCATTATCTGGCTGCTGAGTCACGATCTGCGCGGTCCGTTTAACATGGTGTCGCCTTATCCGGTTCGCAACGAACAGTTTGCGCACACGCTGGGCCACGTGCTGCACCGTCCGGCGTTTATGCGCCAGCCCGCCGTCGCGCTGCGCCTGGCAATGGGTGAGTCCTCGGTACTGGTGCTGGGCGGCCAGCGAGCGTTACCCAAACGGCTGGAGGCCTCGGGCTTTATCTTCCGCTGGTTCGATCTGGAAGACGCGCTGCACGACGTAGTGCGCTAACTCATACAGACAATAAAAAACGCCGAGCGATGTCGGCGTTTTTTATGTCGAGGAATCAGCAGTTACTTCAGCGACCCCGACAAAAACTGTTGCAGGCGCGCGCTCTGCGGGTTGTCGAACACCTGCTCCGGCGGGCCTTCCTCTTCAATTTTGCCCTGATGCAGGAAAATCACGTGACTGGAGACATGGCGCGCAAAGCCCATTTCATGGGTTACTACCACCATGGTTTTGCCCTCTTCCGCCAGCTGCTGCATGATGCGCAACACTTCGCCCACCAGTTCCGGGTCCAGCGCCGAGGTTGGTTCGTCAAACAGCAACACCTCCGGCTCCATTGCCAGTGCGCGGGCAATGGAGACGCGCTGCTGCTGACCGCCGGACAAATGCGCCGGGTACTTCACCTGCTCGCGCGCGTGAATACCGACTTTTTCCAGATACTTGAGCGCCCGCGTTTTAGCTTCTGCCTTGCTCAGGCCCAGCACCTGCACCGGTGCTTCCATTACGTTTTCCAGCACCGTCATGTGGCTCCACAGATTGAAGTGCTGGAACACCATTGTCAGGCGCGTGCGCAGCAGGCGCAGCTGATTTTTGTCTGCCACCTTCAGCTGGCCGTCTTTGTCGCGCACCAGGTTAATAGTCTGGTTGTTCACCACAATCGAGCCTTCGCTCGGTTTTTCGAGGAAGTTAATGCAGCGCAGAAAGGTACTCTTCCCGGAGCCTGACGAGCCGATAATGCTTATCACATCACCCGCGTCAGCCTTGAGCGACACGCCCTTTAGCACCTCATGCTCACCGTAGCGCTTGTGCAGGTCAATTACGTTTAATTTATTCTCAGACATCGTTCACTCAGTGCGCAGAGGTAGACGGATTCATATGCCGTAACCAGCGCTTCTCCGCTTTGCGAAAGAGGCTAATCAGCACATACGAAATGATGAGATACAGTACTGCAGCAATACCAAACGCCGTAAAGGGTTGATAAGTGGCGGAATTGATATCACGGGCGATTTTCAGCAGATCCGGCACGGTGGCCGTAAACGCCAGCGCGGTGGAGTGCAGCATCAAAATCACCTCATTGCTGTAGGCAGGCAGCGAAATACGCAGCGCCGACGGCAGAATAATGCAGCGGTAAAGTTTAATGCGTGAGAAGCCGTAAGCGCGCCCCGCTTCAATTTCACCGGCCGGCACCGAGCGGATAGCTCCGGCAAAAATCTCTGTGGTATACGCGCAGGTGTTGAGGGTAAACGCCAGCACCGCGCAGTTAAGGCCGCTTCGGAAAAACGCGTTCAGAAACTCGTTACCTTTAACGACTTCCAGCGTGTACATGCCGGAATAGAACACCAGCAACTGTACGTATAGCGGCGTGCCGCGAAACACATAGGTAAAAAACCAGATAGGCAGCGAGATAAACTTATTGGGTGAAACGCGCCCGATGGCGAGAAACAGCGCCAGAATGCCGCCCATCAACACTGAGGCGATAAGCAGCCACAGCGTAATCGCCACACCGGTAAAGCGATAGCCGTCGGTCCACAGCAGTGATTTCCAGTACTCCTGAATAATCTCAATCACAGTTCGGCCCTCTTCACGCCTACCGAATAGCGACGTTCAAGCCAGAACAGCACGCCGTTGGATACCGTGGTAAACACCAGGTAAATCGCGCCACACACCACCGCGAAGTAGAACGGCTCCCAGGTGCTTTTCCCGGCAAGCTGGGTAGCCTTCACCACATCTTCCAGCCCCAGCAGCGACACCAGCGCCGTGGCCTTGAGGATGACCTGCCAGTTATTACCAATGCCGGGCAGCGCAAAGCGCATCATGGCCGGAAACAGAATGCGGCGAAAGGTCTGCGCCCCGGTAAAACCATACGCGGTGGCCGCTTCAGTATGGCCCTTAGGTACGGCCATATAGGCACCGCGGAAGGTTTCGGTAAAGTAAGCGCCGTAGATAAACCCCAGCGTGACAATACCGGCCGCCATGGGGTCAATATCCCACTGGGCAACGCCGATGGCATCGGTAATGACATTGAGCGCCATTTGCAGGCCGTAGAAAATCAGCAGCATCAGTACCAGATCCGGTACGCCGCGAATAAGCGTGGTGTAGGCTTCAAACAATAATGCCAGCGGGCGGTTATGCGAAAGCTTGGCCGCTGCACCCGCAAGGCCAATGATAACGGCAAGAACCAGAGAACTGAGCGCCAGCTCCAGCGTCACCAGCGCCCCTTTAAAGATGACTTCGGAAAACCCATGCAGCATAACGTCAGACTCTCCAGGCTTGCGCTGCGCCCGGCTCAGGGCGCAGCGTGTCGCGGTTAACGTTAGCCGCCATAGACGTCAAAATCGAAATATTTCTTCGCAAGCTTTTCATAGGTGCCGTCGGCACGCATCTCGGCAAAGGCTTTGTTGAGCGCTTCACGCAGTTCGTTGTCGTCTTTGCGAATGCCCATACCGGTACCCACGCCAAACAGTTTCTCATCGGCAATAGATGGGCCACCAAACTGGTATTTTTTACCGGCCGCGGTTTTCAGGAAGCCCTCGCTGGCCGCGACTTCGTCCTGGAACGCCGCATCAATGCGCCCGGCAGTCAGGTCGGCGTAGATATTGTCCTGGCCCTGATAGGAGACAATTTCAATGCCTTTTGCTGCCCAGTGAACGTTACCGTAAGTTTCCTGGGTGGTGCCCTGCAATACGCCCACACGCTTGCCCTTGAGGCTTTCAATGGTTGGCTGAATCGGGGAGCCCTGTGCGACCACCAGACGAGAGTTGGCTGCGTAGAGTTTGTCGGTAAACGCGATTTCCTGCTGGCGTTTCTCGGTGATAGAAAGTGACGACATAATGGCGTCAATTTTCTTTGCTTTCAGCATCGGGATCAGCGCATCAAGCGGGCTTTCCACAAACGTACATTTGGTTTCGATACGCTTGCACAGCTCTTTAGCGATATCGATATCAAAGCCCACCAGCTGGCCGCTGGCATTTTTGGATTCAAACGGCGCGTAGGTCGGATCGGTACCAATACGCACGTTCTGCGGCAACGCAGCGAATGCTGTAGAAACGCTGGAAAACGCCAGCACCAGAGAAAGGGATAACACCAGCTTTTTCATACTTATCCTCAGAGAATTATCTTTTTAGGCAAAACGTTTTTACATGTTGTGTTGGCAAGTATCGTGCCATTTTTCAGTCCTGGAGGCCAAAGCTTTTACGGCACAAAAGCGTCATTTTTTGCAGAGCCGATGGGTAATTATGCATCTCCAGCGTGCAACACAGGCGCGATTGCACAATGACAGGGCACTGCCGCACCACAATGGCGCAACAATGCCCTGGTGTGTTATTCGCCGTAGACGTTAAAGTCGAAGTATTTTTTTGCCAGCTTGTCGTAGGTGCCGTCAGCACGGATTTCTGCCAACGCCTTATTAAACGCCGCCTTCAGCTCGCCATCTTCCTTACGCAGCCCGGTTGCAGTCCCCATACCAAAGTATTTTTTATTGATGACCGCAGGCCCGGCAAACGCAAACGCCTTGCCCGCAGGCTGCTTGAGAAAACCTTCGCTGGCCGCGACTTCATCCTGCAACGCCGCATCAAGTCGCCCGGCGTCAAGGTCAGAATAAATCAAATCCTGATTCTGGTACGGCACAACCTCAACGCCCTTTGCGCGCCAGAGATCGTTGGCATACGCTTCCTGGGTGGAGCCCTGCAATACGCCCACCTGTTTGCCTTTAAGGCTTTCTACCGTTGGAGTAATCGGCGAGCCTGCACGGGCAATCAGGCGTGAGTTAGCGCTATAGAGTTTGTCGGAGAAGGCAATTTCCTGCTCGCGCTTCTCGGTAATAGACAGTGAGGAAATAATGGCGTCGATTTTACGTGCCTTAAGCTGCGGGATCAGCGCATCAAAATCACTGCCCACCCAGGTGCATTTAAGCTGCGCGCGTTTGCACATCTCATTACCCAAATCGATATCAAACCCGACAAAATCCCCTTTAGCATCCTTTGACGAAAACGGCGCGTAGGTAGCATCTGTGCCAATACGCACACTTTGCGGCAGTGCGGCCAGCGCCGAACCGGCAGAAAAACCCAGCAGTAATGCCAGTGTCAGAACCTGCTTTTTCATAGTTAACCCTCAGAGAGCGGATTTTATTATCGGATGTGTGTTGTGCTGAGCGCCCAGGCGCTCACGGCTGCGCTGCACTTCTCATGCCATGTCTGCGGATAAGACAGGCTGATCAAGCGGTAGCGGCAAACAAAAAGATAACAGCGCCACGCCAGGGCCGTAACAAAAAGAGGAAAGGAATGTTGGAGAATACGACAGCGCCAGCAGTTTTTGCCCCAGGATGGGGCATCAGTGCACGCTGTCGGGACCAGGCCAGCGGGTAAACAAATCGTGAGGCAGTTCAATATCAAACTGATCCAGCACGCGGTTGACGGTCTGGTCAATCACATCCTGAATGCTTTGCGGGCGATGATAAAACGCCGGTAGCGGCGGCATGATGACGGCTCCCATTTCTGCCGCCTGGGTCATCAGGCGCAGGTGGCCCAGATGAAGCGGGGTTTCACGCACGCACAGCACCAGCGGGCGGCGCTCTTTGAGCACCACATCAGCACTTCGGGTCAGCAGGCCGTCGGTGTAGCTGTTAACAATGCCGGAAAGGGTTTTCATGGAGCACGGCAGAATCACCATACCGTGAGTACGAAATGAACCGGAGGAGATGCTGGCAGCAATGTCGCGGGCGTCGTGCACCACATCGGCCAGCGCCTGAACATCGCGCAGCGAATAGTCAGTTTCCAGCGCCAGTGTCTGGCGTGCGGCCTGACTCATCACAAGATGGGTTTGCACATGTTCCAGTGGCTTGAGTACTTCAAGCAGCCGCACACCGTAAATCGCGCCGCTGGCACCGGAAATTCCCACAATCAGTCGTTTCATCTTACCTGCCCGTTTCATCGTTCAAGGGCAAACTTTGCCGGATTATGGCAACAGATACAAGACGGCCCCCGTAGCGGGGGCCGTCAGGCGCTTAACCTTCGTTATGCATTTCCAGATTTTCGACTTCGTTCTGGCGCTGTAGCGCTTTGGCATCGTCGCTACGCAGGGACTCCAGATATTCCAGATACTGCAAATCCACATCCTTCGTGACGTAAATGCCGTCAAAAACAGAGCATTCAAACTGCTGAATGTCCGGATTTTCAGCACGCACCGCATCAATCAGGTCGCTGAGATCCTGGAAAATCAGGCCGTCGGCTCCGATTAGCTGGCGAATCTCCTCCACTTCACGACCGTGGGC
Organism: Enterobacteriaceae bacterium 4M9; assembly: GCA_010092695.1. GTDB lineage: Bacteria > Pseudomonadota > Gammaproteobacteria > Enterobacterales > Enterobacteriaceae > Tenebrionibacter. Next base: position 1,822,053 of record JAADJJ010000001.1, on the reverse strand, counting down.
GATAAGTTCGTTGGCGCTTGGCATATCGATGCCATAAACGTTCGGGAAACGCACTTCCGGGGCCGCCGAGGCCAGATAGACCTTTTTCGCGCCGGCTTCGCGGGCAATTTCGATAATCTGCTCAGACGTGGTGCCGCGCACAATAGAGTCATCCACCAGCAGCACATTCTTGTCACGGAACTCCGCGCGGTTGGCGTTGAGCTTGCGGCGCACCGATTTACGGCGCTGCTGCTGGCCTGGCATGATAAAGGTGCGGCCAACGTAGCGGTTTTTCACAAACCCCTGGCGATAAGGCTTATTGAGGATATGGGCGATTTCCAGCGCGATGTCGCAGGAGGTTTCCGGGATGGGAATGACCACGTCGATATCCAGGTCTTCCCACTCGCGGGCGATTTTCTCGCCGAGCTTTTTACCCATGCCAACGCGTGCGCTGTACACGGAAATCTTATCAATAAAGGAGTCCGGGCGTGCAAAGTAAACGTATTCAAACAGGCACGGCGTAGTGGTCGGGTTCTCAGCGCACAGGCGGCTAAAGAGCTGGCCTTTTTCGGTAATGTACACCGCTTCGCCCGGTGCCACGTCACGCAGGAACTCAAAACCCAGCGTATCGAGCGCGACGCTCTCGGAGGCTACCATATACTCGGTGCGCTCACCGACTTCACGCTTGCCCAACACCAGCGGGCGGATGCCGTTCGGGTCGCGAAACGCCACCATACCGTGGCCGATAATCATTGCCACACAGGCGTACGCACCACGAATCTGGCGGTTGGTGGCAGCGATGGCGGCAAAAATGTTGTCGGCTTCCAGCGGATAGTGACGGTACTCGTCCAGCTCGCTGGCAAAGATATTAAGCAGGATTTCGGAGTCAGACGTGGTGTTGATATGGCGGCGCTTTTCCTCAAACAGCTTCTTGCGTAGCTCGTGAGCGTTAGTCAGGTTGCCGTTGTGTGCCAGCGTGATGCCGTAAGGGGAGTTGACGTAAAAAGGCTGGGCTTCAGAGGCGCTGGAGCTGCCTGCCGTCGGGTAGCGCACGTGGCCAAGCCCCATGTTGCCCTGCAGGCGCTGCATGTGGCGTGCTTCAAATACATCGCTCACCAGACCGTTGGCTTTGCGCAGACGAAAGCAGTTGTTCGCATCAATGGTAATGATGCCTGCGGCATCCTGCCCGCGGTGCTGAAGCACCGTTAACGCGTCATAAATCGACTGGTTTACCGGCATAACACCGGCGATACCGACAATACCGCACATGTTGTCTTTTCCTCATTAAGCCTGCAACCCCGGCGCTGTTACCGGGGCAAGAAACTTGACGAGCTTTGCAGATAGTCAAAAAACCATCTGATGATGAAACTGAACTGTGGGACCAGCTGCGACTTTTGCCAGTCGTCGCTCTTTGCCATGCCGGTGAAAGTATCAAGGAAAAACAGAATCGCGGCGACGATGAGTACGCCCCTGAGTGCGCCAAAGCAGATGCCCAGCACTCTGTCCGTTCCTGAAAGGCCGGTTTTCTCAACCAGTTGGCCAATCACATAGTTCACCACCGCGCCGACGATGAGCGTCGCGATAAACAACACCGCGATAGCTATCCCGTTACGTACCAGTTCATCTTCAAAGCCTGTGAACCAGGTTGCCAGGTAAGTGTAGTAATGGCTGGCGACAAAGAAAGCGCAGCCCCAGGTAACCAGCGAGAGCGCCTCGCGCACAAACCCACGAATCAGGCTTACAAGACACGAAAAGCCAATCACAGCGATAATGGCGTAATCAATCCAGACCATATAAATTCCGCGCTAACTTGCCCTGACATCCTGTTCGGGGCGCATTCTAACAGAAAAAGAAAACGTTTGCGTAGGGATTTCCTTCCCATGCGTAAAAAGAAAAAGTGGACAAAAAAAGCGCTGCTTTTGTTGCCCACCCTTTCATCCTGGGTCGCGCAAAGCCGCGTCAACCTTGGCTTTGTGCGTAAACCGTTACGGTGTGTAGTTCATTACCACGCCGTTGAGGCCCGATAAACTATGCAGTTCACTCAGTGAAGACTTGAGCTTGTCTTTCGATGCATCCGGCCCTACCAGAATACGGGTGATTTTACCCTGTACTGGCGTGGAAGGAATAGTGTAAGCACGATAGCCTGCACCGCGCAGCTTCTCGACAATCTCACTGGCCTTATCGGCATTTTTCAGGGCACCCAGCTGCACCACATAAGCTTTACCCACAGGCGCGGCGTTATCCTGCGTTGCCGGAGTCGGTTTTGGCTGCGGTTCTGGCGCAGGTTTCGGCTGCGGCGCAGGCTGTGGTTTTGGCTGCACGTTGGGTTTAGGCTGCGGAACCGCATCGATTCCGGCACCGGTGTCATCCGGAAGTGTGGTGGGGTCGATGCTCGGTGCCGTACTGCTGGCACGCATCTCCTCAGCGGCCCCTTCCGGCGGCTGCGATGGCAGCGACTGGCTGGCAGGCGGCAGCATATCCGGCTCGTCATTATCACCCGGTTTTGGCACCAGCGGGATGGCGGCAAACTCATCCTGATAATGCTTTTTCTGGCCGTCGAGCAGACCTGGCAGCACAATCACACCCAGCGCCACCAGCACAATCGTGCCGACTAATCGGTTCTGAAACTTACTCGCCACCGTTACCCTCCGCTTCCAGGACTTCCATTACGTGTGCCACCGTGTGAAATGAGCCGCACACCAGCACAGTATCAGCTACGTCAGCCTCTGCCCGTGCCGCCTGCCAGGCCTCAGCCACACTGCCAAACGCCTTGCCCTGCCCCAGGAGCTCAAGCAGCTGTTCGGCACTGGCGCCACGCGGCCCTTCAAGCGGCGCACAATACCAGCTATCCACCACGCTTTTCAGACAGGCCAGCGTACCTGCTATATCCTTATCGTGCAGCATACCGATTACCGCCAGTATTTTTCCGTCCTGCGCTTCACGCTTCAGACGTTCTGCCAGGTAAGCGGCAGCATGGGGATTATGCGCCACGTCGAGAATAACGCGCGGTGAGGTGCTTAAAATCTGAAAACGTCCCGGCAGTTGTGCCTGACGCAGACCTTCGCGCACGGCGGTTTCATTCACCGGCAAACGGCTTGCGCGCAGCGCTGCCAGCGCAGTGGCGGCGTTGGGTTGCGGCACCTGCGGCAGCGGCAGATTGTCCAGCACGCCCGCAGCATCGCTAAAACGCCAGCCGCCGTCTGTCATCTCATAATCCCAGCGCACACCCCGGCGCAGCAGATACGCCTCTTTTTCCTGCGCCACGGCTTCAACAGAGACTGGCATATCCGGCTCGCCCACAACGGCCGGTTTGCCGGCGCGGAAGATTCCCGCTTTCTCGCGCCCGATGCTTTCGCGATCGGGGCCCAGCCAGTCAATATGGTCGAGCGCAATACTGGTGATAACGCTTACGTCGGCATCCACCATGTTGGTGGCATCCAGTCGTCCACCCAGCCCAACTTCAAGAATCACCACGTCGAGCGAAGACTGTTTAAACAGCCACAATGCGGAGAGCGTACCGTATTCAAAATAGGTCAGCGAGGTATCGCCACGTGCCGCTTCAATGGCCGCAAACGACGCGGTGTGGCGCGCGCCGGGCAACTCCTCACCCTGCACGCGCACGCGCTCGGTATAACGCACCAGGTGCGGTGAACTGTAAACCCCCACGCGCAGTCCGGCGGCCATCAGCATCGCCTCAAGCGTGCGGCAGGTGGTGCCTTTACCATTGGTACCGGCAACGGTAAACACAAACGGCGCAGGCTTGAGCACATTCAGCGTCGCCGCAACGGCACTCACGCGCTCAAGGCCGAGATCGATGGTTTTGGTATGCAGATTTTCCAGATAAGAAAGCCACGTGGCCAGGGGCGACGTGGCTTGGGGAATGCTTTTTTCCATGGTGCCCTTCGGGGTTCAGAAATACGAAGGGCAGAACCCTGCGGCCCTGCCCTGTTGCACTGTCAGGCTTCGCTGCCCTGCTCCGGCGCATCCGGCACGACAATCGGTTCGTGCGGGGCATCCGGGTTCGGCGCAGGCTGATTGGTCAGCTTCGCCAGCACGCTGGCAAGCTTCAGTCGCAACTCAGGGCGACGCACAATCATGTCAATTGCGCCTTTTTCAATCAGGAATTCACTACGCTGGAAGCCCGGCGGCAGTTTTTCGCGCACCGTCTGCTCGATAACACGCGGACCAGCAAAACCGATAAGCGCTTTTGGCTCAGCGATATTCAGATCACCCAGCATAGCAAAGCTTGCAGACACACCGCCCATTGTCGGGTCGGTCAGAACCGAAATATACGGCAGACCGCGCTCCTGCATTTTCGCCAGCGCTGCGCTGGTTTTCGCCATCTGCATCAGCGACATCAGCGCTTCCTGCATACGCGCACCGCCGGAAGCGGAGAAGCAGATAAGCGGGCAGCCGTCTTCCAGCGCCTGCTCAACGGCACGCACGAAACGCGCACCCACAACAGACCCCATTGAACCGCCCATAAAGGCAAATTCAAACGCCGCAGCCACAACCGGCATGCCGTGCAGCGTGCCTTTCATCACCACCAGCGCATCTTTCTCGCCGGTTTCTTTCTGAGCGCTTGCGAGACGGTCTTTGTACTTCTTCGAGTCGCGGAACTTCAGGAGGTCTTTCGGCTCAAGCTCGCTGCCCAGTTCGACCAGCGTGCCCTCGTCAAGCAGACTATGCAGGCGCTCACGCGCACCCATGCGCATGTGGTGATCGCATTTTGGGCAGACCTCAAGGTTACGCTCCAGCTCGGCGCGGTAGAGAACCTGTCCGCAGCTGTCACACTTGGTCCACACCCCTTCCGGAATGCTCGCCCTGCGCGTCGGGGTAATATTGCTCTTATTGAGAATTCGTTCAATCCAGCTCATTGATAACCTTTCTGCCTGAACCTGGTTGGTGCCAGTTTTTCTGTGGGCGGCATCTTGCCATTTTTGCCTCCCGCAGACCATAAATGTCGCTCATTAAATCACAACGCCCGAGTACTTTGGATAAAAAACTGCTCGGAGCACTGAATTATCACTCTTTTGCCTGGCGCGCAGCGGCACGTTTATGACGGATAACCTCCACCACACCAGGTAAAACCGACAGCACAATAATCGCAACAATCAGCAGCTTAAGGTTTTCCTGGATAATCGGCAGGTCGCCAAACAGGTAGCCTGCATAGGTAAACAGCAACACCCACAGCAGCGCGCCGATAACGTTGTAGGCGGCAAAATGGCGATACGACATATGCCCCATTCCCGCCACAAATGGCGCAAAAGTACGCACGATCGGCACAAAACGCGCCAGAATAATGGTTTTACCACCGTGTTTTTCATAAAACGCATGAGTTTTATCAAGATAGCTACGGCGGAAAATTTTGGAGTTCGGGTTACTGAAAAGCCGTTCGCCAAACACCCGGCCAATGGTGTAGTTCACAGCATCACCAATAATGGCTGCGACCACCATTAACGCCACCATCAGATGCACGTTTAAATCGTTGCTCGGCAGTGCTGAAATGGCACCCGCAACAAACAGCAGCGAATCCCCCGGCAGGAACGGCGTGACCACCAGCCCTGTTTCGCAAAACAAAATCAGGAACAGAATTGCGTAGACCCACACGCCGTACTGCGCCACCATTTCGGCCAGGTGCACATCGATATGCAGAATAAAATCAATAACAAAGCGGATAAAATCCATCGTAATTCTTTCCTCTGAAAACGTCAGTCTGCCAGAAAAAGCGGCCCCATTGGAGGCTGTGGCAGGGCAAATTCTGTTGGGTAGTCCACCGACACCAGATACAGCCCTTCGGCGCGCGCGGTCGCTGCCGCCAGCGTGCGATCTTTTGCTGCCAGCAGTTCGGCCATCCACGCTTCAGGCCGATTGCCGCAGCCGATGTCCATCAGGCTGCCTACGATATTACGCACCATATGGTGGACAAACGCGTTAGCCTTAATATCTACCACCACGTAATTACCGTAACGCGCCACGTCGATATGCATCAGGTTGCGCCACGGCGTACGCGACTGGCACTGCACAGCGCGAAACGACGTGAAATCATTCTCGCCCAGCAGGCACTGCGCGGCACGGTGCATGCGCTGTGCGTCCAGCGGCGCGTGATAGTGAGTAATCCCCTGTTGCAGCACAGCCGGGCGCAGGCGATGGTTGTAGATAATATAGCGGTAACGGCGCGCCGTAGCGCTGAAACGGGCATGAAAATGCTCCGGCACCGCTTTCACCCAGCGCACGGCGATATCAGCAGGCAGGTTGGCGTTAGCGCCAAGCGTCCACGCCGCGTCCTGGCGCTGCGCGCGGGTTTCAAAATGCACCACCTGGCCGGTAGCATGCACGCCTGCATCAGTGCGCCCGGCGCAGAACACGCCAATCGGCTCTGCCGCGATTTGCGAGAGCACCTTTTCCAGCTTTTCCTGTACGCTGCGCACTTCGCGCTGGCGCTGCCAGCCGTAATATTTGCTGCCGTCGTACTCAATGCCGAGCGCAATTTTCTGCACCGGTATGTCCTGCTGCTCCATCAGTACAGATACTCCTGCACCAGCTTCTCGGCAATTTTGACCGCCATCAGCGCGCCACCAAAGCGCACGTTGTCAGCAACAGACCAGAACTGAATTTGCTCGGGCATACCGTAATCGTTACGCACGCAGCCAATGGAAAGGTGCACGCTACCGGAGGCGTCGCCCACCTGGGTCGGGAAGTCGTTTTCGTCAGACAGTTCGATATCTTCACTGCGGGCAAAGGCATCGCGGGCCTCTTCAGCGGCCAGCGGGCGCAGCGCTTCCACGCTGACGACCTGGGCGTGGCCATAAAACACCGGCGCCTGTACGCAGCTTGCAGAAATCATCAAGCCCTCGTCCTGCAAAATCTTGCGGGTTTCATCAACGATGCGGCGCTCTTCGCGCACGCTGCCTTCGCTGTCTGGCAGCAGCGGCAGCACGTTAAACGCAAGCTGGCGACCAAAGTGGTCATCTTCGTCAATCGGCATGCCGTTAAGCAGGCGCGCACTCTGCCCGGCCAGGGCGTCTACCGCCACTTTGCCGTAAGCCGAGGCAGACAGCAGGCTGGTGACCTGCACGCGGGACAGGCCGCCATCGTCAATAATCGGTTTGATAGCCATCAGCAACTGGCTGGTGAGGCTGTGGGCCGAGGCAATAATGTTACGGTTACGGTAGTCCGCCAGCACAAACGGATTGACCTCCGGCACCACCAGAGGCACATCCGGGTCCAGCGCAAAAACGCCGCTGGTGTCAATCACCAGGCAGCCCGCGTTAGCGGCTTCATCGGCATAACGCGCCGATGCCTCAGCCCCGGCAACAAAAAACGCCAACTGTGCGCGGGTCCAGTCAAATTCCTGCACATCCTCAACCGGGATGCTTCTGCCCGCAAAACGCAGTTTCTCACCTGCGCTCTCGGTATGCGCCAGTAAGCTCAACTCGCCCACCGGGAACTGACGCTCGGCCAGCAGTTCAAGCAACGCTTCACCTACGGCACCTGTGGCACCCAATATGGCGATATTCCAGCCTTCAGACATGGTGGTTTACTCCAGAAAACGCAGTTGCCCGCCGGTGCGGGCAACAGAAATGAGGTTAACGAATCGGGTGATGAACGGCGTTAAAGCCGAGCTGCTGCAATAGCGTTGCCGTCGCAGCGTCGTCGCACAATACATACAGCGAAGACCACTCACGGCGCTCGCGATAGTGCTTGCGTAATTTATCAAACTCACCCGGTTGACCTGCCACGTGGCGCAGCAGCGCATCGTCGCGGCGCACATCATACACCAGATGAACGAGCCTTTTCAGCGTACTCTCGTCGAGTTTGCCGTGCAGTGCCAGGCGGCTTACTTCCGGCGTAGGCAGGAGCGTATCAAGCGCCACCTGGTGCGGCGTACCGAGAAACTGACTAAAGGCTTCAAATACCTGCGTGGTGCCGCGCGCCTTGCCTTCGAGCGTATAACCGGCAATATGAGCCGTACCGATATCCACTTTCTCAAGTAACGCAACGTTAAGGTCAGGCTCCGGCTCCCACACATCAAGCACGGTGCTCAGCGGCTGGCCTGATTCCAGGCGCGCTAACAGCGCGTCGTTATCCACTACCGGCCCACGGCAGGCGTTAATCAGAATCGCCCCCGGCTTAAGTGCACTTATCAGCGCCTCATCGGCCAGGTGCCAGGTTTTGTATGGGCCGTCTTTGTAGAGCGGCGTGTGGAAGGTCAGTACATCTGCTTCGCGCACCAGTTCGTCAAGCGTGCGGAAATCGCCCGCGTCACCGGCATCTTTACGCGGCGGATCGCACAACAATGTGCGCACGCCCAGCGCCTCAAGCCGCGCCTGTAAACGTGAGCCAACGTTACCCACACCCACGATTCCCACCGTGCGATCGCGAAGTGCAAAACCATCACGCTCGGCCAGCATCAGCAGCGCAGAGAACACGTACTCCACCACGGCAATAGCGTTACAGCCCGGCGCACCAGAAAATCCAATGCCCGCCTGCGCCAGCCACGCATCATCAACGTGGTCAGTGCCCGCGGTAGCGGTACCCACAAACTGAACCTTTTTACCACTTAGCAGCGCTTCATTGACTTTGGTGACCGAGCGCACCATGAGCGCGTCGGCATCATTGAGCGCATCCAGCGGAATCGGGCGGCCAGGAACGGCAGTGACCTCTCCCAGGCGGCTAAATAGCTCGCGGGCGTAAGGCATATTTTCATCAACGAGAATTTTCACGTCAGGTACCTGTTTTGTGCGGTTTTCACAGAGGCTGCTTCCAGGATAGACCCCATTGAGATAAAGCGACAAGCGCGCCGTGGCGCTGGCTTTGTAATCATTATGTACAGGGTGTATCCGAACGTCCGCAATATGCAGTATAAAGGCGGCAAGTGTGCCATAATCTCGCCGCCAGGCATACCTGACCTGCCACGCAATGTTCTCTGGTGATTTAAGTAAGGAATTTTGATGATGCACTCCATCCCGGCCGCGGGCGCGCGACCTCCGGGTGAACCTCCGGGCGCACCACCTTCAGCAGGTGCTCAGCCTCTCACACCACAGCAGCGCACCGTTCTGGAGCGCCTGATTACTCGCATTGTTGCCTTAAGCCAGGCACAACGTGCGGAAGTGTGGGCGGGCATGAAACACGATTTAGGAATTAAAAACGATCAGCCATTGCTGTCGCGCCATTTTCCAGCCGCTGAGCAGAACCTGAACCAGCGCCTGAGCGGCGCGCAGGAGCGCCACACGGTACGCCAGACCCTGCAACAGCTCACCGAACTGCTGCAACACGGTAATAATCGCCAGGCGGTGAGCGACTATATTCGCAGCCAGTTCGGCCAGACCGTATTAAGCCAGCTCACCCATGAGCAGCTCAAAAGTGTGCTGACGCTATTGCAAAATAATCAGCTGGAAATTCCCCAGCCGCAGCAGCGCCCCGCTACCGACCGGCCGATGCAGCCCGCCGAGCACAATGCGCTTAATCAGCTGGTCGGCAAGCTGGCCGCCGCCACAGGCGAGTCAAGCAAGCTTATCTGGCAGTCGATGCTGGAACTCACTGGCGTGAAAGGCGGCGAAACCCTTCCGGCGCGCCATTACACGCTGCTGACTACCTGGCTTACGGCACGACTGACGCTGGCGCAGCAGCCAGCCCCCACATTGCAAACGATTCAGACCGTGCTGAAACAGCCGCTGGAGAGCAGCGAGTGGCGGGAAATTACTGAATACGCCGAGCAGCGTCATCAGGCCACGCCGCAGACGGTGCTGACCGCGCCGCAGGTGCAGGACATACTGAATCATCTGTTCTTAAGACGCCTTGAGCGTGCGACTAGCAGCGCGCCAGTGCAGCCGGAGCATGTTCAGCCCATCTGGGCGCCGTTTGTGCCGGTGATTGAGCAGTTAAAAACCCTCAGCAACCGCCCGGCACTGGGCCTGGTCGCCCTGCTGCTGTTTATTGCGCTGATGTGGATCCTGTTCTGAGTTCCGCCCCGACCGGGGCGGACGTCACTTCCTGAACGCCAGCAGCGTCACCACAATCCCCATCACGGCGGCAATTGCGCCAGTCAGAAATACCGACGGATAACCCAGCGCGGTTGCCAGCAGACCGGTCAGCGGGCCAGTCACCGCATAGGCAATGTCCTGGAACGCAGCGTAACCCCCAAGCGCAGTACCACGCACCTGCGGCGGTACGCGCTTGACCACTTCCACACCAAGCGCCGGGAAAATCAGCGAACAACCGCAGCCGGTCAGGGCAGCCCCCGCCAGCGCCACCCAGGCGCCCGGCGCCTGCCACAGCATCAGCAGCCCGACGATTTCAATGACCAATGAGGCCAGCGCCACGCGCACGCCACCGAAGCGGTCCGGCATCCAGCCAAACAGAATGCGCATCAGCACAAACGCACCGCCGAAAGCGGTAAGTGTGAACCCCGCCATATCCCAGCCACGACTGGCAAACCACAGCGACACAAAGGTGCCAATCACCGCAAAACCTACCCCCTGAAGCGCCAGCCCCAGACCGGGTTGCCAGATAAGCCCCACCACACTCCACAGCGGAGGCCTGTCGCCCTTATGCGCCTCAACCTTGCGTACGCCGCCATTAAAACACCAGGCCAGCAGCGGCAGAACCATCGTCACCGCCGCCAGTTCGACATAGCCAAAATGACCGTGGATCCAAAGCCCCAGTGGCGCACCCGCCGCCAGCGCGCCGTAAATGGCCATTCCATTCCAGGACATGACTTTGCCGGAGCGCGATGGCCCCACCAGCCCCATGCCCCAGGTGAGGGTGCCGGTTAAAAGCTGGCTTTCGCCAAAGCCGAGCATCAGGCGCCCCAGTACCAGCAAGCCAAACTTTGCCATTGCCGACACCGGCAGCAGCGCCGCCAGCAACCATGCAGCCCCGGCCAATGCACAGGCCACCATGCCCTGCATGGCAGAACGTTTAGCTCCGCGCTGGTCAGCCAGTTTGCCCGCGTAACCGCGCGTCAGCACAGTGGCGAGGAACTGGATACCCACGGCCACGCCCACCATGGCGTTGCCAAAGCCCAGCTCCTGGTGCACAAACAGCGGGATCACCGGCAGCGGCAGGCCAACGGTCAGATAGGTTAAAAATACCGCAAAGGCGATGCGAAACAGCGAACCGCTGCCAGAATCAGAACGGACGGATTGTGACACTTCAGACATGCTTTACTCCAAAGAGCAGAGTAAGGCGGGGAATCGACCACGCCTGCTCCACCTGCTAATCAGGTTAAGGCGCGTTGGTTAACGTTAAACGCTTACGCATTATCGTGAAGATAATGTTGAGGGTGAAATCTGCCTGCTCCAGGGCTATGTTGTCAACCTGAATTGAGCATTACACAACAATATCTGCGTTATAAAACAAACATTATCAGCACAGCCCACATATTATTTATGGCATGCAGGGCCATTGGCATAATAAGACTGCGGGTATTAATTCTGACAACGCATAAAATGGCCGAAAAAATAAAAAGATAAATAAACGATGCCGCCGTCTGGTACTGGCTGTGCACGGCGCAGAACACCAGGGAGGTTATGACAATACCTGTCCTTTTAGCCCACCGGCCCCAGCCAATGCTGCTGTTTAGCACCAACCCCCGGAAAATAATCTCTTCGCCAATTGGCGCGCACAGACATATAGAAAATATCGTCATTGCTTTGACAAAAGTGGTTTGCCCGTCAAACGAATCCATCCACGGTTCCGGATGGGCGAAGTTACCATAAATAAGCGCTAATACGGAGATAGCCAATAACGGCAGCAATAATCCGCGCAGCGAAAACCGCCCAAGAGGTAAAAAAGGATAATGTGCGCAATATATCTTCCAGGCGAACAGCGAGAACGGCAGCAAAATAGCCACATGCAGGAACGACACCGCCAGCCCTGATTGATACAGAGCAGAAAAGCCCGGCATGCCCCAGGCAAGAATCGAACACAAATACCATCCCAGAAAAGCCGCTAAGCATACACCGCTGTGTACGACTCGCGTAAGTGACTGCTCCATAATATTACTGCGCTACCCGCTTGCTTAATTGTCTGAAAATAAAAAAAACTGGCTACCAGGGTAGCCAGTTTCACGATATTTCTAATAGCTGAGGATATTATGCGTTCAGTTTACGCATCACCAGCGTGGCGTTGGTGCCGCCAAAACCGAAGCTGTTGGACATCACGGTATTAAGCTTGCGCTCAGTCGGCTGAGTAATGATGTTCATGCCGTTTGCCTGCTCGTCCAGCTCTTCAATATTGATGCTCGGCGCGATAAAGCCGTGCTCCAGCATCAGCAGCGAGTAGATAGCTTCCTGCACACCCGCTGCACCCAGCGAGTGACCGGTCATGGCTTTAGTGGCAGAAATTGCCGGGGTGTTGTCACCAAACACCTCACGAATTGCGCCCAGTTCTTTCACGTCACCGACCGGCGTTGAAGTACCGTGGCTGTTGAGATAGTCGATTGGCGTATCCACGCCATCCATCGCCATCTTCATGCACCGCACCGCACCTTCGCCAGACGGTGCTACCATGTCGGCACCGTCAGACGTTGCGCCGTAGCCAACGATTTCTGCGTAGATATGCGCACCGCGCGCCAGCGCGTGCTCGAGTTCTTCAACCACGACCATGCCGCCGCCGCCCGCGATAACAAAGCCGTCGCGGCTCGCGTCATAGGTACGGGAGGCTTTTTCTGGCGTCTCGTTGTATTTGGTGGACAGCGCGCCCATTGCGTCGAACTCACAGGCCATTTCCCAGCACAGCTCTTCGCCGCCACCGGCAAAGACGATGTCCTGTTTGCCAAGCTGAATCTGCTCCACCGCGTTACCGATGCAGTGTGCAGAGGTGGCGCAGGCAGAACTGATGGAGTAGTTCACGCCGTGGATTTTAAACGGCGTGGCGAGGCAGGCAGACACGCCGGAAGCCATCGCTTTGGTAACCACGTAAGGGCCAACGGCTTTCAGGCCACGCGGACCGCGCATCGCGTCTGCGCCAAACACCTGGAACTTCGGCGAACCGCCACCGGAACCGGCAATCAGGCCCACGCGCGGGTTGTTCTGGTAGGTTTCTTCGGACAGGCCCGCATCCGCTACGGCCTGCTCCATGGAAAGGTATGCGTAAATGGACGCGTCGCTCATAAAGCGCACAACTTTGCGATCGATAAGACCGGTGGTGTCGAGTTTAACATTACCCCACACGTGGCTACGCATACCGGAGTCTTTCAGTTCTTGAGAGAAAGTGATCCCGGAGCGTCCTTCACGCAGGGATGCCAGGACTTCCTGCTGGTTATTACCGATGCTGGAAACGATGCCCAAGCCAGTAATCACTGCACGTTTCATTCAATACCTCTTTAGATGGCGCTGTTTAATCATTCGAGTCGCACAATAGCGTACAGTTGTACGCCGAACAAGTCCGATCAGACGAAACCCGGTGGAAATTTGCGCCGACAAACGCGCGCCGTTAAGATCGCCCTATCGCCTGCCATACGAGCCACAAACGTGAACCCATCATCCTTGCAATCTGCACGCATCCACTTTAATGAAGACGGTACACCTGTATCCCGAGAGTTTGACGACGTCTACTTCTCTAATGATAACGGGCTTGAGGAAACGCGCTATGTGTTTCTCGATGCAAACCGTCTGCCCGCACGCTTTACGGAACATTCTCGCGAGCTATTTGTGACAGCCGAAAGCGGTTTTGGCACCGGGCTTAACTTCCTGACGCTGTGGCAGGCTTTTCGCACTTTTCGTCATCAGCATCCCAGCACCCGGCTGCGTCGCCTGCACTTTATAAGTTTTGAAAAGTTCCCGCTGACCGCAGACGACCTCGCGGCGGCTCATGCCCATTGGCCAGAGTTAGGTGAACTGGCGCAGGCTTTACAGGCTCAGTGGCCCCTGCCCTTTAGCGGCTGCCACCGTCTGCTGCTCGATGAAGGTGCGGTGACGCTGGACCTGTGGTTTGGGGATATTAACGACACATTGTCTCAGCTTGATGACAGCGCCAACGGCAAAGTCGACGCCTGGTTTCTGGATGGCTTCGCGCCAGCTAAAAACCCGGACATGTGGACACAACAACTGTTTACAGGCATGGCACGCCTTGCGCGACCGGGCTGCACGCTTGCCACCTTCACCGCCGCCGGTTTCGTGCGCCGCGGTCTGGAAGACGCCGGATTCAGCATGCACAAACGCAAGGGTTTTGGCCGCAAACGCGACATGTTGGTCGGTGAGATACTCACAGCCAATCCTGCAAAACCGCGCACGCCCTGGTATGCACGCCCGCCCGCCGAGGTGCGCGAAGCCGCGCTGATAGGCGGCGGTATCGCCAGCGCTCTGCTGGCGTTGATGCTGCTGAAGCGCGGCTGGCAGGTCACCCTTTACTGCGAAGACGCCCAACCGGCCCAGGGGGCTTCTGGCAACCGCCAGGGTGCGCTTTATCCGCTGCTCAACGGCCACGATCCGGCCCTGACGCAGTTTTTCCCGGCCGCCTTTACCTTTGCCCGCCGCCTGTATGACTCGCTGCCCGTGGCGTTTGACCACGACTGGTGCGGTGTGACGCAGCTTGGCTGGGATGAAAAAAGCCAGCACAAGATTGACCAGATGCTCGCGCTTGGCTTGCCGCAGGCGCTGGCCCACGCCCTGGACGCTCAACAGGCACAGGCGTTAAGCGGTCTTGAAACAGGCTGCGGTGGCATCACTTTCCCACAGGGCGGCTGGCTGTGTCCGGCCGAACTGACGGGCGCTTGTCTGACGCTTGCGCAGGCGCAAGGGCTGATGCTGCACTACCAAAAACAGGTCACGGCCATCGCGCCGAACGAAGCAGGCTGGCAGCTTGATTTTAATGATGGCACGCAGGCACAGCACGCCACGCTGGTGCTGGCTAACGGCCATCGCATCAACCAGTTTGCTCAGACTGAGCGCCTTGCCGTGTACGCCGTTGGCGGCCAGGTCAGCCATATTCCTACCACGCCAGAGCTTGCAAAGCTGCGCCAGGTGCTGTGTTACGACGGCTACCTGACGCCACAAAACATCAACAACCAGCACCACTGCATGGGTGCCAGCTACCACCGTGGCGTAACTGACATGCGCTACAGCGAAGACGATCAGCAGCATAACCGTCAGCGTTTGATTGACTGCTTCCCGGCACAGACATGGCCGCAAGCGATAGACGTGAGCGGCAGTGAAGCACGCTGTGGGGTGCGCTGCGCCACACGCGATCATTTGCCGATGGTGGGCGCAGCACCGGATTTTGCCGCAACATTGGCACAGTACGCCGCGCTAAGTGAATCCCCGCAGGCGGCAGAGCCTGCACCGTACTATCCCAACCTGTTCCTGCTCGGCGCGCTGGGTTCGCGTGGGCTGTGTAGCGCACCGCTGGCGGCAGAAACGCTTGCCGCACAGATGAGCGATGAACCGCTGCCGCTTAATGCCCAGACGCTGGCAGCCCTTAATCCAAACCGGCTGTGGGTGAGAAAGTTGCTTAAGGGAAAAGCAGTGCGTTAAAACAGAGCGGGCTGCCATGTGGCAGCCCGCAGTGCGATTATTTTCCTACCAGATAGGACCCTTTGGTGGGGTCCGTTTTCACCAGCCATTTGCCGCTGCTGCGAAATGAACCGGCAGACGCGTAGGTATCTTCCATAAACTGGAAATAGGTGATTTTACCGCCCTTCACCTTTGCCAGAATGGCAAAAGGCGAGGTAAAGGTGTTACCGACCGCTTTGGAGCGATAGGTGAAGCGCCCAAACACCGCCACGTTTTCACCGCTGGCAAACTTTTCACTCACCCTGAAATCCAGAATATCCCAGTACTGCGCCACGCGCACAAAGGTGCTGATAAAACCTTCCGGCCCTTTTGAGGTGCCTGCCCACGGCTCGATTTGTTTTAATTCCGGGTTATCGAAGTTGAGCGATACGTAGGTTGCATCGCTCGCTACCAGTTTTTGCGACGCGTCCGTCACCTTATCCGGCGCGGTATGTGACAAAAAGGCGTTGATCACATCCATCGGCTCGCCTGTTTTCAGCGCGGTTGCCATGTCCTGCTCCGGGGTTTGTGCCAGCGCCTGACCACTCAGCGCCATGGCCCCCAGCAGCAGAGCAGCAACCAGACCACGTCCATAATTCATTGATATTGTGTTCATCTCTCACCTCTGTCTGTTCATTCGTTCGGCATTACGCCTGGTTGTAAAACAATGTGTTTGTACTCAAGGAAATCGTCCATCTGCGCCAGTCCGCGCAGGCGCCCCAGGCCGCTTTGCTTGTAGCCGCCTTCTTCGAACTCATCGCGCATCGTTGCCCAGTCGTTAATCCAGACGGTACCGGCCTCAAGCTGCGCGGCAACGCGCAAAGGACGGTCAACATCGCCAGACCAGATGCTTGCGGCCAGGCCGAATTCGCTGTCATTGGCCAGCGCAATGGCCTGCGCTTCGCTGTCGAACACCTGCAGGGTTAACACCGGGCCAAACACCTCCTGCTGTACAACGGCCAGTGAGGGGTCCGTTACCTCAAGCAACGTTGGGCGGTAAAATGCGCCAGCCGCTAGCGGACCTTGTGTTACCGGGCCGCCGCGCACCAGCACCTGTGCGCCTTGCGCAATCGCTGTCTCAACTAGTGCGTTAACCCGCGCCACGCTGGCTTTATCAATCAGTGGTCCCATCTCGCTGGCACTGTCTGACGCAGGTCCGACTTTCACCGCCTCCAGCCGCGCACTCAGGCGCTCGCGCACCAGGTCCGCGATACCGCGCTGCACCAACAGACGGCTGCCCGTCATGCAGAACTGGCCCGAAAAGGTAGTCAGGGATTGCGTGATTTTCACTAACGCAGCGTCAAGGTTGGCATCATCAAACACGATAGCGGGCGTTTTGCCGCCCAGTTCAAAACCAAACCGTTTAAGCTTTGCCGCACCGGATGCAGCAATCGCCCGCCCGGTTTGCGTGCTGCCGGTAAAGCTGATAACCGGCACCTGTGCTGACGCCACCAGATAGCTGAGCACCGCTTTCTCGCCGGTCACCATATTCACAACACCCGCAGGCAGATAAGGTGATGAGCTGATAATGCGGGCAATAAACGCGTTCACCTGCGCGGTTTGCCCCGGCATTTTGACAACAGTGGTACAACCTGCCGCCAGCGCCGGGGCCAGCGAGCGACTCAGAAGTGCGACCGGGGAGTTCCAGGGCACACTGATGCCGACCACCCCCACCGCTTCACGAATCAGCAGTGAAAAACGCCCTTGCGCCCACTGCGCCGCACGTCCGCCATCGAGATAAATCAACCCGGCGCAATAGCGCAACCCAGGTGCCACCAGCGACAGTTCAAACTCTGCCTCCGGCAAAATTTTGCCGTTCTCAAGACTTAACAGTGTCGCCAGTTGCGGAATATGTTGTTCAAAGCGGTCGGCCAGGTCGTGCAAGGTCCGGGCGCGCAGTTCGCGGTTATGCCGCCACTCGCTGTGGACAAACGCATTGTGCGCCGCGCTCACGGCTTGCCGGGCGGTGTTTTCATCACCAATGGCATAATCACCAATTTTGCGCCCAGTGGCAGGATCGATACTTTCCCCCTGCTCAGCGCTGTCAAGCCACTGCCCGTCTATCCAGTGCAGCGCCTTAGTCTGAGAGGACGTAACGTGATTCATAATGGGTTTCTCCCGCAGCGATAGTGCGTTAACGATAGCGGCTTTACAGCGCAGGAATAAGCCACTACCGTGAGTAACACTGTTCCACTGCTGGAATAATCGATGTCACTCAATCCCACTGATTTGTTGTTTTTTATTCGGGTTGTTGAAGAAGGCAGTTTCACGCTCGCAGCAGAGCGGCTGGATGTGCCTAAATCCACGCTGTCGCGGCGTATTTCGCAACTGGAGGATACACTGGGGGAGATTTTGCTGCGCCGCACGACCCGCAGGCTGACGATTACCGACTTTGGCCACACCTTTTACCTGCAGGCAAAGCGCGTGGCCTATGAACTGGATATTGCGGCTACCTTGAGCGACCGACATTTGCAGCAGCCTGGCGGTCTGTTGCGCCTGTCCATGCCCGGCGGCTTCACGCCGGATATGCTCGGCGCGTTTCTCAATCGCTTTGTGGAGCGCTATCCGGATATCCAGCTGGAAGTGAATATTTCACAGCGCCGCGTGGATCTCGTGGCAGAGAACTACGATCTGGCTCTGCGGCTGGGGAAACTTGCGGATGACGCAACGCTGGTTGCCAGAAAAATCACCACGTTTCAACCGGGGCTGTATGCCTCTCCCGAATGGATAGCCCGCCATGGTGCGGTGCAAATGCCGGATGACATAGTGAATCACCGGGTGTTGATGCTGCAAATGCACGCTTCTGATTCAGCTCTATGGGAAATGGAGCGCGAAGGTGAGCGGTGGCAAAAAACGCCGCCGATTCTGGTGAAAGCCAACACGCCGGATGTGCTTAAAGCGATGGCGCTGGCAGGCGCAGGGCTGGCCTGTCTTGCCGAGCACTATGCCAGACCTGAAGTGGCAAGCGGACAACTCACAGGCATACTCACTGACTGGCGCATGCCGGGCGTGCCGGTGTGGGCGGTGTTTCCAGGGCGGCGCCTGATCCCCGCACGCACCCGAATCTTTATTGATGAGTTAAAGCAGCACCTTAACGAAAAGGCAAAAAACTAGCGGATTTGTGCCTGCGTGACCCCTTGTGTGCCTGGCACTGCGACACACAAGGGGCAAGCCCTCACCTGCTGCTCTCAGACAAACAGGCTGCATGTGGCAAAGCGCGGCTGGCAGACCGGTCGGTCACTCTCAGCCACATTCAGATGCGCGATGTGCGGGCGTACAGCCAGTTAAGCTCTGGCGATGATTTCACTCACTGGACTTTGCGACCCGCTTCGCAAAGCAGGCCTTTGCGCACGCCATACCCGTACTTTTTGTAACACCAAAAAAGCAAATCAGATACACTTGCCGCAAAGAACAACAAAACTGGTAACATTTTGCGCGGGCGAACACGGACATCTCTTATCGCGGTATGGCTGGCACTGCTTTCAGTGGCCATGCTGTTTGTCGCGCCAGTCATCTCCAGAACGCTTGCTCACCACGCCGCCTGTCAGCCTGAACACACCACAGCAACGATGGACATGTCAGCCATGCATCACGACATGGAAATGACCGCGCATTGTGAAGAAAACTCGCGTCTGAAACACAGCATGATGCCTGCGCCTTCCATGTCGCCCATGGAGGAGATTGCCTGTGGCTATTGCCAGTTGCTGATTAACCTGCCGTTTGTTCTGTTTATTTTTGCAGCCCTGCTCTGGCTCCTGCTGCGTATTGTTCACCAAAGCCCCGTCATTGCGCTTAACTGCTCACCGGTTTATCGCACCTGGCCGCCGCAACGCGCCCGTGCTCCCCCTGCCGTCGCTCTGCTCTGAAGAAGATCCCTATAACAGATTTTGCGTAGCAGATGACTTGTCTCAGGACAGGCATGCACTGCTACGCCAGAAACACGCGAAGGCATGGAAATGAACACACACTATTTTGTACGTACACCGCTTGCAGCGCTCATCCTGGTCGCGCTACATACCAGCACCGTTTTTGCTGAGGATCCCCACGACAGCATGCACATGCCGGATGAGTCCGTGATGATTGTCACTGCACCGGCCACCTCGCCACTGGAGGTGGTCACCTCTCCTAAAACCCCCCGTCAACCCGTCCCGGCGAGCGACGGCTCAGATTACCTCAAGACCATCCCCGGCTTTTCACAGGTACGCAATGGCGGCACCAATGGCGATCCGGTTTTCCGCGGCATGTTCGGCTCGCGTCTGCGCATTCTGACCAATAATGGCGAGATGCAGGGTGCCTGTCCGGCGCGCATGGATGCCCCAAGCTCCTATATCTCACCAGAAAGTTTTGATGTACTGACGCTGATAAAAGGACCAGAAACTGTACTCTGGGGACCAGGTAACTCCGCCGGAACCCTGCGTTTTGACCGCGAGCCACCCCGCTTTGATAAACCGGGTATTCAGGGCACAGCCAGCCTGCTTGCAGCCTCCAGGCAGCGCTGGGATGAAAATGCCGATATCAGTCTGGGTAACGAAAAAGGCTATTTACGCCTGACCGGGAATAAATCACGTGCCGATGATTACAAAGACGGCAAAGGGAACAGCGTGGCATCAAAGTGGGATAAGTGGAGCGGTGATGTGGCGCTGGGCTGGACGCCCGATGACGATACGCTACTGGAGTTAACCGCCGGAAAAAGCGACGGTGAAGCGCGCTATGCCGGGCGCAGCATGGACGGCTCACAGTTCAAGCGTGAAAGCCTGGGTGCCCGCGTTGAGAAAGCTAACATTGGCGATGTGTTCAATAAGTTCGAGGCCAACGTCTATTACAACTACGCCGACCACGTGATGGACAACTATTCGCTGCGCTCGCCAGGCAGTGCTATGCCAGGTGCGATGGGCAACGCCATGTCCTCAGCCATGAGCATGCCAATGGCGATGGAACTCGACAGGCGTACCGTGGGCGGGCGTATGATGGGCACCTGGACCGTCGCTGACGTTGAACTGCGAAGCGGTGCCGACACCCAACTCAGCACCCACCGCGGCAAACAAGGCAGCAGTTGGATGAAGGATGCCCGCTTTCGGGATTACGGCGTTTTCAGCGAACTGACCTGGAATATGACCGGGCAAAGCAAAATCGTCAGCGGCGCGCGCCTCGACCGGGTGGAAGTGGATAATTTTCGCGCACAGCGTGCTTCAGAACGTACCGATACACTGCCCGCCGGGTTTATCCGCTTTGAGCACGATCTTGCCGAGCTTCCGGTCATGTTTTATGCCGGAATCGGCTATACCGAACGTTTCCCGGACTACTGGGAACTGTTCTCACCCACTTACGGGTCGGACGGCACAACGGATGCGTTTAGTCAGGTCAAAACGGAAAAAACCACACAGCTGGATATCGGTGCGCAATACAACGGCAAGCGGCTTAACGGCTGGGTGTCGGCCTACATCGGACGGGTGAATGACTTCATTTTATTTCGCTACAACCCCACCAACACGGCAGTCAGTCAGGTGGATAACGTCAATGCCACCATTATGGGCGGCGAAGCTGGCGTGGGTTATCAGCTCACTGAGAGCCTGAAAACGGATGCCAGCCTTGCCTGGTCCTGGGGCAAAAATACCGATAACCAGCAACCATTACCACAGATCCCGCCGCTGGAAGCACGACTGGGCCTGACTTGGGAACAAGGTGACTGGAGCAGCACCGGGTTGCTGCGCCTGGTCAGCCATCAGCAGCGCGTTGCCCTCAATGAAGGCAATGTGGTGGGCAAAGACTTCGACAACAGCGCCGGTTTTGCCGTGTTTTCCGCTAATGCCGCTTATCGGGTGAATGAGTCAGTGAAGGTGAGCGCCGGGGTCGATAACCTGTTTAACAAGACCTACAGCGAACATCTGAACCTGGCGGGTAACAGCAGCTTTGGTTACTCCGCGAATACGCCGGTTAACGAGCCGGGCAGAACGTTCTGGGGGAAAATTAACGTCACCTTCTGAGGTAAACCCGGCCCAGGCGGCCGGGGATAAGCGTTATTCATGTCAGGTCGAAAGGCAAAGGCACATCATTTTTGCCTGCTCCGCTCCCTGAATACCAGGCGCGGCTGTCCGCCGTCAGTCTCAGCCAGGCAGGCGAAGCGGCGTCTTCCTCTGTCGCCCCCTCGCGGCCTGGCACCGGCAAAAATCGCCCGGCGTTTACACAAACAAAAAGGGAAAGGCATCTGCCCTTCCCTTTTCAACGCTGACGTCAGTATGACTCAGGCTACTTTTGCCTGCTGAAACAGGTTGTCCCACATACCCAGCACCAGCGCCTGGTCGCGCGGAGACAACTCTCCGGCGTGTATAGCGTTTTCCAGGCTGCGGGTCACGGTGGCATAAACCGCGTCTGATGAGTGGTCTTCACCACTTTCCAGTTCAGCCACCGCCAGCGTCAGGTGTCCGCGCAGATAACCGCTGGCAAAAAGTTCATCATCGCTGGCGTGCTCCACCATGTCGTCAATTAACGCCAGAATGCGTGCTTCAAATTCCGCGATCATCGTTTTTCCTCTTAAAATCCGTGGCTCAAAGGTCTTCCGGCCACGGGAACTGTGCCGCCGACAGCGGCGGCGTGTGGTAATAGTGACGCAGTGCCTCAATAAAGCGCGCCGGACGTGCCGGAATGCCCTTTTCCAGATATTCCATAACCTGTGCGTGTACCCGGCGCTGGAACACCACCCGGTCTGGCTCTACATCGCCTTCCAGGTTGTCGCAGCTCACGTTGAACGGGTAGCCCGCCGCTACGCAGAACAGCCAGTCAAACGCCTGCGGTTTCACCTCGACGTCTTCAAACTGGCTCTGGGTCTGTGCATCACGCCCGTCCGGGCAGTACCAGTAGCCAAAATCCACCTGCTCGCGCCGCGCTTTACCGGCGATACACCAGTGCGAGATTTCGTGCAGAGCGCTGGCGTAAAAACCGTGGGCGAACACAATACGGTGGTAAGACGTGGTTTCATCTGCCGGAAGATAAATGGGCTCGTCGTCGCCTTTAATCAGACGAGTATTAAATTCGCCCGCGAAGCAGTCGTCAAAGATGTCGATTAATTGCTGATAGTGGTGTGTCATCGAAATTATGCAATCCCCAGCCAGTGGAGGAAAGCCTGTCCATGGCTGTCAAATAACAGTTTAGCGCTCATCACCGCCGAAACAATGACGATCATCGGGCGAATTAAGCGCTGGCCTTTGCTGAGCACCAGTCGCGAACCGATACGCGCCCCAAGAAATTGCCCGGCCATCATGACAAAGCCGGTGCCCCAGACCACCTTGCCGCCGATAATAAACAGCAGCAGGCCGCCCAGATTTGACGTGGCGTTCAACACTTTGGCATGTGCCGTTGATTTCGCCAGGTTATAGCCGCACAGCGTCACAAACGCCAGGGCATAAAAAGAGCCCGCGCCGGGACCAAAAAAACCGTCGTAAAAACCGACACAGCCACCGGCAATCAGCGCAAACGGCAGGCCGTACAGGCGACGCTGACGGTCTTCTTCGCCAAGCCTCGGCATCAGCAGAAAATAGAGGCCGATACCAATAACCAGCAGCGGCAGGATCTGGCGCAGAATATCGGCTTTGACGTGCTGCACCAGCAGCGCACCGGCGGTAGAGCCGATAAACGTCATCGCGATATTGAGCTTCTGGTCGCTAAGGCTGACGACTTTGCGGCGGATAAAGTACAGGCTTGCGGATACCGAGCCGCCGCAGGCCTGAAGCTTATTGGTCGCCAGCGCCTGGGCAGGCGACATGCCTGCCGCCATTAGCGCAGGCACCGTCAGTAAACCACCGCCGCCCGCCAGCGCATCGATAAACCCGGCCAGCATCGCCACGAAAAACAGCACCACCAGCAGCAGCGGTGAAACCATAAACCAATCCATTGTGCGGCCCCGTCAGAGAAGGTGGTTATCCAGTAAAGCCTGACAGGAAGGCGGCAACGGAGGCGGCGTCTTCTTCACAGGCGTGCTACCCGGTTTTGCCGGTTCAAACCAGCTTTGCAATTCGTAACCGCAGCCGTCACCGACCGGTGGAGCGGCCTGTTCTTCGCATTCCAGGCTGCCTGCCGGACAACGCAAACGCACATGCATATGGGCGCGATGGGCAAACCACGGGCGCACCTTGCGCAACCACGCACGATCGGTCTGCCCTGCGGTTTCACACAGCTTCAGTTTGATAGCCGGGTTAACGAAAATACGGGTCACCTCATCGTCCTTCGCCGCCATTTTGATGAGTTCACCAATCTGTGGCTGCCAGTGCCTGTCCAGCACACGCTTGCCGTCAACCGCCACCAGGTCCAGGGCCTGCGGGCGTGCCAGTTGTGCGGCGCTCCAGCGGTTTTGCGGCAGTTGCAGGAAGATATCCACATCCAGTCCGGTCTGGTGGCTGGCATGCCCGCTGTTAAAGCGCCCGCCTGCCGCCATACCCAGATCGCCAATTAGCAGCGTGCCAAGCCCGGCCTGATGTGCCTCACGGCTGAGTTTCTGGATGAAGGTCAACAGGTCCGGATGGCCGAAGTAACGACGCTGGTCGGTACGCATCACCTGGTAGTCTTCGGAATTGAGCGGCAGCGGCTGTGCGCCAACGATACAGCCGTTGGAGAACCCGCCAATGGACTGTGGGCTACCGGGAATCGGATGGGTGATTTTCTGCCACGGCGTGGCAGCCATAGCCGCGCTGCTGGCCAGCAGCGCAAGTAAAGCAATCAGCGATTTTTTCATGGGTTCACCAGCGTGGAATGGTCGTCACAACGTCGCCATTCTGGCCGCGCTGGCGCAGCAGATGGTCCATCAGCACAATCGCCATCATGGCTTCGGCAATGGGTACTGCACGAATGCCCACGCACGGATCGTGACGCCCGCGGGTTATCATTTCCACTTCCTCGCCGTCGCGTGTGATGGTGCACCCCGGAACGGTAATGCTGGACGTGGGCTTAAGCGCGATGCTCGCGACAATCTGCTGGCCGCTGCTGATGCCGCCTAACACGCCGCCTGCATGGTTACTCTGAAAACCCGCTTTGGTAATTTCATCACGGTTCTGGCTGCCGCGCAGCGCAACGGTGCTAAAACCATCGCCAATTTCCACGCCTTTAACGGCGTTAATGCTCATCAGTGCATGCGCAATGTCAGCATCCAGACGGTCGAATACCGGTTCACCCAGACCTGGTGGCACATGGTCGGCAACCACGGTCACTTTCGCGCCGATAGAGTCGCCCTCTTTTTTCAGCGCGCGCATCAGCTCGTCCAGTGCTTCAATTTTGCCCGGCTCCGGGCAGAAGAACGGGTTTTGTTCCACCTGCGCCCAGTCCTGGATTTCCAGCGGGATATCACCCATCTGCGTCAGGCATGCACGCACGGCAATGCCGTGCTTCTGAGCCAGATATTTTTTCGCGATGGCGCCTGCAGCCACACGCATGGCCGTTTCACGCGCAGAAGAACGCCCGCCGCCGCGATAATCGCGCAGGCCGTACTTTTGCTCGTAGGTGTAATCGGCATGTCCCGGACGGAACAGGTCTTTAATGGCGCTGTAGTCCTGTGAGCGCTGATCGGTGTTTTCAATCAGCAGGCCAATGCTGGTGCCGGTGGTGACGCCTTCAAAGACTCCAGAGAGGATTTTGACCTGGTCTGGCTCGCGGCGCTGGGTGGTATAGCGTGAAGTACCGGGACGGCGGCGGTCGAGGTCGTGCTGTAAGTCTGCTTCGGTAAGCGGGATGCCCGGCGGCACACCGTCCACAATACAGCCCAGTGCCGGGCCATGGGATTCACCAAATGTCGTTACTTTGAAGAGTTGTCCAATACTGTTCCCTGCCATCACGGCTCCTTACCGTAGTTATGTTGTCGTTATGATGGAAGACGGCGGGTCATTGCCCGCCTTAATTATGATTAGTCACGATAAATTCTGAACTGCTCACGCGCGGCGATAAGCTGGGCTTTGGTCAGCATAAAGACCCCGTCGCCGCCGTTATCAAACTCAAGCCAGGTGAACTCCACCTCAGGATACTGCTCAATCAGGTGCACCATGCTGTTGCCCACTTCGCAAATCAGCACGCCGTCGTCGCTCAGGTAGTCTGGCGCACAGGCAATAATGCGGCGCGCCAGCTTCAGGCCATCGGTCCCTGCCGCCAGCCCTAACTCCGGCTCATGCTGGTATTCACCCGGCAGGTCGTCCATGTCTTCAGCGTCCACATACGGCGGGTTGGTGACGATAATGTCATACTGCACTTTCGGCAGGTCGCGGAACAGGTCGCTGCGAATCGGTGTCACGTTGTGCAGCATGCCGTGCTCTTCGATATTACGCTCAGTGACCGCCAGCGCATCGACGGAAATATCTACCGCGTCCACTTCGGCCTCAGGGAAGGCGTAGGCACAGGCAATGGCGATGCAGCCGCTGCCTGTGCACATATCAAGAATGTGCTGCGGCTCATGGCCAATCAGGCCCGCAAAGCGGCTGTTAATCAGCTCACCAATCGGCGAGCGTGGCACCAGCACGCGCTCATCAACGTAGAATTCGTGACCGCAGAACCAGGCTTTATTGGTGAGGTAAGCGACCGGAATGCGCTCGTTGACGCGACGAATCACGCGCTCAACGATGCGGTGGCGCTCGCTGGAGGTCAGGCGCGAGGTGCGCATATCCTCAGGGATATCCAGCGGCAGGTAGAGCGAAGGCAGAACCAACTGAACAGCTTCGTCCCACGGGTTGTCGGTGCCGTGGCCGTACCAGATACCCGCGGCGCTAAAGCGACTGACGGCCCAGCGCAGCATATCCTGAATGGTGTGCAGCTCGCTGACTGCCTCATCGACGAAAATTTTGTCCACTTTTGCCCTCCGCCGGACGATATCGCATAGTATTCGGCGGCTAGTGTGCCACGAACACCGTCACAAATCAGCAGGCAAGCGCAACTGGCAGCGTGAAAAGAACGGCTCACGTTAACGGCGCGGGCAAAAACGGGTACACTTCGGAACATTTCATATATCCACGAGAGACGCATGAAGAAGAAATCTTCACTCAGCCCTGAGGATAAGGCGCTGTTTCGCGGGTTGATGAATGGCGCCCGCAAGCTGACTCAGGACACGGTCGTCCATCGTCCTGCGCGTAAAAAGCCCGGTGTAGTGCCGCAAAAGCGGCTCATTAGCGAGCAAATTGACGCCAGCCACTATTTTTCAGACGAGTTTCAGCCGCTACTTTCAACCGAGGGTCCGTCACGCTATGTGCGCCAGGATGTCAGCCCGTTTGAACTGAAAAAACTGCGTCGCGGCGATTATTCCCCGGAGCTGTTTCTGGATTTGCATGGACTGACACAGCTACAGGCCAAGCAGGAACTGGGCGCGCTGATTGCAGCCTGCCGCCGCGAGCATATCTGGTGTGCCTGCGTGATGCACGGCCACGGTAAGCACGTTCTCAAGCAGCAGACACCGCTGTGGCTGGCGCAGCACCCGCACATCATGGCGTTTCACCAGGCACCGAAAGAATACGGCGGCGATGCAGCCTTGTTGATATTGATTGAAACCGAAGAGTGGCAGCCGCCGGAACTGCCCTGAAGGCCGGACGCCAGAAATGAGAAGAGCCGCTCAACGCGGCTCTGATAAAGGTGACAGGCACAGCCTCGTCTCAGATAGCCTTTGCCATCTTCAGATTACAGGGGCTCATCTGCCAGTTAAACACGCCCTGCCCGGTTGTTGCATCCAGCGTTACGCAGGCAATGGCAGAGGTGGTGAACATCGGTGCAGTTTCACTGGGGCACAGTTCCGCCACCAGGTAGCCGACGAGCGGCAGATGGGAAATCACCAGCACGGACTCTATGCCTTCAGCGGCCAGCGCGACAAGGTAATCACCGACGAGATTAATGTCACCGCCAGGTGTAAGCTCGGACAGGACTTCTTCCGTCGCCGGAAGCGTTAATACGCCGCGCACTGTTTCCAGAGTCTGTCTGGCTCGCAGGTAAGGGCTCACCAGAACACGTTCGATACTCACCTTCTGATTCTGCAACCAGTTCGCCATCAGGCGGGACTCATCACAACCGCTCGGCGTGAGCGGACGGACAGAATCACTGGCGGCATCGAGGGCTGCGTCGCCGTGACGCATGATAAAAACTTGCATATTGCACCGCTTTTGTTAACCAGAATCGTCAACTTACTCCACCAGGTATAACACCATAAATGGGGATTAGCTGACGGCCGGGCATATTGCCTGAACCATTTTTTCGATGGAACGCAGTCTTTTACCCTAATGGTATAACTGTAGTCAATCGCTGTTTACAAAATGAGCACATCAGAATGTGCTCATTACCAGTTTATCGCCTGCAACAAGCCCGCTATACCACCTCCGTTGCTTCGGCGGGTTCAGTGCTCCACCAGCGTGCGCCGCTATGGGCCATACGCCGCAGCGCCTCACAGGGTGCGAACCGCTCCCCGTAGCCCGCCGCAAGCTGCTCAAGCTCCTCAACCATACGTTTAGCGCCAAGCGTGTCCATGTAATAAAACGGCCCACCCAGAAACGGTGGAAACCCAATGCCAAACACCGCGCCGATATCACCGTCGCGTGGGCTGCGCACCACGCCTTCATCCAGACAACGCGCGGCTTCGTTGAGCATCATCATCATACAGCGCCGGGCAATATCCTGCTGCGGCTGGCGCGCCACTGGCGTAACGCCTAACAAGGTATACACCGCCGGATCGGCCTTTTTACTGTTTTTACGCCCTTTGGCCGGATAGAGATAGAAGCCACGGCCGTTTTTTCGTCCTTTGCGATCGTCATTCAAAATTGCTGAAACGTTTGCAGGCGCAGCGAAACGCGTGCCGTAAGCCTGCTCAAGAATCGGCATGATTTTGGTGCCCACGTCGATACCCACTTCGTCGAGCAGCTGAATCGGCCCTACCGGAAACCCTGCCTGCACCAGCGCTTCATCAATGTTCTCAATCGGCTCGCCTTCAGCCAGACAGCGCAGCGCTTCATTGATATATGGCGCCAGAATGCGGTTTACGTAAAAGCCCGCTTTATCGGCCACCACAATCGGTGTTTTGCCCTGACGTTTTGCCAGGCTCACCACCGTAGAGATGGTTTCTTCACTGGTTCCCGCATGGGGAATCACTTCTACCAACGGCATTTTGTCGACCGGGCTGAAAAAATGCAGCCCAATGACCTGCTCCGGACGCTGTGCCTGAGCGGCAATGTCATGAATGGGCAACGACGAGGTGTTAGACGCAAAAATGGTGTGTGGTGCCGCATTCTTCTCGACTTCGGCCACCATCTGCTGCTTGAGCGCCAGGTCCTCAAACACCGCTTCAATCACCACGTCTCGGTGCTGAAAACCACTGTAATCCGTAGTGCCGGAGATACGTGAAAGCACGCGGTCGCGCTCGCTTGCCTTAATATGGCGACGGCGCACGCGCGCGCTGAGTAGATCCCAGGTGTATTTCAGCGCGTGAGTAATCCCTTCTTCGCGGATATCGCGAATGCGCACCGCCAGATTGCCCTTCGCTGCCGTCACGTTGGCGATGCCGCCGCCCATCAGCCCACCGCCGAGCACACCTATCTGGCGCAATTCACGGGGCGACACGCTGCTTCCCGGGTCTTTTTTGATGTCCATACTGGTAAAGAAAAGATGGCGCAGCGCGCCTGACTCGCGGGTCATTGCCAGTTCGCCAAAAGCGCGCGCTTCGGACTCATAGCCGCTGGCGCTGCCGTGGGCAAGCCCGGTGCACACCGTGTCGATAATGCGCCCTGGTGCGGGATAGTTACCCTGCGTTTTCTGACGCGTCTTTTTTTCGACGGTGCTAAACAGCAATGTACGAGCGAGTGGACCTGCCAGTAAGCGCTCGCGCAGCGCCAGCTTGTGTGCAGGCACATCGCGCTTTTTCGCAAGCTCGACCGCGCTTTCCAGCAAAATTGAATGTGGTACAACGTCATCCACCAGCCCTGCCTTCAGCGCCTGGCGCGCACGCAACTGTTTACCGGTTAGCATCATCTCCAGCGCCACCGTCACGCCAACCAGGCGTGGCAGGCGCTGCGTGCCGCCGGAACCGGGCAGCAGACCCAGCTGTACCTCTGGCAGGCCGAGGCGGGTTTTGTCGTCATCGCTGCAAATGCGGCGATGGCAGGCCAACGCCAGCTCCAGCCCCCCGCCGAGGCAAGGGCCGTGAATCGCTGCCACAACAGGCACCGGCAACCCGGCAATTTCAGCCATGATTTGCTGCCCCTGGCGCGCCAGCGCCTGCGCTTCAGCTGCACTTTTACAGCCCGCAATCATGTTGATGTCAGCACCAGCGATAAAGTTATCCGGCTTGCCGGAAATAATCACCACGCCCTCCAGCATATGGTTTTCACGCAACTGGCGTACAATGGCGCTCACTTCAGTGCCAAATTCCGCCTTGAGCGTATTCATTTTTTCGCCAGGGACGTCGATAGTGATCACGGCCACATTGTCCGGACGCAGCGCCAGGTTAAATACCGGTGTCGTTTCCATTATTCTGCCTCCAGAACCATTGCGGCACCCAGGCCGCCCGCCGCACAGGCGGTCACTAACCCTAACCCACCGCCGCGACGTCGTAATTCGTTAAGCGTCTGGGTAATCATACGTGCGCCAGTCGCGGCAAAAGGATGCCCGTAAGCAATGGAGCCGCCGAGCACGTTGAACTGTTCTTCGCTCACTTCTCCGGTTGCGCGTTCGCGCCCGAGCACCTCGCGCGCAAAGCGACTGCTTGCCAGCATCTTCAGGTTAGTCAGCGTCTGGGCAGCAAAGGCTTCATGCATGTCAAACAACGTCAGGTCGCTAAGCGCTATCCCGGCGCGGTCCAGCGCCAGCGGCGTGGCCCAGGCAGGACCCAGCAACATATCCTGCCAGACATCAATGGCGGTAAATGCGTAGCTGCGCAGATAGCCCAGCGGCGTAAGCCCCAGCTCGCGAGCGCGGGATTCGGTCATCATGATGAGCGCCGCTGCGCCGTCGGTCAGCGGCGTACTGTTGGCTGCGGTGACGGTACCGTGACGGCGGTCGAAGGCCGGGCGCAACCGGGCATAATCAGCAAGACTGCCATCACGGCGCACCACGTTGTCTTCAGAAATAGTCTCGCGATAAGGCGGCACGCGCGCGGTCATGACTTCGTGCGCCAGCTTGCCCTCCTGCCATGCTCTGGCTGCCAGCTGATGCGAACGATGTGCCAGCGCATCCTGCTCCTCACGCGTAATGCCGTGGCTTTTCGCCATCTGCTCGGCAGTATCGCCCATGCGCAAGCCGGTGGAGTATTCCGCGACCGCAGGCGGCACCGGTAACAGGTCACGCGGGCGCAGACGTGAAAAAAGCTTCAGGCGCTGGCTCAGGCTGCGTGCTTTGTTAAGGTCGAGCAGCGTACCGGCGAGCTTTTTACTCACGCCTATGGGCAGTACGGAAGTGGAGTCTGCGCCACCGGCAATGCCCGCGCGGATCGTACCCGCCATCAGGCTTTCAGCAACGTTTGCGACGGCCTGGAAACTGGTTGCACAGGCGCGGCTCACGCTGTAGGCGTCGGTGTGTACACTCATCCCGGTGCCAAGAACGATTTCGCGGGCGATATTGGGCGCTTCGGGCATCTGCACCACCTGGCCGAACACCAGTTGCTCAATGGCCTCCGGTGGAATTTCAGCGCGTGCCAGCAGTTCCGCGACCACCATTTTACCCAGATCAACAGCGGGAACGCCGCGAAACGCCGTTGCCTGGCGGGCAAAGGGAGTACGCAATCCAGCAACAAACGCAATGCGATCGCCGGTGCGAGTGACCAGAGAGAGGGGCTGATTCATAACGCTCCTTGAAAAAATGCCGTAGGGCAAAAAAGTGGTCTGACCTGATCTCATTGTTAACCAAAAATTTACATACAGCCAATCATAAGCGCCAAAATTTGAGAGGCGATGCACGGAAAGAAGAAAAGACAGTGAAAAGAGAACAGGCCTGATATATGTACTGACCCGAAAGGCTATTTTTGCTACCGGCTTATCAATAACGGCAAAGCACAGCTGCGGTGCTAACGCTGAAGATAAAATGTGCAGGAAAGGAAAGCGCAGGAGGAAAAACAATTGCGCAAAAATAAAGCCCGCCGTGCGGCGGGCCAGGTAAATATATTAACGCAGACCGAGTTGGAAAATTAATGCCTCTGCCTGGCAGGCAAAAACAAAGTCGATATCCAGACGAACGCCATCAGCCTCATCAGTAAAGGTCGGCGTAATCTGGCACGGCTCAGATTCAGCGGCGCGTGCTTTTGCGCTCAGTGCAGCAAGTGTCTCTTCTGCCTGCGCTTTATTGGCAAAAACCTGGCTGTAAGAAGCCGTGCAGTCGGTGTTGTCCATGATGGTGCCAACATCCATACAGCAGCAAACCGGGGTCTCATCAGCACTGCATTTACTCATTTTGATTTCCTCTGTATTTGCACCAGCGGGGTGCGCAGATAACGATTGATGTATTTTACGCCCCTGCTCTGGCCTGCTCCAGTCGTTAATTCGTGTCGCGTCTTTAAGTGACCGAAATCACACTTAAAAATGATCTAAAACAAAAATCACCGCAGAGTTCCCTGGGTCAGGAGGCTATTTTTGCCAACCAGATCCCGTTTCGATGATCATAATTTAAAAAAGCCATAAACAAACTTGCAACATTTGGGCTGGTCGGACCTATACTCTCGCAACTGGTCTGATTTCCAGGAGAGACGAGAGACCCTACACTTCGCGCTCTTGTTACTACATGTAACATTTTTCGAATAAAGATAATCGATGAGGTTTTGGTCATGAGCCAGAAAACCCTGTTTGCAAAATCAGCTCTCGCTGTTGCAGTGGCATTAGTATCCGCACAAGCCTTTTCAGCAGGCTTTCAGTTAAACGAATTTTCTTCTTCGGGTTTGGGTCGAGCCTATTCCGGGGAAGGTGCAATCGCAGACAACGCAGCTTCTGCCAGCCGTAACCCTGCAACCATTATGATGTTTGACCGCCCGTCATTCTCAGTGGGTGCCATCTTCGTCGATCCGGATGTTGATATTTCAGGCCGCTCTCCGACCGGTAACAGCCTGAATGCTAAAAACATCGCCCCTACTGCCTGGGTACCGAACATTCACTTTGTTGCGCCAATTAACGACAAGTTTGGCTGGGGCGCCTCCGTCACCTCCAACTATGGTCTGGCAACCGAGTTTAATGACAGCTATGCGGCAGGCTCTATGGGCGGTAAAACCGACCTTGAGACCATGAACCTGAACCTGAGCGGTGCTTATCGCCTGAACGATAGCTGGAGCTTTGGCTTAGGCTTTGACGCGGTCTATGCGCGTGCCAAAATCGAGCGCTACGCGGGCGACCTGGGCCAGATTGTTGCAGCACAGTATCCGCAATATGGTGGCCTGGTCGGCGGTATTCCGGCAAACACCCAGATTGCCCGCCTGAAAGGCAACGAGTGGGGCTTTGGCTGGAACGCCGGTATCCTGTACGAACTGGATAAAAACAACCGTTATGCTTTCACCTACCGCTCAGAAGTGAAGGTTGACTTTGATGGTGCGTATAGCAGCCAGCTGCCGTCTGCTTACAACCAGATTCTGGGCAACTTCGGCCTGCCTTCTGGCACCGATGGCCGCACCGTTGGCGGTTCTCTGACGCTGAACCTGCCAGAAATGTGGGAACTGTCAGGCTATAACCGCGTGGCACCGAAATGGGCCGTGCACTACAGCCTGACCTACACCAGCTGGAGCCAGTTCCAGGAGCTGAAAGCGAAGAGCAGCGGTGGCGAGCAACTGTTCTATAAAGATGAAAACTTTAAAGACGCCATGCGCATCGCACTGGGTACCACCTACTATATGGACGACAACTGGACGTTCCGTGGTGGTATCGCCTTTGACGACAGCCCGGTACCTGCTACCACGCGCTCCATCTCCATCCCGGACCAGGACCGCCTGTGGCTGAGCGTGGGCAGCACCTACGCGTTTAACCAGGATGCGTCTGTAGACGTGGGCGTGTCATACATGCGCGGCCAGAGCGTTACCATCAACGAAGATCCCTACACCTTTAAATCCAAGGGTCGGGCGTGGCTGTACGGCGCGAACTTCAACTACGCGTTCTGATACAGTCAATACGCGCAAAGCGGGCCAACAGGCCCGCTTTTTTTATGTCATAACCACATGAAGATAGATTCAGGTTTGATTCCTGCAGGAGACATCCCCCTTTATGCCACAGCCTTTTTTGTGCAGGCACAAAAAAGCTGGATTGCTCCCGCCTGTGTCTTTTAGCCGCCGCTTACTCGGAATCAATATCCTTAAGGTCACCCTCAATCGCCTGCGCGTTCGGGTTCTCCATCGGCTTAAGCTCGCCGCCATTGGCGATAAAGTCGTGGCGCTGGAAGTAGGCTTCACGCACCAGAATATACGGGTCAGAGGACTGGCGCAGCAGGCCGTCGGAGTCGAGCAGCTGGGCGCGGGTTTCAATCCCTTCAAGCGTCCATTTGCCAATTGTCATCGGCCAGGTTAGCCAGGAAAGCACCGGGTAGAGCGTATCAACCGCATCACCACCGTCTTCACGTAGCGTAAAACTGCCGTAGAACGGCAACTGCACATAAGGGCCGTAACCCACGCCGTAGTAACCAAGCGTGCTGCCGAAACGGTGCGGCTGAACGCGCTGCAGTTTCGGGTTGGCGGCACCGGCCACATCCATCAGGCCACCGAGGCCGAGAATGGTGTTCAGGAAGAAACGCGTGAAGTGAATGGCGCCTTCATAAGGCTTGCCCTGCAGGAAGTAGTTGACCATGATGGCCGGCTCTTCTAGGTTGCTGGTGAAGTTGCTCAGGCCGTTACGCGCGGGCTGCGGCACGTAGTCACGCCAGGCCACCGCGACAGGACGCACGACGTAAGGGTCCAACACATTAAAGTTGAAGTTGTACATCGTGCGGTTCCAGCCTTCGAGCGGGTCAGAGCGCCCCTCGGTTTGTTCGCTTCCAGAGCTGGCGCAGCCCACAAGTAACGTGGTTGCCAGTGCCAGGCCGGTCATGCGAAATGTCATGATATGTCTCCCTAAAGGAATCCCTTTTCTCGCCGGGACGACAGCACGCCGGCAGGGCGCGCTGCTGTATAGCGGTTGTGGGTGGATATTATTATGGCTGGCGCATTCAAGGCTGCTGGTGCGACACGTCTATCTGCACCGGCTGGGGGCTTACAAGCGGTATCAGCTTGCTCTCGCCCAGCCAGTCGCCGGACTGCGGCACCGGATTACCATCCTGAGAAATATGCACCTTCACCACGCCCTGTTGCAGCGACGACAGCAGTCTGTCCGGCATCATAGCGTTGGTATCATCTAACGACAGTGACAGCGGGAAATGGCCCAGCGGCACTTTTTTTACCGCCACGGGCACATTTGAGACGCCATCCGTCACCGAAACAAAAACTATCCCCTTCACAGGTAAGGCTTTTTCAGCGTCCGGCGTGAGGCTGATTGTAACAGCCTGTTTCACGTTGTCCATGCCGGCTTCAACTTTCGCCTGGGCAATGCTGCGTTCAATAATCGCGCGACGCTGGTCCTCTGCGGGCAACAGACGCAGCATAATTTGCCAGGCACCTATTGCCTCCTGCCAGCGCTGTTGCTCGAAGGCGCTGAACGCCAGTAGGCTCAGTGCACGAATATTAGTATGGTCTGTACGCAGCGTTTCACGCAGCATTTCACCGCCAAGCTGGTTATCCTGCGGGTCTGAAGAACGCGTTAATACTTCAGCATAGTCCAGCTTCGCTTCAGCGTTATTGGGCGCAAGCTTCCAGGCCTGTTCAAACGCCTGCGTGGCGGTCGTAGCGTTACCCAGCACCATGCCAATGCGGCCCATCATCTGCCAGGCCTGCACATTACCCGGATCGTCCTGAAGGCGGGTACGCAGCCCCAGCCCAAGGCGCGTCAGCTCCTCGGTGGTGAGCGGTTTCGCGTCCTGGTCCATCACGCGCTGCATTAACTGTGGCGTTTGCTCAACCACCTGGCGCCACTCAATCACTCTTTGTACGTTTGATGTTTTCAGATAAACGCCAACGCTAACCGCCACTAACAGCAGTACCGCAAGTACCAGCACAATGCGGTTGAGTGGTTTAGCCTCGTCGGCAGGTGCATCGGGGATATCGTGCAGCAGCGTTTGCTGGAGTTCTGCCACCATCTTCTCGCGCTCTTCGTCGCTGACGTGGCCGTTATCCTGCTCAAGCTCCGCAAGTCTGTCCTGATAAAACGCTCGGTTGAGGGCATCACGGCTGGCAACCTGCCCGTTGCCCCAGGGAATAAACAGCAGCGCCGACACAGCCAGCAGCAATACGACTATGGTGATAATCAGCGGCGTCATGACGCATTCCTTTTTTCATCCAACAGCGCTTTGAGGCGCTGCTGCTCTTGCTCATTGAGTGCAGTATCGGCTTGCCTGTCGCGCTTGCGGGCGCGCTTTACAATCACCAGCGCACCGCCGATAACAAACAGCGCAGGCAACAGCCACAACACCAGGGTAGACGGCGTCAGCGGAGGCTCATAGGTCACAAAATGACCATAGCGCGCGACCATGTAATCGATTATCTGCTGCTTAGTCTGCCCCTGCTGCTGTAGCTCATACACCTTCTGGCGCATGTCGGAGGCGATCATGGCGTTAGAGTCGGCAATGCTGTTGTTCTGGCATTTCGGGCAGCGTAGCTGTTCGGTCAGCTGGCGGAACTGCTGCTCCTGGGCTTCATCTTTAAACTGGTAAGTATCAATGGCTGCGAGCGCGCCAAAAGAAAGGCACAGTGCAAACAGCCCGATTAACCCGCGCGCTATCATGCTCCGGCCTCCTGGCTGTATTTGTCCCACAGCGGTTTGATCTCCTGCTGCCAGACGCGGTCGTTCAGATCGCCCGCGTGGCGGTAGCGGATAATGCCTTTACCGTCGATAAGAAAGGTTTCCGGCGCACCATAAACGCCCAGATCCAGCCCCAGCATGCCGTCACCGTCAAAAAGACTCATGGCATACGGATTACCCAGATCGTTAAGCCAGCGAATAGCTTTGGCGCGATCGTCTTTATAGTTCATGCCGACCACGCGCACGCCCTGTGCTGACAGCCCGTTGAGGAACGCGTGCTCGGCGCGACACGTCGGACACCAGGTCGCCCAGACGTTCAGCAACAGCGGTTTGCCGTCTGTGAGTGCTGCCTGGTCGTAAATTTTGCCGGGGATATCCAGCGACTCGAGGCGAAAGACCGGTACGGGTTTGCCAATCAGCGCCGACTCCAGCCGGGTCGGGTCATCGCCGTCGGCGTTGCGCACCAGTTGCCACATCAGCAGTGCAGCCAGCACCAGAAACAGCGCCAGCGGGATATAAAGCACATTACGCTTCATTACGCCCCCTTGTGCGAATGACGAAGACGGTAGCGACGGTCAAACATGCAGAGTACGCCGCCAAGCGACATCAACACACCGCCGTACCAAATCCAGCGCACGAACGGCTTGTAGTACAAACGCACTGCCCAGCTGCCGTCGTCCAGCTCCTCTCCCAACGCCGCGTACAGGTCGCGCGTCAGACCACCGTCAATGGCCGCTTCAGTCATCATCATGCGGCTGCTGTTATAGAAGCGCTTTTCTGCACGCAACGTGGTTTCCGGCTTGCCGTTGCGCGTTACATCAATAACGCCAACGCCACCGCGCCAGTTTGGCCCGGTAACGTCACGCACTTCACGAAAGGTAAAGCCATATTCATGAATGGTGATGCTGTCGCCCGCCTTCATACGCACGTCGCGCTCAACGCTGTAGCTCTGGCTAAAAGCAATGCCGACTACCGTCACCGCCAGACCGACGTGACCCAGCACCATGCCCCAGTGGCTGCGCGAAATTTTTGTCAGGCCGCGCCACAGGCTGTGCCTGTCGGTGGCACGGTCAAATACTTCGCTGACGGCGAGGATAAATACCCAGAACGCCATCAGCAGCCCCACAACCGTCATGGCCTCAATGCGGTCCTGCATCAACCACGGCAGCAATAAGGAGAGCGCAACGGTTGCCACCAGCGCAATCAGCAGGCGGCGGCGCAGCTTCTGCGGCTCATCACGACGCCAGCGCACCAGCGGCCCAATGCCCAGCAGCAGCGCAAATGGCGCCATCATCACGCTGAACATGGTGTTAAAGAACGGCTCACCCACGGAGATACTGCCAAGACCGAGCTGTTTGTGCACCAGCGGCAGCAGCGTGCCGAGCAGCACAACCAGCATGGCCGCCACCAGTAACACGTTGTTGCCAAGCAGGAAGGATTCACGCGACCACAGCTCATTGCCCACGCGTGAGCGTACCGTGCTGCCCTTAACCGCATACAGCAGCAGCGAACCGCCGATGACCACCACCAGCAGCGCCAGGATAAACATGCCGCGCGATGGGTCAGAGGCAAACGAGTGCACGGACACCAGCACGCCGGAACGCACCAGGAAGGTGCCAAGCAGGCACAGAGAGAAGGCCGAAATCGCCAGCAGCACAGTCCAGGCTTTGAAGCTGCCACGCTTTTCCGTAACCGCCAGCGAGTGCATGAGCGCCGTACCCACCAGCCACGGCATAAAGGAGGCATTTTCAACCGGATCCCAGAACCACCAGCCGCCCCAACCGAGTTCGTAATAAGCCCACGCAGAGCCGAGCACGATACCAAGGGTTAAAAAGACCCACGCAGCCTGGGTCCACGGACGTGACCAGCGCGCCCATGCGGTATCCAGCCGTCCGGCCATGAGTGAAGCAATAGAGAACGCAAACGCCACCGAGAAGCCAACGTAACCCATATACAGCAGCGGTGGATGGAAGATCAGGCCAACATCCTGCAACAGCGGGTTAAGATCGCGCCCGTCAATCGGGTAGTCCGGCAGC
The DNA here is from genome assembly GCA_010092695.1 of Enterobacteriaceae bacterium 4M9. GTDB lineage: Bacteria > Pseudomonadota > Gammaproteobacteria > Enterobacterales > Enterobacteriaceae > Tenebrionibacter. The sequence goes on along the minus strand of JAADJJ010000001.1, from coordinate 1,783,755 downwards.
GTGCGAGTGAACGGATCGGAAGTGAAAATGATGAACAGCAAAAAGCCGAAGGTAATCATGCCCATCACCGCCAGCACGCGCGCCACGGAATCAAGCGGCATACCGCGGCTGAACAGCGCCACGGCGAAGGTCCAGCCACTCATGAGCAGTACCCACAGCAGCAGCGAGCCTTCATGCGCCCCCCAGGTTGCCGCCACGCGATACCACACCGGCAGTTCGGTATTGGAGTTGTTAGCGACATATAGCACGGTGAAGTCGTTGACGATAAATGCGTGCACCAGAATCAAAAACGCGGCGAGAATAACGAGGAACATAGCCCAGGTCAGCGGGCGAGCCAGCGCCATCAGCCGCACATCCTGGCGCGCAGCGCCCCACAGCGGCCACAGGCTTAATACCAGCGAAATACCGAGCGCGAGGCACAGCAGAAAATTGCCAATTTCCGGCATCATCAGTGGTTATCCTTATAGACTTCCGCAGGACGTTGGTGATTGTCTTCCATCGCCGCTTTCACTTCTGGCGGTGTGTAGTTTTCGTCATGTTTAGCCAGCACTTCTTTGGCAACAATCAGGTTGCCTTCTTCGAACTCGCCCTGCGCCACAATTCCCTGCCCTTCGCGAAACAGATCCGGCAGAATGCCTTCGTAGCTGACATCCACCACGCCACGCGCATCGAACAGCTTAAAGGTCACTTTCAGCGACTGGCTGTCGCGCTTAACGGAACCCGGCATTACCATGCCGCCCACGCGCAGACGCTGGCCCGGCTCGGGCTTGAGCAAACTGGTGCCTTTACCGTGGATTATCTCACCAGGTGTATAGAATAAATCGATATTTGAGCGCAGCGCATACAGCACCAGCGTGATGGTCAGCGCCAGCCCCGCAATCACGGCAATCGCCAGATAAAGTCGCGTTTTACGTCGTGAATTCACTTATGCTTCCTCGGGTTCATGGTTCTGCGCCGCCGCGCGAATACGCCGTTCGCGGGATTCCTGACGGCGGACTTCCTCCAGCAGCGCGCGGCGCTGCCAGACGGTATGTCCGACCAGGGCGAAAATGGGGATAAGGGTTGCGGCCACGGCCAGCCAGACGTAAAACGCATAGCCGCCCATCGCCCAGAACTCCTGCCAGTTTGCAAAAGCGCTCTGCATCACGCATTCCTCCCTTTCTGCGCAAGCTCAGCCACCCACGGGCGACGGCGCTCCTGAACCAGAATCAAATTACGCAGGCGCATAAGCGTCAGCGTAACAAACAGACCAAGGAAACCAAAAATGCACCAGCGCAGCGGAATACGCATGGCCGGATCGATAGTTTGCTGCATGTTGGTGGAGCCCTGATGCAGAGTGTTCCACCACACAACGGAGAAGTGAATAATCGGTAAGTTAACCACGCCCACCAGCACCAGAATCCCGGCTGCGCGCCCGGCAAGGCGACGGTCGTCAAAGGCGTTATAAAGCGCAATCACCCCGACGTACAAAAACAGCAGTACCAGTTCAGAGGTAAGGCGTGCATCCCAAATCCACCATGTGCCCCACATCGGTTTGCCCCAGGCTGAACCTGTCACCAGGGCAATAAAGGTGTAGACCGCCCCCACCGGTGCCATCGCCGCGACCGTCAGGTCGGCCATTTTCATCTGCCAGACCAGGCCAATGAAGGCGGCAATCGCCATTGATGCATAAATGCCCATCGACCACATTGCCGCAGGCACGTGTAGGTACATGATGCGATAGCTCTGGCCCTGCTGGTAATCCGCAGGCGCATAAACGAAGCCCCAGATGCACCCCACCACCAGCAGGATGCTGCTCAGCAGCCCCAGCCAGGGAATGAAGCGCCCGCACAGGCTATACAGCCGCTGCGGTTTAGCAAGCTGATGTAGCGCTTTCCACATGGTTTATTGCTCACAAAGTTCAACATTACGTTGAAAATCAACGCCGTGATTTTCATCCAGATTCAGCACCGCTATGCGGGCCATTATTTATTGCACGCTCACGCGCAGCGCGGCGGCTGTGGCAAACGGACTTAACGTTGCACTCCCGGCAAGAAACGCGCCGAGGATGGCGAGATAGCCGTTGACCGGCAAATTCATCGCCGCCGCGTCCAGTGCCGCGGTGGCAAAAATCAAAAGCGGGATGGTCAGCGGCAGCACCAGCAGGCTCAGCAACACGCCACCACGGCGCAACCCCACCGTTAACCCAACGCCAATTGCCCCGAGAAAACTTAAGGTCGGTGTGCCGAGCAGCAGCGTCAGCGCCATCACCCACCAGCTGTGGATGTCCAGCCCCAGCAGCAGTGCCACCAGCGGCGAGAGCAGTAGCAGCGGCAAACCGGTCACCACCCAGTGAGCGGCCACTTTCGCCAGCACCACCGCAGGCAGCGGCAGCGGCAGTAACATCAGCTGCTCAAGCCCTCCGTCCTGCCAGTCGTCGCGAAACAGTCTCTCCATCGCCAGCAGCGAAGACAGTAGTGCTGCAACCCACACCACGCCCGGCGCAATACGCGCCAGCATCTGCGGCTCCGGGCCAATCCCCAGCGGAAACAGCGTAATCACTATCAGGAAGAACCACAGCGGGTTGATAATTTCCGCGCCCTTACGAAAGGCCACGCGCAGCTCGCGCCAGAAAATTTGCCGCATCATTGCGCCACCTCGGCTTGCAGCGTAATGCAGCGCAGCGTACATGCCAGCGGACGAAGCGGCTGATGGGTGGTCAGTAATACGGTGCCGCCCGCAGCCGCGTGGTATTCAATGCGTTTTGTCAGCTTTTCAACACCCGCAATATCCAGCGCGGTAAAAGGCTCGTCCAGAATCCACAGCCGGGCGCTACTCAGCCATAGCCGGGCCAGCGCCACGCGACGCTGCTGTCCGGCGGACATTTGGGCCACCGGCACATCTTCATAACCCACTAAACCGACAGAGGCAAGCGCATGCCAGCGCGCGTCCTGAGATTCTGTTGGATGGAAAAAACGCAGGTTTTCGTCTGCCGTCATCACGCTTTTCACGCCAGGCTGATGGCCCAGCCACAGTAGCTCGCGGTGATAATCTTCACGTGCCCGGCTAAGAGGCTCTTGGCACCAGTACACCTCGCCAGATTCCGGGCTGGCCAGCCCGCTCAGAATACGCAGCAGTGACGTTTTGCCTGCGCCATTCACCCCGGCAACCTGCACAACCTCGCCAGGCGCAACAGAAAACGAAAGCGCACTAAACAGCACTCTCTCATCACGCACGCAGGTCAGGTTTTGAGCATCAAGCATCAAAAGGGGCTCCATCACGGGGAATTCGCGGCGAATGATATCACACACCCGCCATGCCCTCTAAACCCTGCGAGGCCTGATTGATACTCAGAAAGGAGTAATATTTTTTAGCCAGATCAAAAACAGTTCAGATTGTCGCCAGACTCTGGCTACGCTTAACAGCAGGAATACAAACCGCCAGGAAATCGATGATGACGACGTTACATAAAGATGCCACTACTGATACAGATGAGAAGCAAATGGAACAAGAGGAAAAAGCCATGCCCTCTCGCGCCATGGCGACCCATGAACACATCCGTCACGACGGCGAAAAAGAGCTGGAGCGTGATGCAATGGCGCTGCTGTGGTCAGCCATTGCTGCCGGACTGTCGATGGGCGCATCAATGCTGGTAAAGGGCATTCTGCACGTGCACCTGGAAGGTGTGCCGGCTGCATTTTTGCTGGAGAGTCTGGGCTACACTGTCGGCTTTATCATTGTGATTATGGCCCGCCAGCAGCTGTTCACCGAAAACACGGTGACAGCCGTGTTGCCCTTTATGCATAAACCCACTCACGGCAACTTTTTGCTGTTGTTGCGCCTGTGGGGCATCGTGCTGTTTGGTAACCTGATTGGCACCGCGCTCGCCGCACTGGCCTTTAATTTTATGCCCGTGTTTGATGAACCTACCCGTAGCGCGTTCAGCGAGATGGGTGCTGCGGTGATGGAGAATTCGCCGGCAGAAATGTTCACTAAGGCCATTGTCTCCGGTTGGCTGGTGGCAACAATGGTGTGGATGCTGCCCGCCGCGGGCTCGGCCAAAATTCTGGTCATTGTGCTGATGACCTGGCTGATTGCCGTCGCCGATACCACTCATATTGTGGTTGGCAGCGTGGAGATTTTTTATCTGATATTCAACGGTGAAGCGTCATGGTACAGCTTTATCTGGCCGTTCGCCCTCCCCACACTTGCCGGTAACATCATCGGCGGCACGTTTATTTTTGCCCTTATCAGCCACGCGCAGATCCGAAACGACATAGCGAATGAGCGTAAAGCCCAGCAGGAGAAAGAGACGGTGGATTAAGGCGCTGGCAACAGTATGGTTAAACCGTGTTACACACGGCTTAACGTCGCGGCCGCGTCATTGGTAATGTTTGCGGCCCCTTAACGTGCGGGGGCCGCAAGGTAGGTAGATTTCCTTGATTGACTGGCTACATCCACCCTTACCGCCCACCTGACGCACAGGAATGCCTGATGCCGTTGTGCAATGTCTGCCTTCACTTTTTACCCTCACCTGAAATCACGCCTTATCGCCGGTGGGTTGCATTCGCCAATCTGGCGTGGGAACGGATAGCATTCGCGCCAGAAGGGACAACTCACAGAGGTGCTTTGTCTTAACTGATTATTAATAACAAAAGCCCCTCACCGGTGAGAGAGTGGTTTTTTATTTAGTGCATTAACATCTCACAGGCGCAGCGTCCCAATAATCTGCACAGGCTGCTGTGGGAAGATAGACACGCTAAACGGCATCACACAGCTCCCAGTACAATGCAACACGGCTGACGGTTGTGAAATTCGCCGTCGAAATCACCGTTGATTTATACAAACGAGCTTTCTGTTTCGGTAACCAAGAGAAACGAGCGTCAGGCACGCAGGCCACATCCCACGCGCCTTTAATATTTCCGGCTTTGGTGATAGTCTGCGCAAAAACCAATCACAGGGAATGTGTAGAATGATTTTTGGCGATCAAAATCTGATTGAATATGAAGACGGCTTTAGCATCAAAGAGAACAAAACCAGCGAATCCGAACTACCTGATTTTGTATTTCGCCGGTCCTCGCTCTTTATGGTGTCACGTTCGGTAGAAGCCCTGACGCATACACGCATCGCAACGCCAAAAGGTATTCCTCAGAATTTAGAAAAAGGGGGATACAACGATTTTCACTCACTATTTAATAAGTCATTCGAAACGTACAGAACGATTAAAGCCGAGATAGATGTTGATTCGCTGCCCGAAACGCTATATTGCATTTCAAGAGCAGACGGCCAACTTAAAGCAAAGCTGGCCGACACAATAAAAATAGAAATAAGAGAAGTTATTGAAGCCGAGCAGCAGGAGATTTATTGCGGGAATTTTTTCTTTCATGACGCTATCACTGAAAGTAATGACGGCGACACGCATGTTAACCGTGTTCTGGAGTTTCACAGCCCCCTTACGAGCGCATCTTTTTCAAAGATTTTTGACGCTATTAAAGCCGGTGACAATTTCCTTGGCTTATCGGTCATGCTTCCCGCGTATGTTGACTGGGCAGATAACAAAGCCGGTCATGAAGCCGCAATACAATTACTTGCCCCTGATGACGCCAGCGCTAATTTTATCATGCTATCGGGTGTGTTCTCCCGAAAGGTCACAAACACTGACAATGCCGGTTTAGAAAACCTCAACGTATTGAGCAAAAAAAATGACGAGGCAGATGCCGACTCGCTCGCCGAAATATACACGTTGCTTGACGTTACAAATCAATCGTTGAACGAGAGCAAAAACTTTCTCAAGACAATATCGATGTGCATGGTGTTGTTAGTCCCGTTTGTTGCCGTCGCCACCCTGAAGATTTTACTGTAACGCGCCATAGTATGTTTATTACTGCTGACTCATGAATTTCTGCTGACTGCCATACGCTTACCGGCGTCTGGCCCATGTAAGCGGTACGTAGCCATGAAAAGAGTGGAATGACCGATAGCAAGCGCGGTGAGGTGATGGGGAAAATCGCTGAACGGCAAACCACGTTTTGCAGGCTTATTCTGGACTGTAGCTTTGCGCGACCGGTATCCCTGACATGCTTTAGCCGGAAAGCGGTCGGGAATAGAGTGAGAAGGCGACGGTATTAACCAAGCTGTTTAACGTGCCAGAAAATTTTATCTGCATACAACTCATAAGCCGCTTTTTGTTCTGCCAGCCAGTCGTGCTGGTTATACGCCGCCATCACACCACTCAGCTCATGCCCCAACATCTTTTCGGTGACATGGGGCATAATCCCTTCCCTCGATAAATTCGTGGACAGAGACCGTCGGAAATCGCGGGGCCGCCATTCTGGGATGCCAATCTCTTTGCGCAATTTGCGCATGTACAGACTCGCCGACGAGCTGTCGAGCGGCTTATCCCGATACTGACCAGGAAACAACACATCATTACCCACACTCAGCAATCTATCCAGATACGGTTTTACCTGGTCGAAAATCGGGCGTTTTATGATATTCCCCATTTTCGAATGCCCACCCGGCACCGTCCAGATACGATCTGGCATGTTAAATTCCCCCGCCAGCGCGAGGCGCATTTCAGACGAGCGGCAGGAATACAACAGCATGAGTTGATGCAGCAGTCGGTTGGACGATGTCACCGTTGAACGTTCCAGAGCCAGCCAGATTTTTGCCAGTTCACTGTAGGTCAGCACGCGCTCACCCGCATCCGGCTTCTTACCAATGTTCTTAACGCTCAGTTTCATCATCTCACACGATGGGATCAGTTCTCGGCTCATACACCAGTTAATAACCGACCTGAGTTGCTGCAGCAGCACACGTGCTTTTTTTTGTTGAGACTTTCTTGCTTGTTGAAAAACTGAACCCAGGCCGATGCAGGGATACTGGCAACAGGTACGTCTACGAACTCTGCGTACAGAGTGTTGTACACCACTGATCGGTACAGCGTTTGGGTATTAGGTCTCAGCCCCGTAACGTATTTTTCCCACCATCGGTCGAGGCACTCTTTGAGTGTCAGTTTCCCCTCTTCACGGGCGAAATAATTTTTGGGGTTAATACCCTTCGTGTACACTGCGCGCAATTCACTGACAATGGCTCGGGCGTCTTTAAGCGACGTGGCAGGATACCTGCCTACTGTCAGGCGCACCGCTTTGCCGTTCCAGCGGTAACGATACTGGAAGGTAATGGTGCCGGTGGGTGTAATGCGTGCGCTAAGGCCGTCACTGTCAGTGACTTCAGCAGCGCCGGAATAAGGCTTGTTGTGGAGGGTTCGCAGTTTGGTCTCACTCAGCGCCACGGCTTTATATCCTGTACACATGGTTTACAGGCATTCTGTACTTAAAATGTACGCATTAGCAAGTGCTTACACCGTTCTCGAACACGTGTAAGCAGAGCAAAAACCTTGATGCAAAGCGCGTAGTTACGATAGTATTGATTCAAGGGCAGTAAACCTGAGTTAACGCCGTGTAAAGTCCCCTTAGTTAAATGGATATAACGAGCCCCTCCTAAGGGCTAGTTGTAGGTTCGATTCCTGCAGGGGACGCCATTTCATCTTCCTGATTGCTTCACCTTCCTGTCGGTCTGACAAAAACCGCCTTAGTCACCGTTGTCGCCAGCGGCGATATGTCCCCTGATCCGTACGCGCTACACTGAAATCTGCGTAACCCGGTCCACACCCTTCCCTTACGGCAAAAAGCACAGCATCGCGTTTTATTACGGCGCAATGCCATGTATCTCTTTATTTTTTATACCGTTCTCCCTCGAACAAACCCCATCTGGCAGCCAGGAAAGGCGTATAGGGAGTCTTAACACGGTAAAAATCAAGAAATGCTAAACATGTAAATAAGTTGATTACTGCTGAGATGGGTTTAAGTAGATGGTTCCCAAGCGTTTGAAAGCCGCACGTGAGCGGGCAGGTTTAACCCAGACTAAACTCGGCATTCTTGCAGGTATAGATTCATCGGGTCGGGCCAGAATGTCGCAATATGAAAAAGGGACACACAGCCCTACTTTTCAAACCGTGTGCGCCATTGCCAAAGTGCTTGACGTGCCGGAAGCTTATTTCTACACACTTGATGATAACTTTGCTGAAGCCATGCTTTATCTTCATGACGCATTTCGCTTAGCCAAACAACCTAATTGACTGTTTAATAAAGATTAAAATCAAATAACCTCCATATAGCGTTAAATGATGTCGTTAAGTATTCCTTTACAACATTCACCCTTTTCCCCGTACTTAATATCAACGTTTTATTCAGCACCACACTGGCGATAAGATGACCAGGCCTGTAAAAAACCGGCGGTCTTGTGTTTTATAAAAGATGCCCTGAATGGGTTACAGTCTGCTCATCATGCTTTTAAATCTGTCTGGTAAGCGCGCCGTAACGCAAGGACTCAGAAGTTGCAGAAAGGATTATTTCGCGCCGGTTATGTATGCCGCCTTTGCCTTATTTCGGATGCATGAAAAGGATAATAATGTCCATTAATTCCTAAAAGGGTCGGCCGAAGGTGGACACACTATCACTCACAGTCCACACTGCCTTTGATGAAAGATAACTGAGCCTGTATCGGGATTGTTAAGACTGCCGTTATGAATTAACAACCTGTTTTTAAAGGATTAATAAGGTCGCTCGCGCAGCTACAAAAAAAGCCTGCGAACCCACGTGCAGCCGCTTGTATCCCCCCGGATTTGGCGTTACATTAGCGCCGCCTGGCACGCTGGATCTGCCAACAGCGGTCGTGAAGCGGCTGTATGTTTTTCTAAAAGCATTTCAGTCAGGCAACCGGGCCTCACCCTATTTCGATTTTGAGCGTACAGCAGTGCGTGGAGCAAAAGACGTGAAATATTTTTTTATGGGCATTTCAGTGATTCTGTTTTTGTGGGTCGGTACATTCTTTCTGATGCTTGAATAAGCCTGCTTTTGCGCAAAGCGAAATGACAACAGGAGCCTGGCGGCTCCTGTTTGCGTCTTACTCGGTCTCTACACCGGCTTTAGCGCTTACCGTCAACAGCCCGTCACTGCGAAACATCGCCTTAATACCGCGCACGGCCTGGCGAATACGATCGCTGTTTTCAATTAGCGCAAAACGCACGTGGGTATCCCCATAATCACCAAAGCCAATCCCAGGTGAAACGCACACTTTCGCGTCCTGTAACAGCTTTTTGGCAAACTCCAGTGACCCCATTGCAGCGTAAGGCTCCGGGATCTTCGCCCAAACGTACATTGATGCCTTTGGACATTCCACCATCCAGCCCGCTTCATGCAGCCCTTTCACCAGCACATCGCGACGGCGCTTATACTGCTCGGCAATATCGCGCACGCACTGCTGCTCACCTTCCAGCGCGGCAATAGCCGCCACCTGTAGCGGAGTGAACGTGCCATAGTCGTGGTAACTTTTGATACGTGCCAGCGCTGCCACCAGCTCCTGATTGCCCACCATAAAGCCGATGCGCCAGCCCGCCATGTTGTAACTTTTTGACAGCGTGAAAAATTCCACCGCGACGTCGCGTGCACCTGGTACCTGCATAATGGATGGTGCTTTCCAGCCGTCGTAAACAATATCGGCATAGGCCAGATCGTGTACCACCAGCACGTCATACTGCTTCGCCAGCGCCACAACGCGCTCGAAAAACTCCAGCTCGACACACTGTGCCGTCGGATTTGACGGAAAGCCGAGGATCATCATCTTCGGTTTGGGGTAGCTTTCGCGAATAGCGCGCTCCAGCTCGTTAAAGAAATCCACCCCCTCTACCAGCGGGACCGAGCGCACCTGGGCACCGGCAATCACGGCACCATAAATATGAATCGGGTAGCTCGGGTTTGGCACCAGCACAGTATCACCATGATCCAGTGTCGCCAGCATCAAGTGCGCCAGCCCCTCTTTTGAGCCGATGGTCACAATCGCTTCGGTTTCCGGGTCAATATCCACCTGGTAGCGCTCCTGATACCAGCGCGAAATTGCACGGCGCAGGCGCGGAATACCGCGTGATGTGGAGTAACCATGGGTATCCGGGCGCTGGGCCACGGTACAGAGCTTTTCGACAATATGCGGCGGTGTGGCGCCATCGGGGTTGCCCATGCTGAAGTCAATAATATCTTCGCCGCGCCGGCGCGCAGCCATCTTGAGCTCAGCGGTAATGTTGAAAACGTAAGGGGGAAGTCTGTCGATACGCGAAAAACGGCGTTTTGGACTGAAGTCAGCCATAAATTCCTCGAAGTAACGTAAGCGCCCGGACCGTCCGAGCGACGTGACCGCATCTTGCGGCCTGTTCAAAACATAACCTGGATAATTTTCATCTGTCGAGGGGGTTAACAAAAAATATTTTCATTCATTAAAAGGGGATGCTTCATTTGAAGGTTATCTCTTTTTTATTTGCAGACACGGATTTATATTTACCTTGTAGCAACAAATAAAAAACATATTCCGATAACGTGGAGCCAACCCTATGAATCTGCACATTGATGACGTGCCGCAAGCCATTCGTGATATCAAACACCACCTGCGTCAGGCACTTCCGGACTACGCCCGGGTGTTCAGCGAACTGGAAGCAGACATTACGCGCCAGATAAACGAATTACAGGCGGCACAGGCACGGGGAGAACACCCGGTGCCACAACTTCACGCCGATGACATCGTGCATAACCGCATTTCTGAGCAGCAGAAAGCGCTTATCCGCCAGCGTGGCTGCGTGGTTATCCACGGCGTATTCCCACAAGAAAAAGCCAATGGCTGGAACCAGCAGATTGGCGATTATCTTGAAAAAAATCACTTTGTTGAAAAGCTGAAAAATGCGGCTGAGGATAATTACTTCGGCACGCTGGCCGACAGTAAGCCGCAGATTTACGGTATTTACTGGTCTACGCCACAGGTTGAGGCGCGCCAGGCTGAACGCATGAAGGCAGTACAGATTTTCCTCAACGGGCTGTGGCAAACCGAAAGCCACGGGCGTCAGCACTTTGATCCGAACCGCGTGGTGACCTACGCTGACCGCACCCGCCGCCGACCGCCGCATTCTGGTTCCCTCGGGCTGTCTCCTCATGTCGATGGCGGCTCGGTCGAACGCTGGCTGGATGAAAACTTTCGTCACGTTTATCGTCACGTTTTTAGCGGCAACTGGCAACGCTACAGCCCCTTCGACGCAGAAGGCCGTACCGAAGCGCGCGAGTTCCCGTCTCCGGCGGTGTGCTCCATGTTTCGGACTTTCCAGGGCTGGACCGCCCTGACGCCGCAGCGCAAAGGTGCTGGCACGCTACAACTGCTTCCGGTCGCCAACGCAATGGCCTGGATTCTGCTGCGTGCCTTGCAGGATGACGTACCGGAAGACTCACTGTGTGATGCCAAACCGGGGCGTGCGCTGTCTGTTAACAAGCAGTGGCATCCCCTTTTACTGCAAGGGATTTCCTCTATTCCCGACATGGAAGCGGGTGATGCCGTCTTCTGGCACTGCGACGTTATCCACGCCGTTGAAAATGAGCACAACGGCGAGTTTGACAGCAACGTGATGTACATTGCCGCGGCTCCCTGGTGCGAGAAAAACGCCGCCTATCTGCAACGCCAGTGGCCTGCATTTGTGGAAGGACGTTCACCACCGGATTTTGCCGCCGATGATTTTGAAACGGATTTCACCGATCGCCCAGGGATTGAGACACTGACGGATACCGGCCTTGCGCAGCTTGGCGGCACACGCTGACCGGCCAGGTCGCAGGCGCTCAGACCTCGTTGCGGTAAACGACGCAGACAGGGCGACTAATACCTGTCATACGAAAAGCGGCTGTCCTGTGACGGCCGCTTTCATGTTCTGTACGCACAAAGCGCCTTGCGCCCCCACAGCGCGAATATTTGAATCTTCTTTTACCAGGCAGGTGTGCCATAGCCTGATTCCCTTACGGCACAAACATAAACGCCGCAGACTCCCCTGCGGCGTTTATGGCACATCAGCAGATAAAATCGGTCAGATAACTTGCCCCATCGTCTGGCGCAGATGGGCACCGGAACCCAGCAGCCCCGGTTGTTCATGGGTTATCAGATAAACCGGGATATCCTCGACAAAATCCTTCAGACGGCCTTTATCTTCAAAGCCGCCGCGAAAGCCGGAGGCCTTAAAGAAGTCCAGGAAGCGCGGCACAATACCACCAGCGATATATACGCCGCCTGCAGTGCTGAGCGTTAGCGCGAGATTGCCGCCAAAACGCCCCATAATCACGCAGAACAGCGACAGCGCCCGGCGACAGTCAGTGCAGCTGTCCGCGAGTGCGCGCTCGGTGACATCCTTCGGTTGCAGGTTTTCAGGCTGGCGGTTATCGGCCTTCACAATCGCACGATAGAGGTTTACCAGGCCCGGACCAGACAGCACACGCTCGGCTGAAACATGACCAAACTCGGTGCGTAACTGCTCAAGAATGACATCTTCTTCTTCACTGTTAGGCGCAAAATCCGCGTGGCCACCTTCGCCAGGCAAGCTCACCCAACGTTTGTCCACATGTACCAGGTGCGCCACACCCAGCCCGGTGCCTGCGCCATATACCGCAACCGGCTTGCCATCTACCGGCTTACCGCCGCCAAACTGAATCAGATGTTCAGGCTTGAGCATCGGGATTGCCATGGAAACGGCGGTAAAATCGTTGATGATTTCAAGGTAGGTGAAGCCAAGATTCTTTTTCATTTCGGCAATGGAAAAAGCCCAGGTGTGGTTGGTCATCGCCACCCAGTCGCCGGTTATCGGGCAAGCGATAGCAATACAACCCGCGCTAATTTTCGCCTCCTGTGCCTTGAGATACTCCTGTATTACCGCCTCCAGCGAAGGATAATCCAGGCCGGAATAGGTTTTGGCATGAGAAATATCGCCGTTATCAAGATTACACAACGCCAGACGTGCGTTTGTGCCGCCGACATCACCTACCAACGCGTATTGGGTCATTAGTTCCTGGCTCCACAAGGTCAAATTGTTAACACTCTAAAATTATGGTGCTTCAACAACAACGACCATCTCACAGATGACCCGTGAAAATTGACGTCCGTCACAGAAAGCGATTAAACGTTTCAGCCTCGGTCACGGGCGTCGTGCCAGTTAGCTTTCCTGCGCCTGATGTTCAGCCAGAGTGCTCGTCAGTACCACCAGCATGTCAGGGATATCATGCTTAGGCATCATCACCTCAATCAACGCCAAACTCTGACAGGCTGCGGCCTTATCCAGCACCGCTCTGAACTGTGCGGTGTCGCTCACGCGCCAACTCTGTGCTTTACCGTCAACGCTGAGCGCCCCGGCAATTCCCGTCCAGTTCCAGGGAGCAATATCGTTATAACACTGATGCGGTCCGTGAATAGCACGCTCAACGGTATAACCGTCATTGTTGAGCAGCAACACAATGGGGCGCTGCCCGTCGCGCATCATCGAACCTAACTCCTGAATAGTCAGCTGGGCGGCTCCGTCACCCACAATCAGCACCACACGCCTGTCAGGGCAGGCAGTTTGCGCCCCATACGCCGCCGGTAGCGAAAAGCCAATGGAGCCCCACAACGGCTGCCCAATAAAACTGCTTTCTTGCGGCAACCGCAACGCAACCGCGCCAAAGGATGACGTTCCCTGATCCACCACCAGAATGTCACGCGGGCGCAGAAAATCCTGCACGGTCTGCCACAGCGCCCGCTGATCGAGAATACCGCTATCGCTGGCCGGCAACGGCGAGGGTTGTGGCGCATTGAGCGCCGGTTCACGCGGGCGGCTGCGGCAAAGCTGATACAGCACTTCCACGGCCTGCGCCATTGGGATCCCGCTAAACCAGTGTTCCCCCACTCGTACAGCAAAGGGCTGAACATCAATCACCTTGCTCATATCAAGCCGATGGGTAAAACCTGCCGTCAGTGCATCGGTAAAACGCACGCCCACGCAGATAGTCACATCGGCATCCTCAATAGCGCTTCTGAGCTGCGGTGTGCTGGCTCTGGCACAGTAGGTACCCACAAACCCATCACCCTGCTCGTTGAAAAGCCCTTTGCCCATCATCAAAGTGGAATGTGTCAGTGGTGCCTCGCGCATCCACTGGTGCAGGAGCGGCTGCAGGCCAAAGCGCAGAGCCAGAAAATCCGCCAGCAGCGCCACGCGCCCGCTGTGTCCAAGCAGCGTTTGCGCCGTCTGGCGAAACGCCTCAAGGCGCTGCGGCGAAGCAAAATCAGGTTCCAGCATCAGCGCATTTTCTGGCGCAGAGGCTGGCATCAAGGCTACGTCACTTGGTAGCACCAGATACCCCGGGCGACGCTGGCTTAGCGCCTCACACAGTACACGGTCAATTTCCACGCAGGCATTTTGTGCCGTAAGAGAGGCATGCGCGACGGAGATCTCGGCCCCAATGCGGGCAAAATGATCAAAATCACCGTCACCGAGGGTGTGGTGCACCAGCGCACGCGCCTGCTGCACCTCAAGGCGCGGTGCACCCACGATGTGAATAACCGGTAAGTACTCCGCATAACTGCCTGCGATGCCGTTGAGCGCACTCAGCTCTCCCACCCCATAGGTGGTGAGCAGTGCGCCTGCGCCACGGCAACGGGCATAGCCGTCAGCCGCATAGGCCGCATTCAGTTCATTGGCGCAGCCCACCCAGCGCAGACGCGGGCTATCAATAACATGATCCAGAAACTCAAGATTGTAATCACCAGGCACGCCGAACAGATGTTCGATGCCGCATTGTGCCAGGCGGTCCAGCAGATAATCGGAAACACTGTAGTGAGATTGCATAGCCAGCTTCCTTTTGAAGGTTAACGAACAGAGTATTAACCATTGCGTAACATTTTCAGAAAGAGCCGCAGGACGCCACTGGCAACTCCTGTTTACAGAAAATGCGGGTTTGTCCGCTTGTGGCACCACACCGTGTAAACGTATACATTAAGCTTCATCCCCCGGTACTTTTCACAGGAACGCCTATGACATGGCAGGCCAGCCCAACCCGTTACGACACGATGCAATACCGGCGCTGTGGCAACAGTGGACTTAAATTACCGGCCATTTCGCTTGGCCTGTGGCATAACTTCGGTGAGACCAGCTGCGCTGAGGCCAGCCGTTCATTGCTACGCCACGCGTTTGACCGAGGTATCACTCATTTCGATCTGGCCAATAACTACGGCCCACCACCGGGCAGTGCTGAGAGTTTTTTTGGCCGACAGTTACGAGGAGATTTCCGTGGGCTGCGCAACGAGTTAATCGTTTCCACCAAAGCGGGATACACGATGTGGGAGGGTCCCTACGGCGACTGGGGTTCGCGTAAATACCTGCTGGCAAGCATGGACAACAGTCTGAAACGTATGGGATTAGAGTATGTGGATATTTTTTACCACCATCGTCCCGATCCCGATACACCTCTGGATGAAACCATGCAGGCACTCGATAGTCTGGTGCGTCAGGGCAAGGCACTGTACGTGGGGCTATCGCGCTACCCGACGGCGCTGGCGCGCGAAGCATTCGCGATTCTCAAACGTCTTGGCACACCATGTATTATCCATCAGTTCAAATATTCACTGTTTGAGCGCGAACCTGAAGAAACGTCGCTACTGGCAACACTGGCGGACTGCGGCGTGGGCAGCATCGCGTTTTCACCACTGGCTGGCGGCCTGTTAACAAACCGCTATCTGCACGGCATTCCGCAGGACTCCCGGGTGGCAAGCACCAGCAAATTTCTGACCCAGGATAGTCTGACGGTAAAAAAACGTGAGCAGACAGGCAGGCTTAATGAGGTGGCGCAGCGTCGTGGCCAGTCTCTGGCGCAGATGTCGCTCGCCTGGGTGCTGCGCGACGACCTGGTGACCTCGGTGCTCATCGGCGCCAGTAAAACGCAGCAGATTGATGATGCTCTCGGCATGCTTACACAGCGGGAGTTCAGCGAAGCCGAACGGGCCGAGATTGACGCCATTTTACGGGGTTAGGAATTCTCGCAAAATCGGTATGCCAACTGCCTTTCGGAGTGACGGAGAAGAAACATCTGCTTACTTCCCGGTACGATTGCATTAACAGGCCGTTTACAGTCGGTCGTACAGGAGAATGTATGATGTTCAGGTCACTGATTTTAGGCGCAGTGCTGTTGGCAACGCTGCCACTGAGCGCCCACGCAGATGAAATCACCCTGCTGCCGTCGATCAAACTACAGATTGGCGATCGCGACCGCATTGGGCATTACTGGGACGGTGACCGCTGGCGCGATCGCGATTACTGGAATAAAAACTGGAAATGGCAGCGTGGTGGCTGGCACCGGGATAACGGTCGTCACCGTGGCTGGGATCAGCGTCGGGCTTACGAGCGCGGCTATATTGACGGACGCCATGACCGTGGTCCGCGCGGTAGCTGGCACAAACATCGCCATTAATTTTTCAGACTCTGCTGCGGGGATAAACCGCAGCCCCCTACTCCCCACGATGCCACATTCCGTGTTCCCCGCGGGAGCGGGGATAAACCGGCTGAAATGACCTATGGCGACGTTCTTTTTCCGTGTTCCCCGCGGTTCCCCGCGCAGGCGGGGATAAACCGGTCAAAACCCAATTCAAGGTCAACGGCCTGGCGTGTTCCCCGCGCGGGCGGGGATAAACCGTATTACTGGCTCCCCGATGTGGGTGAGCAGGAGCGTTCCCGGCGCGAGCAGGGCTGAATCACAATACCACGCCAATCAACAACCAGCCGTTTAGCGCCACCACCAGGGCCGCAATAATCCAACCCAGCGCATTCACTGTCCTGCCGTTGACCAGTTCCCCCATTAGCGCACGGTTGCTGGTAAAACACAGCAACGGCACTAACGCCAGCGCAATCCCAAAGCTCAGTAGCACCTGGCTCATAACCAGAATACGCGTGGGATCAAGCCCCATCAGGATAACCACAAACGACGGTAGCATAGTGATAGTGCGACGCACCCACAGCGGAATATGAAAGCGCACAAAACCCTGCATCACCACCTGCCCTGCCAGCGTACCGACCACCGTGGACGACAGCCCGGCGGCGACAAGGCTCAGGCCAAAGATGGTTGCCGCGCCGTCACCTAGCAGCGGTTTGAGAGTCACGTAGGCTTCATCAAGGTCAGCCACCCCCGTATTGCCGCTATAGTGGAATGCCGCCGCGGCAGTTGCCATCATCGCCAGATTCACAAACCCGGCAATCGCCATCGCGATGGATACGTCCCATTTGGTCGCCGAGAAACGTTCTTTCGCATTCCCGTCATGCAGGTTCTGCGTGAGAGAAGAATGCAGATAAATCACATGCGGCATAATGGTTGCACCCAGCACACCGGCGGCGAGAAAGACCGCTTCGCGGGTGGGCAGAGATGGAATAAGCATGCCTTTGCTTAACTCAGCAAGCTGCGGCTGGGAAAAAACCAGTTCGACAATATAGGCCGCTGCGACAAACAGCAGCAGACCGCCAATGACTTTTTCAAGTGGCTTTTGACCACGACGTTGCAGCATCAAAATCAGGAACGTCGCAACGCCTGTCAGCACAGCGCCCTGGAGTAAGGAAACCCCAAGCAGGAGCTTGAAGCCAATAGCCGCACCGATAAACTCAGCCAGATCGGTTGCCATGGCGATAATCTCTGCCTGCACCCACCAGAACCAGACCAGCGGGCGCGGAAAGTGGTCACGTATGTGTTCAGCAAGGTTTTTACCTGTGGCTATCCCAAGCTTGGCAGAAAGGATCTGAATCATCATCGCCATCAGATTGGCCCAGACCACTACCCACAATAACTGATAGCCAAACGAGGCACCGGCCTGAATATTGGTGGCAAAGTTGCCGGGGTCAATATAGCCAATGGCCGCAATAAACGCCGGCCCCATTAACGCCAGTCTGAGTCTGCGTGCTGCACGCCCGCTACCGCTCTCAATGCGACTGTTTGTCATTTTTGCCTCAAATATAGCCTTTGCTATGTTTCATGCCAACAAAATGCGAATGATTATCAAGTTCATCAACAAAGGGGATTCCTGATTATTCTGATAGCCGTGAACGATACAACCGAATGGGAAGGCGATGTTTTGTAAAGACGCCTGAAGACAAAACTTCAGCAAGTATGAATGATTCTAGCAGTTCTTATAAAGTTTTCACTTCTTTACCTGATATCACAAAAAGGTATTGCTGCTCACCATTCTGACAAACCATGACACAACTTGTTAATACTGTGCGTTTCCTCTCGTTTTCTTGCCTTTTGTTACATAGAATGTGCAACGAAATTACTACTGACTCTACTCTGGAGCCACCATGTCCCGCGTTCTGCACTTCGTTTTAGCGCTTGCCGTCGTTGCGCTTTTGGCTCTGCTGGTCAGCCATGACCGCAAAAGCATTCGCATTCGCTACGTTATACAGCTTTTAGTGATTGAAGTGATTCTCGCCTGGTTCTTCCTGCATTCGGAAGTTGGCCTGGGTTTCGTAAAAGGGTTCTCCGGGATGTTTGACAAGCTGCTCGGCTTTGCAAACGAGGGAACGAACTTTGTGTTCGGAAAAATGAATGACGAGGGACTGGCATTTTTCTTCCTGAAGGTACTTTGCCCAATTATCTTTATTTCGGCGCTCATCGGTATTCTGCAGCACATCCGCATACTGCCTGTTGTGATTCGCTTTATTGGTACCGTGCTGTCCAAAATCAACGGCATGGGCAAGCTCGAGTCGTTCAACGCCGTCAGCTCGCTGATTCTGGGCCAGTCGGAAAACTTTATTGCCTATAAAGATATTCTCGGCAAGATGTCGCGCAACCGCATGTACACCATGTCAGCAACGGCCATGTCTACCGTGTCGATGTCCATCGTCGGGGCCTACATGACCATGCTCGACCCGAAATATGTGGTCGCCGCGCTGGTGCTCAATATGTTCAGTACCTTCATCGTGCTGTCGCTTATCAACCCGTATAAGGTGGATGCCAGCGAAGAAAACCTGCAAATGGCAAATCTGCACGAAGGGCAAAGCTTCTTTGAAATGCTCGGTGAATATATTCTGGCAGGCTTTAAAGTAGCGATTATTGTGGCCGCGATGCTGATTGGCTTTATCGCGCTGATTGCTGCGCTCAATGCCCTGTTTGCCGCCGTGCTGGGCATTTCGTTCCAGAGCATTCTTGGCTATATCTTCTGGCCTGTCGCCTGGGTGATGGGGATCCCGGCCGCCGAGGCACTTCAGGCTGGCAGTATTATGGCCACCAAGCTTGTCGCCAACGAGTTCGTTGCCATGATGGATTTGCAGAAGCTGGCCGGTTCACTGTCGCCACGCGCAGAAGGCATTTTGTCGGTGTTCCTGGTGTCGTTTGCTAACTTCTCCTCCATCGGCATTATCGCCGGGGCGATTAAGGGTCTGAACGAAGAGCAGGGCAACGTGGTTTCCCGCTTTGGCCTGAAGTTGGTGTACGGCTCTACGCTGGTGAGCGTGCTGTCTGCATCAATCGCAGCCCTGGTGCTGTAAGCGACCCACCACTAAAAAACGGGGCGAATAGCCCCGTTTTTTTATGCCGCCAGCGGCTCAGGCTTGCCAATCAGCCAGCCCTGCAAATAGTCCACGCCAATCCCCAATAACAGCTCGCGCTGCTCCTGTGTTTCGACATATTCCGCCACCACCGTCCACGAACGGGCATGAGCCAGATCGCAGATAGATTTCACAATCTGGGCATCGAGACTGTTGTTGGTAATATCGGCAATAAAACAACCATCAATCTTGATGATGTCTGCACGTAAATCCCGCAGCCGCTCATAGTTAGCATAGCCAGTCCCAAAGTCATCAATCGCAATTCGAAAACCGTGGCTGCGCAGCAGAGCGATATTCTGCAAACTGGTTTGCGAGTCAGAAAACGCCTGCGCCTCCGTCACTTCTATAATGACTGCCTGCGGCGCAATGCCATAGCTTTCAAATAGCGCGACAATATCCTGACCAATCTCTTTTTGCATAAGCGTGAGCGGCATCAGGTTGACGGAAAAACGCGTCTCACTGCCGTCGAGCGGATGGTCGCGCAACCAGCCAAGGAGTTTGGTCAGAATCTGCATATCAAAGCGTGCACTAAGATTAAATTCAGCCACAATGGCGATGAATTTATCCGGCATGATCATGTCGCCCTTTTCATCAAACATGCGGCAGAGAATTTCGCTGTAGCCCTTTCCGTCTTCGTTGCGAATAGGCTGTGCATAAAGGTGCAAATTGCCGCTCTCAATGGCCGATTTAACCTGGCGTAGCAGCTGGACGCGCTCGGAAGTGACATCTGAGACGGCTTCAGCACGATCGTTTAAACCCAGCACCTGAGTGGTGCTACAAGCCTTATCCGCTAACCAGCTAAGCTGACCTAACATGCGCTGGATATCATCACCCGCCAGCGTGTGAGTACTGCCCCACGCGGCACCAAACTCAATGTCCAGCTGGTCGCCATGCCAGTCAATCCTGCGACTATTAAGCAAATCAACCATATAACTTAACCGTGCCTGTGGCTCCGGCCCACGCAGGAAAATCAGCAGTTCACTGCCCGGTAGCTGAAAAACACGCTCACCGTCATGCAGCAAGGGGCGCAGCGTCTGGGTTACCCGGCGCTTGCAGTGAATACGCATGGTAATGCCGTAATGCTGGCTGAGAAATTCAAGATTATTCATGCGCAGGCAACACAGTGTGCCCTGCGGATACACCAGAACATGCCGCTCCAGCGCACGCAAATTAGGTAACAGCGTGAGCGGATCGGTCATTGCCTGTGCGTAAAAAATACGCCGTGCCCAGATGCTTTTGCGGTACATGATAGCCATATACAACAGGCAAACAGTGAAAGAGAGAAACACCGCCAGGATAAACGACAGCGCCGTACCGGTGCGTACTCCATAGAGGAAGTTCTCGCTGAACGTCAGCAACAGCCAGGTCGAAAACGCCCACAGCAGATGAATTGTCTGCACGCTGAAAAGACGAATACCGAGAGTAAACACAATAAAAATCAGCGGTACCAGATAGCCAGAGATAAGAATGGTGCGCGTGGGCCAGCACAGCGTAATCAGCATCGCAACCAGCATCACCAGCCAGCCCACCGCCAGGCCGCGTTTGCCAGCTGTAAAGCACGGCGTCAGTGCTCGGCGTATAAAGGCGCGGGCAAACGCCGGGCTAAGTATGATGCGAAGCGGATAATAAAAGAGAAAGGTGAAAATCAACCCCGCTGCGGTCAAGCCCAGTGTATCAACAATGATGTAGAGCGTGGTGCTGTGTCCAAAGTAATGCACCAGTTGCGGCGGGAACACTATTAACTGGCCGGCAAAATACATGCAGAACTTAATGGCGCAGGGCGTGATAAACCCCAGCCAAAGCAGGCGCGCACCCAGCCCTTTACCGGGTAACCCATAGCGCCAGCGCGGACCCAGTAACGCACGCAGCAGCGCACAGGCTGCAAGCGTCGGCACAAGCAGGCAGAGGATAAAAGCAATAATCTGCAGGGGTGATAGCTGAAATATTGCCGTCAAGTAAAGCGCCAGAATGGCAAACAGTGGCAATACGGCCAGCCTGCCAAAAATAAGCAGTATGGCCATGATGACGCTCAGCGGCATCCAGGTGAGAAAGATTTCGCTACCATCAATAACAGCGCGTGGAGACAAGGTGCGTGAGAGAAATAAAAGGGGCAAAAGCAGCACTGCCGCCGTTATCGATTTCCGTACCGAAAAAAAAGCGTGTCTCATCATTGAGCTCTAATGTCCAAAGAGAAGGGCAAATCACCCCTGGAAATAATAGTTTTATTAATAACACCAGGCAAGAAGTCACACAAAAGCCGCACTTTTATTACCATCCTGGCAAAAATTGCTGCAAAACTGACGCGCTTTTACGAACTGTTTAAAAAGAAGTGAATGCAGACGCAAAAAACCCCCGCCGTAAAGCGAGGGTTTAAATTGGTGGAGCTAAGCGGGATCGAACCGCTGACCTCCTGCATGCCATGCAGGCGCTCTCCCAGCTGAGCTATAGCCCCGACGGACATCTCTTGTATTTACCCTTCAAACCCTGGGAAGGTTTGGTGGAGCTAAGCGGGATCGAACCGCTGACCTCCTGCATGCCATGCAGGCGCTCTCCCAGCTGAGCTATAGCCCCAACGTAAACACTCTGTCGCGTTGACGGGCGGCATAATAAGAATTCCCTGTTCTGGTGTCAACGGCATTTTCGCCCTCCTCGTTCAACCGCTGAAAAAGACACCACATTCATCAGTTTTTCTTCAGTTTCCGTTGGTTGTAGTTAAACATGTCACAGATTCGAGTAATATGACGTATTAATATGAATCCGTAATATCATGACGTTAACGTATAAGGAAGACTCCTAGTGTTCAGGGACAGAATGACGCCGGAAGAGCTGGCATCAATGACTGGCTACAGTCGTCAAACCATTAATAAATGGGTTCGCAAGGAAGAATGGGAAACCTCCCCTCGTCCAGGCGTTCAGGGAGGAAAGGCCCGTCTGATTCATGTGGATGAGCGCGTGCGCAATTTTATTCTCAGCGCACAGCGCATGGCCGAAGACGCGGCCAGCTACAAGTCCAGTGATACCTCTCTTGAAAGTCTGTTACTTAACTCTCTTAAGGAGATAACCCCCGCAGAGCATAAGCAGATGACTTCATTTTTGTTGCGTGAAGGCATCAGCGGTCTGCTGTTACGGCTGGGTATCCGCGATGCCGAAATCACATGATGAACTTTAAACATAAAATGACGCCACAGGAGCTAGCCGAGCTAACGGGCTATACACCGCAGGCGCTGAACCGCTGGGTCAGGAAGTTTGGCTGGAAAACCTCGACCCTGCCGGGCGTGAAAGGCGGTCGTGCTCATGTTATTCACGTGGACGAAGACGTGCGTGAATATCTGATGAACACACCGCTGATGCGCAATGCCCAACAGCCGCGTATGGCCGAACCAGAAAGCCAGTACGCGGTAAAAGGTGACAGCCTTGAATACCTGTGGCTTGCCTCGCTACGCCAGCTTAGCGATAGCGAGCGGGAACAGCTTCATACTCTGCTGTATCGCGAAGGCATCGGCGGCATTATCCGCCGCCTGGGATTAACGGGAGAAGACGGGCAATAAAAAGGCCTCCCGCAGGAGGCCTCGCCGTTTTTTGTGGTTACTGCTGCTCACGCTCAGCGATAAACGCCAGTGCCTGGTTAATACGCGCGATGCTGCGCGTTTTGCCAACGGCGTGCACGGTGACGTCAAGACCCGGCGACTGCCCTGCTCCGGTTACCGCAACGCGCAGCGGCATACCGACTTTCCCCATACCCACTTCCAGCTCATCGGCGGTTGCCTGAATAGCATGATGGATGTTTTCCGCGCTCCAGTCGTCAATCGCGGACAACTTGTCACGCACCAGCTCAAGCGGCTGACGCGCCACCGGCCGCAGGTGTTTTTTCGCCGCATCAGCATCAAACTCGCTGAAGTCTTCATAGAAGTAACGGCAGCTTGCCGCCATCTCTTTAAGCGTTTTGCAACGTTCGCCCAGCAGCTTCACCAGGTCAGCCAGTTGTGGACCGTTGCGGGTATCGATATTTTCCTGCTCAATGTGCCATTGCAGATGCGTCGCCACATATTCTGGTGCCAGCGTGTTGATGTAATGATGGTTAAGCCACTGCAACTTCTCAGTATTAAACGCACTGGCAGATTTGCTGACAGCACCGAGAGTGAACAGTTTTATCATCTCTTCACGGCTAAAGATCTCCTGATCGCCATGTGACCAGCCCAGACGTACCAGGTAGTTGAGCAGCGCTTCTGGCAGGTAGCCGTCATCACGATACTGCATCACACTCACGGCACCGTGACGCTTAGACAGCTTCTTGCCATCATCGCCGTTAATCATAGAAACGTGTGCGTACAGCGGTACCGGCGCGCCCAGCGCTTTGAGGATGTTTATCTGGCGCGGCGTGTTGTTGATGTGGTCTTCACCGCGAATAACGTGGGTGATTTCCATATCCCAGTCGTCAACAACCACACAGAAGTTGTACGTCGGGGAACCGTCGGTGCGGCGGATGATAAGGTCATCCAGCTCCAGGTTGCTAAACTCAATCGGGCCGCGAATCTGGTCGTCAAAAATCACCGAACCATCCTGCGGGTTAGCAAAACGCACTACGCACGGCTCATCGGCAGCGTGCTCTTCGTGGCTGTGGCGGCAGTGGCCGTCATAACGCGGCTTTTCGCCTTTTGCCATCTGGTCTTCGCGCAGCTTCTCCAGGCGCTCTTTGGAGCAGTAGCATTTATAAGCCGTGCCCGCTTCCAGCATTTCGTCAATCACGCCGTTATAGCGGTCAAAACGTTTGGTCTGATAGTACGGACCCTCATCCCAGTCCAGGCTCAGCCAGTTCATTCCATCCATGATGGCGTCAATCGCCTGCTGGGTGGAGCGTTCCAGATCGGTATCTTCAATACGCAGCACGAACTCACCGCCGTGGTTGCGGGCAAAAAGCCAGGAATAAAGCGCAGTACGGGCACCACCAACGTGCAGATAGCCGGTCGGGCTGGGAGCGAAGCGGGTTTTGATTTTCATTAAACGGCCTTTATAACGTAAAAATGCCGGGAACCGGCAAGCCTGGAAAAGAGAGTGGGCAACATTCTACCACCCTGTGCTGATTCCTCAACGTGGACCCGGTCATTTATGCCAGGCAGCGTTATCTGGCTGGTTTTCACCGTCGTTCTGAAGTGAAACATTGCCGCAGGCGACTCAATTTGTTGACAAATCATACACAGACGGCACTGTAGTCAGCCGGTTGACTAATTTTACAACGAATAAACAAAAACTGAGGAAAATGCGTTGACTCATTTTCCGCTATCCCTATAATGCGACTCCACACAGCGGGGGTGATTAGCTCAGTTGGTAGAGCATCTCCTTTACACGGAGGGGGTCGGCGGTTCGAGCCCGTCATCACCCACCATTAATCTGGTGCTCCGCAGTGTGAATAAGCAGTAACGAGAATTGGGTGATTAGCTCAGTTGGTAGAGCATCTCCTTTACACGGAGGGGGTCGGCGGTTCGAGCCCGTCATCACCCACCATATTCTCCAGTTGCGCTTATGATTAAAGCAGTACCGAAATGGGTGATTAGCTCAGTTGGTAGAGCATCTCCTTTACACGGAGGGGGTCGGCGGTTCGAGCCCGTCATCACCCACCATTTCGGGTCGTTAGCTCAGTTGGTAGAGCAGTTGACTTTTAATCAATTGGTCGCAGGTTCGAATCCTGCACGACCCACCAGTGTAAAAAGGCGCCCTAAAGGCGCCTTTTTGCTATCCACTGAAGCCTGAGATTCGAACCTGCCGCAGGTTCGAGCCGAACGCCAGTGAGGCAACGCAGCCGCTACGCGGCGACGCCCGAAGGGCGAGGCGAAGCCGAGTCATCCTGCACGACCCACCAATGTAAAAAGGCGCCCTAAAGGCGCCTTTTTGCTATCCACTGAAGCCTGAGATTCGAACCCCATCCCCACCCACAAAAAATACCGGCAGTGCATGACCGACCGGCGTTGATAGTACCTGACTCCCTGGCAGACCCGCTATGTCCGCTTAAGCGGCTTAACCAGTTTCTCAAGACCTTCTGTTTTAATCAGCAGCGTCAACGCCATCAATTCACCGAGATTGCCCTTCGGGAATTCACCTTTGCGGGCAAACCACAACAGGTACTCTTCTGGCAGGTCGATAAGCGCCCTTCCCTGATATTTGCCAAACGGCATGATCGTGTTGGCTATTTCTATTAGCTGCTCTTTTTCCATGTCACTCTCCGAGTAAACGCAGCATCTGTGCTTCATCAATCACATCAATGCCCAACTCCTGCGCCTTCGTAAGCTTCGAGCCTGCGGCTTCACCGGCAACCACCAGGTCGGTTTTCTTCGACACGCTGCCGCTGACTTTTGCCCCCAGCGCCACCAGACGCGCTTTGGCATCATCGCGTGACATCTGGCTAAGTGAGCCGGTCAGCACCACGGTTTTACCGGCAAACGGACTGTCGATTTCTTCAGCCTTCACTACAACCGGTGCGGGCCAGTGAATACCCACCTTCTCAGTCAGCTCAGCGATAACCTCGCGGTTGCTCTCTTCTTCGAAGAAGTTGAACACGTGCGTGGCAACTACGATGCCCACATCCGGTACCTGCTGGAGATCTTCTATGCTCGCGGCCATAAGCGCATCCAGCGTACCGTAGTGCGCCGCCAGTCCCGCTGCCGTGGCTTCACCCACTTCACGAATGCCCAGTGCGTACAGAAAGCGCGCAAAGGTCGTTTCTTTTGACTTCTCCAGCGCATTGACCAGGTTCTGCGCTGATTTGGGCCCCATTCTGTCGAGCCCGGTCAGGATCCCCGCCGACAGGCCAAACAGATCCGCTGGCGTCTTCACGTACTCTTTATCCACCAGCTGATCGATTATCTTCTCGCCCATGCCGTCAACGTCCATCGCACGGCGTGAAACAAAGTGCCATAGCGCTTCTTTACGCTGCGCACCGCAAATCAGACCGCCGGTGCAGCGCGTAACCACTTCACCTTCTACGCGCTCAACGTCCGAACCGCACACCGGGCAATGTTCCGGGAAGACAATTTCACGCGTATCGTCAGGGCGCTCAGACAACACTACGTTCACCACCTGTGGGATCACATCACCGGCGCGGCGGATCACCACGCGATCGCCAATGCGCAGGCCTAAGCGTTCAATTTCGTCGGCATTGTGTAACGTAGCATTGCTCACCAGAACGCCCGCAACCTGTACCGGCTCCAGGCGCGCGACGGGCGTAATCGCTCCGGTGCGTCCTACCTGAAACTCCACATCACGTACCGTTGTCATTTGCTCCTGAGCCGGGAACTTGAATGCCACCGCCCAGCGCGGTGCGCGAGCGACAAAACCCAACTCTTCCTGCAGCGCCAGCGAATCAACCTTAATCACTACCCCGTCAATATCAAAACCCAGAGACGGGCGGTCCTGCTCAACCTGATGATAAAACGCCAGTACCTCGTCAGCGCCCGTACACAACCGCACGCGCTCACTCACCGGTAGCCCCCAGGACTTGAAACGCTGCAACCGTTCGATGTGACTCGCTGGCAGTTCTCCCCCTTCCAGCAGGCCGACGCCATAGCAAAAGAACGTTAACGGACGTTTTGCGGTAATGCGCGGGTCAAGCTGGCGCAGCGAACCTGCGGCGGCGTTACGCGGGTTGGCAAACACCTTGCCACCCGTGCGGCGCGCTTCGTCGTTAATTTTTTCAAACCCGGATTGCGGCAGGAACACCTCACCGCGCACTTCCACGCGGGCCGGAATGTTGTCGCCGTGCAGACGCAGCGGAATAGCACGAATAGTACGCACGTTACTGGTGATGTTCTCACCGGTTGTACCATCTCCGCGCGTTGAAGCGCGCGTTAACAACCCATCTTCATACAGCAGGCTGACCGCCAGACCATCCAGCTTCAGCTCGCAGCAAAAGGTGATTTCAGCATCGTTCTTCAGCCTGTCCTTCACGCGCTTATTAAATGCCAGCCAGCTTTCTTCATCAAAGACGTTATCAAGGGAGAGCATCGGCACTTCATGGCGCACCTGGGTAAACTGCGCCAGCGGCTGGGCGCCTACGCGCTGAGTGGGTGAGTCAGGAGTGACAAGTTCAGGATGTTGCGCCTCAAGTTCGCGCAGTTCGCGCATCAGCCTGTCGTATTCGGCGTCGGGCAGTTCTGGCGCATCCAGCACATGATAAAGGTATTCATGGTGGCGAAGCGTGGTTCGCAGTTGTGTGAGTGTGTCTTCTATTGTGTTCATATCGCACCATCAACGATAAAAAACCCCCGACAAGCGGGGGTTCAGATAAAAAGCGTTTTCAGTCAGGCCTCAGTGATGCGCCACGCCAATAACCTCGCGAATCGTATCCTGGTACTCACGCAGTTTTTGCGGCGTCATCATCCGGCGCTGGTCGTCAAGCACGACGCCACCCACTTCATCAGCAATATGCTGCGCAGACTGGAGCATCAGCTTAAAGTTTTGTAGTGCATCACCAAACGACGGTACCTGCATAAAGATTGTGATGCCTGGCGTCATGAAGTCGCGCATGGTTTCCGGGTCAAACGACCCCGGTTTCACCATATTCGCCAGACTAAACAGAACCGGGCCACTGCCGTCCGGGCTAAGATGACGGTGGAAAATATTCATCTCACCAAACTGGAAGCCGGACTGCTGAATACTGT
This sequence comes from Enterobacteriaceae bacterium 4M9, assembly GCA_010092695.1. GTDB lineage: Bacteria > Pseudomonadota > Gammaproteobacteria > Enterobacterales > Enterobacteriaceae > Tenebrionibacter. The sequence goes on along the minus strand of JAADJJ010000001.1, from coordinate 1,755,660 downwards.
TAAGCAGCGCATCGCCATTAAGCTGGCTTCCGGCATGGGCGGCCACGTTCATCACAATCACGGCTTCTTTACGACGCGTGGGTTGCTCAGGCTCGGCAGCTTTGGCTTCTGCCTCAATTTCAGCAACCAGCTTCGCTTCCTGCTCGGGCGACAGCGTTTTAATCTGCGGCTCTGGCAGCTTCACCTGCGGCTCAACCATCGGTGGAGTTACATGCTCAACCGGGCGTTGCAACGCATCCTGCGTTACCTGCACTTCGCTCGCTTCATCAACCGGCGGCTGCGGCGCAACAGGCTTGCGAATCACTGGCTCGTCATGCACAACGGGAGCCTGTACCGGCTGCTGTGCACGCGGCTGGGCAGACGCATAAGGCGGCTGATAATTGTGTGAAGTACCTGGCGGCGGTTCAGGTTCATGGCGGTCCTGCGTTTGATCAACGCGGTGCACGCGCACTTCACCTACGCCTTCTTCGGCGTCGTCGTCCAGTTCATAGTCGTCACGCTGCGATTTCATACGCCTTTGCGGGCGATCGCGGAAAATCGACGAACGCTCTTTACGGCTGGTCCACAGTCCGTGAACCAGAAGGGCGATGATGGCTATCGCGCCAACAATAATTAATATCAGACGCAAGTCCTGCATCGTTATATTCTCTGTTGTTCTAACACCTTGCCAATACGGCAAACATCTTACTTACTAAGAGTATTTGTCCAGGTGATGAAGTGCAAGTACACCCGGTTGGTTCTCAGCATAAAGATAGGCTCAAAACAGTTTTTTGCTGTTTTTTCGACCATTTCTTAGAGAGTTATCCCATTTTAACCAACATATGTATGATAGTGCGCGACCGAACCGGTTGCCCAATTTTTAAAGGAGTAGAGCCAGATTATGGTTGCTAATACGGGTCTTGCCCCTCGCAGCGGGCTTTTCTATTTTTCACAGGGATGGAAGTTGATTAAAGAGCCAGGCATTCGCCGCTTTGTGGTGCTGCCGCTGCTCGTTAACGTGCTGCTGATGGGCGGTGCGTTCTGGTGGCTTTTTACCCGGCTGGAAGGCTGGATAGTTACGCTCATGGCAATGGTGCCCAACTGGCTGCAGTGGCTGAGCTACCTTATCTGGCCGCTCGCCGTTATCTCGGTACTGCTGGTCTTTGGCTATTTCTTTTCAACGCTGGCTAACTGGATAGCCGCGCCCTTCAACGGACTGCTGGCCGAACAGCTTGAAGCGCGCCTGACAGGCTCCACCCCGCCGGACACCGGCGTTGTGGACATCATGAAAGACCTGCCGCGCATTATGAAGCGTGAATGGCAGAAGTTTGCCTGGTACCTGCCGCGCGCGCTGGTGCTGCTGGTGCTGTTTTTTATCCCAGGTCTTGGGCAAACCCTCGCTCCGGTGCTGTGGTTTTTGTTCAGCGCCTGGATGTTAGCTATTCAGTACTGCGACTATCCGTTTGATAACCACAAAGTGCCCTTTGCACAAATGCGCGTTGCCCTGCGCGAGCGCAAATTTATCAATATGCAGTTTGGCGCACTGACCAGTCTGTTCACCATGATCCCCGTGCTCAATCTGGTCATCATGCCGGTTGCGGTATGCGGAGCAACGGCGATGTGGGTGGACTGCTATCGCGAGCAACACGCAAGCTGGCGTTAACGGCACTAAGGCGGGTGCGTTATGCCCCGCCATATTCCATACTGAAAGGCATTATTTCACTCCAGCATAACGATATGCCAATTACTTACTTCCGCATAAATCCTGAGCAGGTATGCTGCATACGTGCAAAATTTCAAACAGTTAAGGAAAGGCCATGAGCAAGATTTATGAAGACAATTCTCTAACTATCGGCCACACGCCGCTGGTCCGGCTCAACCGCATTGGTAACGGCCGAATTCTCGCGAAAATTGAATCCCGTAACCCAAGCTTCAGCGTTAAGTGCCGCATCGGCGCCAATATGATTTGGGATGCAGAAAAACGTGGCGTACTGAAACCTGGCGTTGAACTGGTTGAACCGACCAGCGGCAACACCGGCATTGCGCTGGCATACGTTGCTGCTGCGCGCGGTTACAAACTGACGCTGACCATGCCTGAAACCATGAGCATTGAGCGCCGTAAACTGCTCAAAGCGCTGGGTGCCAATCTGGTACTGACCGAAGGCGCGAAAGGCATGAAGGGCGCCATTCAGAAAGCAGAAGAGATTGTTGCCACCGATCCGCAAAAATATATTCTGCTGCAGCAGTTCAGCAACCCGGCTAACCCGGAGATCCACGAAAAGACCACCGGTCCTGAAATCTGGGAAGACACCGACGGCCAGGTTGACGTCTTTATCTCTGGCGTGGGGACCGGCGGTACGCTGACAGGCGTAAGTCGCTATCTGAAAAACACCAAAGGCAAAAAAGACCTCATCACCGTCGCCGTTGAGCCGACCGACTCACCGGTTATTGCTCAGGCGCTGGCGGGCGAAGAAATCAAACCCGGCCCACATAAAATCCAGGGCATCGGCGCAGGCTTCATTCCGGGCAACCTCGACCTGAAGCTGGTTGATAAAGTCGTTGCCATCACGAATGAAGAGGCTATCTCCACCGCTCGCCGTCTGATGGACGAGGAAGGCATTCTGGCCGGTATCTCGTCGGGTGCAGCCGTAGCGGCAGCGCTCAAACTTCAGGAAGATGAAGCCTTTACCAATAAGACAATTGTCGTTATCCTTCCGTCTTCCGGTGAGCGCTATCTGAGCACTGCACTGTTTGCCGATCTTTTCACTGAGAAAGAGTTGCAACAGTGATGCCAGTTCTGTGAAAACGCGCAAAAAAGCACCTGCAAGGGTGCTTTTTTGTGGTGCAAGTCAAAATTTTACCTACCTCAGCATTGCTTACCCCTGGTCCCTCTGGTATTTAACCTGCTAATTATTTTGATGCGCGAAATTAATCACCGATTTTTGTCTCTTTGGGCTGAATCGATTTACTGATTTGGTGCCAGCGTGAATTACGCGGCATAATGATTACCGACGAACGAAGCGTAAACTGCATCAACCTCCCCGGCATAACGGCCAGGTAAGTGACTGCATTACACCGCGCTTTGTCGGCACCAGAGCGAACTATTACAGGCTAAAGTGTGGCCTCCAGGCTAGACTTTAGTTCCACAACACTAAACCTATAAGTTGGGGAAATATAATGTTTCAGCAAGAAGTAACCATTACCGCTCCGAACGGTCTGCACACTCGCCCTGCCGCTCAGTTTGTTAAAGAAGCTAAAGGCTTCACTTCTGATATTACCGTGACGTCTAACGGCAAAAGCGCCAGCGCTAAGAGCCTGTTCAAACTGCAGACGCTGGGTCTGACTCAGGGTACCGTTGTCACCATCTCTGCTGAAGGCGAAGATGAGCAGAACGCAGTTGAGCATCTGGTAAAACTGATGGCAGAGCTCGAGTAAGTCTTTTTACCGGGTTCGGAACTAATATCAGTCACAAGTAAGGTAGGGTTATGATTTCAGGCATTTTAGCATCCCCGGGTATCGCTTTCGGCAAAGCGCTTTTGCTGAAGGAAGATGAAGTAGTCATCGACCGGAAAAAAATTTCTGCTGACCAGGTTGAAAAGGAAATCCAGCGTTTCCTGGATGGTCGCGCAAAGGCCGCCACCCAGCTCGAAGCCATTAAGGTAAAAGCCGGGGAAACCTTTGGTGAAGAAAAAGAAGCTATCTTCGAAGGCCACATTATGTTGCTGGAAGATGAGGAGCTTGAGCAGGAAATCATAGCCCTGATTAAAGATAAAAACGTCACTGCCGACGCGGCAGCGTACGAAGTTATCGAAGGTCAGGCCACCGCCCTTGAAGAACTCGACGACGAGTACCTCAAAGAGCGCGCTGCTGACGTGCGTGATATCGGCAAACGTCTGCTGCGCAACATCCTTGGCCTGGCGATTATCGACTTAAGCTCCATCCAGGACGAAGTTATCCTGGTTGCCGCTGACCTGACCCCGTCTGAAACTGCACAGCTTAACCTGAACAAGGTTCTGGGTTTCATTACCGACCTTGGCGGGCGTACCTCCCACACCTCAATTATGGCGCGTTCTCTGGAACTGCCCGCCATCGTGGGCACCGGCAGCATCACAAGCCAGGTGAAAAACGACGACTATCTCATTCTCGATGCGGTTAACAACAAAGTTTACGTTAACCCAACCAACGATGAGATTGAGGCGCTGCGCAAGATTCAAACCCAGGAAGCTGAAGAAAAAGCTGAACTGGCTAAGCTTAAAGACCTGCCGGCTATCACCCTTGACGGCCATCAGGTAGAAGTCTGCGCTAACATCGGCACCGTGCGTGACGTGGCCGGCGCAGAGCGCAACGGCGCAGAAGGCGTGGGCCTGTATCGTACCGAATTCCTGTTTATGGACCGCGACTCACTGCCGACAGAAAACGAGCAGTTTGAAGCCTACAAAGCCGTGGCAGAAGCCTGCGGTTCACAGGCTGTTATCGTGCGTACCATGGACATTGGTGGCGACAAAGAGCTGCCGTACATGAATTTCCCGAAAGAAGAGAACCCGTTCCTGGGCTGGCGCGCAGTGCGTATTGCGATGGATCGTAAAGAGATCCTGCGCGATCAGGTTCGCGCCATCCTGCGTGCCTCTGCTTTCGGTAAACTGCGCATCATGTTCCCGATGATCATCTCCGTTGAAGAAGTCCGTACCCTGAAGCAGGCGATTGAAGGCTACAAAGCCGAGCTGCGCGCAGAAGGCAAGGCGTTCGACGAAAGCATTGAAGTCGGCGTGATGGTAGAAACCCCGGCGGCAGCCACTATCGCCCGCCACCTGGCTAAAGAAGTGGACTTCTTTAGCATCGGAACCAACGATTTAACGCAGTATACGCTGGCAGTTGACCGTGGTAATGATATGATTTCGCATCTCTACCAGCCGATGTCACCGTCGGTCCTGACCCTCATTAAGCAAGTTATCGACGCATCTCATGCTGAAGGTAAGTGGACCGGTATGTGCGGTGAGCTTGCTGGTGATGAACGTGCTACACTTCTGTTGCTGGGGATGGGTCTGGATGAATTCAGTATGAGTGCCATTTCTATCCCGCGCATCAAGAAAATTATTCGTAACACGAACTTCGAAGATGCGAAGGTTTTAGCAGAGCAGGCTCTTGCTCAACCGACAACGGACGAGTTAATGACGCTGGTTAACAAGTTCATTGAAGAAAAAACAATCTGCTAATCCACGAGATGCGGCCCAAATTACTGCTTAGGAGAGAAGGTTAATGGGGTTATTTAGTAAGCTGTTCGGTGATAAAGGCAACAGCGACAGTGGCACGATTGAAATCGTTGCTCCGCTGTCTGGTGAAATCGTGAATATCGAAGATGTGCCGGACGTAGTCTTCGCTGAAAAAATCGTTGGTGATGGTATCGCGATCAAGCCGACTGGCGACAAAATGGTTGCACCGGTTGACGGCACTATCGGCAAAATTTTTGAAACCAACCACGCGTTTTCTATCGAATCCGATAGCGGCATTGAGCTGTTCGTTCACTTCGGTATTGATACCGTTGAACTGAAAGGCGAAGGCTTTAAGCGTATTGCAGAAGAAGGCCAGCGCGTGAAGAAAGGCGACGTGGTCATCGAGTTCGACCTGCCGCTGCTGGAAGAAAAAGCAAAATCCACGCTGACGCCGGTTGTTATCTCCAATATGGACGAAATCAAAGAGCTGACTAAGCTCACCGGTAGCGTTACCGTTGGTGAAACGCCGGTTATCCGCATTAAAAAATAATGCGAACTTGAGTTCATAAAGCGGCGCCTGAGGGCGCCGTTTTTTATGGGCTGCTGCCAACCCAATGGTTAAAAGGAATTCACCATGACGTTGTTTTCACGGCTATGTACCTCTGTGCTGGCGCTCTCCTTTATCCTGCTTTCCCCTCTTGCACACGCGGGGTCACCGGGCGCCTGGTCGGTCGTTTTTATCGATATTTCTCCCCCACTCTACCAGGACGGTCAGTCGCTCACCCTGGCGCTACGCAAATTAGAATCCCTGCCTGCACCGCGCGGGCACGACTGTTTCCTGTGCTCAGGCAATAATGACGAAATAAACAGTGTGGATCCGCTCTACATCTACACGGTGCCCGCAGGGCTTTCACCGCACGCGCTTCGCCGTGCGGTTGACGGTGATGAAACGGCAAAACGTGAAATGCAAACCGTGCTCAAAAACTTTGAGGACAGTGATGGCGTGGGTGTGGATGGGCTGGTGATTTACGATCATCAGCCAGGTAACGTCACGCTCTACACCATGACCAATGTCCCTGGTCAGGCGCTGGAAGCCGTAAGCAAACCGGTGAAAAACCATCTCGCCTTGAGTAGCCTTGATATGCTGCTTGAAAAAGCAGTCAGCAAACTGCCACGGCAAATTTAACGTAACCACGGCCTGCAACTCCGCCCTTGCGGCGTTGTCTCAGGGAACAGGTCATAAACTATAAGGAAATAAAATGAAGGTAAAAAACGCGGTTGCCGCGATGCTGGCCCTACTGATGCTGACCCCTGCCGCCTGGGCAAAACTCAGCGCGCATGAAGAAGCGCGCGTAGAGGCCATGCTCGGCGCGCTCAGTGAGCAGCAGGGACTGGTGTTTATTCGTAACGGTAGCGAACATACCCGGGAAGAAGCGGTGTCACACCTGCGCCTTAAACTTAAAAACACCCGCAACCGCATCAACACCGCCGATCAGTTTATCGATAAGGTCGCGTCATCGTCATCTATTACCGGCAAACCGTATACGGTACGTATTTCTGGTAAAGGCGATGAAAACGCCTCGGTCTTTCTGCATCGTCTGATTGAACAAACCGACGCCAGCGTTAAGTAAGCCGTGCGCGGGGTTAAATCCCCGCGCCCTGGGCAAAACTCTCTTCACCAAACACGCCAGTTGATAAATAGCGGTCACCGCGATCGCAGATAATGGCCACCACCACGGCACCGGGATTCGCCTGTGCTACCCTCAGCGCCCCGGCAACCGCGCCGCCAGAACTGACACCGCAGAAGATCCCCTCCTGGCGTGCCAGCATACGCATGGTGTTTTCCGCTTCGTCCTGCGAGATATCCAGCACCTCATCAACTAACGAGGCATCAAAAATGCCAGGCATCCACTCCTGCGGCCAGCGGCGAATACCGGGAATGCTGCTGCCTTCCTGCGGTTGTAAGCCCACAATCGTAACGGGTTTATCCTGCTCGCGCATAAAGCGCGATGTGCCAGTGATAGTCCCTGTTGTTCCCATGCTGGAAACAAAATGGCTGATGCGCCCTGCCGTCTGCTGCCAGATTTCCGGGCCGGTGGTGCGATAGTGGGCAAGCGGGTTGTCCGGGTTGTTAAACTGATCCAGCACCTTGCCTTCGCCGCGAACGGCCATCTCTTGTGCCAGAGTGCGTGCGCCTTCCATTCCTTGCTCTTTGGTCACCAGAATCAGCTCTGCGCCGTAGGCCTGCATTGCCGCACGGCGCTCAAGGCTCATGTTATCCGGCATCAGCAGCTTCATGCGGTAACCTTTAAGCGCGGCTATCATCGCAAGCGCAATGCCGGTGTTCCCGCTGGTTGCCTCAATCAGCACGTCGCCAGGCGCGATTTCACCGCGCGCCTCGGCCTGGTTAATCATAAACAGGGCAGCTCTGTCCTTAACGGAACCCGCTGGATTATTGCCTTCCAGCTTGACCCAGATTTCACTGCCGTTGTGCGGTGCCATACGCTGTAAACGAACCAGCGGTGTATTGCCAATAGTGCTTTCTAATGTGCTCACGTGTGTGTGTCCATGCATGAAAAAAGCGGCCCTCCGGCCGCTTGTTCTCAGGAAGATGGCGAAACCTTCCGTCAAAATAATCAAACATCCGGGACTCGGCAAGCGCCTGTCCCCGCTTTCTTTCAGGCGCTCTGCGCCAGCGGCTGGCTCTGAATGCGCTCCTGGCCGTGGTAAATGCGCGCATTTTGCAGGCCAACAAACAGGCGTTCACCGCGCTGCGGCACGCGCTCATCGCGCAGTACCACCGTCAGCGGCTCGCGACTCCAGCCCAGCGGCTGAACCACCAGCTGCATAAAGTGGCCACGCGGGCTGACTTCCAGTACCTGCACCGGCAGCGGCGAATCAAGGCTGGTGCGACGGCTGACATCCACTTCCCACGGACGCAGGAACAAATCCACCTCGCCCTGCCATGACGGCGTAAAGCCAAGCGGCCAGCGGTGTGCGCCAACCTGGAATTGACCGCCGTGAATCGTACCCGGCAGCCGGTTCACCTCACCGAGAAACTCCAGCACAAAGCGGGTTGCCGGTTCACGCCAGACCTGCTCCGGCGCATCTGCCTGTTCAATATTGCCTTGGCTCATCACCACGACCCGGTTAGCGACTTCCATCGCCTCTTCCTGGTCGTGTGTCACGAACACACTGGTAAACTTCAGTTCCTCATGCAGTTCGCGCAGCCAGCGCCGGAGTTCTTTACGCACCTGGGCATCCAGCGCACCAAACGGCTCATCCAGCAGCAAAATCTGCGGCTCTACCGCCAGCGCACGCGCTAACGCCACGCGCTGCTTCTGGCCGCCGGATAGCTGCGCCGGATAGCGCTCAGCCAGGTGCGACAACTGCACCATTTCCAGAAGCTGCGTCACTTTCTGGCGGATGGCGGCCGTATTCGGGCGCTCGCGTCGCGGCAATACCGTCAGGCCAAAGGCGATGTTGTCGAACACCGTCATGTGGCGAAACAACGCATAGTGCTGGAATACAAAGCCCACGCGACGGTCACGCGCGTGCAGGCGGCTTACGTCAGTACCGTGAAAGCTAATGCGCCCGCTGCTCTGGCTTTCCAGCCCGGCAATAATACGCAGCAGCGTGGTTTTACCGGAACCTGACGGCCCCAGCAGCGCCACCATCTGGCCAGAAGGAATGTCCAGTGAGATATCGTTCAGCACCTGAGTGCGGCCAAAAGATTTTTTAATATTGCTAATCTCAATGCTCATTATTTCCCTCCTGCTGCAGGCGCTTTTCCTGGTTATTCAGGCGCCACTGCAATGCACTCTTTAAAAACAACGTCAGAATTGCCATCAGGGTCAGCAGCGCCGCAGCGGTAAACGACCCGACACTGTTGTAATCCTGCTCCAGCAGTTCAATTTGCAGCGGCAGAGACAGCGTCTCGCCGCGAATCGATCCGGATACGACCGAAACGGCGCCAAACTCACCAATCGCGCGAGCGTTGGTCAGCACCACGCCGTACAGCAACGCCCAGCGAATGTTGGGTAACGTGACGCGGCGAAACATCTGCCAACCTGAAGCGCCGAGCAAAACCGCCGCCTCGTCCTCCTGGCTGCCCTGGCTCATCATCACCGGCACCAGCTCGCGCACCACAAACGGACAGGTGACAAACACGGTGACCAGCACCATGCCAGGCCAGGAGAACATCACCTGAAGGTTATGCTCGTCCAGCCAGCCGCCAAGCGGGCCGTTGCTGCCGTAAAACAGCAGATAAATAAGACCAGCAACCACCGGTGAGACAGCAAATGGAATATCCAACAGCGTCAGTAACAGCTGGCGACCGGGAAAGTTAAAGCGCGTCACCAGCCAGGCAAGCAGAACGCCAAACACCAGGTTTACCGGCACGGCAATCAGCGCGATTAACACGGTAAGCCAGATGGCGTGCAGCATGTCCGGGTCTGCCAGGTTTTGCAGGACCGGCAGCAGGCCTTTGGAAAAAGCCTGCGCGAAGATGTAAATCATCGGCACAACCAGCAGCAGGAAGGAAATCACCACGCCCGTGCCAATCAGCACCCATTTGCCCCAGTTCACGCCGGGCTTTGCGCCATGCAGTTGCGTTACGTCAGACATCAGTGGCCCCCCAGGCGATGCCCAAAGCGGCTTTGCAGCGTGTTAATGCTAAACAGCAGCAGCAGCGAGGCAGCAAGAATAACCGACGCCACGGCACTCGCCGCCGGGTAGTCAAACTCTTGCAGGCGAATAAAAATCATCAAAGAAGTCACTTCTGTCTTCCAGGCAATGTTGCCAGCAATAAAGATAACGGCGCCAAACTCACCGAGGCTGCGGGTAAACGACAGCGCCACACCGGCTGTGAGCGCCGGAGACAGTTCCGGTAACACCACGCGGCGAAAGCTCTGCCAGCGGCTGGCACCGAGCGTCTGTGCCGCCTCTTCATATTCTGGCCCCAGCTCTTCAAGCACCGGCTGCACGGTACGCACCACAAACGGAATGCTGGTGAAGGCCATCGCGACCGCAATACCGAGCCAGGTGTAAGTCACTTTAATATCCAGGTGCGCCAGCCACTGGCCGTAGATGCCGTTAAAGGAAAACAGCGACGCCAGCGTCAGGCCCGCCACTGCCGTCGGTAGCGCAAACGGCAAGTCCATTAGTGCATCCAACAGGCTGCGGCCAGGAAACTGGTAGCGGGTCAACACCCAGGCCATCAGCATCCCAAAAAAGCCGTTAAAGATGGAGGCCACCGCCGCAGACAATAGCGTCACCTTATAGGCGGCCACGACCTGCGGATTGGTAATTACCTCCCAGTACTGCGCCCAGCTCATTTGCGCAAGCTGCATCACCAGCGCGCTGAGTGGCAACAGCAGAATCAGGCACACAAACAGCAGACTGGTGCCCAGGCTTAGCGTAAAGCCCGGCAGCACGCGGCGCGATGAGGCAGCAAACATTAGCTGCGCCCCGCTGCCAGCAGTTTGTCCAGCTCACCGCCGCTGTTGAAGTGCGTTTTCATCACTTCAGGCCAGCTACCGAACTGTTTTTCGACGCGGAACAGTTCGGTCTGCGGGAAGCGGTCGTGCAGCTTGTCCATCAGTTGCGGGTTGTTCACACGGTAGTAATAATTAGTGATAATTTCCTGCGCCTGAGGGCTATAGAGATAGTTCAGGTAGGCCTTCGCCGCCTTTTCCGTACCGTTGGCTTTCACGTTTTTATCCACCCAGGCCACCGGGAATTCGGCGAGAATATTCACCTTCGGCACCACTACTTCGTAGCCGTCTTTCGCATACTGATTGCGAATGGTATTCACCTCAGACTCAAAACTAATCAGCACATCGCCCAGGCCACGCTCAACAAAGCTTGTGGTCGCCCCACGCCCGCCGGTGTCGAACACCTCAACGTTTTTCAAAAAGCGTGTCATGAATTGTTCGGTTTTGGCCTTATCGCCACCGTCGGCTTTATCGGCAGCGCCCCACGCGGCAAGATACGTATAACGAGCGTTGCCGGAGGTTTTCGGGTTAGGGAAAATGAGTTTCACATCAGAGCGCACAAGATCGCTCCAGTCGTGGATATTCTTTGGGTTCCCCTTACGCACCAGGAACGCCATGGTGGAATAGAACGGTGAGCTGTGATTTGGCAGGCGGCTTTGCCAGTCGGCGGCAACGAGCTTGCCACGGTCGTGCAGGATCTGCACGTCGGTCACCTGGTTATAGGTGACAACATCCGCTTTCAAGCCCTGCAAAATGGACAATGCCTGTTTTGACGAACCACCGTGGGATTGCTTAATGGTGAGTTTATCGCCGCCGTTGTCCTGCGCCCACTGCTGTTCAAAAGGCGGATTCAGCGCGCTAAAAAGCTCGCGCGAGACATCATAGGAGCTATTGAGTAGCTCGGTTGCCTGAGCCTGCCCTACCAGCAGCAGCGTAGCAGCAAGCGCGTTCCTTACATAGTTGACTGATGTAGCGGCCATTTTCCACCCTTATAAACATAACGCCAAAAACCGAAATTCCGGTTATCAGTTTATTTATAACGAGTAGCAAAACAGTAACGCTTTTATATACCGTTTGGTGATTTACAAGCGCAAAAGAATATAAGGCCACCAGCGCAGGAAAATGCGCAGGTGGCAGGCAGAATTACAGCGAAAGCAGGGTATCGAGGGAAGGAGCAAACCAGTACGCGCCGGTCACCGGTTTGGTGAAGCGCAGCATGGCATCACGCTTGCCATCAAGCTCGCCAAACATGCTCAGAAGCTGCTGCTCAATGTTATGCAGGCGAGCGCAGTAGGCAATAAAGTACAGGCCGTGGGTGCCGCTGGCGGTGCCGTAGGGCAGGCTCTGGCGCACAATCTTCAGTCCCGCACCATCTTCTTTCAGATCCACGCGGCCAAGGTGCGAAACATCCAGACGTTCCTCACCTTCGAGTTCTTCGTTGGCTACTTTGGTGCGCCCAATGATTTTCTCTTGTTCAGACACGCTAAAGCGGTTGAACTGGGTCAGGTTATGCTCCCAGCGCTGGGTCAGCACATAGCTGCCGCCGTCATCCACACCGCCGTTGATAACCGCCACACTGCGGCGCAATGCTTCGCCGGTTGGGTTTTCGGTGCCGTCCACAAAGCCGCTGAGATCGCGCTCTTCAACCCAGCGGAAACCATGTACTTCTTCTTCAATCTTCAGTGAATCGCCAAACGCTGCCAGCGCGGCCTGGGCTGCGCTGAAGTTAACGTCATGGCGCCAGGAAAGGATATGAATCATCACATCATGCTGCGTGGCCGGGGCCAGTCCTTTGCCAAGCGGAGTGAAGTTCTTCAGTTCTTCAGCCCCTTTAGCGCCGCTTAAATCGCGCCACAGGTCGTGACCAAATGCCACCGTTGCGCCAACACGCGCATCGGGAAACTGCTGTTGCAGAGCCTCCAGCTGCTGGATAAAGGTTTTACAGCCTTGCTTAAGCGCCGCAAAATCGCCCTGAAAACGCGCCTCAAGCCAAATGGCGGCACGACAATGTTCTGGCAAAATGCCACTCTGCACCCGGGACATGACTCCTCCTGACGAACAAAAAGCCACCGGTGGTGGCGTAACTGGGGGGTTATTGTAAGGACTTATCGCGCCGCCGCCTTGCGGCGGCGCAAAAATGCGCGATGATTTTACCGGTGCCAGACGATTTTGGTAAGCGTCCAGTTCTTTAACGTGTCATCCGGTGGGATAAGCCCTTCTGGCCCGCGCCAGTCGCCGCTGAACTGGTAGTTAAGATGGTTACTCTGTGGCGCTTTGCATTCCACTATCTGCGCATCCAACCCAACTCCGGGCTGGCAGGCACCAAAGGCTTTGCTGTAAAGCTCGCTAAACGGCGTGCCGATTTTCACTCCGCTTTCGGTTTCAATGTCCTTATCCAGCACCTCGATGCGGCTGACTTTGCCGTTCTCACCGTTAAACAGCAGTGCCGTTTTATCGTCCCTGAAGGCTTCGTAATAGCTCACCGGCTGACCGGCGACGATGCGCATACCGCGAACCAGCCGGTAATCGCCGTTGAGCCCCTCGGCAATGGCAGCTTCATCCATCGCCGTCTCCCCCGTCACGCCGCCCACGCCCTGCTCGCTTACCGTGACCGATGAGCCAAACCAGTTCCACGGCGCCATGCGCGACATGGTGGAACACCCACTGAGTAGCAGCACCATGCCGCCCGCTAAAACCAGATGCGTCACTTTCATTTATCTGTCCTTTTCATCATCTCGAGCAGTAGAGTCCCTGCGGCGCAAAAAGTGCCGCCTCAGCCCTGCACCGTGGAAAAACAGGCCCGCAGATAGCGGCTCGTTGCCAGCCACCCGAGGGCAAAAAGATCCAGCACTATCAGCAACAACGCAACGATACCGCTCGTTTCGTTCTGTAACACGAGTGTTAACTGCCAGATCAGTAGCACCAATTGTGCCACGATAAGCACATATTGCCACGCCCGCCATAGCCGCGGGAAATGCTGGCGTCGACCGCTGAGTAAAAACGCCGCTGCAGCGGGCAGGCCTGCGCACAAGCCCTGCCAGAACGCCTGCCGGTCGGGATAAAACAGCGACAATATTGCCTCACCCTGCTCGCGCGACGCGCCTGCCACCACAAGCAGCACCCAGGTCCGCGCCTGGAGCACCAGCACCAGCCAGAACAGCCACGGCAGCCTCAGGCGGCCGCTATCATCATAATCCGAGGGATAACACATTAATTGTTAAGGTTGCCGTAAGAATGAGGGAGCAGAGTATGGCATTGTTAAGGTTACACACACCAGCTATGCAACTGTTCTACGTACGGAGATTAACAATGAAAAAACATATCCTGGCACTTTTACTGACTACCGCTGCAATCACCGCAGCCCCGGCTCTGGCGCAAAATGGCGGGTTCGAAGGCCCTGCGAGCAGCACAAGTAGCCAGCAGCGAGGCGGTTTTAACGGGCCTGACGTAGCCACTACCACCGTTGAGCAGGCTAAAAGCATGCGTGACGACAGCTGGGTAGTGCTGGAAGGCAATATCGTGCGTAAAGTAGGCGATGAGTTGTATGAATTCCGCGACCGCAGCGGCACGATTAATGTGGAGATTGACGATAAAAGCTGGAACGGTCTGACGGTTAATCCTCAGGACAAGGTCCGTCTTGAAGGTGAAGTGGATAAAGACTGGAATTCAGTAGAGCTCGACGTAAAACGCATCACTAAACCCTGATATTGATTTTTTCCCGTTCATCCCTTTTGCGCCAGGCACTGTTGCCTGGCGCTTTTTTTAATATTCGTCGTCTTCAATCAGGCGTCGGCCAAGGCTCACCACGTCCTGGTGCTCGTAGCCAAGACGCTCATACATGCCGAGCACAACATCGTTATCTTCGCGCACCATAATCTGGATTTTGGGGCAGCCGCGGGCAATAAGTTTTTTCTCCAGACGGCTTAACATGGCATTCGCAATACCGCGCCCGCGAAACTCCGGGTGCACGCCAAGGTAATAAGCCGAGCCGCGATGGCCATCGTAGCCGCCCATAATAGAACCGACGATTTCACCGCCAACTTCAGCAACCAGAAACAGCTCAGGCGAGTGATTCATTTTGCGTTCAATATCCATTTCAGGATCGTTCCACGGGCGCAGCAAATCGCAGCGCTCCCAGAGCGTGATCACTTCTTCAAAATCATCCTGACGAAAGATGCGTATTTCCATAGGGTTGCCTGCCTTAAGACGCCAAAATAGTAATTATGGTAGTTACTGGAAAAATAGCCCATATCTTAACTTACTTCACGCACAATAGTGGCATAATACCCAGTCGCCGCGTCCTGAAATAAAAAGCAAAACATTTGCCGTAAAAATCAGATCGTTTCGCGGAGAATGTTACGCTATAACTCCAGACTGTAAGATAATTCCCCGTTCTTAGCGCCGCATGACCAAAACATAACGCACCGTTTTGCCTGCATCCGGTCAAGCACCTGGCGCTACGGCGTTAAAGGGAAGTCTCAGATAAATAACAGGGCCGTATGAGTAAGATAAAAACACTGAAACCCCTCGCATCGCGCCGCCAGTTTCTGCTCACCGGCCTGGCTGCGCTGACGTTTGCCGGGCTGAACAATGCTTACGCCCGCCAGGAAAGCCCTGCGCTAAAAACCAGCAACGGCCACAGTAAACCGAAAAAAAGCAGTGGACGTCGGGTCATCGTGCTTGACCCCGGTCACGGCGGTATTGATACCGGTGCTATCGGCAGTAACGGCTCAAAAGAAAAACACGTCGTGCTGGCGATTGCCAAAAACGTACGCACCATTTTGCGCCAGAAAGGCTACGACGCACGCCTGACCCGCGACAGCGACGAGTTTATCCCCCTGTACGATCGCGTGGAGATTGCCCATAAGCACGGCGCTGACCTGTTTATGTCCATTCACGCAGACGGCTTTACTAACCCGTCTGCCGCTGGCGCGTCAACATTTGCCCTCTCCAACCGTGGCGCCAGTAGCGCAATGGCAAAATATCTCTCTGAAAAAGAGAACGCCGCAGACGATGTGGCGGGCAGCAAAGTGAAAAACCGCGACCATTATCTGCAACAGGTGCTGTTCGATCTGGTACAGACTGACACCATTAAAAACAGCCTGACCCTCGGCTCGCACATCCTTAAGCAAATCCGCACCGTTCACCGCCTGCACAGTAAAAACACCGAGCAGGCGGCGTTTGTGGTGCTTAAGTCGCCGTCTGTGCCGTCAGTGCTGGTTGAAACCTCGTTTATCACCAACCCGGAAGAAGAGCGCCTGCTTGGCACCACGGCGTTTCGCCAGAAAATCGCCCACGCCATTGCCGCAGGGGTTATCAGCTACTTCAGCTGGTTTGATACCCAGAAAGCGCACTCAAAACGGGGCTAACCACGATGAAACCCGATATTCAGGCCGTGAAATCCTTCCTGCTCAGTTTGCAGGATACAATTTGCCAGGCGTTGAGTGCGCTCGATGGTGCACCGTTTCGTGAAGACAGCTGGACACGCGAAGGCGGCGGCGGTGGACGCAGCCGCGTGCTGACCGGCACGCTGTTTGAGCAGGCTGGCGTTAACTTTTCACACGTACACGGCGCTGCCATGCCGGCGTCTGCTACCGCGCATCGCCCGGAACTGGCAGGCCGCAGCTTCGAAGCGCTCGGCGTTTCGCTGGTTGTGCACCCGCTTAACCCGTATGTGCCGACCAGCCACGCCAACGTGCGCTTCTTCATCGCTGAAAAACCGGGCGCCGAGCCAGTATGGTGGTTTGGCGGTGGTTTCGATCTGACGCCGTATTACGGCTTTAGCGAAGACGCCGAGCACTGGCACCGTACCGCGCGTGATTTGTGCCTGCCTTTTGGTGACGAGGTGTACCCTCGCTATAAGAAGTGGTGTGACGATTACTTTTATCTGAAGCACCGCGACGAACAGCGCGGCATTGGCGGCCTGTTTTATGACGATCTGAATACGCCCGATTTTGAACACGCTTTTGGCTTTATGAAGGCGGTGGGTCAGGGTTATCTGGATGCCTATTTACCGATTGTCGAACGCCGCCGCGCTTTGCCCTGGGGCGAACGTGAGCGCAGTTTCCAGCTTTACCGCCGTGGACGCTATGTGGAATTCAACCTGGTATGGGACAGAGGCACGCTGTTTGGGCTACAAACCGGCGGGCGCACTGAATCAATTTTGATGTCCATGCCGCCACAGGTGCGCTGGGAATATGATTACCAGCCACAGCCAGGTAGCCCGGAAGCGCAGCTTGCGCAGTTTATCAAAGTACGCGACTGGGTATAGCTCCCACCCACTGCACTCTGGCCGCTCAACGTCATTGGTTGCGGCCCGTTTCCTTAAAATCATTTTTATTTACTTCAGAACATTTCCCAAAAATTCCCGCATTTTTCTTTCTCTATTTTCCCTTCTTAGAATTTCGCGAGATTAAATCTCGCAGCATTAACAACACGCACTTTTCGCTGTGTTGTCCCTCTGTTCGTGCAATATCAAGTGCGGATATACTGTTTCCTGAATGGAATGAACAACCTGAAGGGAACCCCAATGAATAAATATCCCCTTTTCATTACCGCTGTTCTGGCGCTATTTCTGAGCGGCTGCGACAACGGTGACAAAACCTCCTCTGAAGCATCAGGCAATGCCGCCAGCACCACGGCGCCCGCGAGCCAGCCGACTGCGCCCGCCACGCAAGCCCCTGTAGCACAGGCCCCAGCCCCGCTGTCTACCGGTAACGGCGAAGATATCAAAACCGATCTCAGCGCGATGGGCGAAATCATCAATAACAACGAAGCGGAAGTAAACAAACTGCGTGAGAACGTGCAGTGGTTTAACGACAAAGACGAACAGGGCATGTTGCAGGAGACGCTGGCTAAGTCGCGTAAATTGCAGGAAAGCGCCAACCGTCAGCTGCTGGCTCTGAAGCTTAAAAGCGAGGAAGGTCAGGCGCTGCGGGTCAAAATGGTCGATTCTAATAAACTGGCGATAAAAATGGCGGAGCTGGCCGGGCAGGAAAACGTCACCGACAGCGATAAACAAGAGCTTGAAGCGCTCGGCAAAGAGTTCCTTGCACTGCAAATGGAGACCATGCAGGACGTGAACGCACTGGCCGTTGAGTACGACTGGAAATAATCACGCTACCTAAGCCTGAGCGAAAACGTTAACAGCGTCCCTTCTACATTGTTGAACGCATGGCGGGGGCTTAAGCCCCCGCCATATTTTGCCAGAACGACACACGTCGCTGGCTCTTTAGCGTTTACAGCACACCGGTCTGGGCTTCCACCACCGCCAGCGCCACCATATTCACAATGCGGCGCACGGAAGAAATAGAGGTCAGAATGTGTACCGGCTTCGCCACCCCCATCAACACCGGCCCTACCGTTACTCCTTCAGAGCTGGAAACACGCAGCAGGTTATAGCTGATTCGCGCCGCTTCCATGTTTGGCATGATAAGAATATTGGCCGAGCCTTTGAGCGGGCTGTCCGGCATGCGGTCATTGCGGATGCTTTCAACCAGCGCCGCGTCACCGTGCATTTCACCGTCCACCATCAGATCCGGTGCACGTTCGCGCACTAATGCCAGCGTCTCGCGCATCTTCAGCGCGCCTGACGCATCCGATGAGCCGTAGTTGGAGTGCGAGAGCAGCGCCACCTTCGGCTCAATACCAAAGCGGCGCACGGTTTCTGCCGCCATCAGTACGATTTCGGTCAACTGTTCTGGCGTGGGGTCGGCATTCACGTAGGTGTCGGCAATGAAGGTGTTGCCGCTTGGCAGCAGCAGCGCGTTCATGGCACCGGCCGCTTTCACGCCCTCGCGGTAGCCAAACAGTTTTTCCACCACCGAGAAGTGCTCGTGATACTCACCGATGGTGCCGCAAATCAGCGCGTCCGCTTCGCCGCGGTGTACCATGATGGCACCAATCACCGTTGTGTTGCTCAATACCGCACGCTGTGCCTGTTCCTGGGTCACGCCACGGCGCTTCATGATGTCGTAGTACTCATTCCAGTACTCTTTGTAGCGCGGGTCGGATTCGTTGTTCACAATCTCAAAGTCGCGGCCCGGTTGAATTTGCAGGCCGAGCTTCTGGATGCGCATTTCAATCACGCTCGGGCGACCAATCAGAATCGGCTTCGCCAGCCCCAACGTCACCAGTTCCTGGGTGGCGTGTAGCACGCGGGTGTCTTCCCCTTCTGCCAGCACCACGCGTTTAGGATCTTTGCGCGCCAGCGAGAAGACAGGCTTCATGAACAGGTTGGTTTTATAGACAAACTCCTCCAGCTTTTCCTGGTAGGCGTTGAAGTCTTCAATCGGGCGCGTCGCCACGCCAGAATCCATCGCGGCTTTCGCCACAGCCGGTGCAATTTTAACAATAAGGCGTGGGTCAAACGGCTTGGGAATCAGGTATTCCGGGCCAAACGACAGTTCCTGGTCACCGTAGGCCGATGCCACCACTTCGCTTTGCTCGGCAAGCGCCAGTTCGGCGATGGCATGTACCGCCGCCAGCTTCATCTCTTCGTTAATTGCCGTCGCGCCCACGTCCAGCGCACCGCGGAAGATAAACGGGAAGCACAGTACGTTGTTGACCTGGTTGGGGAAATCCGAACGACCGGTGCAGATAATGGCATCCGGGCGTACCGCTTTTGCCAGCGGCGGCAGAATTTCTGGCTCCGGGTTGGCCAGCGCCAGAATCAGCGGCGACGCGGCCATTTTCTCGACCATTTCCGGCTTCATCACGCCCGGACCTGAACAGCCAAGGAAAATGTCCGCACCGTCAATCACTTCTTCGAGGCTGCGTCTGCCGTCGTCGTCCACCGCGTAGGCCGCTTTGGTTTCTGCCATGTTCTCTTCACGGCCTTTATAGATAACGCCGCGCGAGTCGCAGACCACGATGTTGTGCTTCTGCATGCCGAGCGCCACCAGCAGGTTCATACAGGCAATGGCGGACGCCCCTGCACCGGACACCACAAGTCGCACATCGGAAATGTTCTTTTTCACCACACGCAGGCCGTTCAGTACCGCTGCGGTACAGATAATGGCGGTGCCGTGCTGGTCGTCATGGAACACCGGAATGTTCATACGCTCACGCAGTTTCTGCTCAATGTAGAAGCACTCCGGCGCCTTGATATCCTCAAGGTTGATACCACCGAAGGTCGGCTCCAGCGCCGCTACCACATCAATGAGCTTATCCGGGTCAGTCTCATCCACTTCAATGTCAAATACGTCAATCCCGGCGAACTTTTTAAACAGTACGCCCTTGCCTTCCATCACCGGCTTACCGGCGAGCGCGCCAATATTGCCAAGCCCCAGCACCGCCGTACCGTTGGACACCACCGCCACCAGGTTACCGCGCGCGGTGTACTTGTGGGCGGCCAGCGGATCGGCGGCAATTTCCAGGCAGGGTGCTGCCACGCCAGGCGAGTAGGCCAGCGCCAGGTCGCGCTGGGTCGCCAGCGGCTTCGTCGGCGAAACCTGAATTTTGCCAGGGACAGGAAATTCGTGAAAATCGAGGGCGCTCTGTTTTAACTGCTCATCCATCGTGTTGTACCTGTGTTTTTGTTCTGAACATATGCAGGGTTAAGGGCCGTTAAGTATCTCCCCTCCCCGGTTTGTAAACTTTGAACAGCGCCATACTCTCACCATTACGCGCCAGAAAGTGTTAGAAATTTTTAGACAACATGTTACAGAACCAAAACTGCAATGCCACACCTGTCTGCTATGCTTTTTCGTTATGCATCTCAAACTTTTCCGCCAGAAGGCGCGCCGGGACGCAGCATAAATCACTGATAATCATGGAGTCGCATACATGAACCAACTTGAAGCCATTAAGCAGTTCACCACGGTCGTGGCCGACAGCGGTGACATTGAATCCATTCGCCACTATCAGCCAGAAGACGCCACCACCAATCCCTCGCTGCTACTTAAGGCCGCAGGACTTAAAAACTACGATCGGTTAATCGAAGATGCGCTGGAGTATGCGCGCAAAACCAGCGACAAACGTGAACAGCAGTTCATCAGTGCCTGCGACAAGCTGGCGGTGAATTTCGGGAGTGAGATTCTGAAAAGCATCCCCGGGCGCGTCTCTACCGAGGTTGACGCCCGCCTGTCCTACGATAAAGACAAAAGCATTGCCAAAGCGCGCCATCTGGTCGCGCTGTATCAGGAACAGGGCATTGATACATCACGCATTCTGATCAAGCTTGCCTCCACCTGGGAAGGCATCCGTGCCGCCCATGAACTGGAAAAAGAGGGCATTCACTGCAACCTGACGCTGCTTTTCTCCTTTGCCCAGGCTCGCGCCTGCGCCGAAGCGGGCGTGTTCCTGATTTCACCGTTCGTTGGCCGTATATACGACTGGTACAACAGCCGCCAGCCAATGGACCCGTATGTTGTGGAAGAAGATCCCGGCGTTAAATCAGTGCGCAACATTTACGACTATTACAAACAGCACAATTACGACACCATCGTCATGGGCGCGAGCTTTCGCCGCACCGAGCAAATTCTGGCGCTGGCCGGCTGTGACCGCCTGACCATCTCCCCCAACCTGCTCGAAGAGTTGCAAAAAAGTGAGCAACCGATAGTACGCAAACTGATCCCGACGCCGCACAAATACAACCGTCCGGAGCCGATGAGCGAAGCCGAGTTCCGCTGGGAGCACAACCTCGACCCGATGGCGGTTGAGAAACTCACCGACGGTATTCGTCTTTTCGCCGTCGATCAGCGCAAGCTCGAAGACCTGCTCGCCGCCCGCCTTTAACCCGACACGGAGCACACTATGACTCGTCAGGCTCTTGCCAATGCGATTCGCGCCCTGAGCATGGACGCGGTTCAGAAAGCTAACTCCGGGCACCCCGGTGCACCGATGGGAATGGCAGATATCGCTGAAGTGCTGTGGAACGACTTTCTTAAGCACAACCCGATTAACCCAACCTGGTATGACCGTGATCGGTTCGTCCTCTCCAACGGCCATGCCTCGATGCTGCTCTACAGCCTGCTGCATCTTTCCGGCTATGATCTCTCGCTCGAGGAATTGAAAAACTTCCGCCAGTTGCACTCGAAAACGCCCGGTCACCCGGAAATCGGCTATACGCCGGGTGTGGAAACCACCACCGGGCCGCTTGGTCAGGGGCTGGCTAACGCGGTGGGTCTGGCGATTGCCGAACGCACGCTGGGCGCACAGTTCAACCAACCGGGCCACGATATTGTCGATCACTATACCTGGGTGTTTATGGGCGACGGCTGCCTGATGGAGGGCATCTCGCACGAAGCCTGCTCGCTTGCAGGCACGCTCGGACTTGGCAAATTGATTGGTTTTTATGACCACAACGGTATTTCGATTGATGGCGAAACCGACGGCTGGTTCACCGACGACACCGCGAAACGCTTTGAAGCCTATCACTGGCACGTTGTGCATGAAATTGATGGCCACGATCCAAAGGCTATCAAGCGCGCCATTGAAGAGGCGCAAAGTGTGAAAGATAAACCGTCGCTGATTATCTGCCGCACCGTGATTGGTTTTGGTTCACCGAACAAAGCAGGCAAAGAGGAAGCGCACGGCTCGCCGCTGGGTGCAGAAGAAGTCGCGCTGGCGCGCAAACAGCTTGGCTGGAATGAACCGCCGTTTGTTATCCCGAAAGACATTTACCAGGGCTGGGATGCGCGCGCAAAAGGCGAGAAGTTCGAATCCGACTGGAACGGTAAATTTGCCGCGTATCAGCAGGCACACCCGGAACTGGCGGCTGAGTTTACGCGCCGACTGCGTGGCGAACTGCCGCCAGACTGGGAAGACACCACCGCACAACTGGTGACAACATTGCAGGAAAATCCGGCCAAAATCGCCACCCGCAAGGCATCCCAGAATGTGCTCAATAAAATCGGCCCCATATTGCCAGAACTGCTTGGCGGCTCGGCCGACCTCGCCCCCAGTAACCTGACGCTCTGGTCGGGGTCAACGTCACTGAAAGAAGATATCGCCGGAAATTATATCCACTACGGCGTACGCGAGTTTGGCATGACGGCCATTGCCAATGGCATCGCCCATCACGGCGGCTTTGTGCCCTACACCGCGACTTTCCTGATGTTTGTGGAATACGCACGCAATGCGGCGCGCATGGCAGCACTGATGAAAGCGCGGCAAATCATGGTTTATACCCATGACTCAATTGGTCTTGGGGAGGACGGCCCGACACACCAGGCGGTCGAACAGCTTGCGAGCCTGCGCCTGACGCCAAACTTCAGCACCTGGCGGCCGTGCGACCAGGTAGAAGCGGCGGTCGCCTGGAAAGCCGCCGTAGAGCGCCATCACGGCCCGACGGCACTGATTCTCTCACGCCAGAACCTGGCACAGATGGACAGAACCCCACAGCAGGTTAAGGATATCGCGCGCGGCGGCTACGTGCTCAAAGCGTGTGAAGGGAAACCCGATGTGATTTTGATTGCTACCGGCTCTGAAATGGAAATCACCGTGCTGGCAGCGGATAAACTCACGCAGGACGGGATAAAGGTGCAGGTGGTATCACTGCCGTCAACGGACGTGTTCGACGCCCAGGACGACGCCTGGCGAGAAGCCGTGCTGCCTTCAGACGTGAGCGCCCGCGTGGCAGTAGAGGCCGGTATTGCTGACTACTGGTACAAATATGTCGGACTGAAAGGGGCCGTGGTCGGCATGACGGGATTTGGTGAGTCGGCTCCTGCCGAAAAGCTGTTCCCTTACTTTGGCTTTACCGTTGAAAACGTGGTGAAAAAAGCACGCCAGGTTTCAGGGCGTTAAGTGCGCGCTCGCCTGACGCGTCACCCACAGCACGGGCCAGGCATCTGGCCCGTGCCAGCCATCACAGGCAGGCTCGGCGGCGTAGCGTGCCAGGCGAAAACGCTGGCCGTCAAAACGCCAGCGTGTCGCCACCCCACAGTCACCGATGCCCCTGCTTTTTTCAAGCGTGCGTAGCTCGCCCGTTTTCTCATCAAACTGACCGTTCATTAGCTCAAGCCGCCGGTTTTGCCCCCGGGGCTGAAACGGCAACGTTAGCTGCACCGGTATTGCGCGCGTGGGATCGTTTCTGGGCACGCGCCAGGCCAGATCGACTACATTCCAGGCGCCAGCCTCACAGCTCACCAGCACCAGCGCACTGGTTTCACTCAGCGCCCAGGCTCTGACCTGCTGACGCACCGGGTCAATAGAACAATGGCTGGCGTTCATTCGCCAGGCGGCATAATCCAGCAGCGTCTCGCGCTCCTCTTTACTAAGCGGCGTCACCGGCTCTGGAACAGGCAGTGTCTGTAACGCCGGGACCAGAGGGACACTGCGCGCCGCCGCCAGCCCTTTTTCCAGCCAGGCGCTTTCATTGCCAACACGCTGTTGCCTGTCGTCGATATACAACAGCGCGGCCTTTAGTCCAATAAGTGAAAGGTTGCCGGGTCCATCATGGAGCGTGATGGCTTCCCCATCACGAATTTCACGCAAGAATGCGCCAATAGTGCTGCTGTCGTTGGTAGACAGCATGTGCTCACCGCTGTGCCAGCGCCCACTGAGCACCAGCGGTACACCGTCAAGCTGCAGGCGCGGTGCAATCGGCGGCTGACCGACAAAGGCGCGTGTGAGTGCGCCCAGTTCAATACGCAGTGTGGCGTCAACACCAACGCCAGCGCTGCGTCCAATCGACATCACCAGTCCCTGGTGCAGACCGGTATTGCGCGCCTGGCAGAAATTCTGGTTGTTGCAGGTCACCTGCCAGTCAGAGAAGCTGCGCTGAACAGGTTCAGCCAGCACGCCGGCAGAAAAGCACAGGCAACACAGCAGCAGAGTTTTTAACGGATACAGCATGAGCAAGGCTTTCCGACGGGTATCTCAGTGGTCGAATTATGTCCATATCTTCGGCTGCCCCGTCGCTGCACTCAATCAGATTTTTCAGATTGCTCAGTCACCTTCATACCGTACTGCACTTACTTCTGACGGGGGTTTACATCACACCGCGCAACTGCAGTTGCTGGAGCAGAATCACCGTTTTGCCATCGCAGATTTCACCGCGCTTAACCTTTTCCAGCGCATCAGCAAAAGGCAGTTCCAGCACGTCGATATCTTCATCTTCTACGCCACCGCCCTGCCCGGTATGCTGCGCATCGCTGTACTGCGCCATAAAAAAGTGCACCACTTCGGTAACACCACCGGGAGACATATACAGTTCAAACACCTTTTCTACCTCGCCTACCTGGTAGCCGGTCTCTTCAGCCGCTTCTTTGCGGGCACAGACCTCAGGCGCGTCTTCATCAAGTAGCCCGGCGCAGCATTCAATCAGCATGCCGTCAGCGTTGCCATTGACCCAGGTCGCGACGCGAAACTGGCGCGTCAGCACCACGGTTTTCTTTTCTGTGTTGTAGAGCAGAATGGTTGCGCCATTGCCGCGATCGTAAACTTCGCGGCGGTGGCGCATCACCTCGCCGCTACGGTGGGTTAAATCATAGGTAATGTTGCGCAGGACAAAGTAGTTATCGGAAAGGATTTTGTCTTTGATGACCGTAATACGTGGTGACATAGCAGCTCCCTGAAAACAAGCAGAGTGCCATAGTACGTCGTCAGGAAAGGATTGTCGCGAGGCGTAAAAATGCCGCCCGACGAACGCGAGCGGCAAAAGGGATATCAGAAGCCTGGCTGAACCTCACGCATATCCGGCAGTTTATGGGCAATGCCCTTGTGGCAATCAATACAGGTCTGGCCGTCTTTAATGGCCTGTTCGTGCATCTTGCCCGCCACCGTTTTCTGTGCGGTAAAGTCCATGTAATCAAAGTTGTGGCAGTTGCGGCACTCCTGAGAGTTGTTCTCTTTCATCCTGCGCCACTCGTTTTGCGCCATGCTCAGACGGTGTTCTTCAAACTTCTGCGGCGTGTCGATGATGCCAAAGATTTTGCCGTACAACTCTTTACTGGCCTTAATCTTACGCACCATTTTCGGCACAAATTCGTGCGGCACGTGGCAATCCGGGCAGGTCGCACGCACGCCGCTGCGGTTATTGTAGTGCACCGTTTCCATGTACTCTTCGTACACGGTAGCGCGCATTTCGTGGCAACTGATGCAGAACTGCTCGGTGTTGGCCGCTTCCATCCCGGTGTTAAAACCGCCCCAGAAGACAATCCCGGCACCGAAACCCAGCAGCAGCAAGGTGCCAAGCGCCAGACGGCTCGGGCGCCACCACCACTGCCAGAGACGGCGAATCAGGCCTGGCTTTTTGTTTTCCATCATTTGCCTCACTTACCAAAGCCTTTAGATGGCTCGAAGGTGTTATCAACTATCGGTGCCGCATCAGCCTGGGGCACGTGGCACTGCAGGCAGAAGTAGCGACGCGGTGCTACGCCGGAGAGCACCTTGCCGTCGCTGTCCATGAAGTGGGTCGGGCTGATGCGCGGCGCGCCGGTATTGCGATAGTGCTCCACGCCGTGGCACGCCAGGCAGCGGTTGGTATTGGTCGTGACCTGGTAGCCATCAATGCTGTGCGGGATCATTGGCGGCTGGTTTACGTAGTTCAGCGCCATGCGATCCTGCTCTTTCGGTACACGCATGTTTTCCTGCACGCCGGACACTTCCGGTGACTGGCTCAGATCCACCGCGTCCACCGCCAGCGCAGCACCACTCATCATTAACATCAACGCCGCCATGCAGCTTAAAAAAGGGTTTTTACGGACAGGGCTTTTCATGATTTTGCTCCCGAACTCCATCGTGTCGTTATTGTGAGAACCTCTTCAGCGCAAACATCCACACAGCGACCACAGGCCATGCAGTCACGGTCGGCTACCTGCGCCGGGCTCTCTTTATCCAGCACCGGTGCACGCAGAATGTGCGGCTCCGGGCAAACGTGAAAACAATCCATACAGCGGGTGCAGTTATCGCGCCCCGCGGCGCTCACTTCCAGCGCGCCTTTCGCGCCAGTCAGGCCGTAAAACGCGCCCAGCGGGCACAGATGCCCACACCAGCCGTGCTCTACTACCAGCAAATCAAAGACAAACAGCGCAACCAGCAGCCAGAGTCCGGCACCAAAGCCAAAGATAAGGCCGCGGCCCATCAGCGACACCGGGTTCAGCCACTCCCACACCAGACCACCAAAAATCGCACTCCCCACCAGCACCAGCGCCAGCAGGATGTAGCGCAACCCGCGTGGCAACGTCGCTGAACGGGTGATACCAAAACGGCGGCGCAACCAGGCGGCGAGGTCAGTCAGCGGATTCACCGGGCAAACCCAGCCACAGAAAGTGCGCTTGCCGAGCAGCGCATAGCTCACCACCACCACCGCAGCCCCCACCAGTGCCAGCGCGCCGGGCAGGTGCCCGCTCGCCAGGCTTTGCAGGATCATCAGCGGGTCACTTAGCGGTACGGTATCCAGGAGCAGGCTGCTGCTGTAGTTACCGCGCAAAATCCACACGCCGAACAGCGGACCACTCAGAAACAACGCCAGCACCAGCAACTGTGTCATACGCCTGAGCACCAGCCAGCGGTGACTGCGCCACCAGCCTTTCTTCGCCCACGCGTCACGCCCGACGTCCTGCTTAAGATTTGCCATCGCTACTCTCCAGCCAGCCGAAACGGTAGTGATGCCCCAGTTCGCCCTTCGCAAGGTCACGCGGCAGCACTTTTATTGCCGCGACATCCAGCACACAGGCCTGCTCACACTTGCCGCAGCCGGTACAGTCGCTGCTGTGCACGGTGGGCAGGAAGCGCGCATGCTTGCCGGTGCGGGTGTTGCGCTCAAGCTCAAGCGTGATGGCCTTATCAATGGACGGGCAGACGCGGTAACACACGTCACAACGCAGCCCCTGGAAGTTAAGGCAGTTTTCCTGGTCCAGCAGCACCGCAAGCCCCATGCGCGCGTCATCAATGGAGGGCAGTTCTTTATCCAGCGCACCGCTCGGGCAGGCAACGGCGCAGGGAATGTCCTCACACATTTCACACGGGATCTCACGTGCCACGAAGTAGGGCGTACCGGCCGCATCGCCCGTTACCAGCGTCGCCAGCTTCAGCGTGTCATACGGGCAGGCCTGAACGCACTGCCCGCAGCGCACACAGGCGCGAGAAAAAGCCGGTTCCGCTAATGCACCCGGCGGGCGCAGGCGCACCCCGCTTGCCTGGCTGCGCTGCTGCTGAAGGCCCAGCAGCGCCACGGCAATTCCCAGCCCGCCAGCCGCCCGCGCGGCATCGCGCAGGAAGCGACGGCGCGCCGGGGTTGGTGCATCCTTGCGCGCCATGATTTACACCTTCACCACTTTAACGGCGCACTTCTTGAAATCCGTCTCGCGAGAGAGCGGATCGGTAGCGTCGATAGTGAGGTTGTTCACCAGCTGGCCGGCGTCAAAGAACGGCATGTAGACCAGACCTTTCGGCGGCGTATTACGCCCGCGGGTTTCCACAGTGGTGATAACTTCGCCGCGACGTGACACCACTTTCACCTTTTCACCACGGCGCAGGCCGCGGTCTTTGGCATCCAGCGGGTGGATAAACAGCACGGCTTCCGGGAATGCACGGTGCAGTTCCGGCACGCGGCGCGTCATGCTGCCGGTGTGCCAGTGCTCCAGTACACGGCCAGTAGACAGCCACAGATCGTATTCTTTATCCGGCACTTCGGCGGCGGGTTCGAACGGCAGCGCAAAGATAACCGCTTTACCGTCTGGCTTGCCGTAGAACTTATAGCCTTCACCGGCTTTGACATACGGATCGTGGCCTTCGCTGTAGCGCCACTGGGTTTCTTTACCATCAACAACCGGCCAGCGCAGACCGCGCGCCTTGTGATAGTCGTCAAACGGCGCCAGGTCATGGCCGTGGCCGCGCCCAAAGGCCGCATATTCTTCAAACAGACCTTTTTGCAGATAGAAGCCCAGCTCGCGCGCTTCGTCGTTCAACTGATCGTCTTTCAGTTCGCTAAGCGGGTACTTGCGAATACGGTCGGTGGCAAACAGCACGTCATACAGCGTTTTACCGCGCATTTCCGGGCGCTGGGCCAGCAGTTCTTCGCTCCAGACTTCGTCAGTCTTAAAGCGTTTCGCAAAGCTCACCAGCTGCCAGAGGTCAGATTTCGCCTCACCCGGTGCGGCAACCTGCTGGTGCCAGAACTGGGTACGGCGCTCGGCGTTGCCGTAGGCACCTTCTTTTTCTACCCACATTGCGGTCGGCAGAATCAGGTCGGCGGCCAGCGCACTCACCGTCGGGTAGGGATCGGAAACAATCACGAAGTTGCGCGGATCGCGCCAGCCCGGCATACGGTCTTCGTTAATGTTCGGACCGGCCTGCATGTTGTTATTACACATCACCCAGTAGACGTTCAGTTTGCCGTCTTTGAGCGCACGGTCCTGCGCAATAGCGTGCAGACCCACTTTTGACGGAATGGTCCCTGACGGCAGATCCCACTCTTTTTCGGTAATCTGGCGGTGCTTCTCGTTGGTCACCACCATGTCTGCAGGCAGACGGTGGGCAAAGGTGCCCACTTCACGCGCCGTACCGCACGCAGACGGCTGGCCGGTCAGCGAGAACGGACCACAGCCCGGCTGTGAGATTTTGCCGGTCAGCAGGTGGATGTTGTAGCACAAGTTGTTGGCCCACACGCCGCGCACGTGCTGGTTGAAACCCATCGTCCAGTAGGAAATGACTTTCTTGCTCGGGTCCGCGTACAGCTTCGCCAGACGCTCCAGCTGATCTTTCGGCACGCCGCTCATCTCGTGCGCTTTGTCGAGGGTATAGTCGGCGACAAACGCCTTATACTCTTCAAAGCTCATCGGCTCAGAAGCGTCGGAACCCGGGTTTTTCGCGGCTTTTTCCAGCGGATGCTCAGGACGCAGGCCATAACCGATGTCGGTAGCACCGCGGCGCAGAGTAACGTGCTTAGAGAAGAAATCTTCGTTAACCGCATCGTTCTGAATGATGTAGTTAGCGATGTAGTTGAGGATGGCGAGATCGGACTGCGGCGTGAAGATCATGCCGTTGTCCGCGAGCTCAAAGCTGCGGTGGCGGAAGGTCGACAGCACGGCCACTTCCACGCCGTTGTTGGCCAGGCGGCGGTCGGTGATGCGCGACCACAGGATCGGGTGCATCTCCGCCATGTTGGATCCCCACAGCACAAAGGCGTCGGCCTGCTCGATATCGTCGTAGCAGCCCATCGGCTCATCCATACCAAAGGTACGCATGAAGCCCACTACCGCCGATGCCATGCAGTGACGTGCGTTGGGGTCGATGTTGTTAGAGCGAAAGCCCGCTTTGAACAGCTTAGCCGCTGCGTAGCCTTCCCAGACGGTCCACTGGCCAGAGCCGAACATGCCAATGCCGTCCGGGCCTTTCTCTTTAAGCGATGCCTTGAACTTCTCTTCCATCACATCAAAGGCTTTTTCCCAGCTTACCGGCGTGAACTCGCCCTGTTTGTCGTACTCGCCGTCGCGCATACGCAGCAGCGGCTGCGTCAGACGGTCTTTTCCGTACATAATTTTTGGCAGGAAATAGCCCTTAATGCAGTTCAGACCGCGGTTGACCGGCGCATCCGGGTCGCCCTGGCTTGCCACAACGCGGCCATTCTGGGTGCCGACCAGCACGCCGCAGCCGGTGCCGCAGAAACGGCACGGCGCTTTGTCCCATTTGATGGCGTCAGACTGCCCTACCACCGCACGCGCGGCGGCGGGAACGCTGATACCGGCTGCCGCAGCGGCCGCGGCGACGGCGTTAGCTTTCATGAAGCTACGACGACTGAGTTTCATGGTGTTTCCTCACCTGTGCTTTCCTGCTGGTGGTAAACCAGCGAAACCGCCAACACGCCTGTCACTTCGCGTGCCGACTCAATAGTATCCAGCAGCGCTCGCGACGAGGCTGCCTCCATCACAACCGCCAGCTTGCCGGTTGCCGCATCGCTGGCGGAGACTTCACTGCCGGGCAGCGCGTTCAACGCCGCGCTGACTGTGGCGATATTCTCTGGGCGGGTCTGAACCATCAGCCCACATACCTGCCAGCTACTGCTCATTACGACTCCTTAATTCGATAGCGCTAACCGGACACCCCGCTACGCACGCCCCACAGGCAGTACACAGCGACACCTCGGTTTGCGGTTTGGCAATGCCTGCCAGCGTCGGGCGAAAACGTATGGCGCGCTCAGGACAGGCATCTTCACAGCTGCGGCATTCGACGCGGTTTTGCGCGAGGCAGCGTGTGCCAATAGCGACCTGATACTGCCAGGGTTTACTGTCGCGCACGGCGAACAGCGGTTGCGGGCAACTCTCGGCGCAGGCGTAGCAAAATGTGCATTCACCGCGCTGAAAATCGACTTCGGGGAAGCCCCCGGTACCGCGCTTGATGACCGTGGTTTCACAGGCCTCAACGCAGGCATTACAGCGGGTACAAACGGCGGTGAACTCCACGTCGCTGCGGCTCCAGGGCGGCCGCATGGCGTTTGAACCCGCGCGAAAAGCGCCAGTCAGTAAGCCACGTCGGGAGAATTCAGCCATCGCTGTTCCTTACCTCTTATTACTGGGGAACGCACTGCGCTTTTCGTCAGAGAGCCGTCGGAGGGAGGCAGCGGGTCATTCCCCTGGATTTATGTTGATAAAAATATTCGACACAGGGGGGTAGACGCATCCCCCGGAAGGGGTAAATCACGTTGCCCGATCAAGGTTACGTCTGTTTTGTGGAAAAGCGCCGCAAAACCTGCGCCAGAGCGCGCTTTTTCAGGCAGATGCGTTTAAGGAATGTTTAGATTTTGCCGACCCAGGGCGGTTAAAAACGCGCCACTGCCTACTCCTTTATTGCCGCTTTTGGCGTCCATGAGGATTAACGCGATCCAATGCGCTTAATGAGATAAAAAGGCGGGGTTTAACGTTAATAAAAAACCCCGCGCTGAACGCGGGGCGGGAAGGCTTATGTTGAAGCACTGAAGTAGTCGAGAATACCGCGTGCAGCATGCTGGCCTTCGGCCATGGCTGTCACTACCAAATCCGCGCCGCGCACGGCATCGCCCCCGGCGAAAATCTTTGGATGCGTGGTCTGGTAGCGTAGCCGACTTTCCACGCCAGCCTTAATGCGCCCGCTGTTATCGAGCAGCACGCCGTGTTCTTCAAGCCACGGCAGCGAATGCGGGTGAAAGCCAAACGCCATAACGACGGCATCGGCAGGCATAACAAACTCAGAGCCGGATACCGGCTCAGGCCGCCTGCGCCCCTGCGCGTCCGGCTCGCCAAGGCGCGTGCGCAGCAGCCGTACACCGCAGACGGCGCCCTGTTCGTTTAGCGCGATGTCCACAGGCTGTACGTTAAACTCAAACTGAGCGCCCTCCTCTTTCGCGTTTTTCACCTCTTTACGCGAACCTGGCATATTGGCTTCATCGCGTCGGTAGGCGCAGGTGACGCTTTGCGCGCCCTGGCGCAGCGCAGTGCGCACGCAGTCCATTGCCGTATCGCCACCGCCGAGCACCACCACATGTTTGCCAGCCATATCAACATCAGGTGCTTCCTCTGACGGCATCAGCCCCATCAGGCGGCGGGTGTTGGCAATCAGGAACGGCAGCGCGTCATGCACGCCCGGTGCGTCTTCATGCGGCAAACCAGCCTTCATTGAGCGGTAAGTGCCAACGCCGACAAAAACAGCATCGTACTCTTCCAGCAGCTCACTGAGCGGCACATCCCGCCCAACTTCGCAGTTAAGGCGAAAAGTGATCCCCATTTCGCTGAAAATTTCGCGCCGGCGCACCAGCAGCGATTTATCCAGTTTGAAGGCCGGGATGCCAAACGTCAGCAGCCCACCGATTTCCGGGTGGCGGTCAAACACCGTAACCCCGGCGCCAGCGCGCACCAGGCGCTCAGCGCAGGCAAGTCCCGCCGGTCCGGCACCGATTACCGCTACGCGTTTACCAAGCGGCTCGACCTTTTCCAGCGTTGGCCGCCAGCCCTGTGCCAGCGCCTGGTCAGAAATATAACGCTCAATATTACCGATAGTGACCGCGCCGGACTCATCACGCAGCGTACAGCCGCCTTCACACAGCCTGTCCTGTGGGCAGACGCGCCCGGTAATTTCCGGCAAGCAGTTAGTTTCGTGCGACAGCGCTGCTGCCTCCAGAACACGCCCTTGTTTGATAAGCTCAATCCACTGTGGGATATGGTTATGCAGCGGGCAATGCCACTCGCATATGCTGTGCTCACCACACTTCAGGCAGCGCTGCGCCTGCGCGCTCGCCTGCTCTGGCGAATAAGGCAGATAGATTTCATCAAATTCCTTAAGCCGCTCTTGCGCCGCTCGCTTTTGGGCAACCTGCGGCGCTGCAATGGCGGCAAGCCTGGCCGCAGCATTAAACCCATCACACACGCCTGCACTGGCGAGCGGTTGCGACTCACGCACGGCGGTTGACTTACGCCGCTGCGCGCTCTGTGCTGCCAGTGCTGCGGGTGTCACCAGCGTTAACGCCGCCGTCGGGCAGGCGCTGGCACAGGCGGGGCCTTCGGCACGCGCCTCACACAAATCACATTTGTGCACGCGCATCTCATCTGCATCAAGGCTAACCTCAATGGCGCCAAACGGGCACGATACCTCGCACGATTTACAGCCGATGCACAGTTTTTCTTCCACCTGTACCGCGCCATTGCGCCGGGAAATGGCCCCCACCGGACAGCTTTTAAGACAAGGTGCCGCTTCGCAGTGATGGCAGGTCACCGCACTGCGTCGCCCATTCGCTTTAATCACCTGAATGCGCGGCGTAAATGCGCGTGCAGATAACACATGCTCACCGTGGTTATGCGCCATTACGCAGGCGACTTCGCAGGCGCGACAGCCCAGGCAGCGACTGGCATTAGCTGTAATAAAAGGACTCATCATGACATCACCCACTTGCTTCGTGTAATCATATTATTTTTGTATGGTTATTGGTGTAACCGACAAGCAGTAAGGCGTGCAATCGACATCTGCACGAAACGCAGCAGAATTTGTCGGATATCCGTCGCGGATCAAACTGTGGTGTGCTTTTCATCAGCGGTGAACATGTCTGCACACAGCCGCAGGATGTAATCACAGCGTTACGGGGATTTTAACTGCTGGTATCAGGCTATAGTTAAAGCGAGCGAAACGCTGCAAATGCCTGTCAGGCAGGTTTCCGCGTCCGGCTATTTCTGGTACGTTGCCGCCACCCAGTCCCGGAGGAATCACGGTTTATCATGGTTAAGCGCCCGGTATCGACCAGCCTTGCCCGCGCCTTCTTCTACATCGTTCTGCTCTCCCTGCTGACCACTGGCGTTGCGCTGATAACTCTTGCCAGCAGCATGCGCGATGCCGAGGCCATCAACATAGCCGGCTCATTGCGTATGCAAAGCTGGCGCCTTGGCTATGATTTGCAGAGCGAGCGTCGCGAGCTTGAACGCCACCGCGCGCAGTATGAAAAAACCCTTAGCTCACCGCTGCTCAGTTCACCTGGCGGCTGGCTGGTACCAGAACAGATACGCCAGCGCTATAGCGCGCTACATCAGGCGTGGCGCGAAATGGACACCCACCTGGCGCAGGGCGATTTGACCTGGTATCAACAGAATATTGATGAGTACGTGGCCCAGATTGACCTCTACGTTCTTACGCTTCAGCACCAGGCAGAACACAAGATGATGCTGGTGGTTGCCGTTTCCGGCGTGGGCTTTATCGCTATTTTTACGTTGGTGTTCTTTACTCTGCGCCGCATTCGCCGCCAGGTTGTCGAGCCGCTCAATGCCCTTGTGGCAGCCAGCGAATTCGTTGAACGCGGAGATTTCGACCATCCACCGCTGAATACCCATTTGCCTAATGAACTGGGGCTGCTGGCACATACCTTTAGCCGCATGGCCGGAGAACTTCGCAAGCTCTACCAGTCGCTGGAAGCGAGCGTGCAGCAAAAAACCCAGAGCCTGAAAGAGGCTAATCGTCGCCTGGAAGTGCTTTACAGCTGTTCGCAGGCACTGAGCGCCAGCACGCTCAACCGGC
This sequence comes from Enterobacteriaceae bacterium 4M9, assembly GCA_010092695.1. Taxonomy (GTDB): domain Bacteria; phylum Pseudomonadota; class Gammaproteobacteria; order Enterobacterales; family Enterobacteriaceae; genus Tenebrionibacter. Next base: position 1,721,057 of record JAADJJ010000001.1, on the reverse strand, counting down.
ACAGCTTCGAGAAAATCCTCACCATTTTGCGCTATAACACCCAGCTTAACGCCGTAGAAATTCGTACCTCGGATAACTGGCTGTTGCAGGACGGCGCGCCGGATAACAACGCGCCCTGGAGCAGTACGCCGGTACGTTCACAGGATAACCTGCTGGGTGAGCTACGCTGGCAGACACAAACAAGCACGCCCTCAGCACAACTCATGGAAAGTGTCGCCAACATGCTCGGGCGCGGGCTGTGGTTCAACCAGGCGCAAAAGCACCGCCAGCAACTGTTACTGATGGAAGAGCGCGCGACCATCGCCCGCGAACTACATGATTCGCTGGCACAGGTACTTTCCTACCTGCGCATTCAGCTCACGCTACTGCGCCGGGCAGTGCCGCAGGAAAACACCAAAGCGCACGGCATTATTGACGACTTCACTCAGGCGCTAAGCGATGCCTACAGCCAGCTGCGCGAACTGTTATCGACGTTTCGCCTGACGTTGCAGCAGGCGAATCTGACTGCCGCACTTCAGGAAACCATCGCCCCGCTGCGGGCACGAAGCAATGCCGACATTCACCTGGAATGCAGCCTGCCGGATCAATCTCTGGACGCCCAGCGCCAGATTCACCTGTTGCAGATTATCCGCGAGGCGGTGCTAAACGCTATTCGCCACGCCGATGCACAAACGATTACCGTGCGCTGCTTTAGCCCAACGCCTGGAGTGCATGAGGCTGAAATTATCGACGACGGTCGCGGCATTGCCACACTTGAAGAGCCAGAAGGCCATTATGGGCTTAATATTATGCAAGAGCGCGCCGACAGACTGGGCGGCGTGCTCACCATTTCCCGTGTGCCGCAAGGCGGCACACGCGTTTGCGTGCGCTTTAGCGCCGTAACGCAAGACAGAGCCGACAACGGCTCTCACAACGACAAAAATAGCAAATCACCAGGGAGCAATGTATGACCAACAAGAACAGCTATCAGGTTCTGATCGTGGACGACCATCCGCTGATGCGGCGTGGTATCCGCCAGTTGCTGGAAACACAAGAGATGTTCGACGTCGTCGGTGAAGCCAGCAGTGGCGCTGAAGCCATCAGCCTTGCCAACCGTCTGGAGCCAGATTTGATTTTGCTGGATCTGAACATGAAAGGCCTGAGCGGGCTGGACACACTGCACGCCCTGCGTCGTGATGGCATCAGTTCTCGGGTTATTGTGCTCACCGTTTCCGACGCCCCGACGGATATTTACGCGCTGGTGGACGCCGGTGCCGACGGCTATCTGCTTAAAGACAGTGACCCGGAATTACTGCTTGAAAACATTCTCCAGGGCGCGATTCGCGGTGGGGCCTTCAGCGAGGAGGTAAAAGCACATCTGGAAAACAGAAAGGACAACGAATCCCACAGTTCACCCTTCGCCACCCTCACCGAGCGCGAACTGGATGTGTTACAAGAAGTGGCACGCGGGCTGTCCAATAAGCAAATCGCCTCCGTGCTGCATATCTCTGAAGAAACCGTCAAAGTGCATATCCGCAACCTGTTGCGCAAGCTCAACGTGCGCTCACGCGTAGCCGCGACGGTGCTGTTTCTCGAAACTCGCGGCCTGTAAGTTCCTTACGCAGGCCACACCTGGCCTGCAAAACTGAAGATTGCTTTACAATTTCTCCTCATTTCCTCCACGTTTGCGCCGGGGGAAACAGATACAGTTGCTGCGGCTACTGATAATTACGCGTTGACGCGCTCACGAGGTCCATACTGCATGGCGAATTTTTTTATCACTCGCCCTATTTTCGCCTGGGTGCTGGCAATTCTTCTGTGTCTGACTGGCGCGTTGGCGATATCTTCACTCGCCGTTGAGCAATACCCGGACCTCGCGCCGCCCACTGTGCGTATTACTGCTAACTATCCCGGCGCCTCCGCGCAAACGCTGGAAAACACCGTTACACAGGTTATTGAGCAGAACCTGACCGGCATTGATAACCTGATGTACATGTCCTCGCAAAGCAGTAACACCGGCCAGGCCACGATAACCCTCAGCTTCACAGCAGGCAGCGACCCCGATAAAGCCGTGCAGCAGGTGCAAAACCAGCTTCAGTCTGCCATGCGCAAACTGCCGCAGACGGTACAAAACCAGGGCGTGACGGTGCGTAAAACCGGCGACACCAACATCCTGATGATTGCCTTTGTCTCCACCGACGGCAGCATGGACAAGCAGGATATTGCTGACTACGTCGCCAGTAACATTCAGGACCCCATGAGCCGCGTCAACGGCGTCGGCTCCGTTGATGCCTACGGCTCACAATACTCCATGCGCATCTGGCTGGATCCGGATAAGCTCAACAGCTACCAGCTCACCACCCAGGATGTGGTTAACGCCATTTCGTCCCAGAACAGTCAGGTCGCCGTCGGCCAGCTTGGCGGCACACCGTCCGTCGATTTACAGGCGCTTAACGCCACCATTAATGCCCAGTCGCTGCTCGAAACGCCGGAGCAATTTCGCGCCATTACGCTTCGTGTTAACCAGAACGGTTCGCTGGTCACGCTTGCCGATGTGGCAGAAGTAGAGATAGGTGCGGAGAATTATGACTATCTGAGCCGCTATAACGGTAAGGCGGCATCTGGGCTTGGGATTAAACTCGCGTCTGGTGCAAACGAGATGCAAACGGCGAAACTTGCCCTCACCCGCCTTGACGAGTTGTCACAATATTTCCCGCGCGGGCTGGAGTATCGCGTTGCCTATGAAACCTCTTCCTTTGTGAAAGCCTCCATCACTGACGTGGTCAGAACGCTGATTGAAGCGGTGATTCTGGTCTTCGCGGTGATGTACCTGTTCCTGCAAAACTTTCGCGCCACGCTTATTCCCACCATTGCCGTACCGGTGGTGCTCCTCGGCACCTTCACAGTGCTGTGGATATTTGGCTACAGCATCAACACGCTAACGATGTTCGCGATGGTGCTGGCGATCGGTCTGCTGGTGGATGACGCCATTGTGGTGGTGGAAAACGTCGAGCGCATCATGAGCGAAGAAGGGTTGTCGCCACGTGCCGCCACGCGTAAATCGATGGGGCAAATCCAGGGCGCACTGGTCGGCATTGCGATGGTACTGTCTGCCGTCTTTGTACCCATGGCGTTCTTTGGCGGCACCACCGGGGCCATTTACCGCCAGTTTTCGATAACCATTGTTGCTTCCATGGCGCTGTCGGTGCTGGTGGCGCTTGTGCTCACCCCCGCACTCTGCGCAACGTTGCTTAAGCCTCTGAAAAAAGGTGAACAACACGGCCAGCGCGGTTTCTTTGGCTGGTTTAACCGCACCTTTAACCGCTGCGCACTGCGCTATGAGGCCGGTGTAGGCAAGATTTTGCAGCGCTCGCTGCGCTGGATACTGATTTACATGCTGCTGCTCGGCGGCATGGTGTTTCTGTTCTTACGTCTGCCGACTTCGTTTTTGCCACAGGAAGACCGTGGCGTGTTCATCACCTCATTCCAGCTCACCCCAGGCTCCACCCAACAACAAACGCTGAAGGTCGTTGAGCAGGTTGAAAACTACTTTCTGACTCAGGAAAAAGACAACGTCACCTCTGTATTTGCCACCATCGGTTCCGGCCCCGGCGGTAACGGCCAGAACGTAGCACGCATGTTCGTGCGCCTTAAAGACTGGGCCGAGCGCGATGCCACAATGGGTACCTCATTTGCCATCATCGAGCGTGCTACTCAGGCGTTTAGTCAGATTAAAGAGGCCCGCGTGGTTGCCAGCAGTCCACCGGCGATTAACGGCCTTGGTAACGCCGCCGGTTTTGATATGGAGTTACAGGACAATGCAGGCCAGGGTCACAATGCGCTGATGCAGGCGCGCGATGCGCTACTAGCCCTAGCGCAAAAAGACCCGAACCTGACACGCGTGCGCCACAACGGCCTCGACGACAGCCCGCAGCTGCAGATTGACGTTGACCAACGCAAAGCGCAGGCCATGGGCGTGTCGATTGACGACGTCAACAACACGCTGCAAACCGCCTGGGGCTCCAGCTACGTTAACGACTTTATGGACCGGGGACGCGTGAAGAAAGTGTACGTCCAGTCGCAGGCGGCATCCCGTATGCTGCCGGAAGACATCAATAAATGGTATGTACGCAACAGCACCGGCACCATGGTGCCTTTCTCGGCCTTTGCCACCTCGCGTTGGGTCACCGGCTCGCCGCGCCTTGAGCGCTATAATGGCTACTCGGCGCTGGAATTTATTGGTGAAGCGGCGCCGGGTGTGAGTACCGGGACCGCGATGAACATTATGGAAAGTCTGGTCAAACAAATACCGGGGAATTTCGGTCTGGAGTGGACCGGTATGTCGTACCAGGAACGCCTCTCTGGCTCGCAGGCTCCGGCGCTGTATGCGGTGTCACTGCTGGTGGTGTTCCTGTGCCTGGCGGCGCTGTATGAAAGCTGGTCGGTGCCGTTTTCGGTGATGCTGGTGGTGCCGCTTGGTGTTATCGGCGCGCTGCTTGCCACCTGGGCACGTGGGCTGGAAAACGACGTTTATTTCCAGGTCGGGCTGCTAACGGTGATTGGCCTGTCGGCGAAGAACGCCATATTGATTGTCGAATTTGCTAACGATCTTAACGCCCGCGGACAGGACCTGATGGCCTCGGTGCTTGAAGCCTCTCGCCAGCGTCTGCGCCCTATTCTGATGACGTCGCTGGCATTTATCTTCGGTGTGCTGCCGATGACCATCAGCAGTGGCGCGGGCTCCGGTAGCCAGCACGCGGTCGGCACCGGTGTGATGGGTGGAATGATCTCGGCGACTATCCTGGCCATCTTCTTCGTGCCGCTGTTCTTTGTACTGGTTCGCCGTCGCTTCCCGCTTCAGGAGCCGCCGCAGGATTAAAGCGTAAGCCATGAAAAAGGCGACCGGAAGGTCGCCTTTTTTCTGATACCTGCGGGTATCGCCACATCGCTTTTCGAAACGAAAGGTTAGCGCTTAACGAGCATCTGCTCGATAAAGCCCTTCCAGTTCCCCAGTTCTACATCAATCATAACCGCCTCTCTTGTGATTATGCTCATTATATCGCCAGCGAAGCCGCAGGTGAATGGGCTACACACTGAATCGTGAAAGCCGTCATTAATTTGGCGTTATCGGCGCACGTTTTGCTGTTGCCAGACGCTTGTGCACTCCTGTAGACAGGGACGCCAGCCGTTTTACCGTGCCCGTCGAAAATTCATGCACTCTGCTGGCGCGAAGGTATATTAATTAAGCATTCCCGGCCCTGGTCAGGTATATTTACGCGTCAGAAAATCAACCGCCAGGAGCGTCAGAAAAGACGTTTTGAATCAGCAGCAAAGGACGAAGATAAGTATGGTCATCCTGTACGGCATAAAAAATTGCGACACCGTGAAAAAAGCCCGCCGCTGGCTGGAAGAACGCGGTATTGAGCATCGCTTTCACGACTACCGCACCGACGGCCTGAGCCACGAGATGCTGGCAGGCTTTATTGAGGCGCTGGGCTGGGAGCCCTTGTTGAATACCCGCGGCACCACATGGCGAAAAGTTGATGAAGCACGTCGCGCCACAATTAATAACGCCGAAGCCGCCGCCGCATTGATGCTGGAAATGCCGGCAATCATCAAGCGCCCGTTGCTCTGCGCGCCGCACAAGCCTATGCTGCTGGGTTTCAGTGACAACAGCTATCAGCAGTATTTTAGTGAGGTTTAAGTATGTCCTGCCCGGTTATTGAGCTGACTCAACAGCTTATCCGCCGCCCCTCGCTCAGCCCTGACGATGCGGGCTGCCAGGCGCTGCTCACTGAGCGTTTACGCGCCATTGGCTTTACGATTGAACGCATGGATTTTGGCGATACCCAGAACTTCTGGGCCTGGCGCGGCGAAGGCGAAACGTTGGCCTTTGCCGGGCACACCGACGTGGTGCCACCCGGTGATGCCGACCGCTGGATAAACCCGCCGTTTGAACCCACCATTCGCGACGGCATGCTGTTTGGCCGTGGTGCAGCGGATATGAAAGGCTCGCTTGCCGCCATGACGGTTGCCGCTGAGCGCTTTGTCGCCCAGCACCCAAACCACAAAGGCAGACTGGCGTTTCTTATCACATCTGATGAAGAAGCCAGCGCGCAGAACGGCACGGTCAAAGTGGTTGAAGCGCTGATGGCACGCAATGAGCGCCTCGATTACTGCCTGGTCGGTGAGCCATCAAGCACCGAAGTGGTGGGCGATGTGGTGAAAAATGGCCGACGCGGCTCGCTCACCTGCAACCTCACCATTCATGGCGTGCAGGGACACGTGGCCTATCCGCACCTGGCGGATAACCCGGTACACCGCGCCACCCCCATGTTCAACGAACTGGTGAATATCACCTGGGACAACGGCAACCAGTATTTCCCGCCCACCAGCATGCAGATTGCCAACATTCAGGCCGGGACTGGCAGTAACAACGTCATTCCCGGCGAGCTGTACGTGCAGTTTAACTTCCGCTTCAGTACCGAACTTACCGACGCCATGATTAAGCAGCGCGTGGTGGAACTGCTGGAGCGCCACCAGATGCGCTACACCATTGACTGGTGGCTGTCCGGCCAGCCGTTTTTGACCTCGCGCGGCAAACTGGTGGATGCGGTGAGTAATGCCGTTGAGCACTATAATGAAATTAAACCACAGCTGCTGACCACAGGCGGCACCTCAGACGGGCGCTTTATTGCCCGCATGGGTGCGCAGGTGGTGGAACTGGGTCCGGTTAACGCGACCATTCATAAGATTAACGAATGCGTGAACGCCGCAGATTTGCAGCTTCTGGCACGTATGTATCAACGCATTATGGAGCAGCTGGTCGCCTGACCGGCACCCAACAGAGGAGGTCACCGTATGGAATGGCTGGAAAAATACTGGTGGGTACTGATTCTTATTATTCTGGTCGGTATCTTTATCAACGTGATTAAAGACCTGAATCGCGTTGATCCGAAAAAGTATCTCGATAACCGGCCTGAACTGCCGCCCCATCGTGATTTTAACGATAAATGGGACGACGAAGACGACTGGCCGGAAAAGAAACCGTAAAACACGAAGCCCCTTCTCTGGAAGGGGCTTTTTTACATCATGGTAATAACGTCGTCGTCACCAGGCTTACCGCTCAGCGCTTCATCGAAGTAGTGCTTCGGTACGGTATAGCGCAAATGGTCGAGCACCGCCTGCATACTGCGCTCATCAATGGCATGACCGAGGTCTTCAATCAGGTTCAGCGTGGCATCGCCGCCCAACGCCAGCAGGCGCTCGTGCGCGGCAACCGCATGTGCGGCTTCCACCACACGGTCTTCATCGCCGTGGACCAGGTGCAGTGTCACCGTGCCCGGCACGTTTTGCGGTAGCGTCGCAAAGCGACCGTTAAAAGCGACCAGCCGTGAAGCGAGTCCAAGTGCTGCCTTCACGCTCTCCAGCACCATCATTGCCCCTTGCGAGAAGCCAATCAATGCCGTTGCCGCAGGGCGCACACCACTGTACTGCTGCCAGTAATTGACCTGCTCAATAAACGCAGGCATTGCGTTATCAATGCGCGCCTGGCGGTTTGCTTCACTGACGCCCGTGACGGAAAACCATTCACGGCCTGGGCCGCCCACCGGACCACTTGGGTCAGGGCCACCAATGCTGACAATAAGCGCATCCGGATACAGCGGCGCAAACCAGCGTCCGATTTCCCCCATGGAAATCGGGTTGTCTCCAGCGCCATGAAACAGCAGCAACAATTGCTGGGGCGCTGTGGCGGGGCTTTGAACAATAAAGTGATCGTGTAGCATGGCAGCCTCCTGTTTGATGGAGTGCAGTCTACGCCGCAGGGCGTAAATCACCACGGGGCAAAATTGATGATGTTACTGAAATTTTTTGACGTTACCCAGGCGCTGCGCCAGCGCTCGGGTACGGGCCTCATTAAGTGCCGACAGCGCTTGCGCCGTTTCCGCTCGCCAGGCTGCCAACAGCGCTTTGCGCCCGCTTAAATTTAGCATGGCGCAAATCGTGGCGATGTCGTAGTGCTGCTCAAGCCAGGCGCGCAGCGCGGGTAGCGGCAGACTAACGTTAAGCAGTAATCGTTGCAGGCTACCAAGGCTCGCCTCTGGCGGACGATGGGCAAACGCAAACCCTGCCAGCTCCCACTCATCTCTCTTATTAAGCGTAGACGCTGCTACCGCGTTAACCGGAATCTTCTCGTCCACCTCGCGGCAAAGCCAGCTAACATCGCGCGCCATACGCGCTTGCTGGAGTTGTGTGAGTCGCTGCCCGGCAGGTGTTAGCGCCAGCAGCGCCATTGCGTTATAGCAGCCGCTGCTGGCTTCACGGTGAGTGCCAAAGCGCACCAGTTCAAACCCTGCCCGCTGCCAGAAACGCCACAGCTCTTCGGTATAACCAAAGCTCACGCAAAGATAATCATAACCGCGAGCAAACTGCCTGAGGCTCGCCAGCAGATGGCTGCCGATGCCACGGCGCTGCCACTGTGGATGCACGGCGATGCGGCTCACGCGCAGGCCTTTGAGGGTTGCCGCAAACGGCGATGCACCATGCGCCGCTAACGACTGAGCGACCAGATTACCGCGCGGGCGACGCACGCCTGCCCATACGCTCAGGCTAAGCGCTGCTGATAAGCCGCCCTCTGCCACCAGCCAGGCCGCGGCAACAGGCACCTCGCCCGCCCGCGTTAGCGTAAAATACTGACCCGGCGCATCCATCATACGGCGCAAATCAAGCGGCGAAGTGCGGTAATGAGCACCTGAAAGCAGGCGATAGGTTTGCCCGGCACGCGCAGGCGCGCGTTGCCAGAGGTCAGGCAGCGGTGCATCGGTCGTTAACGCGACATCTGTGTTTAACGTGGGCAACACATCATCAAACAACAAAAGCGTGTCGATGATGCGCTCCAGCGGGCAGCCAGAGGCCCAACGCACCGGCACATTAAGCTGGTAATGCTGAAGCTGTCCCAGCGAGGCACAAAACTTCAGCATAAAGCCGCGCCCGGTGCCTTCGTAGCCTTGTACGGTGGTGGTCATCAACACGCGCGGATAAGCATCAATCAGGCGGCGCAATACCGGGGCCGGGAGAGCGGCGGCTTCGTCAATCACCAGCCAGTCACCGTTGGGCGCGATGCCATTCTCTAACGCCTGCAAAAGTGCATCAGGTGCAACAAAGAGGCCTTTAGCGTGCGCGTGGCGGGCCAGCACGTCTGTTGCCGCCCTGGCGGGTGCCGTCACCACACACGGGCCGGGCCAGTCGTGAATCAACATGCCCGCCAGCGCCGATTTGCCGCGCCCGCGTGGCGCAGTCACCACCGCCACACCACTATTCATCTGCCGCAGGTGCGCAAGAATCTCCTGCTGCCCGGCAAGCGGCGCACCGTTTGCCCTGTGCCAGTCCGGGCGCGCGCTGTCTGCGGGCATACACGGCTCGCGGTTCTGTTGCCAGAGCAGAGTTTGGCTATCGGCTTCGAGGCAGGTCTGGAGATGGTGAATAAAGACGGGAGTGGGAATGGGCTGCGGGCTGTCGCTCCAGCGCACGCTGTCGGCATCAGGCTGTGCGGGCCAGCGCTGCCAGTCGGGTGTAAGCAGCACCAGCCAGCTACCGGCACGCAGGGCGCCCGAAAGTGCCGCCAGCGCTTCGGCGTCCAGCCCGTCGCGGGCATCAAATACGCCGTGGAGAAATTCGCGCCCGAGCAAGGTGCGTAGCGCACCGGGCGCACAGTGTAATCCCGGACGCTGGCCGGGACTCACCCACAGCCAGTCGCCGGGAAATCGTGCACTGAGACGGCAGGTCTGCGCCTCACACCAGGCCGCCTCGCCGCTCAGCACCAGCAAACGCCGGATTCCCTGTTGTGCCTGGCTGGCACTCAGGGAATCCAGCTTATCGAACATCATTAATTACAGTCTGCCGTTACCAAAGGTATCGCACTGGTTCGGGTCACCACTGTCGAAGCCGCGCTTAAACCAGGTGTAGCGCTGCTCAGATGAGCCGTGGGTAAAGCTGTCTGGCACGACGCGCCCCTGGCTTTGCTGTTGCAGCCTGTCATCGCCAATCGCCTCAGCGGCGTTCAGCGCTTCCTGCACATCGCCCACTTCCAGGATGCCCTGTTTTTCCATATCTTTGCCCCAGACGCCCGCAAAGCAGTCAGCCTGCAATTCCATACGCACGGAAAGCTGATTTGCCTGTACCTTCGAGGCATTTTGCTGCATCTGGCGCACGCGCGGTTCAATGCCCAGCAGGCGCTGGATATGGTGACCCACTTCATGGGCAATCACATAGGCCTGGGCAAAATCACCACCGGCACCGAGCTTACTCTTCATTTCGTCATAGAAGGACAAGTCGATATAGACCGTACTGTCTGCCGGGCAATAGAACGGCCCCATCACAGACTGGCCAGTGCCACAGCCCGTGCGGGTGGCACCGCGGTACATGACGAGTTTCGGCTGCTGATAGGTTTTGCCCATTTCCCGAAACTCACGTCCCCAGGTATCCTCGGTGTCCGCAAGAATAACTTTGGTGAATTTCGCCGCCTCTTCATCGTTAGCGCTGACCGTTTGCTGACTCGTCTGGCTAAGAGACTGGCTGTCACCGGTCAGAAGCGGCGTGAGGTCAAAGCCATAATAGCCTGCAACCAGTACCACCAACAGCACGACAATCCCGCCTTTACCGGTTGGAATGCGAAAACCACCGCCGCCGCCGCGGGGAAACCCACCCTGTGAATCACCACGTCTGTCTTCAACATTGTCGCTCTCGCGACGCCCTCGCCAACGCATAGCCTGCTTCCTTTTTAGGGTTACGATAATTACTGAGATCGTAGGTGGTTCGGCGGCGGATTACCACAGAAAAGAGCAAGGAAACACACTCATGCAGTGACAAACAGCGGCTCAATGAAACATAAAAGGCCGCCGCTCCTCTAGCGAAGAGCGGCGGCCTGCAACGTAAACGATTGCGTAGTTAGCCTAAATTAACGCCGAGACGGTGGGCAACCTCTTCGTAGGCTTCAACAACGCCACCCAGGCTCTGGCGGAAACGGTCTTTATCCATTTTGTTGAGCGTAGCCTTGTCCCACAGGCGCGCGCCATCAGGTGAAAACTCATCGCCAAGCACCACTTCACCTTTGAACAGACCGAACTCCAGCTTGAAGTCGACCAGAATCAGGCCCGCATCATCAAACAGTTTTTTCAGCACGTCGTTCGCTTTGTAGGTCAGCTCCTGCATACGCGCCAGGTTCTCTTTGCTCACCCAACCAAAGGTTTCGCAGTACGACTCGTTCACCATTGGGTCATGCATGGCGTCGTTTTTCAAAAACAAATCGAACAGCGGCGGATTAAGCTCAATACCTTCTTCCACGCCCAGGCGCTTAACCAGCGAGCCTGCGGCACGGTTACGGATAACGCACTCTACCGGCACCATGTCGAGTTTTTTCACCAGCGATTCAGTATCGGAAAGCAGCGCTTCGAGCTGCGTCGGAATGCCTGCCTCGGCCAGTTTGGTCATAATGAAGTGGTTAAACTTGTTGTTCACCATTCCTTTACGATCGAACTGCTCAATGCGTGCACCGTCACCTGCTGATGTATCGTTGCGAAACTCGAGTATCAGCAGATCGGGATTTTCCGTGCTGTGTACGGTTTTCGCTTTGCCGCGATACAACTCAGCTTGCTTTTGCATCTTTCATTACTCCAGGTGTGATGACCGCCTGTGCGGCCCGGTATTTAACGCGAATGAAAAAGGCCGACTCGCGCCGGCCTTCGGTATTACTTGCTGAACGCGGCCTGGAAGACCGCCACCAGCGCATCATTTTGCGACTGGGTGAGCGTGCGCCCCTTCGGATCGATAAACTGCAGGCTGCTGCGGTTATCAAGGTCGCCGACCTGAAGCTTATATTTGCCGTTCGGCAGTTTCGGATCGGCTGCACCCAACGCACGCCAGTCACTGTCAGACAGCGCATCGTAGGTCACTTCCATGCTGCCCTTAGAACGGCTGCTGTCGGTCACTTTCATGCCCGCTTTCGGCAGTACATTTGGCAGACGGTTCCACACGTCGTTAAACGGTGCACGGACTACCAGCATCGGCAGACCGGTATCGTCGGCACCGCTCTGTACATCCACAGACGTACCCGGGCGCGTGCTGCCGGTCTCGGTGTTCATGCTCTTGTCCAGACCGGTGCTGATTGCGTTGAGCATTTGCGCGCTGTAACGCTGCATTGAGGCGGCGTCGGCAACTGCTTTACCGCCCTGCTCCAGACCCAACAGCTTGACGATAACCGCCTGCTGATAGCCCTGCTGCTGCACGCTCACCTGGTAACGACCACGATACTGTTCGTCTTCGTCTGCACGGTTCCACTGTACCCAGTCGGTGCTCAGCGACTGGCTGGCATCGTCACGTTTAGCAATAGGGAAGTTTTGCGCCTGCATCACGGAAACCACCTGCGGCCACAGCGCGCCAGAGCGACCGTTTTCCATCAGCATGGTGGCGGTGTCACCCGTAAACTGGGTGCGCGCGCCGTTGACCAGCGCCAGCGGCTGTGATGGCGGACGGATATCGAGCTGTTTACCCACGGCACCGCTGCCGTTGGTGACGGGCACGTTATACTGGCTGTTTTCAGCCGGCAGAATCATGCCAGACGGCGCGTGCAGCTCTGCCAGCGGTGCAGCCTTCAGGTAGGATTCATCACCACTCACCTGACGCTTATAGCGTGAATCGGAACTACAGGCGGCAAGCAGCATGACGAGCGACACGCTCACTACTTTTGCTACCGTTGCCTTCTGAACTGAGTAAGTCATTCAATCTCCCTAAAACTTTACAGCAAACCGGCGTGCTTAAGCGCACTGATAACCACCGGACGACCTGCGTCGGTCAGCGGCGTCATCGGCAGGCGCAGCGTATCGGTCGCCACAAGACCCAACTCCCTGGCAGCCCATTTCACCGGGATGGGGTTGGGTTCAACAAATAAATTCTCATGCAGCGGCATCAAACGCTGGTTAATTTCGCGCGCGGCGGCAAAATCCCCCGCAGCGGCCAGCTCGCACATGCGCGCCATGTCGCGTGCGGCAACGTTTGCCGTGACCGAGATAACGCCGTGTCCACCAAGCGTAATGAAGTCCAGCGCGCTGTCGTCGTTGCCACTGAGCAGGATGAAGTCATCACTGACCAGTTCTTTGATCTGGTTCACACGGCTTAAGTTCCCGGTGGCCTCTTTAATGGCAACAATATTTTTTACCTGCGCCAGACGACCCACGGTCGCAGGCAGCAGATCACAGCCCGTGCGGGACGGCACATTATACAGAATCTGCGGTAAATCCGTATTCTCAGCAATCGCTTTGAAATGCTGGTACAGCCCTTCCTGAGTAGGACGGTTGTAGTAAGGCACCACCGTCAGACAGCCCACAATGCCGCTGTCGTTAAAACGCTGGGTTAAGGAGATAGCTTCAGATGTGGCGTTTGCACCCGTTCCGGCAATGACGGGAATGCGGCCATCGGCCAGCTCCAGCGTCATCATCACGACGTCACCATGCTCATCGTGGCTAAGGGTCGCAGACTCGCCGGTGGTACCCACCGATACAATCGCCGACGTGCCATTTTCGACATGATAATCAATCAGTTTTTTAAGATCTGACCGACAAACGTTGCCTTTCTCATCCATCGGCGTGATCAGCGCGACAATACTTCCCGTGAACATGGACCATCCTCTGTGCTTGCAAGTGCTTTAATGGTACGTTTGGTGCCGCCTCAAAAGCAAGCGGGCCAGCGGGATCTGTGCGGTTGTATGCGAGTTTTTTTTATGCTTTCCTTATGATTACCCTATCGTTCCACAGGAAGCTCTGGTTTGACTGATTCATCACAACACTACTTGGTCATTACCGCCCTGGGCGCAGACCGTCCGGGGATAGTGAATACCATCACCCGTCACGTCAGTAGCTGCGGCTGCAATATTGAAGACAGCCGGCTGGCCATGCTGGGTGAAGAGTTCACGTTTATCATGCTGCTGTCCGGAAGCTGGAACGCCATCACGCTCATCGAATCCACTTTGCCGCTCAAGGGTGCCGAGCTGGATTTACTCATCGTGATGAAGCGCACTAACTCTCATGCGCGCCCGGATATGCCCGCCACGGTGCGCGTGCAGGTTCAGGTGCCTGACTCCCCGCATCTTATTGAGCGCTTCACTGATTTATTCGATAAACATGAGATGAACATAGCTGAGCTGATTTCCCGTACTCAGCCCGCAACAGATAAAACCAAGTCCCCGGTGCCAGAACTGTATATTCAGATAGCCGCACACAGCCCGGCGCAGGATGATGCAACAAACATTGAGCAAGCCTTCAAAGACCTGTGTACAGAACTTAATGCACAAGGCACTATTAGCGTGGTGAATTATCCACTGCAAGATGAATAAAGATGGAGAGCAGTTATGAATCCACTGAAAGCCGGCGACATCGCACCCAAATTCAGCCTGCTTGACCAGGACGGCGAACAGGTCAACTTAACCGACTTCCAGGGACAGCGCGTACTGGTTTATTTTTACCCCAAAGCCATGACGCCAGGCTGTACGGTTCAAGCCTGCGGCCTGCGCGACAGCAAGGATGACTTAAAGCATTACGGCGTTGAAGTGCTGGGTATCAGCACCGATAAGCCAGAAAAACTTTCCCGCTTTGCAGAAAAAGAGCTGCTTGATTTCACATTGCTTTCCGATGAAGACCACCAGGTCTGTGAGCAATTTGGTATCTGGGGTGAGAAAACCTTTATGGGTAAAACCTATGACGGTATCCACCGCACCAGCTTTCTGATTAACGGCGACGGCATAATTGAGCACGTCTTTGATGATTTTAAAACCACCAATCATCATGAGATTGTACTTAACTGGCTGAAGCAGCACGCGGTCTGAGTTAGCGCGTTATTAATAAAAAAGCCGACATCATGTCGGCTTTTTTATTTGCGGTTATCACGCTGCTCGGCGCTGTCTTATGCGCGTTTCACGCGGTCACAGCGCGCGACCTTTAGTGTGTCTGCGGCGGCTGAGGGCTGTCCGGCCACGCGCGCACCACGGCTTTAACCAATGTTGCCAGCGGGATGGCGAAGAAAACGCCCCAGAAACCCCACAGACCGCCAAAGATAACCACCGAGAGAATAATAACCAGCGGATGCAGATTCACCGCTTCGGAGAACAGCACCGGTACCAGCAGGTTGCCATCCAGCGCCTGAATCACCAGATAAATGATAAAGCAGGTCCAGAACTCTGCACCCACACCAAACTGAAACAGCGCCACGCCAATGACCGGTATCGTGACGACAAACGCACCGATATAAGGGATCAACACCGACAGCCCCACCAACACCGCCAGCAGCAGCGAATAGTTAAGCCCGGAAATCAAAAATCCGATGTAGGTCGCCACTCCCACAATCACCATCTCCAGCACCTTGCCGCGAATATAGTTGGTGATTTGTTGGTTCATCTCGGTCCAGACCTGGCCGGCAAGACCACGGTTGCGCGGCAGCACCCGGCGCACGGCGTTAAGCATCTGCTCTTTGTCTTTGACCAGGAAAAAGACCATCAGCGGCACCAGAATCAGGTAAATCGCCAGCGTAAACAGCCCGACCAACGAGGCAACGGAGTATTTCACTACCGACTCGCCCATGGTTGTCATGCGCGCACGCGCGTTTTCAGCCATCGCATCCAGAATACCGGCATCCACCAGTGCCGGATAGCGGCGCGGCAGTGTCGCCGCAAACTCTGTCAGGCGGTTAAACATGCTCGGCATATCGCGAATCAGGTAGATGCCCTGCTGCCAGGCCACCGGTGCAACCACAAATGCCAGTAATAACAAAATGCCGACAAACAGCACCAGTACCATGCAGGTAGCCCAGGTACGCGAGCAGCCAATGCGTTCAAGGCGGGCTGTCGGCCACTCCAGCAAATAGGCCAGCACCAGCGCCACCAGCAGCGGGGCCAGCAGACCGGAGAAGAAAAACAGAATACAGAACCCCGCCACCAGAATCACCAACAGCGCGATGGCCTCCGGGTCGCTGAAGCGACGGCGATACCACTGTAACAACATCTCAAGCATAGTTTTCCTTTCCAGCCTTTTTGGGAGGGGATATACGGCGCGAATTGTAGCGAAATGTTGCGACAAGCACTTCGTTTTTATTGCCTTGTTCCCATTCTGTTTGTGATCTTCGCCGGCAAAATCCTGCCTGCCCGGCAAGAAAACAAGACCTCCATCACAATTTTAACACAATGAAATTATTAAAGTTTTTTCACTTCCTGCCGATAATTTTCTTATCACTTTTGTGCAGGAGCAGCCCGATGAAAAAGGAACGTCCGGTAACGCATCACGAATTTGTGTTTGATGAAAACGCCACACTGATGTCTACCACCGATCAGGAAAGCCACATCAACTATGCCAATGATACCTTCATTAATATCAGCGGCTTCACGCAGGAAGAGCTGACAGGCCAGCCTCATAACATTGTCCGTCACCCGGACATGCCCAAAGAGGCGTTTCGTGACATGTGGTTTACCCTCAAGCAGGGCGAGCCCTGGACCGGACTTGTCAAAAACCGGCGCAAAAATGGCGATCACTACTGGGTACGCGCCAACGCCGTACCGGTTATGCGCCAGGGGAAAATCAAAGGGTATATGTCGGTACGCGCGCGCCCTGATAACGCGGAAATTAAGGCAGCGGAACAGTTGTATAAAGAGTTTCGTGAAGGAGATAAGAAAGGGCGCGATTTCTTCAAAGGTGTGGTGGTTCGCACCGGCGTTATGCGCTGGCAAACGCTGCTCAAAACGCTGCCTTTGCGCTGGCGGCTACGTGGTGCGCTGTTGATGCT
This sequence comes from Enterobacteriaceae bacterium 4M9, assembly GCA_010092695.1. GTDB lineage: Bacteria > Pseudomonadota > Gammaproteobacteria > Enterobacterales > Enterobacteriaceae > Tenebrionibacter. The sequence continues at coordinate 1,704,257 of JAADJJ010000001.1, read as the reverse complement.
TCTGCCGCTTTGTGCGCTGGCAGGCAGTGCGCTGGGCATAGACACCACCACTAACGCGCTGTTCACCGCTGCGATGGCGCTGTTTATTTTTCTCATCAGTCTGTTCCTTGAAGCCCAGATAACCCGCCCGGTGGAGCGGCTACGCAAGCAGGCACTGGCGGTCGTCACGGGTGATTACTCGCGTATTGAACACATGGACCGCGTGGATGAAATCGGCATGACGCTCAGGGCCGTCAGCCAGCTTGGTCTGATGTTTCGCTGGCTGGTTGATGATGTCAGCGCCCAGGCGCTGAACGTGCTGAAAACCTCCGACACATTGCGTGCGACTAACGACGAACTGAGCCAGCGCACCAACCGCGCAGCCTGTAACGTTGAGCAAACAGCAGCAGCCATGCATGAAATGATGAAAACTGTGCAAAGTAACACCGACAAGGCCAGCGAGGTAGACAGCCTGTCGCGTGAAACCAGCAAAGCCGCCACTGGCGGCGGCCAGGTCATGATCAATATGGCTGAAATCATGGCCGCCATCACTGAAAGTTCTAAACAGATAACCAATATTACCAGCATCATCGACGGCATCGCGTTTCAGACCAACATTCTGGCGCTGAACGCTGCCGTTGAGGCGGCGCGTGCTGGCGAGCAGGGTAGAGGTTTTGCCGTGGTCGCCGGTGAAGTGCGTCATCTGGCCCAGCGCAGCGCCAGTGCAGCTTGCGATATCAAGCATCTGGTAGAAACCAGCGGTACGCAGGTGAAAACCGGTAGCGAAGAAGTGAAAGGCGCATGCTGCAAAATGGACGAAATCGTTGAGCGTATTCAGCACGTTACGCAGCTAATTGCCGATATCAGTAATGCGACCGCCGAGCAGGCCCGGGCGCTGGCAGAGGTCAGCCAGGCCGTGCAGGAACTGGACACCATTACTCACCAGAACGCAGAGCGGGTGCAGGAAAACGCCGTCGCGTCAGGCCAGATGAACTACCAGGCAGAACGACTTGCCGAAGCTATCTCGGTATTTCGCTAACGCCTCACGGCAGACGTTTTGCGCTGTTATCATCATACCGGGCCATGCGCCTAATGCTGGCTGTTTAAGGATTGGTGAATGTTCCGTTCACCTGAAGCCCGACAACAAATGGGACGTCATTTGCGGTGAACGGGCAAAGAGGGCCACCGCGGCCCTCTTTGCAATCTCCGGCGGCCCCGCCAGGAAATCGCCGCCCTTTGGGCGGTACGCTCACCTCCCGGCGTTGCGCCTGCGGCCGGCTCGACTCGACGTCCTGTCTCGTTTCGCCTCAGCCCGCCATCCCTGGCGGTCTGACCTTGTCTTCACGTCTTCGGCTCGCCGATTTCAGCAGGGGTCAGCAACCCCACACTGTATGCCTGTGTACATTAAAAACGAATGAGTGCGCCGATCATCTGTTTAAAGGAAAGAAAAAAGCCCGATGACTCGGGCCTCAAAAAGCGTCACATTCTTAAGCATTAAAATGAATTCCTATTCATAAAAATGCTTAAGTGACTGGCATTAGGCCAGGCGCCCGGTTTTTTGCTGGCAGCATAGCCAAACGCTGTTGTCTGAAAGCCGCACCGGGGACTTTATTCAAACAGCCTCCCCGGCTACACTCCGGTTGCCGACGAGTTGAACTCTGCCGTCTTTGGCTTACCCTGGAAAGATGACCAAATAAAGGAAACGAGGCTATGTTCAGGCAGTTGCGAAAAACGCTGGTTGCGACCCTCATCACCACGCTGATTGCCGGGCAAAGCGCGCCGGTGCTGGCAGATGCGTTCGACAGCCTGCCGGATATTGGCACCACCGCCGCCAGTACGCTCTCGATTGCGCAGGAAAATCAGATGGGCGATTTTTATATTCGCCAGCTGCGCGCCAGCGCCCCGCTCATCAACGACCCGTTGCTTAACCAGTACATCAACCAGCTCGGCATGCGCCTGGTCAACCACGCAGATTCGGTGCGTACGCCCTTTTTCTTCCATTTAATTAATAACGACGAAATCAACGCCTTCGCCTTTTTTGGCGGCCACGTGGTGCTGCATTCGGCACTGTTTCGTTACGCCGACAATGAAAGCCAGCTTGCCTCGGTAGTAGCACACGAAATTTCTCACGTCACCCAACGCCACCTGGCGCGCGCAATGGAAGACCAGAAGCGCAGCGCACCGCTGACCTGGGTGGGCGCACTGGGATCTATTTTGCTGGCAATGGCAAGCCCGCAGGCAGGCATGGCCGCCCTCACCGGCACGCTCGCGGGCACACGCCAGGGCATGATCAGCTTCACCCAGCAGAACGAGCAGGAAGCCGATCGGATCGGCATTCAGGTGCTGCAACGCTCCGGCTTCGATCCGCAGGCCATGCCTGCGTTTCTCGACAAACTGCTGGATCAGGCGCGCTACTCCACCCGCCCGCCTGAAATCCTGCTCACGCACCCCTTGCCGGAAAGCCGCCTTTCTGATGCCCGCAACCGCGCCAACCAGATGCGCCCAATGGTCGTACAGTCGTCAGAAGATTTTTATATGGCGAAGGTGCGTGTGCTTGGCATGTACAACTCAGGCAAGAACCAGCTGACCAATGACCTGCTTGATGAACTTGCCAAAGGCAACGTGCGCCAGCAGCAGGCCGCCCAGTATGGCCGCGCCCTGCAGGCGATGCAGAACAATAACAATGCTCAGGCGCGCCAGCTGCTTCAACCGTTGCTCAGTGCACAGCCCAACAATCCCTGGTTCCTTGACCTTGCCACAGATATCAGCCTTGGTGAAAACAAGGCCAGCGAGGCCATTGCCCGCCTGAACGGTGCAAAAGATTTACGTAACAATGCGGTGCTGCAAATCAACCTCGCCAACGCGTACCTGCAAAGCAAGCAGCCCGGTCCGGCGGTGACCATTCTTAACCGCTACACCTTCACCCATCCTGACGATACTAACGGCTGGGATCTGCTGGCACAGGCGCAAGCCGCGCTCAATAATCGCGATCAGGAACTGGCTGCGCGCGCTGAACTGCTGGCATTACAAGGGCAGCTCGATCAGGCTATTACTACGCTTAGCAGCGCCAGCTCTCAGGTGAAAACGGGCAGCCTGCAACAACAGCGCTACGACGCCCGTATCGATCAGCTGCGCCGCCTGCAACAGCGCTATGCGCAATACCAGAAAGGATAAAGGAGAAACGATGTCCACATCGGTCACGATTTACCATAACCCGCGCTGCTCCAAAAGCCGCGATACGCTGAGCCTGCTCAAGTCCAACGGCATTGAGCCAGACGTGGTGCAGTACCTTGACACACCACCGGACGCGGCCACCATAACATCACTGCTCCAGATGCTGGGCATGAGCAGCGCACGTGAACTCATGCGCACTAAAGAAGATCTCTATAAGCAGCTTAACCTTGGCGATAGCACGCTCTCTGAGCAAGCGCTGATCCAGGCAATGGTGGAAAACCCGAAGCTGATTGAGCGCCCGATTGTGGTTGCCAACGGCCAGGCGCGCATTGGCCGCCCGCCGGAGCAGGTGCTGGAAATAGTGCAGTAAGATGACGCCCGCAGTGCGGGCGTTATAGCGACAGAATGTCTTTGACGAAAGGAATGGTCAGTTTACGCTGGGCGGTAATTGAAGCGCGATCGAGCTGATCGAGCGTGGTAAACAGCGTGCGCATTTCACGGTCGAGGCGCTTGAGCAGAAAACGGCCCACGTCCTCCGGCAGTTCAAAACCACGTAGCCTGGCGCGCAGTTGCAGAGCCTGCAATTTATCGTCATCAGACAAGGGTTGCAGACGGTAAATTTGCCCCCAGTCCAGACGTGATGCCAGGTCCGGCAGTTGCAGGTTAAGCTGACGCGGTGGCCTGTCGCCAGTAATTAAAAGCCGCGTCTGGCCGGATTCCAGAATCCGGTTATAGAGATTGAAGATAGCCATTTCCCATAGCTCATCACCGGCCACACACTCGATGTTATCAATACACACCAGCGATAGCTGCTCCATCCCTTCCAGCACCTCCGGCACAAACCAGGTGCGCTTATCAAGCGGCACATAGCCCACGGCTTCGCCGCGCTGCGACAGTTCAGCACACGCTGCATGGAGCAAATGACTGCGCCCGCCCCCTTCTCGCGACCAGAAATAGAGATAACCGCTGTGTTCCTGATGCAATACGTTGTGCAGTGCGGCAAGTAAAGTGGGGTTACCACCCGGCCAGAAACTTGCAAACGTTTCATCATCGGGGAGATAAAGTGGCAGGGAGAGCTGTGCCGGTGTATTCAGAGGAGACCTCAGCCTGAGCTTACAGAAAAACGCGGTGAGTTTATCACAACTCAGGCTGATGTGAGAACCGGGCGGCGCATACCGCCCGCAAAGGTATTAAGCGCGCGCGTCGTCGCTCTCATCCGGATCAAGCACCGTCTCTTCCGGGCGCAGCACGCTGATGAGTTTGAAGATAAGGCTCAGTGCCACACCAACGATAGTGGCCAGCGCCATGCCTTTGAGTTCAGCGGCACCAATATGCACCTTCGCACCGCTAACGCCGATAATCAGAATTACCGAGGTCAGAATCAGGTTCTGTGCCTTGCTGTAATCCACTTTAGACTCAATCAGCACACGGATACCGGATGCACCAATCACCCCGTACAACAGAAGTGACACGCCGCCCATCACCGGCACTGGGATTATCTGGATAGCCGCCGCGAGTTTGCCCACGCAGGACAGCAAAATGGCAATAACCGCCGCGCCGCCAATTACCCAGGTGCTGTACACGCGGGTAATGGCCATCACGCCGATGTTTTCACCGTAGGTGGTGTTCGGCGTGGAGCCAAAAAAGCCGGAGAACATGGTAGACAGGCCGTTGGCGAACATTGAACGGTGCAGACCCGGGTCGCGAATCAAATCTTTTTTCACGATGTTAGCCGTCACTACCAGGTGACCAACGTGCTCGGCAATCACCACCAGCGCGGCAGGCAGAATGGTAAAGACAGCAAACCACTCAAAACGCGGCGTGTAGAACGTCGGCAGCGCAAACCAGGCGGCATCGCGAATCGGCGTGACGTCTACCACGCCCATCGCGAAGGACAGCGCATAGCCCGCCAGCACGCCAATCAGGATAGGAATGATGGCAAGAAAGCCGCGAAACAGTACCGAGCCAAAGACCGTGACCGCCAGCGTTACCAGCGAAATAGTAATGGTAGTGCCATCAGCAGACTGGCCGTCGGCAGGCAGCAGACCCGCCATATTCGCCGCCACGCCCGCCAGTTCCAGACCGATTACCGCCACAATCGCGCCCATGGCCGCCGGTGGGAACATCACGTCCAGCCAGCCGGTTCCGGCTTTTTTCACAATCAACGCCACCAGACAAAACAGCGCTCCGCACACGATAAAGCCGCCCAGCGCCAGCTCATAGCCCAGCGGCAACAGCAGCAGCACCGGCGAGATAAACGCAAAGCTTGAACCGAGGTAGGCCGGGATTTTGCCTTTACAGATGAAGAGATACAATAGCGTGCCGATACCGTTAAACAGCAAAACGGTGGCCGGGTTGATATGAAACAGAATGGGAACCAGCACGGTGGCCCCAAACATCGCAAACAGATGTTGCAGACTGAGTGGAATGGTCTGCAATAACGGCGGTCGTTCACTCACCCCGATAGCGCGGCGCGTCATAAAATCTTCCTCTGTTGTAGTAAGAAAAACCAAAAAAAAGCCGACTTTCGAAGTCGGCTGCTTTTATTATTTTGTACCAAATATCTTATCACCGGCATCACCGAGGCCGGGAATAATGTATCCCTGCTCGTTGAGGCCTTGGTCGATGGAGGCGGTGTACAACTCCACGTCCGGGTGTGCTTTTTCCAGCGCCGCGATACCTTCCGGTGCCGCCACCAGCACCAGCACTTTAATGCTGCTGCAACCGGCTTTTTTCAGCAGGTCGATGGTGGCAATCATTGAGCCACCGGTTGCCAGCATCGGGTCCACCACCAGCGCCATGCGCTCATCGATGTTAGACACCAGCTTCTGAAAATACGGCACCGGCTCCAGCGTTTCTTCGTTACGGTAGATGCCCACCACGCTGATGCGCGCGCTCGGCACGTGCTCCAGCACGCCTTCCATCATGCCCAGACCGGCGCGCAGGATAGGCACCACGGTAATTTTCTTGCCTTTGATCTGGTCAATTTCCACCGGGCCGTTCCAGCCTTCGATGGTAACCCTTTCGGTTTCCAGGTCTGCGGTTGCTTCATAGGTCAGCAGGCTGCCTACTTCAGAAGCCAGTTCACGAAAGCGCTTGGTGCTGACGTCATTCTCACGCATCAGGCCCAGTTTGTGTCTTACGAGCGGGTGTTTCACTTCCACTATTTTCATGCGCTGTTCTCCTCGAATGCGGCAACCACAAAAAAAATCGCGGGATTATACCGCTTTTTTCCTACTGTGCCATACGAAAGGGATCAAGGTAGCCCGATTGAGTATAGAGTAATGATTTCTTTTGCCGCCTCACAAGAGCCTCGCAAACGTTTGCCTGGGCTGTTAGAATCTCCGCGTTTTCTATCTACCCAACCGCGTGGGGACTCAGCAGTGACCGAAAAAACCTCTCTCAGCTACAAAGACGCCGGTGTTGATATCGATGCAGGCAACGCTCTGGTTGACCGAATTAAAGGCGTGGTGAAGAAAACCCGCCGCCCGGAAGTCATGGGCGGACTGGGCGGCTTTGGCGCGCTGTGCGCCCTGCCCCAGAAATACCGCGAGCCGGTGCTGGTTTCCGGTACTGACGGCGTTGGCACCAAGCTGCGTCTGGCAATGGACCTTAAGCGTCACGACACCATCGGTATCGACCTTGTTGCCATGTGCGTCAACGACCTGGTCGTCCAGGGCGCTGAGCCACTGTTCTTCCTCGATTATTACGCAACCGGCAAGCTGGACGTGGACACCGCCGCCAGTGTGATTAGCGGCATTGCCGAAGGTTGCCTGCAATCCGGCTGCGCGCTGGTCGGTGGCGAAACGGCAGAGATGCCGGGCATGTATCACGGTGAAGACTACGACGTGGCAGGATTCTGTGTCGGCGTGGTTGAGAAATCAGAGATTATTGACGGCAGTAAAGTGGCCGACGGTGATGTGCTGGTAGCGCTGGCCTCCAGCGGCCCGCACTCCAACGGTTATTCGCTGGTGCGTAAGGTCATTGAAGTCAGCGGCTGTGACCCGCTCACAACCGACCTTGACGGCAAAACGCTCGCCGACCACCTGCTGGCACCAACGCGCATTTATGTTAAGTCCGTACTGGCGCTGATTGAAGCACTGGAGGTACACGCGATTGCGCACCTGACCGGTGGCGGCTTCTGGGAAAACATCCCGCGCGTGCTGCCGGATAATACCCAGGCTGTTATTGATGAGTCTTCCTGGCAGTGGCCGCAGGTCTTCAACTGGCTGTCGCAGGCGGGTAACATCAGCCGCCACGAGATGTACCGCACCTTTAACTGCGGCGTCGGCATGGTTATCGCACTGCCCGCAGGTGAAGCAGACAACGCCATTGAATTACTTAACAAGCTGGGTGAAAAGGCGTGGAAAATCGGTATCATCAAAGCATCTGATAGCGAACAGCGCGTGGTCATCGAGTAATGAAACACATCGTGGTGCTTATCTCCGGCAACGGAAGCAATCTGCAGGCGATTATTGATGCCTGCCAACAGCAGCGTATCAATAGCACCATTAGTGCGGTTTTCAGCAACAAAGCCAGTGCTTACGGCCTTGAGCGCGCCAGCGAGGCAAATATCCCCGCTCACGCGCTGTCGCCCGCCGATTATGACGGGCGCGAGGCCTTTGACCGCGAGCTGATGCGCCAGATTGACGCATACTCACCGGATTTGGTGGTGCTTGCGGGCTATATGCGCATTTTAAGCCCAGCGTTTGTCGCGCACTATACCGGGCGCTTAATCAACATTCACCCTTCCCTGCTGCCGAAATACCCTGGCTTGTATACCCACCGCCAGGTGCTGGAAAACGGTGACGAAGAACACGGCACGTCGGTGCACTTCGTCACTGATGAGCTCGACGGCGGGCCGGTGATTTTACAGGCCAGCGTGCCGGTTTTTGAGGGCGACGACGAAGAGATTATTACGGCTCGGGTCCAGCACCAGGAACACGCAATTTATCCGCTGGTTGTAAGTTGGTTTGTGGATGGACGTCTTGAAATGCGCGCCAACCAGGCCTGGCTTGACGGTAAAGCGCTGCCCGCTCAGGGCTACGCTGCCGATTAACCTTCCCTCGCCCTTTCAATCACGAAAGGGCGCTTTTTAGCCATCGTTGGACATCCCCCGCCTTTGCTCGCCATAATAGCGCCGAGACGGAATAACCACGTCCCGAGAACAATAAATCGGAGTGTGAGTCGCAATGGGTCAGGAAAAGCTGTATATCGAAAAAGAACTGAGCTGGTTATCATTTAACGAGCGCGTGCTCCAGGAAGCGGCTGACAAGGTCAACCCGCTGATTGAGCGCATGCGTTTTCTGGGCATTTACTCCAATAACCTGGATGAGTTCTATAAAGTGCGTTTTGCTGAGTTGAAGCGGCGCATTATTATCAGCGAAGAACAAGGCTCCAATTCGCACTCCCGCCATCTGCTCAACAAAATTCAGACGCGCGTGCTCAAGGCCGACCAGGAGTTCGATGCGCTTTACAACGATCTGCTGCTGGAGATGGCGCGTAACCAGATATTCCTGATTAACGAGCGTCAGCTTTCTACCAACCAGCAGGCCTGGTTACGTCACTACTTTAAGCAGTATCTGCGCCCGCACATTACGCCTATCCTGGTCGTGCGCGAAACCGATCTGGTGCAGTTCCTGAAGGACGATTACACCTATCTGGCCGTGGAGATCGTGCGTGGTAGCGACATTCACTATGCTCTGCTGGAGATCCCGTCCGATAAAGTGCCGCGCTTCGTCAACCTGCCGCCGGAAGCCCCGCGTCGGCGCAAGCCCATGATCCTGCTTGATAACATTCTGCGCTACTGCCTGGACGACATCTTTAAGGGTTTCTTCGACTATGACTCGCTGAACGCCTACTCCATGAAGATGACGCGTGACGCCGAATACGATCTGGTGCATGAAATGGAGGCGAGCCTGATGGAGCTGATGTCCTCAAGCCTCAAGCAGCGCCTCACCGCTGAACCCGTGCGCTTTGTCTATCAGCGCGATATGCCGGATTCGATGGTAGAAATGCTGTGCCAGAAGCTCTCAATTTCGCGCCTGGACTCTATTGTGCCCGGCGGGCGCTACCATAACTTTAAAGACTTCATCAGCTTCCCTAACGTGGGCAAAGCTAATCTGGTTAATAAACCGCTGCCGCGTCTGCGCCACATCTGGTTTGATAAGTTTCGCAACGGCTTCGACGCCATCCGTGAGCGCGACGTCCTGCTTTATTATCCCTATCACACCTTTGAGCACGTTCTGGAACTGCTGCGCCAGGCATCGTTCGACCCCAGCGTGCTGGCCATCAAAATCAATATTTACCGTGTGGCGAAAGACTCACGCATTATTGAGTCGATGATTCATGCCGCGCACAATGGCAAAAAAGTCACCGTGGTGGTCGAGCTCCAGGCGCGTTTTGACGAAGAAGCGAATATCCACTGGGCCAGACGCCTGACTGAAGCGGGTGTGCACGTTATCTTCTCAGCACCGGGGCTTAAAATTCATGCCAAGCTGTTTCTTATTTCGCGTAAAGAAGGCGACGACGTGGTGCGCTATGCCCACATCGGCACCGGCAACTTTAACGAAAAAACCGCACGGCTTTATACCGACTATTCGCTGCTGACCGCCGATGCGCGCATTACCAACGAAGTGCGCCGGGTGTTTAACTTTATCGAAAACCCCTACCGCCCTGTCACCTTTGACTACCTGATGGTGTCACCGCAAAACTCACGCCGCTTGCTCTATGAAATGGTGGACAAGGAGATTGCTAACGCCCAGCAGGGACTGCCCTGTGGCATCACGCTTAAGCTTAATAACCTTGTTGATAAAGGGCTGGTTGACCGCCTGTATACCGCCTCAAGCTTTGGCGTACCGGTTAATCTGCTGATTCGCGGCATGTGCTCTCTCATCCCGCAGCTTGAGGGCATCAGCGACAACATCAACGTTATCAGCATTGTGGACCGCTATCTGGAGCACGACCGGGTTTATATTTTTGAAAACGGCGGCGACAAGAAAGTGTTCCTGTCATCGGCTGACTGGATGACGCGCAACATCGATTACCGCATTGAAGTGGCCGTTGCGCTGCTTGACCCGCGCCTGAAACAGCGGGTACTGGACATTATTGCCATTTTGTTCAGCGACACGGTAAAAGCACGCATTATTGATAAAGAACTCAGCAACCGTTACGTGCCGCGCGGTAACCGCCGCAAGGTTCGTTCGCAGTTGGCGATTTACGATTACATTAAATCTCTGGAACAGCCTGAATAATCATGCCGATTAACCAACACTCTCCGCGACCGCAGGAATTTGCTGCGGTCGACCTCGGCTCAAACAGCTTTCACATGGTCATTGCCCGTGTGGTTGACGGCGCTATGCAAATCATTGGCCGTCTTAAACAGCGCGTACATCTGGCCGATGGGCTGGATGCCGATAACCGCCTCAGTGAAGAAGCGATGGAACGAGGCCTGGCCTGCCTTGCGCTGTTTGCCGAAAGGTTGCAAGGGTTTAATGCTTCCAGCGTCTGTATTGTGGGCACTCACTCGCTGCGCCTGGCGATTAACGCACAGGAGTTTTTGCAGCGGGCTGAACAGGTCATTCCTTATCCGATTGAAATTATCTCCGGTAACGAAGAAGCGCGCCTGATTTTTATGGGGGTTGAACACACCCAGCCGGAGCGCGGCAGCAAACTGGTGATTGATATCGGCGGTGGCTCTACCGAACTGGTTATTGGTGAGAATTTTGAGCCACGGCTGGTCGAAAGCCGTCGCATGGGTTGCGTGAGCTTTGGGCAGAATTTCTTCCCCAATGGCACCATCAGCATTGAAAACTTCCGCCGCGCGCGGCTTGCCGCCGTCCAGAAGCTGGAAAATCTGGCCTGGCAGTTTCGTATTCAGGGTTGGAATGTCGCGCTGGGAGCCTCCGGCACCATTAAAGCCGCGCACGAAATTTTGCTGGAGATGGGCGAGAAGGACGGCATGATCACGCCTGAGCGCCTGGATAAGCTGTGTGAAGCCGTGCTGTCATACAAAACCTTTGCGGCGCTGAGCCTGCCGGGGCTTTCTGAAGAGCGCAAAGCGGTTTTTGTGCCGGGTCTGGCAATTCTGTGTGGCGTGTTTGACTCGTTGGGCATTAAGGAGCTGCGCCTTTCTGATGGCGCGCTACGTGAAGGCGTGCTGTATGAAATGGAAGGCCGCTTTCGCCACCAGGATGTGCGTATCCGTACCGCTAAAAGCCTCGCCACCCGCTACGACATTGACGCCGATCAGGCGCAGCGTGTGCTGGAAACCACGCTGAATATGTACGAGCAATGGCAGGCGCGCCACCCTAAATGCGTTAACGTGCAGATGATGGCACTACTTAAGTGGGCCGCCATGCTGCACGAAGTGGGCCTGAGCATTAACCACAGCGCCCTGCATCGCCATTCGGCCTATATCCTCCAGCACAGTGACCTGCCAGGCTTTACTCAGGAACAGCAGCTGATGATGGCAACGCTGGTGCGCTTTCACCGTAAAGGCGTCAAGCTTGACGATATTCCGCGCTTTACGCTGTTTCGTAAAAAGGAATTTATTCCGCTGATTAAGTTGCTGCGCCTGGGCGTATTACTGAATAACCAGCGCCAGGCGACAACCACACCGCCAACACTGGTACTGGAAGCCGAAGATAATCACTGGACGCTACGTTTCCCGCACGACTGGTTCAGCCAGAACGCGCTGGTACTGCTTGATCTTGAGCGTGAGCAGAAATACTGGGAGGCGGTCAGCGGCTGGAAACTTAAAATTGAAGAAGAGGAAAACGGCCACGAGGCCGTTGCCTGAAAACGGCGGGCGCTATCAGCGCCCGCCTTTATCTTTAACGGATAATCAAATTAAATCTTCCAGCGGCCGTGGTCGGTCTATCAGGTGGCCCTGGATATAGTCAATGCCGAGCACTTTCACCGCATCCAGCACATCCTGCGTCTCCACGAACTCCGCCACCAGCTGCATGTTCTTCATTCGTGCCAGCTGGCAGATAGACTCCACCAGCTGGTAATCAATACTGCTGGAAGCAATATTGCGAATAAAACTGCCGTCGAGTTTGAGCATATCCACACTCATCTCTCTGAGATAAGCGTAGCTGGAGTAGCCAGTACCAAAATCATCAATCGCGATGCGACAGCCGAGTTGCTGAAGCTGGAATATTGTCTGCCCGGCCAGCGCCATATTGGTAAGCGAACTGCTTTCGGTGATTTCAAACACCAGTTGCCAGGCCTGCACATCATAACGGTTGAGCAACTGACCGACTTCAACGGCAAAATGCGCACGGCAGATTGACGCCGCAGTCAGGTTAATGGAAAAACGCACGCCCGGCAGCGCTTCGCGATGATTCGCAATAAACTGGAGCGTAGTTTCCAGCACCCAGCTATCGATGCGTGAAGACAGGCCAAACTCATGGGCAATGGGCAGGAAGCTGTCAGGCGTGACCAGCGAACCGTCTTCACTTTTCATCCTGAGCAGGATTTCGTAGAAATGGTCGCCACGGATACCTTCAACGCGCTGTACCATAAGCTGAAAACCACCGTCATCCAGCGCCTTTTGCAACCGGTTCATCATACTGACTTTTTGCTTCACCGCATTTTGCACATGACGTGCACCGCGCATTTGCAGGCTTTCCGGGCGGTTAGTGCTCAGCGAAAAATCAGCCATTGTTCCCAGCTCACCAAGCAGCAGATGCTGATGCACGACCGGCGAGCGAACATAACAATATCCCAGCCCGACCTGAAGCTGCATCGACATACCATCCCACATAAAGCGGAAGCTACGGGTTTTCTGATAAAGCTCCTCAAGCCGCGTTTTGCTTGCTTCTCCGCTCAGGCGAAGCACCAGTTCTTTGTTCGACAGGTGATAAATTTTTTCATCTTCAAACAATGACTGCTGCAACCAGTTGGCCAGTTGCTGCTTATAGCTAATGCGCATCAGAACGCCATAGTTACGCGCCAGCAAATCCATCTCAGGGAAGTTCAACAAGCACAATGTCGAGCCGGATGAGAGATTCAGGTCGCGCGTTAACGCACGCAGGTTTGGCATCTGCACAATCGGGTCGATGAACGCGACATGTCGGACTTTCTCGTAAATGGCGCGCTGGTGCGTGGTTATCTCTGCCATCAGATAAATCGTGAAGGAAAACACCACATAGCAGGATGAGGTGATCGCCATCTGAATCTCTAAATAGCTGGTAGGCGGTAAATAACGATAGTAATAGTGGCTCAGCACTATCAATACCAGCGCCCAGACCGTGGTGATAAACAGAAAACCAAAGCGCATCGCCCCCCAAATCATCACCGGCAGCAGCAATGTAAAGGTGTAGTTCGTGTTAAATACCGTACTGCTGTCGTTGAGCGGCACCAGCAGTAAATAGATAAGCCCCAGCAGAATCAGCGCCCACAGCAGCACTTCGAATTGTCCAGCCCGCGGGTGAAACTGGCTGCGCATGCGGGAAAAGAAGTGACGCACGAATGGCGGATGGCGCAATGCACGAATAATAAAGTAGAAAAAGGGCAGCCCCACCAGGTTGCTGACAAGCAGGCTCTGGTAATTAATGAGCGTACTGATTTGAAAAGGGTCATTACCCAGCATGCTGATTTTGGCATCGTACAAACCAAAAATAATCGCACCCTGATAAATAATGAAAAACAGCGTCGCCTGGCACAGGACCAGCCAGAATAGCCGAGCGGCGCTGAGATGTGCATAACCAAAGCTAATCGCATTGCGCCGCGGAACAAACAGGCGGTAACCGCCCCAGCAGATAACGCAGGTCAGAAGATAATGGATAACGGCCGCAATCGCGTCCACTTCGCCGCGCATGGGCAGATAGCGCATGACCAGCGCCAGAGCAATTCCCGGCAGCGCCGCCCAGCCAAATACCAGCGTTAGCGCCATCATCAGCGCAGGCGGCAGGTAAAACAGCACCACCCTTACGCCATCAAGCTCCGTATAAACGTTGCTCAACGCAACCACAGGGTAAAGTACGACAGGCAGGATTAACGGCAGGCACCACCAGCGATTTTTATATTTTCGATACCAGTCAGACCACTGCATGAGATGCCCCAAGACGATACCCGACTCCCAGGCGGTAATTTTCAGACAGGCATCCAACCTGGCTGTTGCTAACTGCGGGTGATAAAACCTTCCCGCCTCACTGGATGGCTGATTTTAGTGGGCCACACAAAGTTAAAGGTGACCCAGATCAAAAGAAGCACCGGGGTTTTGCTTCCCCTCCCTCTCATTATATTTAGCTTGCTGCCGGGCCAACAGAAATAATTCATCACAATGAAAGGATTAAGAGAGACTGACGAAATTTTACGCAGTAAGGAATTGACCTTGTAGTGCGAGTGTGGCTAAATTTTGCCATCGCCCGCCTCGTCGGGCCAGCTAAAAGGAACGCAGCGTGTCACAGCCTCCAGGGGTACGAAACCGAAACCAGTTCAACGGTCGCATGACCCGAATCGTACTGCTTATCAGCTTTCTCTTCTTCTTCGGACGTTTTGTCTACTCCTCCATCGGTGCCTGGTACCATCACCAGGAAAAAGTCAGCTCCCAACAGTCAAGCCTGAGCGTTGAGCAGGGTAACGTAGCGCGGTAGTTAACTATCCCTTTTGAAATAACATCCTTTGCCTGATGCACTTACGTGCGTTGTTTTCTGACGTCTGGTCAACGCGTGTTACTGAGACAAACAAACTGGACTCAACTCAGCCACCAGCCGCAGCGGTCAATCATCCAGCGTCATCCACGAAAGATGCTGGCAAAATGCTGTGTCAAATTTGCTGAATCGGTCCTGGATATGCCGCAACCTGCTTATCTGCCGTCAGCAGCGTAATACCTTCAACTGCCGCCTGCGCAACCAGCAGACGATCAAACGGCTCTTTATGTAAAGACGGCAAGCTTTCGGTCGCCACGGTATGCTCGCTGGTAATAACCAGTTCCGTATAACCGTTATCAATAAGCCCTCTGCGCAGCACCCGCGCGTCAACCTGAAAATCATCACGCCCCAGCCCATGCTTGATGGCTATCTCCCACAAGCTTGCTGCACTAAAAAAAGCGTATTTTCAGGTGCGCTTAACAACGTTTTCGCCTGCGGGCTGAGCCGCTCCGGCATACCCGCCGCCCACAGCAGCACATGCGTGTCGAGAATAAATTTCATACCTCACCACCAAAAAGAGCTTCAATTTTCTTTGCCGCCATCTGGTCAAAGTCTTCTGGTATGTGAATTGCACCCGCCATAAACCCCAGACGTTGCTCCTGCCCGCTCTCTGGAACACCCAGTGCTGTGACCTTTACCAGCGGCTTACCGGCGCGAGCAATAATGAACGATTCCCCCTGTGCCGCCATTTCAACCAGGCGCGAAAGATGGGTTTTCGCTTCATGAATATTGACCACTTTCATCTCCATCTCCGAAACTGAACTAAGTCCGGTTGACCTGTTTAAAAAATGCGCAATATAAAGCTTACTATTTGCTCATATTGCTAACCCATTTCTGATGACTTCTGTTAGTACATGACTTTATTAACCAGACAGGTTTTATCCAGCAGAAACAAAGAAATACAGAAGATAGCGCCAGAGAATATTTGCCTTTTACTACCAGGTAGTATTCAAGTTGCGAGAGGCATTGCACAAAGACGACATAGTAACCATGCCCTGCAAACACTATCACAATAAAAAACCCCGCCAGGCAGAGCCGAAGCGGGGTTTTGATATCAGAAATTAATCACTCAATAGTGCGATTATTCCCACTTTATTGCTGACATCGATATTTTTTTATTAAAAATAAATTTGTTAAAATGATATCACTATCTAATACCATAAAAAATACCATGCTAGCTATTGGTACGAATTAGATCACAATTTGAATTAGTTTAGATTAAGTTGCTCGGGTTCGGTCCAACATATACATAGGTATTAGTGAATCTAGACAATAAAGGGACTAATCAAAACTTCAACCACTGAGAGGCATGTTTTGGTAGCCTAAACATAAAAGTACAGTGCGGAGGAATGGATTTGCGATTTTTAGCCAACGGCCCATCAATCCCTGATGCTCTCCTTCTTGCCAGGGATCAGGGCCGAGTAATTTTCTTTTGCGGGGCGGGCGTATCCCGTGCGCGTGCTCAATTACCTGATTTCTTTGGCTTAGCAAGTCGAGTAGTTACTAGGCTTGGTGTCGACCAGAATAGTCCTGCCTATAGACTAATCCAAGAAGCTAGAGAGATTGACCAGCGTGTTGGCATACCCGGCGTCATATCTGCTGACCGTGTTTTCGGGCTTCTAGAGAGAGACTTTGACTCACGCGATATCGAGGAGGCGGTAGCATCTGCACTAAAACCTCCTGCGGATTGCGATCTGACTGCACACAGGATTTTGCTAGACTTAGCAACGACGCCAAAAGGCACTGTTCAATTAGTTACGACGAACTTCGACAGATTGTTTGATGACTGCGGGCGAAATCTTCGTGTATGGCAACCACCGAGGTTACCGAACCCTTCGCTTCCAAATGAGATAAACGGAATAGTTTATCTTCATGGCCGCTCAACGCCAACTTATACAGCTGCTGAGAATGATGGCTTTGTTCTCTCAAGTTCAGAATTTGGTCGTGCATATCTATCGGACGGATGGGCAACAACCTTCATTCGTGAAATACTTGGAAAATATATTGTTGTATTTGTTGGGTATACGGCCGACGATCCTCCAGTTCAATACCTGCTTGAAGCTTTGCGTAAAACCTCAGGGAACCGCGAAAAAGCTTATGCTTTCCAATCTGGTGACCATGACGATGCCATCGCACGATGGCGGCACAAAGGTGTTGAGGCCATTCCATATAGTCCAGATAATGCACATGCTGCCTTATGGCAATCTCTTGATACTTGGGCAGAGCGAGCCCGTAATCCTGATGCCTGGTTCACAAAAGTTATTGAAACATCCAAAAAAGGACCGAAAGCGCTTCAGCCTCATGAACGGGGTCAGGTGACACATGTTATTTCAACCTATGAAGGCGTAAAGAGGTTCTGCGAAGGGGAGGTTCTTCCCCCTGCTGAATGGCTTTGTGTATTCGACAAATACCGACGATTCGCAAGGCCGGTTAATTCAATCCCCCTTAGTAGCAAAGAACCCTATATTGATCCATTCGATCTATATGGCCTTGATTCAGACCCCCTGCCGACTAAACCAGATCCTGAAGATAATTATGCCAAGCGAGAAACACCATCTAATGCGTGGGATGCTTTCGAACTTAATCATCTTGATAAAGCAGCGATCCGCGATGAAAATCTTACTGCGTTTCGCGGTCATTGGGCTAATCATTGCCCACGTATTGTTCCGCGCATAGATAAATTAGGCTTATGGCTCGCAAAGGTTTGCGACCAGCCTGCTGCTGTATGGTGGGCATCTCATCAATCGTCACTTAATCAGAATATTCAACGGCTCATCTCTTGGGAGCTAGAGCGAAGCAATCACCCAATACGTCAGAACATTCGTAACTCTTGGCGGTTGCTTTTTGAAACCTGGAGCCACGTCGAAGACTTTTATCAAGAGTGGTATAACCTGCAAAATGTCATTAAGGTTGAGGGATGGAGTAGCGCTATAGTTAGGCGGTTTGGAGAGGTGCTCCGGCCCCACCTTTCTGTAAGGCCTTCTTCCAGGAATACATCGAAGCCGCCCGAAGTAGAGACCGCTCAGGCAGATGAAGATCACTTGCTGTGGATGGACGTTAAATATCCTGAAACGCTCGAAAAAATCACTGTTCCTGATGAATGGTGTTCAGCAATTGTTAAAGCCCTACGACAGAATCTCGAACTGGCTCTTGCACTTGAACAAGAAATTGGTGGCTACGGCCTTAGAAATATTAGCCCATTAGTCAAGGATAATATTGAAGGTGTCGACGACTATCACCGAACGCATGGGCTTTCAGCATTAGTTATACAATTTGCGGAGCTGTTCACACAACTGGTTCAAATCAATAAATCTGCAGCTAAACGAGAGTTTTTATCATGGTCTACGGAAGATGACACAATTTTTGCTCGGCTACGAATATGGGCATCAGGAAAAAAAAGTATTGTTTCAGATAATGAATTTGGACTATTCATATCGTCTTTAAGCAATACCGCATTCTGGGATAGTTACCATCAACGAGACCTATTACTGGCCATATCAGAGCGATGGAAGAAACTCAGTAGAGCATCGCGTAAGTTAATCGAACAAAAGCTGTTGGTAGGCCCAAAGCGATGGCAGCGCGAGAAGATTGCTGCATTCGATAGTAGACGAGCCTGGTCGATTCTGAATCGCATTCAGTGGCTTCAAAACTCAGAATGCAAGCTGTCAGCCAGCACCCGTAAACAAGCGAAACTGCTCCGCGCTGCTGTGCCCGACTGGAAAGAGGATTATGGCGGAAGGGCTGCTGAATCGTTGGAAAGTCGGACTGGATGGGTCAGGACTAACACCAGTCATGAGGAACTAGCAGAAATCCCCCTTTCACTAGTAATGCTGCGAGCGAAGGAACGTAGTGGTCGATCAGACGATTTTCTTGTCGAGAACGATCCTTTTTCCGGCTTGGCCGCTCAACGCCCTGCGCGCGCTTTTGCTGCGTTGACCTATGCCGCCAAACGAGGGAATTTTCCAAATTGGGCATGGCAACGGTTCCTTACTTTAGAGGCACGGAAAAATGATAAGGCAAGATTAGTTTGGTTGATTGCCGAACGACTATCTCGTTATCCAAATGTGCAGCTTGCAACGATTCTCCACCCCGCGACCGATTGGCTACAAAATGCCAGTACGAAGCTAAGCAAAGACTACCTTCTTATTTTCGACCGCATTTTGAGTAAGCTGATTGGCGTCCTCCGTGAATACCCGAACGAAAGTCGTTCGGGTATTATTCGAGGTTCCAAGGAACCAGACTGGGCTATGGAAGCAATTAATTCTCCTACAGGTAAGATCGCACAGGTGCTTTTTAACGATCCCCGCACGGATAATCTCAATCACAATCAAAGTATTCCTTCCAAATGGCTTGTTCACGCAGAGGCTCTATTGGCGCTTCCAGGCGACTTGCGCAGACATGCGATTGTGATTTTTTTCCACAACCTCACTTGGTTTTTCGGTGTCGATCCAAAATGGACAGAGCATTACTTATTACCTGCGCTTGAGAGTAACAACAGTGGCGATCGCGACGCAGCATGGTCAGGCTTCTTGTGGAGAGCGAGAACTCCAAATCGAGAGCTCTATATGCGGTTGAAGAATGACATGTTGCAGTTCGCCGTTAACCCTCTCCCATCGCGACGTTCATATAGTGAAATCATCGCAGGTATGATCCTTGCCGGGTGGAGAACTGTCGACGACATCACCGGCGAGCGTTGTATCTCTAATGACGAGATGCGCAGCTTACTATTGGCAGTCGATGACGAGTTTCGATCACGAGTACTATGGCAGGCTCAACGATGGTCTGACGAGATAAACGAAAACTCACACGAACGATGGAAAGAACAGCTTCCCGAACTGCTGCAGATTTGGCCGCGTCAACTTTCAGCCAGAACGCCCAACACATCAGCTCGCCTTTGCAAATTGGCTTTCTCCAGTGGCGATGAATTTCCTACCATAGCTGCATTGGTTTTGCCGTTCTTGGGCAGAATCGAGCGTGATCATTTGATGCTGCCAGATCGTCGTCGATCAGGAGGCGACATAGTAGACCGGTACCCGGAACAAGCGCTGGCTTTACTTCATGCTGTTCTACCAGACAATGCGCTGGCATGGCCATATGGGACAGAAGAGATATTGAAACAAATAGAGGAAGCGAACAGCTCGCTAAATAGCGACAATAGGCTAATTTCTCTAAAGCGACGATGGGACGCAAGGTAATGCACGACATTCCAACATGATTCGAGAATATAATTGCCTTTCTGTTCTTTGCATCTTTACCCTTGTTGAAAGGTATTGTCGTCAGAGAGACAAATGCAGTCATCCATGATGCCCGAGGCGGGTTGCAATCTTGGTGCCACAAATACTCAAGCCGCCCATGTCTCACCAAGAGTGGCTGATACGCTTTCCCGATACCATGCCAGCGTCATGTAGCTAGCCATAGTATCGGCGACTTTTTCATGGCATGCCTTTCGGATGCCATGAAAAATACCGATGATGATATGGGATAATTGTTATTAACTCTATATTATTAGAATTAAATCAATAGCTTATAAACAAGCTCACTCCCACTCAATCGTAGCAGGTGGTTTACCAGAAATATCATAAACCACACGCGAAATGCCGTTAACTTCGTTGATAATACGGTTAGACACGCGACCCAGGAAGTCATACGGCAGATGCGCCCAGTGCGCGGTCATAAAGTCGATGGTTTCCACCGCACGCAGTGAAACAACCCAGTCGTATTTACGGCCATCGCCCATCACGCCTACAGAGCGTACCGGCAGGAACACGGTAAACGCCTGGCTGACTTTGTCGTACAGGTCCGCTTTACGCAGCTCTTCAATAAAGATGGCGTCCGCGCGGCGCAGCAGGTCGCAGTACTCTTTCTTCACTTCGCCCAGTACGCGCACGCCCAGACCCGGCCCCGGGAACGGGTGGCGGAACAGCATGTCGTACGGCAGGCCCAGTTCGAGACCGATTTTACGCACTTCGTCTTTGAACAGCTCTTTAAGCGGCTCAACCAGGCCCATCTTCATCTCTTTCGGCAGACCGCCCACGTTGTGGTGCGATTTAATCACGTGCGCCTTGCCGGTTGCTGAGGCTGCAGATTCGATAACGTCCGGGTAGATAGTGCCCTGCGCCAGCCACTTCACGTCTGTTAGCTTCAGCGCTTCTTCATCAAATACTTCAACGAACACGCGGCCGATGGTTTTACGCTTGGCTTCCGGGTCATCAATGCCCGCAAGCTGGCTCAGGAAGCGCTCTTCTGCCGGAACGTGAACAATATTGAGACCAAAATGGTCGCCAAACATCTCCATCACCTGCTCGGCTTCGTTCAGGCGCAGCAGGCCGTTGTCGACAAACACGCAGGTCAGACGCTCACCGATGGCACGGTGCAGCAGCATCGCGGTCACGGAGGAGTCCACGCCGCCAGACAGGCCGAGGATCACGTTATCCTGACCGACCTGCTCGCGAATGCGCTCAACGGCATCGTCGATAATCTTTGCCGGCGTCCACAGCGCTTCACACTCGCAGATATCGCGCACAAAACGTTCCAGCATACGCAGGCCCTGGCGAGTATGGGTCACTTCCGGGTGGAACTGCACGCCGTAAAAACGCTTCTCTTCGTTGGCCATAATGGCAAACGGGCAGGTTTCGGTGCTGGCAACGGTCACAAAGTCAGACGGAATCGCCGTCACTTTGTCACCGTGACTCATCCACACGTCCAGCAGCGGGTTACCGGCATCGCTGAGCGCGTCTTCAATGCCGCGCGCCAGCGCGCTGTCAGTTTTAACTTCTACCTGGGCATAGCCGAATTCACGCTCGTTTGAGCCTTCTACATGGCCGCCAAGCTGCATAGCCATGGTCTGCATGCCGTAGCACACTCCCAGCACCGGCACGCCTGCATCAAACACATACTGCGGTGCTCGCGGGCTGTTATCTTCAGTGGTGCTCTCCGGCCCGCCGGAGAGGATGATGCCGCTCGGGTTAAACTCACGAATCTGGGCTTCTGTCACGTCCCACGCCCACAGTTCGCAGTAGACGCCCAGTTCACGCACGCGGCGTGCCACCAGCTGAGTGTACTGAGAGCCGAAGTCGAGGATAAGAATGCGATGCTTATGAATATTTTCCGTCATTGACGCTGATTCCGAGGCAAAGAGCAGTTAACAATAAGTGACCGGGCGCACAAGGCGCCCGGCAGTAAAATCAGGAACCCATGCGATAGTTCGGGGATTCTTTAGTAATGGTGACGTCGTGCACGTGGCTTTCCTGAATGCCCGCACCGCTGATACGCACAAACTCCGCTTTAGTACGCAGTTCATCGATAGTACCGCAGCCAGTGAGGCCCATGCAGGAGCGCAGGCCGCCCATCTGCTGGTGTACAATCTCTTTCAGGTAGCCTTTGTACGCCACGCGGCCTTCAATGCCTTCCGGCACCAGCTTATCGGCAGCGTTATCGCTCTGGAAATAACGGTCAGAAGAGCCTTTGGACATCGCGCCGAGCGACCCCATGCCGCGATAAGATTTGAACGAGCGGCCCTGATACAGCTCAATTTCACCCGGAGATTCTTCGGTACCCGCCAGCATTGAACCAACCATTACTGCACTAGCACCTGCGGCGATAGCTTTTGCGATATCACCAGAGAAACGGATGCCGCCATCGGCAATCACCGGAATACCGCTGCCTTCCAGCGCTTCAACTGCGTCAGACACCGCGGTAATCTGCGGCACGCCCACGCCGGTCACGATACGGGTGGTACAGATGGAGCCAGGACCGATACCCACTTTCACTGCGCTCACGCCAGCGTCGGCCAGTGCACGTGCGCCTGCGCCAGTCGCCACGTTGCCGCCAATAATTTGCAGGTCAGGATATTTAGCGCGCGTTTCGCGAATGCGCTGCAACACGCCTTCAGAATGGCCGTGGGAGGAGTCAATCAGCAGGACGTCAACGCCAGCGGCAACCAGCGCGTCAACACGCTCTTCGTTGCCCGCACCTGCGCCAACCGCCGCGCCAACGCGCAGACGACCATGCTCGTCTTTACAGGCGTTCGGTTTACGTTCTGCTTTCTGGAAATCTTTAACGGTGATCATGCCGCGCAGGTGGAAGCCTTCGTCAACAACCAGCGCTTTCTCAACGCGTTTTTCATGCATACGCGTCAGCACAACATCGCGAGCTTCGTCTTCACGCACTGTCACCAGGCGCTCTTTCGGCGTCATGTAGGCGCTTACCGGCTGGCTGAGGTCGGTTACAAAGCGCACGTCACGGCCAGTGATAATGCCCACCAGTTCGTGTTCAGCGTTGACGACCGGATAACCGGCAAAGCCGTTACGCTCGGTCAGTTCACGCACTTCCTGAAGTGTGGTGGTCGGCAGCACGGTCTGCGGGTCAGTCACCACGCCGCTTTCGTGTTTTTTCACGCGACGCACTTCTTCTGCCTGGCGCTCAATGGACATATTTTTGTGGATAAAGCCGATGCCGCCTTCCTGTGCCAGCGCAATAGCCAGACGCGCTTCCGTCACGGTATCCATCGCGGCAGACAGCATCGGGATGTTCAGGCGAATGGTTTTAGTCAGCTGAGTGCTGAGATCGGCGGTATTAGGCAGAACAGTAGAGTGTGCGGGAACGAGCAGAACGTCATCAAACGTCAGTGCTTCTTTAGCGATACGTAGCATGGCAATATCTCAACCTGAGGGTGGTGGAATGGATAAAATATTGCCGCGGCATTATACAGGGGGAAATCGATTGCATCCACATTTTTTATCAAAAAACTTGCCTTTGACTGCCACACCGGTACTATCGATAAGATAACCCGCTGATTTGGAATTTGATCCAGCTCACATGTCTGCCTCATTACCCGCCACCGTTTTTACCGTCAGCCGCCTGAATCAGTCGGTGCGCCAACTACTGGAAGGCGAAATGGGCATGGTGTGGATTAGCGGCGAAATCTCCAACTTCACCCGCCCGGCCTCCGGTCACTGGTACTTCACGCTCAAAGACGATACCGCCCAGGTGCGTTGCGCTATGTTTCGCAACAGCAACCGGCGCGTCACGTTTCGCCCGGAACACGGCCAACAGGTGCTGGTACGCGCCAGCGTCACTCTGTATGAGCCGCGCGGTGATTACCAGATTATTGTTGAGAGCATGCAGCCTGCGGGTGAAGGCCTACTCCAGCAGCAGTTTGAACAGCTAAAAAGCCGGCTTCATGCCGAAGGGCTGTTCGAGCCTGCGCATAAAAAACCCCTGCCCTCCCCGGCCCGCCAGGTTGGTGTGATCACATCAAAATCCGGCGCAGCACTGCACGATATTCTGCACGTACTGCAACGTCGTGATCCTTCACTGCCGGTAGTAATTTACCCGACGGCCGTTCAGGGCGTGGAAGCGCCCGCACAGATAGTGCGCGCTATTGAGCTTGCGAACCTGCGTGACGAGTGCGACGTGCTTATTGTTGGGCGCGGTGGCGGTTCGCTGGAAGATTTATGGAGTTTTAATGACGAACGTGTGGCACGCGCAATTTTTGCCAGCCGCATTCCGGTGGTCAGTGCCGTGGGGCACGAAACCGACGTCACCATAGCCGACTTTGTTGCCGACCTGCGCGCGCCAACGCCGTCTGCCGCCGCAGAAATCGTCAGCCGCAACCAGCTTGAGCTATTGCGTCAGCTTCAGGGACAGCAGCAGCGCCTGGAAATGGCGATGGATTATTATCTCTCCGGCCTCAGTCAGCGTTTTATTCGCCTGCACCACCGCCTGCAACAGCAGCACCCGCAACTGCGCCTTGCACGCCAGCAAAATGCGCTGTTCCTGCTGCGCCAGCGCCTGAGTGTCGCGCTCGAAGGTGAATTACGTCAGCATCATGAACGCCTGCAAAAACAAACCCGCAGGCTCAACCAGCAGCAACCCCTGGCGCGCATTCATCGCGCCAGCGCGCGCCTGCAGCAGCTGGAATACCGGCTGTCACAGCGGCTCTCCCAGCGCCTTGCCAGCACGCGCGAGCGCTTTGGCAACGCCATCACCCATCTTGAAGCCGTCAGCCCGCTGGCAACGCTGGCACGCGGCTATAGCGTGACCTCGGCCGCCAATGGCCACGTACTCAAGCAAACCAAACAGGTTAAAGCGGGCGACAGCCTCACTACGCGTCTGGCCGATGGTTGGGTAGAAAGTGAAGTGACCGCGGTTAAGGCCGTCAGGAAGTCTCGCCGTAAAACCTGATGTGCTAGCCCCTGGCACTGAGTGTTTCTCTGCGTATCGAACACGGTGCAGCAAGCGAGATAATGACTTATGCTCCCCTTTCCAGCGTCCATCAACGCTACTGCGCCCTTTCCATCACAAAATGGGTTTCAGTGAGAGGGCTACTGGCAAAAATATCGCGAGCAGTAAAACGACTATCAGCGCTATATAATCCCCTTAACTTCACTTTCATTTCCACTCACATAAAAACCATAAGGACCATCGTTCACTGAATAAAACAGATTCATCATTAAACATAACCCTACATCTGCGAACAAATACCGCTTCTCACTGGCTGTAGCGTTTGCTTTTCCCTTTCACACCGCACCGGGCCAATCGGTGATTAAAAAACAGCCACCCAAACACTGGCTAAACCGTCATCACGCGCAGTGACAGCCCCTTAAACCCCGTTGCTACCCGCTGTACATCTCTGTGTAAATCAGACTCAAACCCAATATTCTCGCCTGAATTTCTCTTTTCACCATGGCAACAAAAGCGTAGACAGATCACGTTTTTTATTTTTATATTAAAAGCGCCAGCTGCTTCATTGATATATTGCCGGACAACTCTGTTTTGCGCTTACAGCACGCAGAAATAACAAACCTTAAATACAGGGCTTGTCGATGAAGCTTGTGCGGTAGCCATCGCTAAAAAAAGACGCGCGAGATTTTTATTTTTTTACATCCTTTAGAACAGCAAAAAATATCGCAAAACGAAGTAAACCTTAGGAATGCTATTTGAAAGGGAAAGTTTAATGAAGAATATTCGAATTCTTTTAACTACACTATTAGTTATTTTCTTAGTAGGTTGTCAAAAAAGTAAACCGATAACGGACGACACCCTCGTCACAAGCCAGGTCGATGGCGTGACACTCACCCACCGTAATGCTATTACCCCACCACAAAGCTTCACTCCTATCAATGAAGACTACCGTGCCCTCTATGCCGCATCACTGATGAGCACCCCCAATTTTGGTGGCAAAATCGTTCGTAAACTGGACAACGGCGAAACCTATGTCGCGCTGGGCCAGGTCGAGCATTTCTGGATAGCGCTTGCAGATAAAGACCAACAGGAACTGATTGGTTACGTCCCCATGCGCGCCGTCGTTAAAAGTTCTCTTTATACAAACACAGTACGCAAAGATATACGTCGCGTGCGCAAAAGCAGCACCAAAGCCGTGAAAAAAAATTGCGTTACCCTCTCTGCCGACAGTAAAGCCTGTAAAAAAGCCGACGATAACACCTGGATTATTGACTAACTATGGGTATGCCCTGACGGGGTAACAGGTAATAGCATGCTGACTCGCTATCGCAGTGCATTCTCGCCAGTGGTACACATTGCCTTTATCACCGCTATTTTTTTACTGTTGACTGGATGCCATTATTCAGCTCCTGCACAGGAGATAAAAAAATACAACCTGAGCATTGGTGCGACCTCTAAAGCAAATAACTCGACGCCACTTAAAGTTCGGGTCTTATTACTCAGATCGGATGCAGAATTTATGTCCGCTGATTTTGACTCCCTACAAAACCGGAATCAGGAAACTTTGGGAGCCTCATTAATTAAAAGTAGCGAATTTTTCCTGACACCCCAGCAACTCACAAAACACCTTCCGAACCAGACTTATTCAGACGCACGCTATATCGGGATTATTGCTGAATACCAGAACATTAACGAAAAGAAATGGCGTATTGCCTTACCTTTATCAGCACAATCAGAAGAGAAAGCGTTTAATAGATTCTGGAAATGGTTCGATAGCGAAAAGCAGGCACATATTTTTATCGATGAAAATGGCATTCGCCCCCTCAGCGACACACTACGTCACTCAACGATTTGACGGTGAATAAACTGCCGAAAGCCGTGTGGACTGAAAGCCTGTATTGGCATGCCGCACCATTTTCAGCCTGCTGAAAATGCCCTGCATAACCCTATTTGCGACGGAAGTAGACGCCAGTGCAGCAAGCCGCCTGGCCAATGCCTGTGGTTTACTGCTTAAGAGAAGGTCAATGTTGCGCTGCTGATTAATCGCCGCAACGCATTCACAGGATATCTGACAGCCCATACGCGACTACATATGAAGTGCTGTAGCGCCAATGGCTCACATTTGCAGGTGAAGTTTACCCATTCTGGTGCCTGTAGTGCCGCTGGCGAACGATAACCACAATAATCTGGCGCAGTGCTTAAGCCACCTGACATCTCTGCTGCCCCAGAGTCTGTCGCGGGTGATGAAAGACCGTACTGTTCAGCTACCACTGCGTACTTTCAACCTGAATGTTTCTATTGTTAGCGAAGAAAAATGCAGCAGACGCTCCATCTCGTTATAACGGCGCAGGTATGGCTGACGTTGATGAGCAAACGCATTATCAAAATAACGGCGACAGCCAGAGCCGGCAAACAGCTTTAACGCGCTTGCCGTCTGGACAGGCTCGCGCCATGACACCACATTGCTGCATTCCCCGACGGATGCCATGCAATTCCTCTTTTCACATGATTAACCAAGGATTGTTATGAAATGCTGGCTCTCAGGCTTCGCGCTGCTCATGGCAGCAACCAGTATCGAAGCCGTTGCGGAAAACTATCGTATTGTGCAATCACCTTCGCAAAAACTGGACGTCTGGATTGATGACGTCAAAAACGACTCCGTCAAAAGCTGGTGCGCACCGGAGATATCTCTACGAATTGTGGCAACAGGAAACAAAGAACCGGAGGTGCTCAATTCCTTTATGCCGCGCCTGGGGACGCTACTGAGCAATCAGTGCAGTCAACTCACCTCGCTTTCGTGGCACCTTACCGATGCTGAAGGCGTAAACCTGGCAGCCGGTAGCGCCAGTGCGAGCAACGGCTGGAGCATGGCACTGAGCCAGCAATCGCCTGAACTTACGGCACCTGTCACCACACCACCAGGCTCACAGCCCAGGGTGATAACAGCGCCTCTTTCTCTGGACGCCTCTCCCCTTGCTAACGATCGCCCCTGGCAGGAATTTCGCTTGCAGGATGGCTGCATCCTGCGCGTGTTCTGGCAGGACAGCAATATGATCTCCGGCTGGTTCATTCCCGACGGCGGCAAAGACAACTGTGAAACCAGCCGCTGGTTGCACGGACGGCGCAGCATCGTGTTACAAAGCGACAGCGGCGAACAGGAAACGCTGCCTGCGACTTTTATTCGTGGCTTTACCCTGCTGGGAATGGCTGACAATGACGACCTTGAAAGCCTGTCCATCGTTACCGCCAACAACGAGCGTCTGGTCCTTGCCAGCAGCCAGAGCCCACAAAGTTGGATGATCCTGCCCTATATCCCGGCCCTCAACGGCTGGCAGGCTCAGGGCACCATTGCTGTAGAACTGCCTAAGCAAAAAGCCCAGAACACCAGCCTGATGAATGAGCAGATCAAGCGCACACGCGACTACTGGTCTACATGGCTGCCTACGGGGGTACGTCAGCGCCTGTTGTTGATCGATACACTGCAGCCACAGCTGCGCGATCCGGCAGCCAATGCCTGGAAAACCCTGGAATAAGGACGTTGAGATGACAATGCTGAGTCAGGTGCTAAGCAAAACCTCGCTGGCACAGGCGCAGGTGCTTCTGGAAAATGATATTAAAGCCAGCCCGGTAAACGCCAGGCTGCGCGTTGCCCTGGTACAGCTTTTATGCCTGAACGGTAACTGGTCACGTGCACTCACCCAGCTTAAAAGCTGGCAGGCGCTGGCACCACAGGCAGAGCCGACGGTTACGCTGCTGGAGCAAACTATCGCTGCCGAACAACGACGCGAGGCGGTACTTTCAGGCCAGGGGCGCCCGTCAATGTCAGAAAGCCACTGGCCATGGCTTGTGCTGATGGCCGATGCCCTGTCGCTACCGGCCCCTCAAGCTGGCGCGCTCAGAAAAAAGGCGCTGGAGCAAGCCAGCGCCACCCCAGGCAGCGTGACACAAACAGATGGTAAAGAGCGATCGTTTAGCCAGCTCCGGGACGGCGATGCTCGCGTTGGCCCGGTCTGCGAAATGCTGGTGAACGACCGCTATTTCTGGCTGCCTTTCAGTGCCATTGCACAGGTCACCTTTCAGGCACCGTCCAGCACCTTTGACCTTATCTGGCGTCATACCCATATCCAGCTGCATGACGGCCACGAACAGGTGTGTCAGATACCGTTACGCTATCCCGTTACGAATTCACAAGCCGACAATCTACTTCTGGCACGCGCTACCGAATGGCAGGCGTTACCAGCCAGCGATAACCAGTATATGGGATATGGGCAGAAGGTATTGATGGGTGAAAGCGACGAATACCCGCTGCTTAACCTGCAAACTCTGCGCTTCCAGGCACAAGACCATGGTGAATAAGCCCGCACCGGATAACGACGTGAGACAGCACAGCCGCTGGCAGCATCGCAAAGGTGCGATGCAAAATACCGCCAGCAACGCATCACGTTTAAGTGGGACATCTTCCAGTGCCGGTTTACCGCTTAACCCTATCATCAGAGAGTGTTTAACATGACCCATCGGACGCCAAATCAGGATGTCCCCACTGCCCTGCCGCCGGGGTATCGTTTCAATGAATTTGAAATTAAAGAGGTTATAGGCGGAGGTGGTGTAGGCATTGTGTATCGCGCCTGGGATCACCAGCTGGAGCGCATTGTTGCCATTAAAGAGTTTATGCCCTCGTCGCTGTCACGGCGCGGCGATAATAACGCGCTGGTATTACGTAGCCAGCGTTGCAGCAAGGCTTTCAGCGCCGGACTGAACAACTTTATTCAGCAAGCGCGCCTGCTGGCACAGTTTACTCACCCCAACCTGTTGCAGGTGCTGCACTTCTGGAGTGAAAACAACACCGCCTACATGGCCACCGTGTTTTACAGCGGCATGACGCTGTCACGCCTGAAGAACCACCATCCAGACCAGATTGATGAAAGCTGGATTCGCCAGATGCTGCCAGTGCTGCTGGACGCGATGAAAACCTTGCACGAAGGTGGCTACCTGCACCGCGATATCTCTCTGGATAATATCCAGATTCAGGAAAACGGGCTGCCGGTGTTGCTGGACTTTGGTTGTGCGCGCCGTACCATCAGCAATATCGCCGATGAAACCGAAATTATGCTGCGTCCTGGCTACACGCCCATTGAGCAGTACTCCGACGACAGCGAAAACGCACAAGGCCCCTGGACCGATATCTACGCGCTCGGCGCCGTGCTGTATACCCTGATAATCGGCAGCCCACCGCCGGTAAGCGTGGCGCGCAAGACAGAAGACCGCTATGAGCCACTGAGCAAACTTCTCCCGCCAGGCTATTCGCCATCGCTGTTACAGGCCGTGGACCGTGCGCTGGCGCTCCAGCCACAAGACCGCCCTCAATGCGTGGATGAATTTGCCGAACTGCTGGCGCTGCCGGTAAAAGAAGAAGAGCCACTGGCGAAAGCACCGGAACCGCCCTCACTCCCTGTCATGCCGGTAAACGAGGTGAAAAGAAAGCCATTGTCATCGGTGCTAAAACACCTGGTTTTTCACCGACCAGCCATTAGCGCCGCTTGTGTTGTGGCAGCCCTTGTGCTGGGCGGCGTACTTATCAGGAGCGTGATGAGCACGCCGCAGGCCGCCTTGACCAGCGACACACCATCGCCGCCGGTAGCCAGCGCAGCCCTTAGCGACGACGAGCAGGAAATCGCCCTGTTTTACTTTGAGTTGAGTAAGGGAAGCCAGTTGCTGATTAACAACAAACCTTATCCACGCGCCCCCGGGCCAGATGGTATTCTCACCGTGCGTCTGAAGGCTGGTGAGTACACCTTTGCCGTGCAGCAAAACGGCGCCGCGCCCGCCAGGAGCGTTACCGTTAAACACCCTGGCACCTGGTTTATTACCCTGTAATCCCTGCGGCGACAACGCAACACCATGAACACCATTAACCCTTTATGCCAGGGCACACGACACCATCCTCTCAGGCTGGAGAGTAAAAATAAGCCTGGTGTGGTGGTGTTGGCGCAGGTGGACAGCCGCAAATAACCACACCTGCACCCGAAAAGCCTCCTGTCGCCAGGCCGCGCAGAGCGGTGAAAACGGCAAAATCCTTACTTCGCGACGGTCACAAACTCCACACGCTTTTTCGAAATAAGCCCGTGGCCGTTGCGGCAAAAATAATCCACTGCGCCGCAGGCTTTTAATACCTCAAGTGGCTGATGACAGTCCGGGCAGTAGGCTTCAAGCCGGTAATCTTTATTGCAGGCAGCACAGTGGCCGCCAGCCTCAAGCACCGAATGACACTGCGGACAATGCATGTTTTCCATTCTGAAAGCCTTATGACAATAAGCTGTCAAACGTTGCGCTATATTCTGAACGGCTAGTGTAGCGCAGCGCTAACAGACTGATAAGCCAACAAGGCAATATCACCCGCCAGATGCGCGGGTACGATAGTCCCGTACTCCCCCGAACCACGTCCGTACAGGCGTTCTCATGCCTGTCATAACACAGGCCGAAACTACGCCAGAGGGCATCAGGAGAGTGTCAGGTCAAACGAGGGGAGAAAAATGCGACAGAAAAGAGAGCGCTTAACGCAGTGGTGCAACCGATTCGCGAATAACCAGCCGGGTGCTCAGTGGGCTGCTTTCACAGCTTGTATCACCGAGGATATGCCCAATGGCTGACTGCACCATTTGTACGACCGGGATTTCCATGGTTGTCAGCGCCGGGCTGACGTAGTTGCCAATACGCGAGTTATCAAACCCGGCCACGGATACGCGCTCTGGTACGCGAATTCCGGCCTCCGTCAGCGCCTTAATGGCCCCCAGCGCCATATCATCATTCGCCGCCAGAATGGCGCTAAACGCCACCGACTGTTCCAGTAGCTCGCGCGTGGCGCGATAGCCGCTTTCCATTGACCAGTCGCCGTGGCGCAGCAATGTTTCATCTGGCGCAGCGCCGTGGCGCTGCATACCGTCACGCCAGGCGGCCAGACGGCAGGAACCGCTGCGGGAACCAGTTTTACCGCTGATAAACGCAATATCACGGTGCCCCTGCGCGAGGAGATAATCAACCATCTCCACCGCCGCACGGGCGTGATCGACCCAAACGCTGTTTTGCCGGTTGCGTGTAAGCTCGCGATTAAGGATATACAGCGGCACCGGGGAGCTTTCCACCATCTCATCCAGCGCCTGATCCGAGAGATATTCCGGATAAACCACCACACCGGCGCAGCGCATACGGATTAAAAAATCGATAGCCTCGCGTTCCTGGAGCGCGCTGTATTTGCTGTCGGCAAAGATAAGCTGATGGTTATGCTGGTTAATAAAAGTGGCTGCACCAGACATCATGGAGGCGAAATAAGGGCCGTCATAAAGCTCACTGCTCATCGCAAAGCCAATAAAACTGGTTTTCTGCATTGCCATTTGTTGTGCCAGCAAATTCGGTCGGTAGCCCGTCTCTTCAATGGCTTTCTCTACCCGGGCCTTCAGATCCGCACGCACCAAATCTTTACCGTTAAGCACGCGCGAAACGGTCGCCTTTGATACGCCTGCGCAATTCGCGACATCCTGCATGGTCACCATGTTCATTCTCCTGTTGGGCAGAGCAGAAAACCCATTGCCTCCCGTTTCTGGGGCAATAATGTAACAAATGCCGCCCGCAGGCAGTAACGCTTGTGCCTGCGGGCAGTAACGCGGTTTAGCTGCTCGCCGCCGTGCCTGCCACACCAGTTGGCTCAGTGCCTGTACGCGTGCTGGAAGTGGCCTGCTCCTGCGGCTCTTTAAAGCCCACCAGCCAGACCAGTACAAAGGTCAGCGCGATGGTCACCCCTGCTCCGGTAACTTCCCCTATAAAGGACATCGGGTTTTCCGGGCTAATGGCGTTAACGATGGTGAGAATGCCCGGCAACCCGGCATAAGCGTAGTAGTAGCTCCCAAAGAAGCTGGTGACGACCGCTCCCACCGCCCCGGCGATACAGCCGCAAATAAACGGCGTTTTCAGGCGCAGCGTCACACCGTAGATGGCCGGTTCGGTAATGCCGAAAATACCGGTAACACCCGCCGACAGCGCCACCGTGCGGAAACTTTTCTGGCGCGTGCGCAGCGCTACGGCAAACGCTGCAGCCATCTGGCCGAGTACCGCCATTGTCTGGAAGGCCTGGAAAGAATCCCGCCCGTACATATCAAAATTGGCCACCACAACCGGCGTCACGCCCCAGTGTACGCCAAAGATAACAATCACCTGCCAGATACCGCCGATTATAGCGGCTGCCAGTGCCGGTGCGGTTTCAGACAGCCAGTTGTAGGCGGTCGCAATAGTCGTTGCAAGACCAGAGGTCAGCGGACCAATCAGAATCAGCGTGAATGGCACCATCACCACCACGCAAATCAGCGGCGTGAACAGCGGTGACACCACCTCAGGCAGCTTGCGACTCACCCAACGGTCTACGTAAGACAGCATCCACACCAGAAACAGCGGCGGCAGCACCGACGAGGTATACACCGTTTTCGCCAGCGGCAGTTGCAGGAACGTGATGGTTTCACCGCTGGCAATTTGTGCGGCAATCGCTGCCCAGTCCGGGTTAATCAGTGCACAGCAGCACAGGAGTGCAATAAACTCATTGCACTTAAAGTGACGTGCTGCCGTCAGTCCAATAAACACCGGCAAAAAGGCAAACGGCGTCCAGGAAATAAAATTGAGTACGGTAAACGTGCCCATTGTGGCAAACGCGGGCCAGAACAATTTTGCCAGAATCAGCAGCCCTTGCAGGATCCCCGCCGCCGCCAGGATATAGATGATGGGCGCAAACACCGCTGACATGGTGGCGATAACTTCATCCAGCACGCGTTTTTTCGGCTGACCTACCGCCATTTTCCCGGCATCAACGTGCGCGGCCAGCGCATCATAGACATCTGATACATGCGTGCCGATCACGACCTGGAACTGCCCGCCGCTGAGTACCACCGTAATCACACCGGTCAGGCGTTTTACGTTTTCAACGGCGTTTTCCGGCATTTCTTTAAGAACCAGGCGCAAGCGCGTGGCACAGCGGGAGTAGTTCACCAGGTTATCCTGCCCGCCGACCTCGCGTAAAATATCCTGCCCCAGTTTTGAATAATCTCTCACCTTACCCATAACATCCCCGATTACAGAGTGACTGAATAAATTGTTGTTCAGCCTCTAATCTGAAACCGGTTTCAAAACTCTGCAACCGGTTACAATAAGATTTGTGTCGGGTGTCGCATTTAGTCGGTAACAGGAAGAAGGAATGTGCGGTCGCTCAAATCATGGCCGCCTGATCATCCCCCACAGTGTATCCGGCGCTAAGTCCCCAATGCACTGTCGATGGCATGAAAAACAGGCAGCCAATGCTGCCTGTAACAAAGACAGGCGAGCGGTCTCAGGCACTATAGCCCCAGGCACGCAGAAAGCTTGTTGTTGACGCCTTAGCAAGTAACGCCAGCTCCGCTTCGTCAACCGACTGTTCGGAAATTAACGCCCCCGGCAACAGATAACCCATTACGGCTCCCAGAAAGGCTGCCGCCTGCATCCACGGGTCGTCCATGTGCAATAAACCGCGCGCTTTCGCCTCAGCCAGCGTATCGGCCAGCGCCCGGCGGACTCGTTGCACCGGCCGCTGCTCCAGTTCGGCATATAACTCCGGCTTCTGCACCAGAAGCTGAATCAGCAGGCGCTGAAAATGGATATTTCGTGGCACATAAAAGTGCCGCTGCACCACCTCTGCGCACCGTCGGAGCATCAACGGTAACTCCTCCAGCCCTTCAGCCAAAATTGCTTTTACTGACGGTTGCATTTCGTCGTTAAGAAAGTGGAATGTTTCCAGCACCAGCGCATCTTTATTTGGAAAATGGTTGTACAGCGTCTGGCGCGTGGTGCCCGCTTCTACGGCTATGCTATCAAGTGATACATCCAGCCCGTGGGTAAGAAATAACTCACTTGCCGCGTGTAAAATCCGCGGACGCGCTTTCATGGGACGACCTGGCTGCCCTTTAGTCATGCCTGAAATTCTCCTTTTGTGGTAACGCAAGCCGATTTCTGCCACCGCTCCTGAACATCGTTAGCGCCTTCTGGAGCAAAATAAAGAATAACGGTACGTAAATAAGTGTAAGCAGTGTGCCAGAAATCATGCCACCTATCACGGTTGTACCAATCTCTTTACGGCTCTCAGCGCCAGCGCCAGACGACAGCACCAGCGGCACAACGCCCGCCATAAACGCCAGCGAGGTCATGACGATAGGACGTAAGCGCAGGCGCGCACCTTCAAGCGTAGCCGTTAATAGCGATTCGCCATTTTTGATTTGCAGCAGGGCAAACTCAACTATCAGGATCGCGTTTTTCGCCGTCAGCCCCATCGTGGTCAACATGCCCACCTGGAAATAGATATCGTTGTCGTATCCCGCCAGACTGCTTGCCAGCACCGCGCCCAGAATGCCGAGCGGGATAATCAGCATGACCGCAATGGGTACGGACCAGCTCTCATACAGGGCAGCAAGGCAAAGAAAGATAAACACCGCAGAGGCAAGATAAACCCATAACGTTTGCCCTGAGGACTGCTGCTCCTGCCAGGACAACCCACTCCATTCAAGGCCAAAACCTTGTACCTGGTCGATAATCTGCTGCATTTGTTCCATTGCAGCGCCCGAACTTTGGCCCTCTACCGCAGCGCCCTGGAACTGAGTCGCAGACAGCCCATTAAAACGTTGCAGCATCTGCGGGCCGTTCATCCACTGTAGCGAGGCAAAGCTGGCAAACGAGGACATCTCTGCGTTTGTGGTACGCACGGACCACTGCTCAATATCTTCTGGCAACGCACGCCAGGGTGCATCGCCCTGCATGTAGACACGCTTTACGCGGCCACGGTCGATAAAGTCATTAATATAGACGCCGCCCCACGCAGCAGACAGCGTGCTGTTAACATCGGCCATCGCGATGCCCTGCGCGGACGCTTTTTGTTTATCAATGCTGACATGCAACTGAGCTTTGTCATCCAGCCCGCTGATACGCACGGCGTTGAGCAGCGGGTTTTGCGCCGCCTCACTTAACACCTGCTGGCGCGCCGCGCGCAGCGCGTCATAGCCACTGGCAGACTGGTCCTGCAACCACAGCTCAAACCCGCTGGACTGCCCCAGCCCGCGTACCGCAGGCGGTGACAACACGCTGACCCGGACGCTGCCAAACGATTTGAAATGCTTATTTGCCCGCTCGATTATCTGCTGCGCGGTCTCTTCTCGCTCATCCCAAGGTTTTAGCTCGGCAAATGCCATGCCGACATTCTGGCCGTTACCGGCGTTATTGCGCCCGACCACCATAAAAATGACGCTGAGGTTGTCCTTTTCCTCGGTCATGAAATAGTTCGCTATCTCATCTGCCGCTTTTTGTGTTTCGGCCATGGTGGTGCCCACCGGTGCCGTGAACTCCAGCATGACCGACCCCTGGTCCTCCGTTGGCAGAAAGCCACCGGGCATACGCTGGTATTGCCAGGCCATCAGCGCCACCAGCGCACCGGCAAGCACAAGAAAACGCACCGGCCTTGCCGTCAGTATGTGTAAACTTTGGATATAGCGGCGCTGAGTAGTCTCCACCCCGCGGTTAAAGAGGCGAAAAAAGCGAGCCGGACTGGCGCTTGCCGGGCGCAAAAACAGCGCACATAGCGTGGGGGTAAGCGTCATTGCAACCAGCACCGAAAGCCCCATCGCGGCAACAAGAGTGACGGTAAACTGGCGGTAGATAATGCCCACCGAGCTGCCCCAGAACGCCATCGGGATAAATACCGCGGCCAGTACCAGTGCAATGCCCACCAGTGCACCGCTGATTTCTCCCATCGCGCGTCGTGTTGCCGAACGGGCGTCCAGCCCCTCCTCCTGCATCAAACGTTCGATGTTTTCCACAACAACAATGGCATCATCCACCAACAACCCTATCGCCAGTACCATCGCAAAAAGCGTCAGCGTATTGATGCTAAACCCCGTCAACGACAGCACGCCAAAGGTGCCAAGTAGTACCACCGGCACGGTGATTGCCGGAATCAGCGTCGCCGACCAGTTTTGCAAAAACAGATACATGACGATAACGACCAGCACAATCGCCTCAAACAACGTGCTCACCACGCCCTGAATCGAGACCATCACAAAAGGGGTGCTGTCGCGCGGATAGGCGGCAACCAACCCATCAGGAAATTGCGCCGATAAGCGTTGTACCTCGGCACGCACGTTCCCGGCGGTCGCCATTGCGTTTGCACCAGAGGCAAGCTGAATTGAGATCCCCGCCGAAGGATATCCATTGAGCGTGGTCTGGTTGAGATAGTTTTCCGCACCGATAGCCACGCGTGCCACATCACGCAGATAGACCGCCGAGCCGTCGGTGTTGGTACGTAAAATGATGTTTTCAAATTGCGCTACCGTTTGCAGGCGCGACTGTGTGGTGACGGTAGCGTTAAGTGCCTGCCCGTCAACAGTTGGCAGCGTCCCTAACTCACCGCTGGTGACCTGAGTGTTTTGTGCTTCTACCGCCGTCTGCACATCAGACGGCATCAGGCTATAACTTGCCAGTTTTACCGGATCAAGCCAGATACGCATCGCATACTGCGAGCCGAAGACCGTTGTTTCCCCGACGCCATCCACCCGGCTTAGTGGGTCCTGAAGCGTACTGACCAGGTAATCGTTAATATCTACGTTGGACATGCGCCGGGTTTTGTCATAAAGCGCCACCACCATCAGGCTGTCGCCCTGAGATTTGGTTACCGTAATACCCTGCTGTTGTACTTCCTGCGGCAGACGCGAGAGAGCCTGGTTGACCGCATTTTGTACCTGTACCTGAGCAATATCCGGGTCAGTTTCCTGGGTAAAACTCAGGCTGATGCGCATCTGGCCTGCTGAACTGCTGGTTGATGAGAAATACAATAAACCGTCAATACCTTTAATTTGCTGTTCAATAACCTGCGTCACGCTGTCCTGAACAATTTCGGCCGATGCACCGTTATAGTTGGCTGTGACAACCACGCCCGGTGGCGCGATATCCGGATATTGCTCAACCGGCAGCGTCAGCAGCGACAGGCCGCCGCCCGCCATAATACAAATGGCCAGGACCATGGTCAGCACCGGGCGGTTAATAAAGACGTTGGCAAACATTGTTAGCTTCCTCCCTGGCTTGAGAGCGCTGAAATGCGAACTTCACTGCCCTCTCGCAATCCGCCGGGTCCGTTAATAATTAGCCTCTCACCACCCGCCAGGCCTTTATCGACAAGCCAGCTATTGCCAACGCTACGGTTAAGAACCAATGAAACCGAGCGCACCTTGCTGTTGTTATCGACCACCATCGCAACCGGTGCGCCCGTTGCTGTGCGCTGCACCGCCTGCTGCGGGATTAAAATCCCCTTGTCGCGCCGGCCAATTTCAACACGCGTACGCACAAACATGCCTGGTAGCAGGTAACGTTCGGGGTTGGGATAAGCTGCGCGCAGGCTCACCGCCCCGGTGCTTTCATCCACCGCGACATCGGCAAACTGTAGCTTGCCCACATACTCATACTGGGTTCCGTCCTGCAAAAGCAGATGAGTAATGATGTTCACGGGCGCTATGCTGCCGTCATCTACTGCGCGGCGCAGTGCCAGGAAGTCGTCGCCTGACTGCGTCATATCAACATACATGGGATCCAGACGGCGCACGGTCACCAGGACCGTTTCCTGATTTGCCGTTAGCAGCGCACCGACCGTAATACTGGAGCGGCCAATCTGACCATCAATAGGCGAGGTAATAGTGGTGTAGCGCAGGTTAATTTGCGCGGCCTGAACAGCAGCCTCACTGGCAGCAACGCTCGAATCGGCCTGTTGTAGGGTCGCCCGCAGGTTGTCGTAATCCTGCTTGCTGATGTAATTCTTGCCAATTAACTGTTGTGCACGCTGATACTGTAACCGGGCGGCCAGACGTGCTGCCTGCGTCTGCTTTAAGTCGGCTTCAGCCTGGTCCAGCGCAGTCTGATACACTTCTTTTTGTAACAGGAACAAAGGCTGGCCGGCTTTAACCATTGCGCCTTCGGTAAAGAGCTTTTTCTCAACGATCCCATTGACCTGTGGCCTGATTTGCGCAATTTCCGGGGCGACAGTTCGGCCTTGCAAATCGCGGGTTAACGTGACGGGTTCAGGCACCAACAGTAAGGTCTCCACTTCCGGCGGTAGCGCAGAAGGCGCTTGCTGTGTGTCGTCACAACCCAGCACACCAAGCCCAATAGCAGCGGCCCAACCCCACCTAACAATACGTTGGTAAACAGCCATAGTTAACCCTCTGCAAACAATTTATTTACTTTACTTTACTGTAAAGTAAATAAATTGATATCACAAGGTTACAGTTTGTGTATAAAAATGCTAAATCAAACCTGCTTAACCCGCGCTCAGAACGCGTAAGAATGGGCAGCAACTGGCACGTTACTCTTTGTGAGGACAGGCAAGATGTGGCTTTGTCAGGCAGAACCACAGGTTGGCAGGACACTGTAACGCCATCACAAAAGACTCTCAGCACTATTCTGGTTTAGCCCTGACATCAGAAATACGCCGTAAACGGCGCCCGTTATATTTTGACGGCGAAGATATGTTTCAGGTTGGGTTGGGTTGGGTTGGGTTGGGTTGGGTTGGGTCAACAATATCGGCATCTCGCAGCATGGCGTCAGTCCGACAACCTATATATAGCTCGAACAAATAATTCTGTGATTGCCGTCACAGGTAATTAAACTAATGAAATAGTTTATAAATCTAACAAAAACAAATACAGCAAAGCATTATCTCTTTAAATGAATAAATAAATTTATTATTTGCTGATTGCGGCATCGGGCGTTAGAAAAATAAGCGTCTGCAGAATCTCTCTGCTTATCGCAGCGCTTACGATGAATTTCCCGACACATAACGGAGGAGAACATGTTTATTTCTAAAGCTATTCGCGTTTTTGTCACCGTCTACCAGGAAAAGAATATCAATGCTGCCGCCGAAAGACTGTATCTGACAGTACCGCCGGTAACGCGCATGTTAAAACTCACCGAAGAGTGGGATGGTGGCAAACTATTTACATTGAAAAATAACATCATGACACCAACAAAACGTGGGGAACGACTTTATCGCCAGGTCTATCCGCACTATGCCGCTCTCAACAGCATAAACAGCAGTCGAGAAGATAAGACATTCAGAATTGCCTCAGACAGCATCAACCTGACTGTAGTGACAGATTTTTTAAACTCAACGCTGGAAAATGTCTGCGAAATTGTCTCGCTGAATAATAGCGAAAGCATCAGCCATGATGACAATATGTATATTTCCCTGACGCCAGTCCCGGTTCCACCTCACTTTAGAGAGTTCAAAACCTCTGCCAGTCTGTCACTCCTGTGCGCCAGCGACATTGCTGATAACTGGAAACATCAGCCCTGCCTTATTGAAACCAGTCTGCAGGAGATCAGCAGCGTACAGGATACGTTAACGCGCATGCATACTGACGGCTACTCCGGCACGCTAATGCCTGTGGATAATACCGCTTATCTACAGCAGGCATGTATGAAAGGAAACATGGCGCTTTTACCATCCAGACCAGGCAATGTGGCCCTGACTGAACTGCCTTATCAGTGTTCAATTGCACTTTTTATTTACGTGAATGACATCAAACGTAACGTGCTTAATAACAATATATTTTCCAATCTTGAACGGATGTGTCATCGCAATGACAACATCGTCACACATTAATAATACGTGGATAAAATAAATGAACAGAAAATTTAGTGCACACAGTGAAAAGAATCTGGCGAATATTCATCCTGACTTGATTCGTATTGTTCGCCGTTGTCTTGAAATTTCACGCGATGACTTCTGCGTAATAGAAGGGTTACGCTCAGTGGAACGCCAGAAGCAACTGGTACGCGAAGGTTTAAGCAAGACACAAAACAGCCGTCACCTCACAGGGCATGCTGTTGATATCGCGCCCGTGATTCACGGAAAAATCCCCTGGAACCACTGGCAAAGTTTTGAAGTACTGGCAGAAAGCATGAAAAAATCGGCACAAGAACTCGGTATAAATATCATTTGGGGTGGAGACTGGAAGACATTTAAAGATGGTGTTCATTTTGAGCTTGAAAAAACGGCTATTACTCATAATCATACAGCAACACGTTGATTATTCCAGGGTTGTTTTCGTTTTTAAAAAAATAAAAATACAACGCCATTGATTATTAACCTCATAATAAAGTGAGAGTTAAAGCATTATTAGCGCGCCTGCGGGCTCATGATCCAAATCAAAGATCAGGCTGCACAAAAACGCTATAAGTAATCCAAAATTATTTCACCTGGAAATATCTTAATGAACTTTTAATATATAACCCGATAGCATTATTACTTTTATTTTATATTTTCTCGGAGTCTATTAAATGACCTATAATCTGGAGGACCGCCTGTTCTACCGGGCGGAAGACGGATGCGTCTGGGGACAGGATAATATTGAGCAGAAACTGACATTACCCCCGACATCAAACCGCCTGCTAACTCTGTTAATTGAAAAGCAGGGGGAAGTGGTATTACGAGATGAAATTTATCATAAAGTCTGGGAGTCTTTTTATCTTGAGCCATCAGGCAATAGCCTGAACAACCATATATCACAGTTAAGAAAAGTTATTTCTAATCACGGCATTCAAGATGAAGTTATCACTACCATTCCTCGCATTGGTTTTACCATTAAAAGCCATATAAAAATTGAACATCTCAAGGAGAAGATAAACGTTAACCGCGTAGCACCACCTTTGATGCCTCCTCCCAAACCACATAAAGACATTATGTCCTGGTCACCCGCTCGGTTTGTTATCATTATTCTTTTTTTTACCGCCTCCGTTTTTGTTCTAAAAAGAGCCATTGATAACCTGCTACCCAATATATTTACTTCCCACATCCCAGTCACTGAACAGGTTGTAAGAGGAAAATGCGAGGCCTGGTATCTTGAAGATACGACACAAAAAAAATCTGTTATCCCACCAGAAGTATTAGTTCTAATAGAAAAAAAATATAGCATCAGTTGTGATGAACAGTATGTACTGTTTCTACATATCAACAACAATGTCATATTCAATCAACCGGGCAACGTATTCGCCAGCCGATGCCACCGCAACGGTCCGGGAAAAGTTGAAAACTGCCGTAACATTCTATTGAAAGAATTCAGGTATCGATAATGAAAACAAGCTGCCTTTTGTCAATTTCACTGACCATTATCGCGCTAGCCTTTTTTAGCTACCTGTATCAGACCGGATTACACAAGCTCAACATTGGCTGCACGGCAAATTTTATCCATATTTCGGAGAGTGAGAAATACGCTATGATGACGGTCATCAAGCAAGAATTCAGACCAAATGAAACAGTGACAGTAATCATGGATGGAAAGATACAGCTCGGTGATAACACTTACACGCTGAAAAGACGGATTCATGGGCAATATCGTCATGAGGAAAAAAACGTTTATCGCCTGATGCAGAGCAAAATTTATCTTGCAGGGAGCGATAGCGTACCGCCAGACGTTTTCCGTAAATATTTTTTCAACCTTAACCCTCAGCAGGATATGTTTTTCACCATTTCCCGCCTGGAAAACCAGTGGATAATGGGCACACCCTACACGCCTGCTTTTATCTGTGAGAATTAAAGCCATAACATATAAAATTTCTATCTAATAATACATTCAACACCAGGGAATTAATTCAATATCTGGCTAATCATTTAATATATTAGACCTTTGCAAGCCAGTCTTGATAGCTTTAAAGCAAACTTACAACCGGAAAAAATTATGCACATTATCATTGCAACTGAAAGCTATCTTATGTGGCTTTGTATTTTATTCGTTTCTCTGTGGGGAGGAATTGTCAGGGAACTGATGAAACGTAACAGGCTTAAGACACCACGCTGGGCCTCTCTCGGCAGACAAATTATTGTTTCTGTGTTTGCAGGTACGCTGGGCGCTTTACTGGGTTTTGAACTTGGTTTTAGCGACTATATGAAAGTGCTGATGGCTGGTTTTTTTAGTTTAACGGATATACAGTCAGCCAGGAAAATGTTCGACATTATTATGTTTAGAAAAACGGGCATTAAATAAATGCCCGCTATCGTCGTCTACCGACGTGTGTGGGCAATGGCCTGGAAAATAGTTGTTGTTTGGCCCTGAAAAACCCTTACCCTGACGCTGAGTAATATCGATTATTCTGGTGTAATAAAACTCAGTTAACTTCTCATGACATCACGCCCGCCCCTTCTGCTTGCGCCACCTTTTGCGCAATATCTCACATGCTGCTCGTCAACGATCGCCGTTAAGACTAGCTCTGTCGCCGGGGTTGCAGCCAGAGTACTGTTGTTTAAACACGCTGCTCAACGATAGCCTTATGCAAACATAAAACTGGAACACCCATACCTGGCTGACAGGCGTTATTCATTTGTTCAGCAATAAACTTTCACATACCGGCGGCGAATGAGTTGCGGGAAAAAGCAGGGCTTGTGACTGCTAAAGGTTGCAATAAAAAAACCGCAGCGGCTGGCTGCGGTTTTTTTATTAGCGGATAATGTTATTTAAAATCAAGGTCAACGACCTGGTAGAAGGCATTACCGGTGTCAGCAACTTCCCACACGGCCAGCATCACGTGATAGCCCGTTCTTTCAGGCAGGATCATATCATGCACCGTCGGCTGCGGTGGGCGCAGGGCATTGTTGTGTGACCAGAATGGCTGCTCGTTTAACTGCACCATGTGGAAAGGCTGCTCTTCAAACTGGGCGCGGCTCAGCGGCTGTGACGGATCCCAGTTCTGGCGCGTCATGAAATAGTTCCAGCGGCGGGTTAAATGCACTGCACTGTAGTTCCAGGACACTGTCAGCGTTTCACCGCTTTTTACATCATGCTTTTTCCAGTCAGACCCTGGGGTATCCAGGAATTTACCCGTTGCCTGACCTGCGCTGGCAATCTGACCATCTGCAGGTGGCGTACTGTTAACCACATCATCAGCGGCAATAGCATCTCGCAGACCTGACGCTGTTGCCGGGAAGAATTTACCGGCTTCACGCTGATTCAATGCGCCTGTATCAAGTTTGCCTTCCTGCCATGCAAAATAG
This sequence comes from Enterobacteriaceae bacterium 4M9, assembly GCA_010092695.1. Classification (GTDB taxonomy): domain Bacteria; phylum Pseudomonadota; class Gammaproteobacteria; order Enterobacterales; family Enterobacteriaceae; genus Tenebrionibacter. The sequence goes on along the minus strand of JAADJJ010000001.1, from coordinate 1,660,172 downwards.
GCGCGTGATTCCGGGCTAAATACATGGCCGTGGCGCAATGTGTTATTTTTATCGCTCATTTTCATTTCCTTTATTTATGGATGATATAAACCTTCATCAGACAGTCAGAGGCGTTAACTCTCTGATGGGAAGAAGGTTATCCGCATCCAGTAAACGGGACAACGATAATGATTATTGTGTTTTTAATAAGCGTTGTTTTTATTTCCAGAGATCGTTTATGCCATTGAACTTGTTTATCGAGGGCAGTGCGGCATTATTTTGTCATTATCAACAGACTGACTGACCGATATATTTACGCCCTGAGATATGCGTTGTCATGTCCTGCGCTATTAGAATAACGTGAACTGGTTAGCTGAAATAAAAAAGCCCGCACAATGCGGGCTCAGGTATTTCGACAGATAACGATTCAGTGAATCATCATTTGCTCTTTTTGATGTGTTTGATAAGACGCTTGCGCTTGCGCATCTGGGTCGGCGTGAGCGTATTACGCTTATTCGCGTACGGGTTTTCCCCTTCCTTGAACTGGATACGAATAGGCGTGCCCATGACGTTTAACGACTTACGGAAATAGTTCATCAGATAGCGCTTGTAGGAGTCCGGCAGATCTTTGACCTGGTTGCCGTGAATCACCACAATTGGCGGGTTGTAACCACCTGCGTGCGCATATTTAAGCTTAACGCGGCGCCCGCGTACCAGCGGCGGCTGATGGTCGTCAACAGCCATCGTCATGATGCGTGTCAGCATGGACGTACCCACACGGCGCGTTGAGCTGTCGTAGGCCTCCAGAATGGATTCAAACAGGTTACCTACACCGCTACCGTGCAACGCTGAAATGAAGTGTACACGGGCAAAGTCGATAAAGCCCAGACGGTAATCGAGCGTCTCTTTTACCTTCTCCTTCACTTCCTGAGTCAGGCCATCCCATTTGTTGACCACAATCACCAGCGAACGACCGCTGTTGAGAATGAAGCCCAACAGCGACAAATCCTGATCGGAAATGCCTTCACGGGCGTCAATCACCAACAGCACCACGTTGGCATCTTCAATCGCCTGTAGGGTTTTGATGACCGAAAACTTCTCAACGACATCAGTCACCTTACCGCGCTTACGCACCCCGGCGGTGTCGATAAGTACGTACTCACGTTCGTCACGTTCCATCGGGATATAGATGCTGTCACGCGTAGTGCCTGGCATGTCGAACACTACGACGCGGTCTTCACCCAGAATACGGTTAGTAAGTGTAGACTTACCTACGTTCGGGCGACCCACAATAGCAATCTTGATAGGCAGGTCCTGCGGGTTGAAGGCTTCTTCTTCCTCTTCAGGATCAGGTGCTTCGCCGTTGTCGATAGCAAACTGTTTCCAGTAGGCTTCATCCTCGTCGACTTCTTCGACCGGCGCTACTTCATCCATCCACGGCAGCAGCACATGCTCAAGCAGGCTGGTCACACCACGTCCATGGGAGGCAGCAATGGAGTAGATTTCCCCCATGCCCAGCCCCCAGAAGTCGGCAATCGCCTGGTCGGCATCCAGGCCATCGGTTTTGTTCGCCACCAGGAAGGTCGGCTTCTCACGCGAGCGCAGGTGTTTGGCAATGGCTTCGTCGGCAGGCATCAGCCCCGCACGCGCATCCACCATAAACAGCACCACGTCAGCTTCTTCAATCGCCAACAGCGACTGTTCGGCCATGCGTGTTTCTACGCCCTCTTCTGTGCCTTCGATACCGCCAGTGTCGATGCAGATAAATTCACGCCCTTCTACCTCTGCACGACCGTACTTACGGTCACGGGTCAGCCCGGGGAAGTCCGCCACCAGCGCATCACGGGTGCGAGTTAAGCGGTTAAATAGCGTCGATTTACCGACGTTAGGGCGCCCGACCAGCGCGACCACAGGTACCATTGTTAAAGCCTCGTCACTTAAAAATCGAATATCAAACGACGCAAGATTGCGCCGTTTTCTTAAAACAGCAAACGGCCCCTGGGGTTTCAGGGGCCGTTTTCATCAAAGCTCAGCGCCTATTAGCGAGTGAGCGCGTACAGCGTACCGTCTTTCGCCTGAATCAACAGCTTGTCGCTGGCAGATACCGGCTCAGTCTGGAAGCCAGAGCTGTCCAGTTTCTGCTGGGCCACGAATGAACCATTATTGGTATCAAGCCAGTGGACATAACCTTCGCTGTCGCCCACAACGATGTAACCGTTAAACAGCGCAGGTGTCGTCAGGTTACGGTGCAGCAAATCGCTCTGGGTCCACTGCGTTACACCGCCTTCGGTGCTCAGCGCCAGTACGCGATCGTTCTGATCGACCAGGTAAATGCGATTGCCGTCGATAACGAAATCGTTAACCGAACCCAACTCGCGTTTCCACATAATCTGACCGGAACGTAAATCCAGCGCCACCATGTTGCCATTGTAGGCAATCGCGTAAACCACACCATTTTGAACAACCGGAGTGGTATCCACATCACTGATGCGGTCTATTTCGGTCGCGCCCGTGGTGCGTGCAATACGCTGCTGCCAGATCATCTGGCCCTGGTCCATCATCACCGCGCTAACGCGACCGTTGTCGCCGCCGATAATCGCTGCGCCAAAAGCAGCCGCCGGTGCAGATTCACCGCGCAAAGACAGCGCAGAAACGTCCAGGTTAACGGTCCATTTTACGCTACCGTCGTTTTCATCAAGCGCCTGCAGAATACCGTTGCTGGTGTGAACCAGTACGACACCGTCGCTGGCGACCGGACTTGCCAGTGCTTCGCCTGCAACACGCACCTGCCAGGCAATGCTGCCATCAGCCGTATTCAGCGCATAAACCTGTGCTCTTTCACTACCGACATACAGACGGCTGCCGGAAACCGCTACACCGCTGGAAAGCAGGGCTGAGCGGTTACGTGAGAAAAAGCCGGTTTTCTCAGAAAGATCTACTGACCAGATTTCTTTACCGTTATTGGCATCCACCGCTTTGACTTTGCCAAAGCGGTCAGCGGCATAAACCGTGCCATCCAGCGAGGCCGGGTGCAGGTTTGAATAAAAATCACCAACGCCATCCCCAACAGAGGTTTTCCATGCCGTCTGCGGAGTGAACTGATTGGTCACCTTCGGCAGTGGAGCCATTTGCACCACATCTTCTTCACTGCTGAACAGTGAGCAGCCGCTGAGCAGCGTCAGAGAAAGCAGCCCTGGCATAAATAGGTTACGCAATTGCATCGGGTCCCTCTTAGCTGGATAAATTGTTTATTTTCATCTGCATCATTTCGCGCAGCGCTGGCGAGGCATTGCTTGCAACACCCTGACTCCATGCATCACGCGCGCCCTTACGGTCGCCCTTGCTCAGCAGCGCTTCACCGCGCACGTCTGCAACAATGGCTTTCCAGCCTTCGCCTTTTACCACATCCAGCGTCTTCAGCGCATCGTCGGCCTGTTTTTGCTGAATCTGAATACGTGCCAGGCGCAGACTTAATACCGCCTGCAGGTTAGCATCTTTCGTGTTCTTCAGCCCCTGCTGCAGCTGTGCTGCCGCCTTTGCCAGTTCACTTTTGTCAGCATACTGCTGCGCCAGCTCCAGCGCCGCAAATGCGCCGTAAGAGCCCTGCGTGTCGGTCACAAACTTTTTAGCGCTGGCGAGCGTATCAGGTTTATCACCGTTGAGGCTGGTGACCACTTTCTGATATTCCTGTGACGTCACCATCGCGGAATCCGCCTTATGGTTGTTCCAGTAACGCCATCCCAGCAATGCACCAATACCAATTACAACACCAACCAGAAGTGCTTTGCCATTCTCAGCAAAGAAGCGTTTTACCGCTTCCATCTGGTCATTTTCGTTCTCATAAATTTCCACGCAGTCTTTACTCCTTAACGCTAAGTCTACCGGGCTTACTGACCCAGCAGTGCCTGCAGATGAGTCGCTACATCATTCTGGAGCACGATTTGCTGTTCTCCGGAACGTAAATCCTTCACTACTACTTTACCGCCTGCAACCTCATCCTCGCCAAGCACCAGCGCCACGCGAGCGCCCCACTTGTCAGCGCGTGCAAATTGCTTTTTAAAGTTGCCACCGCCGTAGTTGGTCATCAGCTTACAGCCCGGCAATGCGTCACGCACTTTTTCTGCCAGCAGCATTGCCGCGCTCTGAGTCCCTGCTCCGGAGGAGATGAGATACATATCGACAACAGAATCTGCTTTAAATTCCGGATTAACTGCCTGAACCAGCAAAACAAGTCGCTCAAGACCCATTGCAAAGCCCACACCCGGTGCTGCACGTCCACCCAGCTGCTCGACCAGTCCATCGTAACGGCCACCCGCGCATACGGTACCCTGAGCACCCAGACTGTTGGTTACCCATTCAAAAACGGTACGGTTGTAGTAATCAAGGCCGCGCACCAGGCGCTGGTTGACGGTGTAGGCAATACCGGCCGCATCCAGATAGGCGCACAGGCCAGCGAAGTGTTCACGGGATTCGTCATCAAGATAGTCACCCAGCTGCGGCGCCTCATTGAGCAGCGCCTGCACGTCAGGATTTTTGGAATCCAGCACGCGCAGCGGGTTGGTATACATACGGCGCTGGCTATCTTCATCAAGCTGTTCTTTGAACTGCTCCAGATAAGCCACCAGCACATCACGATAGTCCGCACGCGCTTGCGAGGAGCCAATGGAGTTCAGCTCAAGGCTAACGTGCTGGTCAATACCCAGTTCACGCCACCAGCGCGCAGTCATCACTATCATCTCGGCGTCGATATCCGGCCCGGTCAGCCCAAAGACTTCAGCGCCAATCTGATGGAACTGGCGATAGCGCCCTTTCTGCGGACGCTCGTGGCGAAACATCGGCCCGATATACCACAGACGCTGCTCCTGATTGTACAGCAGACCATGTTCGATGCCCGCACGCACGCAGCTTGCGGTCCCTTCAGGACGCAGCGTCAGGCTGTCGCCGTTGCGGTCCTCAAAGGTATACATCTCTTTTTCGACCACGTCGGTAACTTCACCGATGGCGCGTTTGAATAACGGGGTCTGCTCTACAATCGGAGTACGGATTTCGCTGTAGCCATAGCTGCTGAGCACCTGTTTCAGAATGCCTTCAATTCGCTGCCAGAGCGCCGTCTCTGCCGGCAGGTAATCGTTCATGCCGCGAATGGCTTGAATGTTCTTTGCCACGTTTGTTCTCTGTTATCTCATACAAAAAATGAACCCGTAATGAGACCACCCTGGCTGGCAGAGCGTCTCGCGGGTTCAATCATACACGTGAAGCGCGCCGCTTCACAATTTGCTTTATTTTTCCAGCTGATGAACATCGATGCGTTTTTGTTCATCCAACATTGAGGCTTTGGCACGGATCTTCGCCTCAAGCTGCGCGATCATGTCTTCGTTATCAAGTCTGTCTTTGCGCACGCCTTCTTCATAGAAACCGCTTTTCCGGTTGCCACCGGTCACGCCAAGTGTGGACACCAGCGCCTCACCAGGCCCGTTTACCACACAACCAATAATGGAAACATCCATTGGCGTGGTGATGTCTTCAAGACGCTGCTCCAGCGCGTTAACCGTGCCGATAACGTCAAATTCCTGACGCGAGCAGGTTGGACAGGCAATGAAGTTGATCCCACGAGCGCGAATCCGCAGCGACTTCAGGATATCAAAACCGACTTTGATCTCTTCAACCGGATCGGCTGCCAGTGAGACGCGCAGGGTATCGCCAATGCCTTCAGAAAGCAGCAGACCAAGACCAATGGCAGATTTCACCGCGCCGCTACGTGCACCGCCTGCTTCGGTAATGCCCAAATGCAAAGGCTGATCGATAGCCTTCGCCAGCAAACGATAGGCTTCTACTGCAAGGAATACATCAGAGGCTTTGACGCTCACTTTAAACTGGTCAAAGTTGAGTCTGTCCAGATGATCCACATGGCGCATGGCCGATTCCAGCAGCGCCTGCGGCGTTGGCTCACCGTATTTTTCCTGGAGATCTTTTTCAAGCGATCCGGCGTTAACGCCGATGCGGATAGGAATATTTTTGTCACGCGCGCAGTCAACGACCTGGCGAATACGCTCTTCGTTGCCGATGTTACCTGGGTTAATACGCAGGCAATCTACGCCGTATTCCGCCACTTTAAGCGCGATGCGGTAATCGAAGTGAATATCTGCTACCAACGGCAGGGTAACCTGCTGCTTGATAAGCTTAAACGCTTCGGCAGCGTCCATAGTCGGCACGGAGACACGCACGATATCGGCACCCGCACGCGCCAACGCGTTAATCTGGCCAACAGTGGCCTCCACATCCGTGGTGCGAGTGTTGGTCATGGACTGTACGGCGATGGGAGCACCATCGCCGACAGGCACATTACCAACGTAGATACGGGTCGATTTTCTGCGCTGAATGGGTGATTCGTGGTTCATGCTACTTCTCTGTCTTTGCCGCTTGTGCTGTGCATTATTCTGCGTTCAGCGTGAAGCGCGCAACCTGGCTTGTTCTGATAAAGCGGCTCAGATCGACAGGTTTACCCTGATACTGAATCTGAACAGCAGCCGGTGCACCAATCTTCAGGCGGTACGGTGCCTGGCCGGTGAGGTTCAGGCTGCCATCTTTACGCTGCATGCCACTGAACAGCTTTTTGCCGGTAGCATCGGTCACTTCCAGCCAGCAGTCAGCGTTAAAATTCATAACGATAGCGTTAGCATCAGCCTGTGGTTGCGTTGCAGCCTGCCCGGTAGGCAGCGTACCTGTTGTCGCATCAGCGTTAGCATTGGTATCAGTATTCGCCGTGGCAACACCATCAACGTTCGTCTGGCTCGGTGAAACAACGCCAGACTGCGGGTTGTTATCAGCCGGAGCGGGCTGTGTGGTAGTTGGCGCGGTAGTGGTGTTCTGCGCTGTTGTGTCCGGCGCAGTGGTCTGCCCGCCAGTCGTAGAAGGTTCTGTGGTCTGCGCCTGTTCAGTAACAGAGTCCTGACCGACAATTTCACCATTATTAAGCGGAACAGGCTGAGAGGTTGTGCTATCTGCACTCACTTCAGGCGTTGAGGTATCGGCCATAGAATTAATTTCTTCCTGCTGGGCCTTGTGGTTTTGCCACCACCAGGCACCGGTCAGGCCGATAACCACAAAAAGCACCAGCCAGGTGAAACTCATCAGCCAGCCATCACGCTTTTTGCGGCGCTTACCCAGTGAAAAGCCTTGAACCGCCTGAACCTTTGAGGATTTCATCGGAACCTGCTTTTCCATCATCGGCAGCAGTTCTTCCTCAGGGATGTGCACAAGGCGCGCGTATGAGCGGATATAACCGCGCAGAAAAGTGGATGCCAGATCGCCAGGGGTTTTATCCTCTTCGATCTCGCGCACGGTAGAAACCTTAAGACACAGTCTCTCCGCCACCATCTGTTGGCTCAGCCCAAGTTGCTCTCGGGCGCTACGCAGACGTTCGCCCGTGCTTAATGCTGTATTTTGTTCGTGATTGGCTTCAGTATTCATTCGCTACAACTGCTGGAACTGTTGGAATTAAATAAACAGACGCCGACCCACTTTAGCGCACTCCGCGCTGTGCCCGCGCCGCGAAAAAATCTTTGTATGAAGCTAAACGCGCTCCATCCGAACACCCAGCTATGCCCCTGAACAGACAAACTTATGTCAGGTTCCTTAACCATAGACAGCTTTTTATCAACTGTCCGGTTTATCTGAACATAAGCCCAAAGGGATACGCAGCTAAACTGTTGTTGTACCGCTACATACTGCCCTAAAGTGCCAGGAAACGCACCGTGTTTGTGAAATTTGCTGAAATATTCCGGCGCCGTATTTCACTGCTGAAAAAAAATGGCGCTTTTTTATGCTGACCGTCAACAGTACTGACAGCCAGCATAGGGTTATCCGCAGCAAATCAGACTGCTTTTACCGCAATTGGTTCCCCCTGCGCACGTTTACGCAGAGTACGTTTGGTGCGGTCAATCACCTCACCTGCCAACTGACCACAGGCGGCATCAATATCATCACCGCGGGTTTTACGCACAATGGTGGTAAAGCCGTATTCCATCAGTACCTTAGAGAAACGATCAATGCGGCTGTTAGAGCTGCGGCCATAAGGCGCGCCCGGGAACGGGTTCCACGGAATCAGGTTGATTTTGCACGGCGTGTCTTTCAGGCACTCCGCGAGCTGATGGGCGTGCTCTGTGCCGTCGTTGATGTGATCGAGCATCACGTACTCAATCGTCACGCGCCCCTGATTGGCATTGGATTTTTCGAGATAGCGACGCACGGACGCAAGAAAAGCCTCGATATTGTATTTCTTGTTAATAGGCATGATTTCGTCGCGAATAGCATCCGTCGGCGCATGCAGCGAAATCGCCAGCGCAACATCAATCATATCGCCAAGTTTATCCAGCGCAGGCACCACGCCTGAGGTGGAAATGGTCACGCGGCGCTTGGACAGGCCAAAGCCGAAGTCATCAAGCATAATTTCCATCGCGGGGACCACGTTGGTCAGGTTGAGCAACGGCTCGCCCATGCCCATCATCACCACGTTGGTGATAGGGCGCTGGCCGGTAACCTTCGCAGCACCAATAATCTTTGCCGCGCGCCAGACCTGGCCAATAATTTCAGATACGCGCAGGTTGCGGTTAAAGCCCTGTTGCGCAGTAGAACAGAATTTGCACTCAAGGGCGCAGCCTACCTGAGAGGAGACGCACAGCGTTGCGCGGTCTTCTTCCGGGATATATACCGTTTCAACGCGCTGGCCGCCGACGAGAATTGCCCACTTAATGGTGCCGTCGCTGGAGCGCTGCTCCTCAACCACTTCCGGTGCGCGGATTTCCGCAACCTCTTTCAGGCGGCTGCGTAGCACTTTGTTGATATCCGTCATTTCGTCGAAATCATCACAGCAATAGTGATACATCCACTTCATGACCTGATCGGCACGAAAAGGCTTTTCACCCATGTCGCTGAAAAATTTACGTAAATCCTGACGAGTGAGATCCAGCAGATTGATTTTTTCATTTTTGCTGGCAATGGCGGACGGCGTGGTCCCGGGCGTGACAATTTGCTCTGACATAATGTTTTCCGGCCTCGTTGTTACACGTTATGGCCCCTGGAGGGTTATAAAATGAAGCGCCTCTGAACACCATCGTCCAGAGGCGCTGCATTGTACAAATTCTGCGACGTGTATGCCATGCCCACGGCAGGCAAGGATGAAAGAAAATGTAAACGTCGCTTAATAATGTGCTTAGCGGGTACGCTTACACACGTCGCCTTCACCAAAGAAGAACGCAATTTCACGTGCCGCTGACTCAACGGAGTCAGAGCCGTGTGTGCCGTTTTCAGTCAGGCTGTCAGCATAATCAGCACGCAGTGTACCGGCCAGCGCGTTTTCCGGGTTAGTGGCACCCAGGATTTCACGGTGACGGCGCACCGCAGACTCACCTTCCAGCACGGAAACCACAACCGGACCTGAGGTCATGAATTCAACCAGGCCGTCAAAGAACGGTCTACCGTCGTGCTCAGCATAGAAGCCGCGCGCCTGTTCAACGGTCAGGTGCAACATTTTGGTGCCAACAATTTTCAGCCCCGCCGTTTCGAAGCGGGCAAAAATTTCGCCGATTACGTTTTTCGCCACCGCGTTCGGTTTGATGATGGAAAACGTACGTTCAATTGCCATGACTTACTACCTCGTAGTTGTGTTCTGTTGTGCCGGCAAAACCGGTGTATGTAAAAGTGGCGAGGATTATAAAGAGAGGTGCTGCCCTTGCCTATGGTTAGAGATAACATTTTTTTAAAAAATCCCGTTTTTCAGCAACACTCTCGCACAGACGTAATTTTATGCTTTTGCATTACAGCAACGAGCGGAAGCTGGCTCGCATCCCTGAGAACACGCGCTTGTCGCAGGCGCTAAAAACATCGACAATCCACAGCGATATACTGACGCGGAGGCAAGCATGACCCTCTCTTTATTTGTGACGAGCGACTGGCTCACAGAACATCTCGACGACCCCGAAGTACAGATTATTGATGCCCGTATGGCTCCCCCCGGCCAGGAGCACCGCGATGTGCCCGCAGAATACCGCGCGGGCCATCTTCCTGGGGCCGTTTTCTTTGATATTGAAGCGCTTTCTGACCACACCACGCCGCTACCGCATATGATGCCACGCCCGGAGAGCTTTGCCGTTGCTATGCGTGAGCTTGGCGTTTGCCGCGACAAACATCTGGTGGTGTATGACGAAGGCGATCTGTTCTCTGCCCCGCGCGCCTGGTGGATGCTGAAAACCTTTGGCGCCCCAACGGTCTCCATTCTCGCTGGCGGTCTGGCAGGCTGGAAAGCCCAGCAGCGTGAACTGGAAACTGGCATCGCGGATTTGCCAGAAGGCGAGTTTGACGTGAAATTTGATGCGCAAGCGGTTAAACGTCTGACCGATGTTCTGCTGATAAGTCACGAAGGCGGTGCGCAACTGGTTGATGCTCGTCCGGCGCCACGCTTTAATGCACAAGCCGATGAACCCCGTCCGGGGCTGCGCCGCGGCCATATTCCTGGCGCACTCAACGTGCCGTGGGGCGAGCTGGTTGAAAACGGGCAGTTAAAAGACAGTGCTGCGCTTGCCGCCATTTTTCAACAGCATGGCGTTGACCTGGAACAACCCGTCATTGCCAGCTGCGGCTCTGGTGTAACTGGCGCGGTGGTTGTGCTGGCGCTACATACCCTGGGCGCGACTGACGTTACGCTTTACGACGGCTCGTGGAGCGAATGGGGCGCGCGTGACGACCTGCCGGTCGAGCCTGTGGGAAACTGATTTCTCGTTATCGCTGACTATCTATCGTAAATGAAACGGCCCCTTACGGGGCCGTTTTCAGATAATGCGGTTGGTTTTGAAATCGCGCAGGAAGCTGCCCCAACGCCGTTCGTAGAACGGCGTCAGGTGCGCCATCATAAAATGACTGATGCCTTTCTCGCCTTCGGTGATAAGACAGATGTCCAGTGGGTCATCACCTGGCAGCGTATCCATAGCCACACTGCCCGCTGCCTGGATAATGGCTTCTACGTCGCCGTCAGCCTCAATCCCCAATAGCAGCACCGGCTGCTGCTGGGCCTGCTCTTTTAACGAGCAGACAAATGCGCGCTTCACAGTCTTGATACCTTTAAACAGCGTAGTCAGTGAGTCAATCATTTGTGCCGGTGGCTCAGCTACTTCAGAAAGCAACAGCGATTCACAGCCCTCCAGCACCGTTTGCTGGCTGAGTGGGTCGCCTTCTTTACTGAGCAAATGGCTGATTTCCCGTGGCGTGAATTCTTTACCGGTCGGCAGTTTGGCGTTAAGGAATAGCGTTTCGCCAGGCGTCATCTCAAACAAGGTACGCGCAGGCATCACCACAAACGCCTGCTCACCTGCCACTGCCTGCTCCAGCGCGGCCAGCGAGGTAAAAAACGGAATTACCGATGTACCGTCGTCCTTTTCCCAGTGCTGCAGGTCAACCACACTGTCGGCATCCATCGCCTCACCTTGCGCGGATTCACCGGGTACCCAGACGCTGGAATCCAGCAGGGTACGAAAAAAAGCCGGACGGTACGCCGGTTCGGTCGCCGCCTGCTCCAGCAGCGTTTCTAATTCATTTTTCGTTTCTGACATAGGTTATCCGTCAAACAGCGGCACCTGCTTTAGCGCAAATGCCGCAGCACTCTGTGCTTACGTTTCCTTTCTGAATCCGGACACTGGCATACCGGCCTTGTGGACTATACCAGACAGGCACCCGGTACTAATGGCAATATGCCAGCGCCAGAGAACTTACTTTGCGGTCAGCAGATTCGCCAGCGTGCGCACGCCAATACCCGTCGCGCCCGCCGCCCACTGCTCTACCGCCGACTTGCGGTAAGTCGCAGAGCAGTCGATATGCAGCCAGCCTTTGCGGTAGCGCTCAACAAAGTGAGACAGGAAGCCCGCTGCCGTGCTGGCTCCGGCCGGATACGCTGCACCACCGGTATTATTCAGGTCGGCAAAGTTTGACGGCAGCTGGCTGCGGTGCATTTCTGCCAACGGTAAGCGCCAGAACGCTTCATTTTCTGCCTGTGCACTTGCCATCAGGCGGCTACAGAGCGCATCGTCAAAGCTCAACAGCGCGTGATAGTCGTTACCCAGCGCCGTTTTCGCCGCGCCCGTCAGTGTTGCACAGTCGATGATGATTTCCGGGTTCAGCGCGCTGGCGTCAATCAGGCCATCAGCCAGTACCAGGCGGCCTTCAGCGTCGGTGTTCATCACTTCAACAGTTTTGCCGTTACGGTAGCGAATGATGTCGCCAAGCTTAAACGCGTTACCGCTCACCATGTTATCGGCACAACACAGAATCAGCTTCACGCGCCTGTTCAGGCCGCGAGTGATGGCATAGGCCAGCGACCCCGTCACCAGCGACGCGCCACCCATGTCGGACTTCATGGAGTCCATGAAGTTGGTTGGCTTGAGACTGTAGCCGCCTGAGTCAAAGGTGATACCCTTGCCGACCAGGCAGGCGTACACCGGCGCGTTAGTGTCACCGGTTGGGTTGTAATCGAGCGTCAGTAGCACTGGCGCACGGCTGGAGCCGCGCCCGACAGTATGCAGCCCAACATAATTCTGCTCACGCAGATCTTCGCCTTTGGTAATGCGGTAAGTGACCGCCTCGCCGCCAACTTTACTCAGCAAATCCACCGCGCGCTGCGCCAGCTGCTCCGGACCAACATCCTCTGCCGGTGCGTTAATCACATCACGCACCCAGTCGATACAGGTCAGACGGCTATCAAGCTCGCGCTGCTGCGACTCATCAAGACTTGCCCATTCAATTTTACGCTGCCCTTTTGGCCCGCGATAGCCTAGCCAGAAAGCCCAGCTTTTCTCAACGTCCCAGCCGCTGCCGGAAAGACAAACGTGCTTAAGTCCCTGGCCGTCAATTTTACGTGCCGCACGCTGAATCAGCGCCAGGTCATCCTCGCCGCTGAGGTGCAAAGTGACGCCTTCCTCGTTAATGCTGTACGTCGCTTTCTCTCCCCAGCGTGCATCCGCAGGTGCGCTGGAGAGCATAATGTTCATGGCTTCACTCATCTTGTTTTCCTTATTGTGTCGTCGCCCGTTATAAAAACGGGCCGCCACTGGCAGCCCGTTGTGTTACTCCGCTTCGTCCAGCCAGACCAGCAGGATAGCTTCGAGTATCTTTTCGTTCGACGCATTCGGATCATCGTCAAATTCATCCAGCTCGCAAATCCACTGATGCATATCAGTAAAGCGTACGGTCTTCGGATCGAGATCCGGGCGGCTGTCGTACAACGCCTCGCCGATTTCTCGGTTGTCGGTCCACTTCAGTCCCATACTACCCTCTGTTAATGTTCGCGTGCATGGTTGATTGTGTAACGCGGAATTTCCACGACCAGGTCTTCATCGGTCACCCGCGCCTGGCAGCCAAGACGGCTTTCCGGCTCCAGCCCCCAGGCCTTGTCGAGCATGTCGTCTTCGTCTTCGCTGCTTTCTGCCAGCGAGTCAAAGCCTTCACGCACAATGCAGTGGCAGGTTGTGCAGGCACAGGATTTTTCACAGGCGTGTTCCACTTCAATGCCGTTACGCAGGGCAACGTCAAGGATGGTTTCACCGGCTTTCGCTTCCAGCACTGCGCCATCCGGACAAAGGTCCTGATGAGGCAGAAAAACAATCTTTGGCATATTAAACCTCGTCCACAGAGTGGCCTTTCAGCGCCTGACGAATAGAAACGTCCATCCGGCGTGCGGCAAACTCCTGTGTCTGTTTATCTGTTGTTTTAATGGCTTCTTTAATGGCTTCAACGTCATCGCCCTGTGCAGCAACACGCAATTGCTCTGCGGCCTGCTCAATAGCCTGACGTTCTTCTGTGCTCAGCAGTGCGCCGTCGGCAGTGAGCGCACTGTGCACGCTTTCCTGTACCCGTGCGGCTTCTACTTTCTGCTCAGCCAGCATGCGCGCCTGCACATCCTGCCCGGCAAAGTTCATGGAGTCCTGAATCATGGTGGCGATTTCGCCGTCTGTCAGGCCGTAAGACGGCTTCACCTGCACGGAGGCCTCCACGCCAGTGGATTTCTCCATCGCGGTCACGCTTAAAAGCCCGTCGGCATCGACCTGGAAAGTCACGCGAATATGCGCCCCGCCAGCGGGCAGCGGTGGAATACCACGCAGCGTAAAACGAGCAAGCGAACGGCAGTCCTGCACCAGCTCACGCTCACCCTGGGTGACATGAATCGCCATCGCCGTCTGGCCGTCTTTGAAGGTGGTGAACTCCTGAGCGCGTGCCACCGGAATAGTGGTGTTACGTGGAATAACCTTCTCCACCAGCCCGCCCATGGTCTCAAGTCCAAGCGACAGCGGAATGACATCCAGCAGCAGCATTTCGCTGTCTGGCTTGTTGCCCACCAGGATATCTGCCTGGATGGCGGCCCCCACCGCCACAACGCGGTCGGGATCGATAGAGGTCAGTGGCACGCGGCCAAAGAACTCGCCCACCCGCTCGCGCACCAACGGCACGCGGGTAGAGCCACCGACCATCACCGCTTCCAGCACCTCGCTTGCCTCCACGCCCGCGTCTTTCAGCGCGCGGCGGCAGGCCAGCAGCGTGCGTTTGACCAGCGGAGCAATCAGTTCATTAAACTGCTCGCGACTTACCGCGCCACTCCAGCCCGCCACACTGACAGTTGCCGTATCAGCATCACTGAGCGCAATTTTTGCCGCCACCGCCGCATCCAGCAACTGGCGCTGCAAACGTACGTCGTGACGATCGGTAAGACTTGCCTGCTCGCGCAGCCAGTCAGCCAGTAAATGGTCGAAGTCATCGCCGCCGAGCGCCGAATCGCCGCCGGTTGCCAGCACTTCGAACACGCCGCGACTCAGACGTAAAATGGAGATATCAAACGTACCGCCGCCCAGGTCGTAAACCGCAATCACGCCTTCCTGCCCGGAATCCAGCCCGTAGGCAATGGCTGCCGCGGTTGGCTCATTGAGCAGGCGCAGCACGTGCAGGCCCGCAAGTTTCGCCGCATCTTTAGTGCCCTGGCGCTGCGCGTCATCAAAATAGGCAGGCACGGTGATCACCACGCCGTCAAGTTCGCCTGACAGCGCCTGCTGCGCGCGCGTTGCCAGCGCTTTGAGGATATCGGCAGATACGCGCACGGGATTGACTCGCCCTGCGGCAGTTTCAATCATTGGCAGGCCGTTTTCACTGGGCAGTAAGCGGTAAGGAAGGTGCGGATAACGCGCCTGAATATCGGCCAGAGAACGGCCCAGCAGGCGCTTTACAGAACTGAGGGTATTGACCGGATCGATGGCCGCCTGGGCGCGCGCGTCCCACCCAACGCTCAGGCCATTCGCCTCATAATGCACCACGGAAGGGAGCAAATGACGCCCGTCATGGTCTGCCAGCGTTTGCGCCTGGCCGCTTTGCACCGTCGCTACCAGAGAGTTGGTAGTACCGAGATCGATACCCACTGCCAGCCTGCGCTGGTGCGGTGCGGCACTCAGGCCGGGCTCACTGATTTGTAATAAGGCCATGGTTAGCTTCCAGAATTAAAAATCGAGCAGCTTTTCTTCGAGTTGTTCTGCGCTGGCGCGAAGTTTATCGAGAAAACGCAGTTTGCGCACCGTATCGGCCGCCTGTTCCCACATTTCGTCGTTAAGCTCCTGCACCATTTTTTCGCTGCGGGTATGTAGAGTGGCGTCCGTGCGTTTAATAAAGGCTTCCAGCCGTGATTCATCACGAGCCTGCTCGATTTCCTCAAGCTCTTCGCGCAGCTCCAACTGCTCCATCAAAAAGGCAGTATCACGCACCGTCTGTTGCTCGCTGGCTAAATCGTAGCCGTGCAAAGAAAGCATGTATTCTGCGCGGGACAGCGGCTGGCGCAGCGTTTGCCAGGCCTGATTGATGGTGGCAGAGCGCTGTACCGCCTGCAGGCGCTCGGCCTCAGGATGGTTTGCGAAGTTATCCGGATGGAACTGGCGTTGCAGCTCCTGGTAGCGAGCAGCCAGTTGGGCAGTGTCCAGCGCATACTGCACCGGCAGCCCGAAGAGGGAGAAGAAATCCATAACAGTCTCGGGGTTGCGTCAATAAACAACAGTGCCCCACACGCTGTTACAGCGGTGGGGCAAGGTCCGAAAGAGGCGCGCTACACGTTAAAGCTTTCGCCGCAGCCGCACTCATCCTTCACGTTAGGGTTAGTGAATTTAAACCCTTCGTTCAGACCTTCTTTCACAAAGTCCAACTGTGTGCCGTCAAGGAACTGCAGGCTTTTACCATCGATAACAACCTTCACGCCTTTGTCTTCAAACACCACGTCTTCTGCAGCGGGTTGATCGACAAACTCCAGTATGTAAGCCATACCGGAACAGCCAGACGTGCGAACGCCAAGACGCAGGCCAAACCCTTTGCCACGGTTGGCAAGAAAGCTGTTTACGCGTGCGGCAGCAGTGTCGCTCAGGGTAATCGACATATCAAAACCTCAGTAATTATTTTGCTTCACGTTTGCTTTTGTAATCCGCGATGGCCGCCTTAATGGCGTCTTCAGCGAGGATTGAGCAGTGAATTTTCACCGGCGGCAGCTCGAGTTCTTCGGCGATATCGGTGTTTTTAATCGCCTGTGCTTCGTCCAGGCTTTTGCCTTTGACCCATTCGGTCACCAGCGAACTGGAGGCGATTGCAGAGCCACAGCCGTAGGTTTTAAAACGCGCGTCTTCAATGATGCCGTCATTGCTGACTTTGATTTGCAGTTTCATCACGTCGCCGCACGCCGGTGCGCCAACCATGCCGCTGCCAACATTGTCGTCGCTGTTGTCAAAAGAGCCGACGTTGCGCGGGTTTTCGTAATGATCGATGACTTTTTCGCTGTATGCCATGGTTAATATTCCTTACGTCCGATGCCGATTAATGATGCGCCCATTCGATGGTGGTCAGGTCAACGCCCTGCTTAAACATCTCCCACAGCGGAGAGAGGTCGCGCAGGCGGCCAATGGATTTGCGCACCAGTTCGATGGTGTAATCAATCTCTTCTTCGGTCGTGAAGCGACCCAGCGAGAAACGGATTGAGCTATGAGCCAGCTCATCGTTGAGGCCTAACGCGCGCAGCACGTAGGACGGCTCAAGGCTTGCGGACGTACAGGCAGAGCCTGAGGACACAGCCAAATCTTTGAGCGCCATAATCAGGGATTCGCCTTCAACGTAGTTGAAACTGACGTTAAGAATATTCGGCGCGCCCTGCTCCAGATTGCCATTAAGATAAACTTCTTCGATATCTTTCAGGCCGTTCCACAGGCGGTCGCGAAGCGCACGCTGACGCGCCATTTCAGTGGACATCTCTTCTTTTGCAATGCGGTAGGCTTCGCCCATACCGACAATCTGGTGCACCGGGAGCGTACCAGAACGCATACCGCGCTCATGACCACCGCCGTGCATTTGCGCTTCAATACGGATACGTGGTTTACGTTGCACGTACAGGGCGCCAATACCTTTCGGCCCGTAGAGTTTGTGCCCGGAGAAGGACATCAAGTCTACTTTCAGCTGGCTCAGGTCAACAGGCAGTTTGCCCACGCTCTGGGTGGCATCAACATGGAAGATGATTCCGCGCGCACGGCACATTTCGCCGATAGTCGCAATATCCTGCACCACGCCGATTTCATTATTCACATGCATGATAGAAACGATGATGGTGTCATCACGCATCACCGCTTCGAGTTCTTTGAGGTCGATAATGCCGTTGCTCTGTGGGGAGAGATAGGTCACTTCAAACCCTTCACGCTCCAGCTGGCGGCAGGTGTCGAGCACCGCTTTGTGCTCGGTTTTGCTGGTGATGATGTGCTTGCCTTTTTTCTGATAAAAGTTGGCAGCACCTTTAATCGCCAGGTTGTCGGATTCTGTTGCGCCGGAGGTAAAAACAATTTCACGCGGATCCGCGCCAACCAGTTCGGCAATCTGGTTACGGGCGATATCGACCGCCTCTTCCGCCTGCCAGCCAAAACGGTGGGAACGGGATGCGGGGTTACCGAAAGTCCCATCCATAGTTAAAAACTGCATCATCTTCTCGGCAACGCGCGGATCAACCGGCGTCGTCGCAGAGTAGTCGAGATAAATCGGTAATTTCATTGCTCTTAAGCTCCGTACATCACTCAATGCTGAAACACTAACTAAAATACAGGGAGCGATGCCCCCTGTTGATTCAGAATGTCATTATTGTGGCTTACTTATGCGCGCAGTTTGACGTCAATGGCGTCCTGAGCGCGGTTACTGCGATGTGCTTCATTTTGCTGGCGGTCGGACACGTCCATGACTTCCTGGTTATTCACCAGTTCGCCCAGCGTAATGTTATTGAGAAAACCGGTCAGACGGTCACTCAAGTCGCGCCACAGCGCGTGCGTCAGGCATTTATCACCGCCCTGACAGCCGCCCTTGCCCTGACAACGGGTTGCATCAACAGATTCGTCGACAGCACTGATAACTTCACCAACCGCGATACTGCTAGCTTCCTTACCCAGAAGATAGCCGCCCCCCGGACCGCGAACGCTGGCCACCAGACCATTCTTACGCAGACGGGAGAACAACTGCTCCAGATAGGAGAGCGAAATTCCCTGACGCTCAGAAATATCAGCCAACGGTACCGGGCCCGCTTCAGAGTTAAGTGCAACGTCAAGCATTGCAGTCACGGCATAGCGCCCTTTAGATGTCAGTCTCATGTCTTACTTAACCTCAGAAATGTGCCCCTCGCCCCGGGGGTTTTGCCATAAAAAAACGTTTTACATAGCGGGGCCAAGTCTGACATTCCTGAGTAAATTGGTCAACTATTCTTCCGGGCGTTTAATGCGCCTGCTTATAACTTATGGCTTCGTCTTATAACCGGATTCCATCGAGGCAAGCATACCGCGTAAGATGTTGAGTTCCTGACTCTCCGGACGCGCGCGGGTAAATAAGCGGCGCAATTTATTCATCACCTGGCCGGGATGGTTCGCACGAATAAATCCGGTATCCAGTAATACTTTTTCAAGATGGCCGTAGAAACGTTCCAGATCGTCAACCAGTGGATACGGGGCTTCTTCTTCCACGTCCTGAGAAGGCGCATGTTCTGAGGCAAGAAACGCCATGCGCACTTCATAGGCAATAACCTGTACCGCCATAGCGAGGTTGAGCGAACTGTATTCGGGATTAGCGGCAATCGCCACGTGATAATGACACTTCTGGAGTTCGTCGTTGGTCAGCCCTACGCGCTCGCGGCCAAACACCAGCGCCACTGGCGCATGCTGGCCTTCTTCCACGCTTTTAAGTCCGCACTCGCGCGGGTCGAGCATCGGCCAGGGCAATGTACGTGAACGCGCGCTGGTCCCCACCACCAGACTACAGCCGCTCAGGGCTTCATCCAGCGTGTCCACAATCTGCGCATTACCAATAACGTCGCTGGCGCCTGCGGCCAGCGCAATAGCCTGAGAGTCCGGTTTTACCAACGGATTAACCAGCCAGAGATTAGTAAGACCCATGGTTTTCATTGCGCGGGCCACGGAGCCCATATTGCCGGTATGAGAAGTTTCAACCAGTACGATTCGGATATTCTGCAGCATAGTCTTCAGCGCGGTAAAAGTTTATCCAACCATCGTATCATAATCCGAAGACATATTCCGAACCCTCTGCTATACTCCGCGCCGTTTTCCCGTTCTTTAACATCCAGTGAGAGTAACCCATGCATCCGATGCTCAACATCGCAGTGCGCGCCGCGCGTAAAGCAGGCAACCTGATTGCCAGAAATTATGAAACCCCCGATGCGGTGGAAACCAGCCAGAAAGGCAGTAATGATTTCGTCACCAACGTAGACAAAGGCGCAGAAAGCCTGATCGTTGAAACTATTCGCGCGTCTTACCCGCAGCACACCATTATCACCGAAGAGTCCGGTGAACTGGCCGGCGAAGACCAGGATGTACAGTGGGTTATCGATCCTCTGGATGGCACCACCAACTTTATTAAGCGCCTGCCGCACTTCGCGGTGTCTATTGCCGTACGCGTCAAAGGCCGCACCGAAGTCGCGGTGGTTTACGATCCGATGCGTAACGAACTCTTCACCGCCACCCGCGGTCAGGGTGCACAGCTTAACGGCTACCGCCTGCGCGGCTCCAACAGCCGCGACCTTGATGGCACTATTCTGGCAACTGGTTTCCCGTTCAAAGCCAAACAGCACTCCGACAGCTACATGAAAATCGTCAGCAAACTGTTTACCCGCTGCGCGGACTTCCGCCGCACCGGCTCTGCAGCACTGGA
The DNA here is from genome assembly GCA_010092695.1 of Enterobacteriaceae bacterium 4M9. GTDB lineage: Bacteria > Pseudomonadota > Gammaproteobacteria > Enterobacterales > Enterobacteriaceae > Tenebrionibacter. The sequence goes on along the minus strand of JAADJJ010000001.1, from coordinate 1,639,949 downwards.
TCTGGCCTACGTAGCGGCCGGTCGCGTGGACGGTTTCTTTGAGATTGGTCTGCGCCCGTGGGATTTCGCCGGTGGCGAACTGCTGGTGCGCGAGGCAGGCGGCCTGGTATGTGACTTCACGGGTGGTCACAACTATCTGTCTACCGGCAACATCGTGGCGGGCAACCCGCGCGTAGTAAAAAACATGCTGGCTGAAATGCGTGACGAACTGAGCGAAGCCCTCAAGCGCTAACTCTCGCGTCCCCCCTCGCCGCCCGGTGAGGGGAAGTTTCCTTGTTGCACTGTCCTTTCCCCAGTCTCCGACGTCATCCCTGGCTCAACATACTCTCACAGCCGCATTAAAATGGCCTGATGCCCTGCGCCACTGGCTGCGCACTTAGCCACATCAGCCATGCCGCCGCCACCAGAATCATGCCACCGGCCAGCGCCAGCGAGGCAGCGCCAACCTGGCGCCACAGCACCGGTGCGCGGCCTTGCCCAAGGCGCTGCGCCAGCGAGCGAAAGCCGTGCACCAGAAGCGCCAGCGCGGAGATAGTCAGCGCCGTACCGGCTGCCATCGCTAATGCCGCCGCCATGCCCCAGGCATAGACGCCAATCACCTTGCTAAACAGCAGTACCATAATCGTCCCGGAGCAAGGGCGCATGCCCATAGACAGCACCACCATCAGCCGGGCGCGCCAGTCTTCACCAGTGGCAAGTTGCTGCTCGGTGGGCATATGTTGATGGCCGCAGCCACAGTCAGCGCTGTGTTCATGATGCAGCGTGAAAGCGGTGAAAGTTGGGCGCTTAAGCAACCGGCGCAAATGCCTGAGTGCACGCCAGCATAACAACAGGCCGAGAACGCCCACCAACAAATAACTGCCCTTCTCCAGCCAGAAGCTGCTCATGTGCAGTGAGCGTGCCGGTAGCTGTAACAACGCCAGCAACAGCGTCACCAGCCCGATAGCCACCAGCCCCTGTAACACAGAAGCGGCAAAGGTCAGTCGCAGGCTGCTTTTGAGTCTGGATGGATGCGTGGCAAGCCAGGTGGTTATCACAATTTTACCGTGCCCTGGTCCGAGTGCGTGAAGTACACCATAAATAAAACTGAAGGCCATCAGCGAACCGCCTGCGCCAGCAGGTGACTGTGCGACCGCTTTGAGCAACGCGCTCAGTTGTTGATTAACGTCGCGCTGCCAGAGTGCGCTTTTCATCATCACCTGCGGCCAGACCTGCCAGAGCATCAGCCCCACCCCCAGGGTGACCAACACCAGTAATGCCAGGGGCCACAGCGAGAGCCAGCGGCGAAGCGGACGCCGCGGCGTGGTTACACTCACTGACATGACAGCGTCACCTCCTGGGCAAACTGCTTGCCCAGATTCATATCCTCAGGCGGCGCATCGGCTTTATCGAGCGACTGAGCAAACGCCAGTACCTCATCGCCAGGTTGCGGCGTTTTTACTGCCACACGACAGCGCTGTTGCAACGACTTCGGCAGTGTCACATCGGTATCGTTTTCATAAAACATATCAACATAGTAGCCAGGGTCGAAGGTAGAGAAGCGGTAGCTCTGCCCGGCGAGCGGCTGCGGCTTTGCCAGCGGCAACACAAAACTCAGTACCGCCTTGTGCTCCTCACGGGAAAGCTGGTAATCCTGCGGCCTAGCGCTGAACTTCACCTTCTGGTCGTTGTGCCAGAACTCAGTGAAATAGTGCTGCGCCAGCACGTTTGCCATCACTTCTGCCGCGAGCTTTTTCCACACCTCATCACCCGCTTTCGCCCGCCCGGCGTCATACAGCAAGTCAGCAGACGTGATTTCATCCATCACCCAGCGCATTTTAAGCCCGGTCAGGGTATCGCCCTGCACCACCAGGGTGGTCGTAAGGCTAATAAAGCTGTGTGGATGCGCCTGCACCGCGCCGGGTGCGGCCAGCAGCGCCGCGAAAATAAAGGCACAAAATCCTGATTTGCTTACGCCCATAAATCCTCAGATAAAAATTCTGTGAGCAAGCCGAAAATAACGCATGAAAGTCACAGGCATTCACAAACGAAGCATAATGCGTCGGCTATTCTTAGTGCTGAACCATACTACGGGTACACCGGATGATGACACAGATTTGTCCACCGCCGTCGGTGCTTTCCGGTCCGCAACGCCGCTGTCATCTGCTCCTGACGCTCTGCCTGCCCGGCCAGACCGTGACGCCTGAACACATCAGTCGTGTCAACGGTGTGGACGACGCCGTAAGCCGCCAGGACATTGCCGATGCAGCCCAGGCGCTGCGCCGCTATCATCGGCTGAATCTGCTCGCACAGCCCGACGGCAGTTATATCATTGAAGGCTCGGCCCTCGACCGCCGTCTCTGCCTGATGTACTGGCTGCGCAGATCGCTGCGCCTGTGCCCGCATTATGTTCATCAGCAGTTTACGCCAGCCCTTAAAACCGCGCTTAAACAGCCGGGCATCGCCCGTGCTCTCTATGACAACACCAATCTCCAGGCGCTGATTAACCTGTGCGCCCGCCGCCTGCAGCGCGTATTCACTACGCCTGAGCGCGAATTTTTACAATTGTTTTTGCCCTGGTGCTTGCTCCAGCATCAGCTTGGGCAGATTCCGCAGTTTACCGCCATACAACGCAGCTGGACCCAGGAGCGCACTGAAGCGCAGATTGCTCAGGATATCGTGCGCCACTGGCGGCGCAGAGTTGCACGCCCGCCGCACGATAACGAGCTGCACTTTTTAACCGCACTGTTTATGCTGCTGCGCACGCCCAGCACACAAAGCGACCATAGCCCGCACGACCAACAGCTGCTCGCCGCCATTGATAGGCTGATTGCCCGTTTTAATTCACTGTGCGGCCTGCGCTTTAGCAACGAAACGCGGTTACGCGAACAGCTTTATGTACACCTTGCCCAGGCGTTGAACCGTTCTGTCTTCGGTATTGGGATTGATAACAGCCTGCCTCAGGAAATCACGCACCTTTATCCGCGCCTGATGCGTACCACGCGTGAGGCCTTACAGGCGCTTGAAACTGAGTTCGGTATTCATTTTTCCAGTGAAGAGACGGGACTGATTGCCATTATTTTTGGTGCCTGGCTGGTGCAGGAAAGCGCGTTAGGAGAAAAACAGGTGCTGCTGCTCACTGGTAACGATCCGCGCCTGGAAGAAGGGCTGGAGCAGCAGTTGCGAGAACTGACGCTGCTGCCGCTGAGCGTGCGACGTCTGAGCCTGCATACCTTCCAGCAGGAAGGCGCGCCCAGAGAGGTGACGCTTATCGTTACGCCGTACGCCACCTCACTGCCGCTGTTTTCCCCGCCGCTGATTCACCTCACCCTGCCGCCAGGCGAGCACCAGCTACAGCGTATTCGCGAAATCCTTGAAAGCTAACGCGCCTGCACCTTAGGGCGCAGTGCCAGCGCAGGCAGCGCCACCAGCGCCATAACCCAGAACAGTCCATTGGTCAGGTGCTGGTACAAATAGCCGGAAATCATCGTCATTATCGCAATGCCGCCGCCCATCGCTACCGCGGCGTAAACCGCCTGCAGGCGAATCACTTCGCTACCGTGGCGCGCCGAAATGTAGCGCATCGCCGCGAGATGGCACACGGTGAAGCTGCCGCAGTGCAGAATTTGCATTACCAGCAGCCACGGCAGCTCAGTGGTCCAGCCCATCAGCGCCCAACGCACGACACCACTAAGACACGACAGCAGCAGCAGGTCACGCACGCTCCAGCGCCGGAACAAGAAATTGCTGAGTGCAAAAATCACGATTTCTGCCACCACGCCGAGCGACCAGAGATAGCCAATCGCTGAAGAGGAATAGCCTGCGCTCTGCCAGTAAATCGCGCTAAAGCCGTAGTAGGCGGCATGTGCGCCCTGTAGCAGCGTGACGCAGGTAAAAAAGCGCCAGTTTTCACTCAACAACCGCCGCCATGCCTGCCAGCCTGCGCTTTCCTGCGTCAGCACTTCACCCTGCGGCATCACCGAGGGGCGCAGCAGCATGCCGCCCAGCATGGCGGCAATACCTACCGTTAGCACCAGCAAAATGGCCTGATGGCCAAACATCTCATCCAGCTTGCCGGTTAGCGCCGAACCAATCACAAACGCCAGCGAACCCCACAGCCGCACCCGACCATAATCCATGGTAATTTGCTGCTGCCAGGTTCCAGCCAGCGCATCGGTAAGCGGCACCAGCGGCGAGAAGAAGAAATTAAAGCCCACCATCACCAGCAGCAGCCAGGCTACGCTGGTGCCAAACCAGAAAGCGACAGTGAAAATCAGAGTCAGCAATGCCAGCAGGCGCAACGCCTGTACCAGCCAGGAAGGGTCTTTCACAACGGGAGCCAGCAGCAGGCTGCCCAGAAAGCGTGCCACCAGGCCTGCGCCCAGCAACAGGCCAATTGCCTCCGGTCCCATCCCAACGCCCTTTAGCCAGACGCCCCAGAAAGGTAAGAAAATGCCGTAACTGAAAAAATAGGTGAAATAGCCAAGCGCCAGCCAGCGCGGGGATTGCAAAACCATAGACCCTCCCTGTGAAGAGCCGCTACTCTGGCAGAGGCGAAGGATGCTGGCAAGGCATTAGTAATAGGTGGTGGTATAGCGGATTTGCTGGCGCTCTTTCTGCTGGCTGCCGCCCTGAACCAGTGAGTCAACGGCAAAATCACACACGCTGGGATTCCCTTCTTTATCGTACTGGCATTTTTTTAGCGCCTGGTAGAATGGCACGCCATTATCCAGCCCCTCCGTCACAAAATCCCAGGGATCGGAAAGCTTTTGCTTAGGCTCGGTAATCAGCAGCACATCGTGCTCTTCACCATAGAACACCGTACTTTTCGGCATTCCTTCCGGCGTATAAAAATACTCTTTGTAAACCCAGGCATCGCGGGCGTCTTTCACCTTTACCAGCAAACCTTTTTCATAGATGTAGAGTTTGCGCGCCTGACTGCTGTTGGTCGTTGCGACTATCTGGCAGTCGTCATTGAGCACAATGGTATTGCGTTTATCACGGGTGGACACCAGCGTGTTTGAATCACTTTCGCGTACCAGCGTCATCACATGGTTATTGACCCTGTCTTCACGCTCGTAAGCCTGCAGGCAGCCGCCTGGATCAAAGCGCCCTTTCGCCACCATTAACCGGCTGTTCTCGTTGTCATACAGGACCTGTTCAAAGCTTTTCACCTGCCCGCGTAGCGGATCGAACTCAAGCTCATTGGAAAGGCTCACCATTGCCGGTTGAAAAGGCTCGACGGCGTCATCGCCCCAGGCAACCCCCGCCATCAGGGCGGTCGTGAAACACAGCACAATTTTGTTCATAACGCTCCGGATCCTGTCCGGCCTGGAAATCACGGCTCGGGAACTCATAGCTTAGTCGCTATAACGCCTGAGAACATAGTGGGTTATGCCACTTCATAACAAAAGCCAAACCCGACAACGGCATGATTTACTCCCGTCAGGCGCTGCCACTGGTTTTTGCACTGAAATTTTCCACAGCTGGAGTGATTTAAAAATTTAACTCTATTTACATTAAATTAACATCAATGAGGCAAATACAATAATTCCAGAGGATGACCCGTTTATGCAGCCCGATACGCTGGCGTTTGACGCGCCTGTTACCCGCAACCTTCCACGCACGACGCTCTCAGAACGTATCAACGCCCTCCCCGCCTCACCCGGACTGTGGCGTTTTGTGATACTGCTGGCATTAGGTGGCTTTTTTGAACTTTATGATCTGTTTCAGACCGCCTATATCAGCAGCGGCCTGGTGGCCGACGGCATTTTTCACACCGGTAAAAACGGGCTATTTGGTATTGCTGACCAGGCAGCGTTCGCCTGCGTGACGTTTCTCGGGCTGTTTGTTGGCGCAAGCCTGCTGGCACCGCATGCTGACCGCTATGGGCGGCGCAAAACGTTTATCTTCGCGCTGGCCTGGTACGGGGCATTTTCTCTGCTGATGGCCGCGCAAAGCAGCCCTGAAGCCATTCTTCTGTGCCGCTTTCTGGTGGGCATTGGGCTTGGAGTGGAACTGGTGACCATTGATACTTATCTGAGTGAATGGGTACCGGCGTCGATTCGTAGCAAAGCCTTCGCGATCGCGTTCTTTATCCAGTTTCTTTCTGTACCGAGCGTCGCGCTGATGTCCTGGTGGCTGGTGCCGCATACGTTTTTTGGCATCAGCGGCTGGCGACTGGTGATTATTGCGGGCGCAGTCTGCTCCATTCTTATCTGGTTCATCCGTAAAAATCTCCCGGAATCGGCGCGCTGGTTAGCACAACAGGGTCGACATGAAGAGGCGCACCAGGTAATGCGTAGCATGGAACAGCGCTGCGGCATTGCTCCCGCCGCACACTTCAACGCTGGAGAAGTGACGCAGCACAGCGGTGAGCGCGGCTCGTTTCGTGAAATCTGGTCCCCGGCTTATCGTAAGCGTGCGCTGATGTTGATTGTGATGAATTTCTTCCAGGCTATTGGCTTCTTTGGCTTTGGCAACTGGTTGCCAGCACTGCTTTCCGGCCAGGGCGCTAGCGTCACCCACAGCCTGCTGTACGCGTTCTTTATTACTCTCGCCTATCCCATCGGCTGTCTGATTTGCAGCCGCTATGCCGACCGCATGGAAAACAAATGGCAAATCGTTCTGTCATCGCTAATGACCGTGATTTTTGGCACGCTGTTCGCCATGCAGAGCCAGCCGCTGCTGCTGATTATGTGCGGCTTTATGATTACCTGGTCTAACGCCTGGCTTACCATCAGCTACCACGCTTACCAGGCAGAAGTGTTCCCAACGCACATTCGGGCGCGAGCAGTAGGCTTTTGCTACTCATTCAGCCGCCTGTCAACGGCGTTCACCAGTATTCTTATTGGGCTTATTTTGCAGCTAGCCGGCGCACCGGGCGTGATTGTTTTTATCGTGGTGAGTATGTTGATGGTCATGCTGTCGGTGGGGCTGTTCGGGCCAAAAACCCGCGGGCTGAATCTGGAAGATATTTAAGTGCTGCGGTGAAGAGGCGCAATAGCCTGTCACCAAAACAGGTTTAAGCCGGTCCTGGACCGGAAACAAAAACGCCGACGTTAACGTCGGCGTTTTCTTTAACCATCAGGCTTATGCGTAAACCGGGAAGCGTGCGCAGATATCCAGCACCTGCTTCTTCACGCGCTCGATAACACCTTCATCGTTGATGCTATCCAGCACGTCGCACATCCAGCCTGCCAGCTGCTGTACTTCCGCTTCTTTAAAACCGCGACGGGTCACAGCAGGCGTACCGATACGGATACCTGAGGTAACAAACGGGCTTTTCGGATCGTTCGGCACGCTGTTTTTGTTCACGGTGATGTTCGCGCGACCCAGTGCGGCATCGGCTTCTTTACCGGTCAGGTTCTTGTCAACCAGGTCCAGCAGGAACAGGTGGTTGTCGGTACCGCCAGAAACCACGTTATAGCCACGGTCCAGGAACACCTGCACCATCGCTTTGGCGTTTTTCGCAACCTGCTGCTGATAGGTTTTGAACGCAGGCTCCATGGCCTCTTTGAGCGCCACGGCCTTACCGGCAATCACGTGCATCAGCGGGCCGCCCTGTGCGCCAGGGAATACCGCAGAGTTGAGTTTCTTATACAGTTCTTCGCTGCCGCCTTTGGCGAGAATCAGGCCGCCGCGCGGGCCAGCCAGCGTTTTGTGGGTCGTGGTGGTCACTACGTGCGCGTGCGGTACCGGGTTCGGGTACACGCCAGCGGCAATCAGACCAGCCACGTGCGCCATGTCAACGAACAGGTAAGCACCGATGCTGTCAGCGATTTCACGCATTTTTGCCCAGTCAACCACGCCGGAGTAAGCAGAGAAGCCGCCGATGATCATCTTCGGCTTGTGGGTCTGCGCCTGTTTTTCCAGGTCCGCGTAATCGATATGACCGGTTTCATCAATACCGTAAGGAACGATGTTGTAAAGCTTACCAGAGAAGTTTACCGGGGAGCCGTGAGTCAGGTGGCCGCCGTGCGCGAGGTTCATACCCAGTACGGTGTCGCCCGGCTGCAACAACGTGGTGTACACAGCGAAGTTCGCCTGAGAACCGGAGTGCGGCTGCACGTTGGCGTAGTCGGCGCCAAACAGTTCTTTTGCACGGTCAATTGCCAGCTGCTCAACCACATCCACATACTCACAACCGCCGTAGTAGCGCTTGCCCGGGTAGCCTTCAGCATATTTGTTGGTCAGCTGAGAGCCCTGCGCCTGCATCACGCGCGGGCTGGTGTAGTTCTCGGAGGCGATCAGTTCGATGTGCTCTTCCTGACGGACTTTCTCCTGTTCCATAGCCTGCCACAGTTCGGCATCATAATCGGCAATGTTCATTTCACGCTTTAACATCCGCATCTCCTGACTCAGCTAACGGTAATTGGACTACTACGAAATGGCCCCGTAAGGGCGAAGGGCCACAGTATAACTGATTCGTATTGTGATGACAGGTCTTGACAGCGCTTTTTACGCAAACGATTGGCTTGCCACACCGCAAGGGTTTGCGGGCATCTCAGCAGGCTGTTGTTTCAGGAAAGATCTTCATTTTGTGATTGACGTTTTTTCACATCTATACCCCGCATCTTTACAGGGATACAAAACACATATAACATGCATTTAAAAATCATGTTTAAGTACATTACGAAGGAACGTCCGCTATGCTTGATTCACAAACTATTGCTGTTGTGCGCTCCACTCTCCCCTTACTGGCCGAAACCGGGCCGAAACTGACCGCTCACTTTTACGATCGCATGTTTGCACATAATCCGGAGCTCAAAGAGATTTTCAATATGAGCAACCAGCGCAACGGCGATCAGCGTGAAGCCCTGTTCAACGCTATCTGCGCGTACGGCGCAAATATCGACAATCTCGAGGTGCTGCTCCCGGCGGTGGAGAAAATCGCCCAAAAACACGCCAGCTTCCGTATTCAACCCGATCAGTACCAGATTGTGGGTAAGCACCTGCTTGCTACGCTCGATGAAATGCTCAACCCAGGCCAGGAAGTACTGGACGCCTGGGGCAAAGCCTACGGCGTGCTGGCACAGGTCTTTATTGATCGCGAAGGCGAAATCTATCGCGACAGTGCTGCACAGACCGGGGGCTGGGAAGGTACGCGCGCGTTTCGCATCACGGCGAAGACACCGCAAAGCGCGCTGATTACCAGCTTCGAACTGGAGCCTGTTGACGGCGGCCCGGTCGCTCGCTATCTGCCAGGTCAGTACATTAGCATCTGGACTAAACCCCAAGGTTTTGAGCACCAGGAGATTCGCCAGTATTCTCTGACGCAGGCTGCTAACGGCAAAAGCTACCGCATCGCGGTCAAGCACCAGCAAGGCGGCAAAATGTCTGGCTGGCTGCATCAACACATCCAGCCGGGTGATATTGTGCAGCTTGCCACGCCGTGCGGTGATTTCTTTATGGATATCGAGCCTGCAACACCGGTTACATTGATTTCGGCGGGAGTGGGTCAAACGCCAATGCTCGCCATGCTCGACACGCTGGCGGCAAATGGCCATCCAGCACAAATCAACTGGTTCCATGCGGCACTGAACGCCAGCGCCCACGGCTTTGCCAGCGAGGTTGCACGGGCAGGCTCTCGATTGCCGCACTTTTACAGCCACGTGTGGTATAGCCAGCCGCAGGCAACCGACAGCGGCTATGACAGCGAAGGGCTGATGAACCTGGCGCAAGAAGAAGGCCGCTTCAGTGACCCGACAATGCAGTTTTATCTCTGCGGCCCGGTAGGCTTTATGCAATTCGCGGCAAGCCAGCTGGTGAATCTGGGCATCAACGCTGAACGCATTCATTACGAATGCTTTGGACCACACAAGGTGCTCTAATCGCACCAACAGTGATAAAAAGCCCGGCCAACAGAAAATGGCCGGGCTTTTTTTATCCTGCAACATTCACGAATGCCGCTAAGTGACAGCAGCCTGGCCTGCACTGATGACGAAAAACGTGATTCTGGCTGCTGCGGTTAACCAAAAAGGAATCAGGCGCAGAGTCCTGCTACATCAAACCGGTTATGTCCGGGCAATAAAAAACCCCAGAGGCTCACCAGAGCGGCTGGGGGGGATAACGGCAGACGGCGTCTTGTCAGATAGCCGCGTCGTCCTCTTCGCCAGTGCGGATACGCACCACGCGGGCAACGTCAAAGACAAAGATTTTGCCGTCGCCGATTTTGCCGGTCTGCGCCGTGCGGGTGATCGTTTCCACGCAGGTTTCAACGATATCGTCCGGTACTACAATTTCAATTTTTACTTTCGGCAGAAAATCCACCATGTATTCTGCACCGCGATACAGTTCGGTGTGCCCTTTCTGACGCCCAAAGCCTTTCACTTCAGTCACCGTCATCCCGGTAATACCGACTTCTGCCAGCGCCTCACGCACGTCGTCCAGCTTGAACGGTTTAATAATCGCATCAATCTTTTTCATCGTGGATCCTTCAGTTAACCCGGCGCTGCAGGTTAAACGCCATTACGGTCGCTTACGTTATCACAGACATGCGCGCGAGCAAACAGAGTGCGCCCACGTCGCGCCGTGACGTAATTATTCTTTAAAATCGTTGGCTTCCAGCTCGTGGCGCCCCAGTAGTTTATAAAACTCAGTGCGGTTACGCCCGGCAAGCCTTGCCGCCTGGGTGACGTTACCTTTGGTGATTTGCAGCAGCTTACGCAGATAGTTCAGTTCAAACTGGTTGCGCGCTTCAGCAAACGTCGGCAGCACCGTGTTTTCCCCTTCCAGCGCCTGCTCAACCAATGCCTCTCCAATAACCGGTGCCGAACTCAGTGCTACGCATTGCTCAATCACGTTGACCAGCTGGCGCACGTTGCCAGGCCAGCTTGCCGCAATCAGGCGCTTCATTGCATCGGTGGAAAAACTGCGCACGAACGGCTTGTGCCTGTCTGCTGCCTGGCGCAGCAGGTGCGCCGCCAGCAGCGGGATGTCTTCAGCGCGCTCCTGCAACGTCGGGATTTTAAGGCTGACAACATTAAGACGATAGAACAGATCTTCACGAAATTCACCGCGCTGCATAGCTTTGGGTAAATCGCGGTGGGTCGCGGAGAGGATGCGCACATCAATGTCGATATCACGGTTACTGCCAAGCGGGCGAACTTTGCGCTCCTGCAACACGCGCAGCAGCTTCACCTGCAGCGGCACCGGCATGTCACCAATTTCATCCAGAAACAGCGTGCCGCCCTGGGCGGCCAGGAATAACCCTTCGCGGTTGCTCACAGCCCCGGTAAAAGCACCGCGCGCGTGGCCGAACAGTTCAGACTCCAGCAACTGCTCAGGCAACGCACCGCAGTTAATGGCAATAAACGCGTTTGCTGCCCGCGGGCTGGCGTTGTGGATAGCCTGCGCCAGCATCTCTTTGCCGGTCCCGCTCTGGCCATTAATCAATACGCTGACATCCGACTGGGCGACCATGCGCGCCTGCTCCAGCAGGCGCAACATCAACGGGCTACGGGTGACAATATTTTCACGCCACTGTTCATCACCGCTTGCCACCGTGTGCACCAGTGCATCGTCAATCGCTTTGTAGAGCGCATCCCGGTCAACAGGTTTGGTCAGGAAGCTGAACACGCCCTGCTGAGTCGCCGCGACCGCATCGGGGATAGAGCCGTGCGCTGTGAGGATAATAACCGGCAGGCCCGGATGCGCCTTCTGGATTTCACTAAACAGCTGCATCCCGTCCATTTCATCCATGCGTAAATCACTGATAACGAGATCTATCTTCTCGCGCATCAGCATTTTCAGACCTTCAGGGCCGCTTTGCGCAGTCAGCACGGTGTAGCCTTCGCTGGTAAGACGCATGCCAAGAAGCTTTAGCAATCCTGGATCGTCATCCACCAACAGCAGGCGCGCGGTCTTTCTTTGCGTCATGGTTTTGTCCCTTCTGGCGGTTGTTCAGCGTCCTGCGCTTTCTTGTCACCGGGCGACGCCAGCTCATCGTTCTCGTCTGCCGGGCCATTTTTTTCTGTCGGAAGGTAACTACCGGAAGATTTACGGCTGGAAAGCTGGCGCTCAATATCGGTCAGATTTTGCAACTGACGCGTGGTTTGCTCAAGCTGCGCACGCAGGTGTTTTTCCTGCTGACGCAGGCCATCCAGTTCCTGATCGGTATTTTCCTGTAACGTGCTGTAGCGCCCGCGTGCACGGACCAGTTCAAGCTCGTTCACCTGACTCTCACGCCAGAGCTGATACAGCGGGCGCAGCGAATCCGGTATCGCGTAACTGACGTTATCGAGTCTCATCACATACAGACGTCGTTCCTGCGGCGTGATGCGGGCTTTCGCCAGCACAATGCTCTGGCGAAACGCCGCCTGCCAGGTCTCTTCATTCCAGTGGTGAGCCAGCATTCGGGCATCCGCAGGCGCCAGCCTTTGGGCGCAGTCCATACCGCGCAGCCAGTAAAGTGGATTCTCTTCCGTGGCCTGACCCTTCATTTGCCACAGCGCATCACAGTCCACATTTCGATAGTCGGCAAGCTGCTGTTCGGGCGCTACCACCTCTGGCTTGACCTGTGGAACGTTCACATGCTCACTTTTCACACACCCCGCCAGCAGCAACGCCGACGGCAAAAGAAAACGTCGCGCGCTTTTTATTACCGCGCACCATGCTGCCCTAGTCATCGTTTTTTTCATTTGTTCCTGCTTGTGTTCCAGGCTGGCAGCTCAATACGAAAACAGACGTCGGCCTGGGCATCATCCACCAGGCTCAAAGCGCCCTGCATTTGTTGTACGCAGTCCCTGGCAATGCTCAACCCCAGTCCGCTTCCCTTAACCGCACCTTTACGTTGCTGACTCCCCTGGAAAAACGGCTCAAAAATCATAGCGCTTTCACTGTGCACGATAGGCTGCCCGGTATTGGCAACCTCAATTACCAGGCGCTCCTGCTCCAGCCGACTGCGCAGATAAATGGTACCGGATTCAGTGCCATAGTGCACCGCATTGGAGTAGAGATTATCCAGCGCGCTAAACAGCAGGCCGGGCTCTGCCATACATTCAGGCTGCACCAGCGCAAGCTGCGTTTTCATTTTTTTAGCCCGTGCAGGGAGCGAATGCGCGGCAATCACGCGCTCAAATAATGGTGCAAGCGCCACCAGCTCGCTGTGGGCGCTGGTATCAGCCAGCCTGCGATTATAGTCGAGGAGCTGTTCTATTAGCGTTTGCAGATTACGGCTGCTGTCATCAAGAATTGCGACTACCTCTTCCTGCTCCGCCGTTAGTGGACCAACCACTTTATCGGCCAACAGTGCCGTTCCTTCGCGCATGCTGGCAAGCGGGGTTTTCAGCTCATGTGAAATATGGCGCAGAAACTGATGGCGCTGTGACTCAAGCCATGTCAGACGTTCACTGAGCCAGATAATGCGTTGGCCGACCGAACGCAGTTCGCGCGGTCCGCGAAAAAGCTGTACGTCGCTCAGACGTTTTCCTTCTCCCAGGCGATTGATCATGCGCTCCAGCCTTTTGACCGGGCCGATTATCATGCCGGTGAACAACATCACCAGCGCAAGGCTGACCAGAAAGAGTCCCAGCGCCTGCCAGCCGAAGAACTGACCGCGTTCGGCAATCTCCTGCTGTAGCTGCTGACCGCGCGAGAACACCACCGCACGCGTGGCCTGCACCATTTCTGCATTAGCGCGAGCAAAAGTCTCAAGGTAGCCGGACGCAAGAGGCTCAGGTCCGCTGTTCTGGCACTTAAGCACGGCAAGCCGGTTGAGGTCTTCACGCAACGCTTTCCAGACCGCCTTGTCAGGCAGCACGCCCGCATGGGCATCCAGCATTTCGCTATAACGCTGGCGCTGGCTTTGATACACCCGCTCAAGCGTTGGGTTATCCAGCACGCAGTACTGGCGATAGCTGCGCTCCATTTCCAGCGCAGCGTTGGTCATCGCCTCACTGCGACGGGCATCAGTGAGCGTGGTGCGGTTGGTTGAGGCCGCCTGAGCGCTGAGCGCATTCAGGCTTTGCCATGCCTGCCACGCCAGTACCAGCAACGGTAACAGCACCAGCAGAAAGGCCATCATCACCAGTTGGCGCAGTGAACGGGGAAAGGTAAGCCAGTGTTTCAAGAACATTCCCTCAGTGTTTTTCCTGGCACCGATGCTAACGCAGCCAGCGCCTGAACGACAGCAGCAATACGCCTGCGTACAGCATAATCAGCAGGTTTGTCTTTCACAGACAGGATAGTGGGGTTTGGGGTTTGGGGTTTGGGGTTTGGGGTTTGGGGTTTGGGGTTTGGGGTTTGGGGTTTGGGGTTTGGGGTTTGGGGTTTGGGGTTTGGGGTTTGGGGTTTGGGGTTTGGGGTTTGGGGTTTGGGGTTTGGGGTTTGGGGTTTGGGGTTTGGGGTTTGGGGTTTGGGGTTTGGGGTTTGGGGTTTGGGGTTGAAATAAGGATAACGCGAGAAGTCAGTAAAAAAGAAAAAACCCGCCTCTGTCTGTCAGAAGCGGGTTCTTCATTAGGTCCAGTCCATGGTGTCATGACCACGGCCCGAGAATCAGGCGGTGCCTTACTCAACGTGACGCCCGGAGCCTGATAAAGGACTAATGTCACAATAATCAGTAGTTGGACGGCAGGCACCTTTTTGTGCGTCATTCGAAGTTTATGTAGCGCAACCTTGCGGGGCTGACATAAGAAGGTGAATGAGCCACTGCCATAGTAATTGCATGAAACGTGCCAGCCTTAAGATTTATAACGTAATCAATTGATAAATAAAAGAAAATAATAACGCGGCATTAGCTATCGAAAATGAACTTTAACCGAGCCATGTCGCTAAAACCCGACACAGTTATTACCGAAAAATGTCATCCTTATAAATCAATAAGTTAAATGTCTCCTTTCGGAGACATTTAACCTTGCATCCTGTCGCAACTTACCGACAGTTTAGTTTCACTATGAAAACATCACGCCGTAAAGACTTAACCTAACTGTTTGTGCGCATTACGGAACAAGCGCATCCACGGACCATCTTCATTCCAGTCCTGCGGATGCCAGGAGTTAGCAACGCTGCGGAACACGCGTTCCGGGTGCGGCATCATAATCGTCACACGGCCACTTTCGCTGGCAACCGCAGTGATCCCATTCACTGAACCGTTCGGGTTAGCCGGATAAGCCTGGGTGACCTTGCCAAAGTTATCCACGTAGCGCATTGCCACCAGCCCTTTGCTTTCCAGCTGTGCCAGCTGCGCCGCATCACGGAACTCCACCTGCCCTTCGCCGTGAGAAACGGCAATAGGCAGGCGAGAACCCACCATGCCATCGAGCAACAGCGATGAACTGGCGCTCACCTCCACCAGGCTGAAGCGTGCTTCAAAACGTTCTGACTGGTTGCGCACAAAACGCGGCCACAGGTCGCTGCCGGGAATCAGCTCACGCAGGTTAGACATCATCTGGCAGCCGTTACATACGCCTAGTGCCAGCGTCTGCGGGCGATGGAAGAAGCGTTCAAACTCGTCGCGCACCTGGGCATTAAACAGAATGGATTTTGCCCAGCCCTCGCCTGCGCCAAGAACATCGCCGTAGGAGAAGCCACCGCACGCCACCAGCGTATGGAAAGACTCCAGATTGCGACGCCCGGCAAGCAGGTCGCTCATGTGCACATCCACAGCCTCAAAACCCGCTCTGTCGAACGCTGCCGCCATTTCCACATGCGAGTTGACGCCCTGCTCACGCAGCACAGCGACTTTTGGTCGCGCGCCGGTCGCGATATACGGTGCCGCTACGTCCTCATTCATATCAAACGACAGCTTCACGTTCAGACCCGGATCGGCGTCGTTGCGTTTGGCGTCGTGCTCGCTGTCGGCACAGACTGGGTTGTCGCGCAGGCGCTGCATCTGCCAGGTGGTTTCAGCCCACCACATGCGCAGCTGAGTGCGGCTTTCAGTGAACACGGTTTGTTCGCCCGCCTTCAGTAGAAAACGGTCGCCCTGCACGGCCTTACCGAGATAATGCACGCAGTCTGCCAGACCATAGTCACGCAGCACGTTTTCAACATAGTCACGCTCTGCGGCGGCGACCTGAATCACCGCCCCCAGCTCCTCGTTAAACAGCGCAGCCAGGTGGTCGTTGCCAGGTGTGGCAATATCTGCCTCCAGGCCACAGTGGCCTGCAAAGGCCATTTCTGCGAGCGTCACCAGCAGGCCACCGTCGCCACGGTCGTGATAGGCCAGCAGTTTACCCTGTGCCAACAGCGCCTGAATGGCATCGAAAAAGCCTTTCAGCTGCTGCACGTCACGCACATCCGCAGGTTTGTCGCCCAACTGACGATAGACCTGCGCCAGTGCCGTCGCACCCAGCGCATTGTGGCCTTTGCCCAGGTCGATAAGCAGCAGTGCGTTGTCATCAGTATGAAGCTGCGGTGTGACAGTCTGGCGTACGTCCTCCACGCGGCCAAAGGCAGAAATCACCAGTGAGAGCGGCGAGGTCATTTCGCGCTGCTCGCTGCCTTCCTGCCAGCGGGTTTTCATCGACATGGAGTCTTTGCCCACCGGAATAGTCAGCCCCAGCGCCGGACACAACTCCTCGCCCACCGCTTTGACCGCCTCGTACAATCCGGCATCTTCGCCAGGGTGCCCGGCTGCCGCCATCCAGTTAGCAGAAAGCTTCACGCGCTTGAGGTCGCCAATGCGGGTACTGGCAATATTGGTCAGCGCCTCACCGACGGCCAGACGTGCAGAAGCCGCAAAGTCGAGCAGCGCCACCGGAGCGCGCTCGCCGATTGCCATCGCCTCGCCGTAGTAGCTGTCGAGGCTTGCCGTGGTCACTGCACAGTTTGCCACTGGCACCTGCCACGGCCCTACCATCTGGTCGCGTGCGACCATGCCGGTTACTGAGCGATCGCCGATGGTAATAAGGAAGGTTTTTTCCGCAACGGCCGGCAGATGCAGCACGCGCTTAACGGCATCACGCAGTTCAACGCCCGCCAGGTTCAGTGCTTTGCCACTGGCCTTGCGGGTAGCAACGTCGCGGGTCATTTTCGGCGTTTTGCCTAACAGCACGTCCAGCGGCATATCGATAGGCTGGTTGTCGAAGTGGCTGTCATTGAGGGTCAGATGCTGCTCCTGCGTCGCTTCGCCAATCACCGCGTACGGTGCGCGCTCGCGCTGGCACAGCGCATCAAACAGTGCCAACTGCTCCGGTGCCACCGCCAGCACGTAGCGCTCCTGAGATTCGTTGCACCACACTTCCAGCGGGCTCATACCTGGCTCGTCGCTGAGAATATCACGCAATTCAAAGCGACCGCCGCGCCCGCCGTCGCTTACCAGCTCCGGCATGGCGTTAGACAGGCCGCCCGCGCCCACGTCATGAATAAACAGAATCGGGTTGTCATCGCCAAGCTGCCAGCAGCGGTCAATCACTTCCTGACAGCGGCGCTCCATTTCCGGGTTATCACGCTGTACGGACGCAAAATCCAGGTCGGCATCAGACTGACCGGATGCCATTGACGATGCCGCACCGCCGCCCAGGCCAATGTTCATCGCCGGGCCGCCCAGTACAATCAGCTTCGCGCCGGGTGGGATTTCGCCTTTCTGCACGTGGTCAGCGCGGATGTTACCAATACCGCCTGCCAGCATGATGGGTTTGTGATAGCCGCGCAGCTCGCAGCCATTGTGGCTGTCCACCTGTTCTTCATAGGTACGGAAATAGCCATTCAGCGCCGGACGACCAAATTCGTTATTAAACGCAGCGCCGCCAAGCGGGCCTTCGGTCATGATATCCAGCGCGGAGACAATACGTTCAGGGCGACCAAAGTCCTGCTCCCACGGCTGCTCGAAGCCCGGAATACGCAGGTTAGAGACCGAGAAGCCCACCAGCCCGGCTTTAGGTTTAGCGCCGCGCCCGGTTGCGCCTTCATCACGAATTTCCCCGCCGGAACCGGTTGCCGCGCCAGGCCACGGTGAAATGGCGGTCGGGTGGTTGTGGGTTTCCACTTTCATCAGGATATGTGCGGGCTCCTGGTGCCAGGCATAGCGGTCACCATCGGCATCGGCAAAGAAGCGGCCAACCTCAGAGCCTTCCATCACCGCAGCGTTGTCTTTATAGGCTGACAACACAAAGTCCGGCGTCTGTTCGAAGGTATTTTTAATCATTTTGAACAGCGATTTGGACTGAGACTCGCCGTCGATAACCCAGTCGGCGTTAAAGATTTTATGGCGGCAATGCTCAGAGTTCGCCTGGGCAAACATATACAGTTCGATATCGTTCGGGTTGCGGCCCAGTCGGGTAAACGCCGCCTGCAGATAATCAATTTCGTCTTCCGCCAGCGCCAGCCCGAGGCGAATATTGGCCTCAACCAGTGCTTCACGCCCCTGTCCCAGCAGGTCAACACTTTGTACCGGCATTGGTTCATGGTAAGCAAACAGCGCCTGCGCCTGTTCAAACGTGCTGAATACCGTTTCCATCATGCGGTCATGCAGCAGCGCGCCAACGGCCTTCAGCTGTGCCTCACTCAGCACATCGCCATGAATGTAATACGCCACACCGCGCTCAAGTCGTTTAACTTGCGTCAGGGCGCAGTTGCGGGCGATGTCGGTGGCTTTAGATGACCACGGCGACAACGTGCCAGGACGCGGCGTTACCAGAATCAGCGTACCCTCAGGAGCATTTTCTTCAATGGTTGGGCCGTATTTCAGCAGCCGCGTCAGGCGGGTGCGTGCTTCATCGTCGAGGGGGGCGGTGAGTTCAGCAAAATGCATATACTCTGCGTATATTCCCTTCACCGGCAGTTGGGCCGCCTTAAAACTATCCAGAAGTTTGTTAATACGGAAGGTCGACAGGGCGGGCGAACCACGCAGAATTTCCATCATAAGATCTCTCGTCTTCGAAGCGGCTGTATGGCGCCCTTACGGGCGTCCGGGGAAAACGGGCGTCATTATAGAGAATCCGCAGCCCCGACGAAACCGTTTGCGTAGAAATAAAATCGTCACACCCTGTATGATATTTTGTGCACAAATTGTGCCGCAAGAGTTGCCAGCATACGCATTGTTGAGCAAAATGCTGCTCGCCTTAAACCGTACAATCTGTAGTTCATCATTGTCCCTTATTGAGATTTCAGGCACCGCAGAGATTTAACTTATTGAAAAAGCTAAAGCTTAATTATCTGCTTATCGGTGTTGTGACCCTGCTTCTGGCCATGGCACTCTGGCCGTCCGTCCCCTGGACCAGCAAAGCCGAAAACCGAATTGCTGAAATAAAAGCGCGCGGTGTGCTGCGCGTGAGCACGGTTGCAACACCATTGACGCTAACCCGCGTCAACGGCAAAGACAGCGGACTTGATTACGAGCTGGCGCAGGGATTTGCCGATTATCTGGGCGTAAAGCTTCAGATAACCGTGCGCTCGGGTATCGATAAATTATTTGACGACCTGGACAGCGGGAGCGCAGACGTGCTTGCTGCCGGCCTGGTCTACAACAGCGATCGTAGTAAACAATATAATGCAGGTCCTGCCTATTACTCTGTCTCCCAACAAATGGTGTACCGGATGGGAGCCCCTCGTCCAAAAACCCTCAGTAATGTGCAGGAGGAGCAGCTGGTGCTGGCGCCAGGACTTGCCGTGCTGAGCGATTTACGCGCGCTGAAAGAAAGTAAGTATCCTGACCTCAGCTGGGCGATTGATGACAAACAAAATACCACCGCTCTGCTGCGTAAGGTTGTCGATGGCAGCATTGCTTATACCATCGCCGATTCAGTCGCCATCAGCATGTTCCAGCGTATCCACCCACAACTTGCGGTCGCGCTGGATGTCACCGATGAACAGCCCGTCACCTGGTTTAGTCTGCGCGGCAACGACGACAGCCTGTCTGCCGCAATGCTCGATTTCTTTAATCAGATGAATAACAGCGGTACGCTGGCGCGGCTGGAAGAGAAATATCTCGGACATGTGGGTAATTTTGACTATGTGGATACCCGCAGTTTCCTGCGCGCGGTGGACAGGGTGCTGCCCGACCTGCAGCCCCTGTTTGAGAAATACGCCACCGATATCGACTGGCGGTTGCTGGCCGCCATTGCCTACCAGGAATCCCACTGGGACAGCCAGGCAACCTCACCCACCGGCGTGCGCGGCATTATGATGCTCACACGCAACACGGCGCAAAGCCTGGGCTTAAGCGACAGGCTGAACCCGGAGCAAAGCATCAGCGGCGGCGCGCGCTATTTGCAGGTCATGATGGAGAAAGTGCCGGAGACGGTGCCGGAAGATGAGCGCATCTGGTATGCGCTGGCGGCGTATAACATGGGCTATGCCCATATGCTCGATGCCCGCAACCTCACGGCACGCTTAAAGGGCAATCCTGACAGCTGGGCAGACGTGAAACAGACGCTACCGTTGCTGAGCCAGAAGGCGTATTACAAAAACACTACCTGGGGCTACGCCCGCGGGCATGAGGCCTACGCCTATGTGGAAAATATCCGCAAATACCACCTGAGCCTGGTTGGCTATTTGCAGGAGCAGGATAAACAGCAGATGCAGCGCCAGCAGCTGGCAGAAAACTACCCGGTGGTCAGCCCGATTGAGCTGTTCACTCCGGTTTTCGGCTCGCTTCCTTTAGCGCCTTCTGTTGCAGGCGGCGCTCACGAAAGAAATCGCTCAGCAGAGTCGAGCACGCTGGCGCAAGCACACCTTCCGTAACCTCAACCCGATGGTTCATGCCCGGGTGAGCCAGCACATCCATCAATGAACCTGCCGCCCCTGTTTTGGCATCACGCGCACCAAACACCAGCCGACCAATACGGCTGTGTACCATCGCACCCGCACACATCACACACGGCTCCAGCGTAACGTACAGCGTGGCATCCAGCAGGCGGTAGTTCTGCAACACCACACCGCCCTGGCGCAGCGCCATGATTTCGGCATGGGCCGTGGGATCGTGACGTCCGATAGGTCGGTTCCAGCCTTCGCCAATAATCTCGCCGTTGCGCACCAGCACGGCGCCAACCGGCACCTCGCCTTCATCCCAGGCTCGACGCGCCAGCGTCAGCGCATGCTGCATCCAGTATTCATGGTCGTGATTGTCTGACACGCTGCTCCCCGTAAAGTCAAAAAAGCGCCGCGCATTATACACAGATTTCCGGCTGCAACATTATTCCAGCTGCTGTAGCTCGCCGCGCGGCGTTACTCGCCATCGGTGCTGGCAAAACCACAGCAGTGGGTTATCCTGGTTGCTGTCGCTGTAACCGCTGTATAAGCGCAGCGGCGTACCAATGCGCTGCTCCAGCTGAACGACCTTCTCATGCCCAAGGCAGCGCATCGTCAGCACCCAGCCACCGTAACGGCGCTCTATCTGACTGGCAATCATATTGACGCGCGGTAGCCAGAGGGTGTCGTGGTACACCTGCTCAACCAACCGCTGCGGCGAGCCGGTAATGAGCCAGACGCTGGCATCGGTACTGAAGAGGTAGTTATCCAGCCGCGCCTGCACCACCGGAAAGGCCGTTACTCTGGCGCGAAACCACACCACAAACGCCTGTTCCTGCGCCTTAAGCCGCGCCTCGCTGTGCCCAAAGGTACAGGCCCACAGCAGCAGGCTCATCGGCCAACGGGCAGCACGCCCGTGTATCAGTAGCCCCAGACCGATGACCGGCAGAAGCGGCAACACCAGCACTACATTCACCGGCTGGCGGCGTAAGAGCCAGCGCAAAAACGTGCCAAACATATCTTCCTGATGCAACGTGCCATCAAGATCAAAAAATACTACGCGTTGTGCATCACTGGGCAAACCGTTACTCCTGGGCAGTTACTCTCTGTCATCGGAAAATAAGCAATGATGATAATCAGGTAAACCGATACAGCATCACTGTAGCGCAAACCAGGGAAGCCGCTAGCGCTATAATGACGCCAGTCAGGCCTGTAGCGCCGCACGCAAATAACCGCGATGGGCGGCCAAGCGCGCCTGTGCCTGCGCAGCATCCAGCCCGGTCAGCACCATCAGAATGGCCGGCTTCACTTCATAGCCGGTTTGCTCCAGCACCGCTTGCGCTTCTTCATGCGCGGCCCCGGTTGCCTCCATCACCATACGACGGGCGCGGTCCACCAGCTTAACGTTAGTCGCTTTCATATCCACCATCAGGTTCTGATAGACCTTACCGAATTTCACCATCGCACCGGTGGAAATCATATTCAGCACCAGCTTTTGCGCGGTGCCAGACTTCAGGCGCGTGGAGCCAGTGAGCGCCTCCGGGCCGACAACGGGTGAAATCGCGATGTCGGCCGCCTGCGCTATTGGTGAGTTCGGGTTACAGGAAACCGCAACGGTGCAGCAGCCACAACGGCGTGCGTACTCAAGGCCACCAATGACATAAGGCGTACGCCCCGATGCTGCCAGCCCCACCACCACATCGTGAGCCTGCAGGTTCAGCGCCTTCAGGTCGTCAGCGCCTAACTGTGGGTTATCTTCAGCGCCTTCCACCGCCTTAAGTAGCGCACCAGGGCCACCAGCGATTAACCCAACAACCAGCTCGTGCGGCACGCCGAAAGTGGGTGGACATTCGGCTGCATCAAGCACGCCAAGCCGCCCACTTGTCCCTGCCCCCGTATAAATGATGCGCCCCCCCGCCAGCAGCGCATCTGCAGCGGCATCCACCGCCTGCGCCACCGCGGGCAGCGTGGCGTTGACCGCCTGTGCAACCAGTGCATCCTGCTCGTTAAAGCGCGTCACCATCTCCAGCGTGGAGAGTGCATCCAGATCCATGGTTTGAGGGTTTCGGGTTTCAGAAACCAGTCCGCCGAGATTCATTAAACACCTCTGAATATTTAATTCGATTTGATGAGGTTATAATGGAATATTAAATTCAAACAGGCGAGTGATATTCCCACCCTTTTGGCAACGACTGGCAGGGACTGACAACAGGAGAACGACGGTGAACTGTTTGCTATGCATCCGCCAGCGCTATTCAATGCTGGCACAAAGCGACCGAAAACTGGCGGATTACCTGCTGGAACACACTGAGCGTGCGCGCCATCTCAGCTCACAGCAGCTGGCAGCGGAGGTTGGGGTGAGTCAGTCAAGCGTGGTGAAGTTTGCCCAGAAGCTGGGCTATAAAGGGTTTCCGGCGCTGAAGCTGGCGTTAAGTGATGCGCTGGCGAGTGGCTCGCGCCCGGTGCCGGTACATAATGAAATTATGGCAAATGACCCGCTAAAGCGTGTGGGAGAGAAACTGCTGGAAGAGAAGCTCGCCGCGATGAATGCGAGCCTTGATATTAACGGTGAAGAGAAGTTAGTGCAGGCCGCTACGCTGCTGGGCAACGCGCGGCGTATTTTGTTGGCAGGAATAGGTGCCTCCGGGCTGGTCGCAAAAAACCTGGCCTGGAAGCTGATGAAAATCGGCGTGAATGCCGTGGCCGAACAGGATACGCACGCCCTGCTGGCCACGGTGCAGGCGATGAATGAAGAGGATGTACTACTGGCGATTTCCCACTCCGGCGAGCGGCGCGAGATAAACCTGGCGGCAGATGAAGCGCTGCGCGTCGGTGCCAGAATCCTCGCTATCACTGGCTTTACTCCTAACGCGCTACAGCAGCGCGCCAGCCAGTGCCTGTACACCATTGCCGAAGAGCAGGCGACGCGCAGCGCCGCCATTTCTTCCACCAGCGCCCAACTGCTGCTGACCGACCTGCTGTTTATGGCGCTGGTACAGCGAGATCTGGAGCATGCGCCGGGGCGGATACGGCATAGTGAGGAGTTGGTGAGGAGATTAGAATGAAAAGTTGTTATCTTTTAACCTGGATGTTAATGCTATTCCGACAATCGCTGATACAACGAGGATTGCCTGGCATTGCCAACCGGGAAAGAAAAATGGGTTATCTGGTATTCCAGATAGCATATTTTACATATGTATATAACATCTGACTACGGCAGCAATTATTTATAGTCCTCATAATGTTGAGCACTAAATTAAATCACTGCAAAAAACATAGTAAATTTTTTCTATTCCGTGGGAACAAGAGGCCATAGTGGTTCTGTGGGATCAACGCGCATCAATAACACCCTATATTCTTTCCACTCTTCAAGACCTTTAGTTTCCTGATTAGTTGCAATACCAATATTAACGGCATCCTGTCGCCATTCTATTTCCACATCGGCAACAGAGCGCAGTTGTAATTTTTTCGTTTCATTCTCGGCAACCTGTGCTAGCTGTAGCAACTTTTCATCTGTGACCCATTCATTGCCATTCCACTTGTCAAAGGCAGTATTAGGTGACTTAGTAGTAAAATCCTCCTTAATAGGCCCTATATAATCAACAACGGTTGGTTCGCCATCTGTTGTTGAGTAGACAGTTTCGTCACGGTGGTCTTCCTTCTGCTCCCATCTATTTTCATTAAATACCGCTACAATACCCGGAATTTGCTCTATAGGGGCAATATCAGTAGAGCATCCAGGCATACTCACCCCTACGTTAATAAACTCATCAGACCACCCCATATACTCCTTAGTAACTGTATCATAATAATAACTGCGGATATATCCAGACTTACTGGCAATACCATTACCATCGAACACTGGCTTCATTATTTCGCCCTCACAAGGAAATTAAATGCTATATTTCGAGGTCTTGTTTCATTAGCAGTTCTTACAATCATTGAAGTATCAAGTGTTACTCTTGTTTTAGAAGGCTGGGATATTGATATCGCCTCAAAAGGATTTGTTCCCACATCCGTAATGTTTTCTGCCGTAAATCCATCCCCACCCCAAGCAGAAACAGAATTATTATTAGAAGAAGTTCTTAAATAAAATTTGGCATAAATTTTCTGAGAAGCATCTGACTGAGTAGTAAGAATCCCCCTTCCATTATCTATTCCACGCCCATCATCCCAGATACGAGGAAACTCGCCACGTGCATCTGGCAACTTAAGCGTTGGAATAACTAGTGAAAGCTTTGGATAAACCGTAGCCGAAAATGTCGAGCCATTGAGCTTTAGAAAAACCATATCGGCCCATTCATCCATAACTGTATTTGGCATCGTTGAGGATGGCCAGAAGAATGGGATACCTATAGCGGGAGCCCCCGCCCCTAATCTGAGGTTTGTAACCGCTTGATTAATCGCAGCTTCGCCATCAGCCATTATATCGCTGAAGGGATTTTTTCGGCTGAGACTTTTAATTTCTAATGAATGAATAAAATTAGCTAAAAATTCAGCTGGTTCACCATTATCATAAACATCAGTATTTGTTGTGTCTGAAATAAATTGAGCCAGTGCTGCAACACCTGTTGTCGCCTGCCTCCACACTTTATTAAGTTGCTCGCTGCGAGCAATACCTGACTGGAAACCTTCAGTCAAGGCTTCTAGTTCCTCATACTCATTTTGATCAATCACATTTGCATTTTCGCCAGTAGCAAAAGCCTTAAATTCATTAATTGCCATGATTATCCCTCCGCAATTTCATAGATAACAGTAATTCCACCAGGCTTAATTGCCAGATATCCCTGACGGATAATCTCTTTCGTGATAAAGGATATTGACTTTCCTACCATAAAAATAGTTATCGACATATTTTGATTATCAATAACGCTAATCTTGATATCCTTATCAGGCCAGATGCTTTGCAGAATATCTGGTAATGTTTCCATCGTTCCATCCCAGTTATTGGCGCCTACTTTTGCCCGTAATAAAGTTCGATAACTTTCATCGTCAAGGCTTACGTAACCAAAATCAGCGTCATATCGATTTTTCCAATAGCCAAGATCAAAACCTAATTTTTCGTTATCAAAGCTAAAAAAATAATCATCAATTGGTGCATTGATGGCGCGTGCTTGCCCAATCCATTCACCCAGAACATCGAGCTGCTTTCCCACTGCTCTATCAAGATCAAAAGCTGGAACGAGCCATGCACTTTTTTTCTGTTGCCGACTAAATGCAAGCCCAAGAGCATCCAAAGTTGTACAAAATTTTGGAGCCTCCCTCTGAGCTATGGGCACAAGCGTGCTGTAGCGGTTACTCATACACTCACCGTTGTGATTTTCACGTTGCTGATATCACTCACTGCCATTTCGTTAAAGGCAATCTCAACGTTCTTCGCACTGAGCGCACTGGCGTTCACGCCTATTTCCAGCGACAGAATTTCATAGGTATCGCCGCCCTCAGCGTTGCTGAGGCTTGCTGGTTTAAACAGACGGGAGTAATAGAGCACTTCACCAATGGTCAGTCCGTTGATGTAGTTGGCTACCGCCTGAGAAACGCCGCTGCCAATCTCAGTGGTATAGCCCGTGAGCGGGCGAATTTTGATTTCGGCATAAACCGGCACGCGAGCAGGCCGGAAGAAATGAATCTGTTTACTATTGCCCCAGATGTCGGTCACGCTTTCTTTGGTGGTGCCCCAGGTTGGCACGCCAGGCGCCTTTTTCTGGGCGATGGTGTTGGCTATCTGTGCAGAATCACCGCCGTCAATCACCACGGCGATATTGTGTGCAGGGACACCATTCCCATCGGTTTCATCGGTGTCGTTATCGAGCGTTTTGACTCGCGTCACACCATTGAGACTTGCCAGCGCGCCGTGTAGCCCTTCCATCACCGAGCGTGACGGCAGCGCAACCGAGAGCGCCTGGCGCTGGCGCAACTGCGCGTCAGTTTCTACTGGCCGCCCTTCTGTGGCGGCCACAGGGTTAGTCACGCTCTGCCAACCCTGGGTTGGTGTGGCAATCTGGCTGATATCACCCGGCAGTGCGCTGACGGCACCTTCAAGCTGACAGGTTGCCGTTGCCGTTGCCCTACCGTGCAAATCAAGCGTAACGACCGGCGGCAGTATCCACAGGTTACCCGCGCTGTCGCGTACCTGGCCGTCGTGAATCAGCGTGCCGACACGCCCGGTTAGCAGCAGGTCAGCAGTAGAAAAGCTTGCTGCTTTACGGGTGATGCCATTGATTTTCACGTTACGCGACAGACCTTCCCCCATCCCCGTAGCAGGGCTAAAGGACTGCCAGGCCGCCACCGTGGCGTTATTACAGCCGTGCATGGCGTAGGCAATCAATGACAGCAGCACACCGTCCTTACTGTCTGGCTCGATATAAATATCAGCACCATAAATATCGCGAAAAATATCCTTCCACAGCCCAAGGATGCTCTGGAAATCGGGTGCGCTAATGCCGCTTTGTCCGATAACGGGCAGCATTTTGTCGATTACATCTTCATACATCTACCGTTACCTCCCCGTACACGGTATTCAGCGTCGCAGAAAAACTCAGACGGCGCGTTTCACTGTCATTTTTGGTAGAGAAATACTGAAGCTGGTGCATGCCTGGCGTACCGTTGATACGGTCGCGAATTGCCAGTGAGTAGACTTCTGGCGCCTGCTTACCCAGAACTGCACTGTTCCAGGGCGTGCCTTCGTCAATGTCCAGAAACCATTCCCCGCGCCACAGCGCCAGCCGGCTACGTACCGCTTGCGCGACGGCCTCAGGTACATCGGTATAAAAGCAGTTATCGCCCCGCCCAAAAGCGTAATCACCGTCAATTTCTTTGCGGTATTTCATTGTGGTTTTCCTGTACTGCCCGAGCCGCCCTGTACGCCGGAATGCGTGTGACCCGACACGCTGATACCCTGCGCTGTCGCGTCCCCGCTGACGCTGAGTTTGCCGCCAATGGTGACATCACCGCTGATGCTGACCGTTGGCGCGGTAATATCCACGCCGGCATCGGCGCTGGCGCTGATTTTCCCGGTGGTTACCAGACGCACGTTGCCGTCTGCGGCAAGCTCGATAAACGCGCTGCCGTCGTCGGTGCGCAGCTGCGCGGCTTCGGTACTGATGTTGTTAATATGCTGTGCCTGAGAGCGCGGTCCTGGAATGGCGAAAGCGTCTGAAAGCGAGTGCTGGCGTGCGCTGGCGCTTTCCTGCGTGCCGCCGCTTTGCCACCAGAAATCAATTTCGCGATCGGCGAACACCACCAGACACTCATCGCCTGCACGAACCGGGAATGTCAGCGTACAGCCGCCGCCGCGCGGGAATACCACCGGCACGTCCACCAGCAGCGGATAATCTTCTGTGCTGACGGTGCCATCGCTCGCCATCGCCCCACCCTTTACCACCGGTTGCACTACACAGGTGACGGTATCCGGGTCAAACGACTCAATAACACCGGGGACGGCAACGTGCAGTGAACTGCTGATGGCCGTTGCCAACGAAGAAAACGCCTCCAGCGGATCGGCGCTCAGGGTTTCAGATGTCAGTGCCATAAAAACTCCGGGCATAAAAAAACCCGCCATGGCGGGTTGATGATTCATTAAATATCGGCGTGGCTTATTTCGCCTTTGCCGACGGCGGTTTGAGCTTGCTGGTATCACCGCGCGCCTGGCACATCAGATTCATGTACCACTCACTGCCGCGGGTGTTGCCGCTGTAGGTGATGCCGCGCACGATATAGATACCATCCGTTGCAATGGCATCCGGCGACGTAGCTATGCCGCGATAAACCTGGTTAACGTTTTCCTTATCAAGCACAACACCTGACTGTTGGTACTCTGCCTTTTTATCGGTTGACAGCAACGTGTCGTCACTCAGCTCCTGAGTAATAATCGACGCCTGATTGATATGCACCAATCCGTTGAGGCGGATAGCCGGGTTTATCAGGCACTTTGCCGTAATACCTGAACCGGTGGTGCGCAGCGGTGAACCAATCAGCCCGGTTTCGCGATTAAGTTCTACTGCCGTTTCATCAACAATCATCGCGTCGTTGAAGATTTCCAGCC
Organism: Enterobacteriaceae bacterium 4M9; assembly: GCA_010092695.1. Classification (GTDB taxonomy): domain Bacteria; phylum Pseudomonadota; class Gammaproteobacteria; order Enterobacterales; family Enterobacteriaceae; genus Tenebrionibacter. The sequence continues at coordinate 1,611,295 of JAADJJ010000001.1, read as the reverse complement.
TACCGTCGAGAAATTGCCAGGTCGCGTTGTAGTCAGGCGGTGCGACCAGCTCATCAAGATAAGTGGCGATAGTGCCGTTGAACGTTTTGCCGCGCGGGTATTTCGTGGTTCTGAACGTGGGAGTTTTGCCACGCAGAATACCGTAATCCTGCTCCAGCTTTTTTTGCAGCAGGTCATAAACGTTTTCATCGGTATAGCCTTTGGCAAGTGTCGCGGAAATACGCGCATAGCTGTAGGCTTCAAAACCATCGAGCGCCTGGATGGTTACCCAACTTTCGGTGCCGGAGCGCCCTTCAATCGCAATACGAATATCGCCGCTGAAGATGGTACCAAACCGAGAAGAACCGTTGTTCTCATCAGCTGCCACCTCGTGCACCTGCCCGTCCGGCTCCAGACCAAAATAACCGGCCGAGATCTGCACCCGAGAAAATTCCCGCAGCAGCAGGCGGCTAACGGTATCACGGCGCAGGTTATAGATTTTAATTTTGGCGATACGCGGGGTTTTGGCCTGATTCCAGGTCACACTGAAATCGACGCTAAAATCCGATAGCGCAATGCCTGAGCCGCTGTTATCAAGCAACAACAACTCAAAGCGCCGACGCCAGAAATGACTCATAACTCCTCCTGACGTCAGGCGCTGATGTAGAGCAAGTGACTGCGCTTGCCCAGGCTGGTTTTGCCCGGATAGAGCGTTGCGTCGTCGTCCAGCAGCACGCGTAACTCGCCGCTAAACCCCAGATGCCGATACGGCTCGAACAGATCCACGCCCGTCACCAACGGTACACCGCTGATGAGCGGTTCGTCACTCTCGCTGTGAATATCTACCACCCAACCTGACTCGTCGCGCCACAGAAGCGTGAACCGCAGCCAGCGACCGCCAAGTTGTACGGTAAAGTGTTGATTGTCCGCAGTAAGCGGAATTTCGCTGATGCTCATAGTTCCCCTTATTTACGCGAGTTGGCTTTGAGGCTGTCCGCAGGAATAACGCCTTTGGTTCCGGCGTTATGCACTTCAGACGTTGAGGTCCCCGCCGCCATACGGCCTTTAGGCGCGACGGACACGCGCTTACTGTCGGCAATGAGTATCTGTTTAAGCGTCAGTGAGCAGGTCAACACATGACGCGTTTTTTGCTCTGTCGAAAAGCCTAACGAGGTGATAAGCATGTTGTTGTAGGTACGCTTGCTGGTCACGACAGTAATTGGTAGCGCGCTTTCCTGGAGTTTAATCAGGCTATCGAGTGTCTCAGCGGGCGTAAGTCCCTCACCAATTTGCCAGTTCCGGGTATCGGTAAAATCCAGCAGCGAACCACCACCGGCAAACCCACACTCCATGGTCACCTCCGCGGGTTCAACATAAGCGTGATCGCTGATATTCGCGCCACGTTCAACCGGATGTGAGGTGATGTTGAGCTTATGAGTATGCCCTTCCTTAGTGATAACCGTCGGCACCAGCGTGCCAATGCTGGAGCGTTCGCTTTTAAAAATCGCGGAAAGAATGTCCATTTATATCACCCTTGCCTGCAAGATTTGGTTCGCCTGTGAAAATTCACCCATCATCGGCATACTATCGCGCACAGCCTCCGCCACAATGCGTGGTTCCTGCGCCCCGGAGATAGTGAAATTATTCGTTTGGTTGAAATAGCTATTCGGCTGTACAGGAAGTAAAGACACGGCACGATTGGTATTGTCTTGAATACCGTTAAGCGTGTTATTCAGCCAGGCTGTATCCCGAATATTTTGAAATACAGGATCCTTCGTTGAAGAATTTAATTTGTCACCAACATATTGATCCGCAATTCGTTTCACATCGATGGCGATATTGCCCAGCAGCATGAGAGACCAGTTTGCCTGCTGCGTTTTATTGCCTGGGGTGTTATCAGGGGCTTCTCGCGTAAAACGCTCTACAAGATTGTTAACACTATTGTCAATGTTGTTAAGAGTAGAATTGACCGCTTTAAGTTCCGACTCAATTGTTGACACTTCATTGTTGGCTGCCGGCTCAGAAGCATCGCTGACAAAATGATCCTTAAGAGTACTGATGTCGGTGCTAATGTTATCAAGTGTGGTACTTAAACTTTTGGATTCAGAGGCATCAGATGGAGATTGCTCATCATGAGAGCCTGAACGGCAGGGCTGACAACAAGTTGCGTCCTTATTGCTATCTCCACGAACAGCACTATCTATCGTGATTACATTAGCAACATCTGAAAGGGGATCTCTTTTTTTACCCCACCACTTCACCCCATTCCACAACTGTTTCACAATAAACCCTGGTATTCGGCTGATTTTCGCTTTTACACCCTTTACCGGGGCAGAAGACCCCCTTGATGTTTCCGCTCGCCCTCCCGATCCAGAAACTGAGGCTGAACCAGAAGTTTCCGCTCGTCCTGACGTTCCAGAGGCTGACGTTGTACCCGACGTTTCCGCTCGCCCTGACGTTCCGGAGGCTGACGTTGTACCCGACGTTTCCGCTCGCCCTGACGTTCCGGAGGCTGACGTTGTACCCGACGTTTCCGCTCGTCCTGACGTTCCGGAGGCTGACGTTGTACCCGACGTTTCCGCTCGTCCTGACGTTCCGGAGGCTGACGTTGTACCCGACGTTTCCGCTCGTCCTGACGTTCCGGAGGCTGACGTTGTACCCGACGTTTCCGCTCGCCCTGATGTACCGGATGTCGATGTTGTACCCGATGTTTCCGCTCGCCTCGTTCCTGGGATTGGATTAAAGTCAACTGGTTGTACTTGCTCAGAGCGACCTGATGAAGAAGTCATGCTTCGCGCTCCCGCTCGTACGCTCCTTCCTGGTGCAGAAGCCTTACCAGACATCATCTTGACAGTACTATCCGTGACTTCATTTACAACAACGTCAAAGATTGCCCGACCAACAACCGGGCCATATTTTCTGACGCCGGACATGATCAGCGGCACAGCTATATTTCTTAGTGCCATCGCTGCCAGCGGTATTAGTAATGGTATAGCGATTGTTATGCCCTCCCTTCTTTTTGCTAGCGACTGGGGCGGTTAAACCGCCCAACCTGATAAGCTCTCTACCTTCTGCATAACACGGTATTGTCTACATCACTCGCCATCTTGTTCTCTCCACCGCGCAACGCGGGCCTGATTATCCGCATTCATCTCCAGGTAATCGTTCATCAGCGCGATGTCATATAAATCCACCGCGCCATTTTTCAGATCCATCCAGTTGAGATGAAAAACTTCTGCCGGGCGCAGAATGTATTCCTCCCCGCCCGGCAGAGTATCCAGAGTCAGTCCGTTGGAGGCTGTTGCATCACTACTGCGGGGAGTTCTTGCAAAAAATTTCCCAGTGAATCGGCCACCACCTGGGCCACCAGCCGTAGCATGGTCATCAGTTCAATATCATCAAATGCCAATGCACCGTGCGCAAAAACCGGCACCCAGCCTTTCATGTGCTCACGGGAAACCACCCCCAGACAGGGGTGGATAATGGCGTTGCAGTCTTCTTCGCTCATCTGGCTAATCACATCCGCCATTTTCGGCAGCATCGCTTGTGCCGCACTCTCCAGAGAGTCCTGAATCGCCTCGTAGTCCGTCGCCATTTCCGCAAAAAGCGGCAGCAATTTGCGCGCTACTTTCAGCTGTTCGAACACATTGAGCTTCGAGATACGGTACTGAGTATCGTTAAGCGTGAGTTCCATCAGTTAAATACGCCCCACACCTGGTCGATTTTGCCGCAGTCAAACACCCACGCCACGGTGCCACCCTCTTTGGCGTTTTTATTGTCTGGCAGCTTCTGGAACGCCACTGCGCGGGCAGAAATCACGTCACCCGAGGAGGTGTTGCGGATAGTGATAGAATTACGGCCCCAGGTGGCAGAAGATAGCGTCTGCGCGTTGTAGGCCAGAGACAGCTTTTTGTTTACCGGGGAGCTTTTCAGCAGGTTGACCGTAATAGTGCCGGTCTTGCTCGGGTTCATGCTGTGCATCACTTCGCCGTCAATACCTTCCGTCATGGTGTTCTTTTCGGCTTTCATCGCAACCGAAATACCTTCCTCTGAGTTGGCAGAACCGGCGCCAAAATCGATAACGCCATGCGGACCAGACAGAGAAGCGGTGACGTCCATAAAAGAGTAAGTGCTCATGTATTGTGTTCCTTATCGTACAACGTTGATTTCGACATCGGCGTAGTGCACTGCACCGGCCAGTTTGCAAGCGACCTGGATAACCGGTGCCTTGCGTGCTTCGCGATCGGACTGCGCCTGAGTAGCAATGGCTGGCGCGTAGACGTAATAACCGCTGGTCAGGGTATCGCCTGATGCCAGCTCGCCAATTTCACCGCCGTTCCACACGCCCGGTGCGACCAGGCCATTCGCCACTGCCTGGTTGAGCGACTGCTCAACGTTGCTCACAAGGCGCGTCACGCCAGCATCGGTTTGTGGGATTTTGGTGGTGCTGGTATACAGCAGGTTGAACAGGTTGGTCTGCACGTAGTTTTGCAGCCAGTCGAGACCATGGCGCTCGTCAAAGAAATCGCCATTACACATCACGCCTTCCTGGATAATTGCGGTGTCGTTGTTGTAGTTCACAAAGACGTTGCAGTTCTTCGCACGCAGCGCGTCGACCTGACTGCGGGTCAGGGTTTCGGCACGAATGCCCGGCTCCTGCTTGAACTTAAGCGTGATGGTGGTGTTATTGCCGTTGAAGTTAACGCTGAACGCGCGACCAAACATCGATGCCGCTGCATAAGGCGTCGCACTGGAGTACTGCACGAAGGTGCGGCTGAAGTTGCTTGCTTTGAGTTTAGAAGCAATATCATCTTTTACGTCCGCAGCCAGTGCATGAGTGGACTGTACGGTGTGCCCAAAGCAGCGCGACATGGCATCTGCTTCAATAAAGGCTGCCGCTTCCAGTACATCCTCATCGCTGAGCATCTCATCAGCAATCACCATACCGTACCAGTCGCCGGAAGCACCTGACAGCGCAGCCAGAGCGTCAGCCAGACTCTCCTGATCCTTACCTGCCACAGCCGTTGCGCCAGCGTGCTCACTCAGTCCCATCAGGTCAGCAAGGTCGCTGCCTTCAGAGGTCGCACTGGCAAAACCCACGGAAGAGCTGGCACCCGCAGTGATGGACTGCACGGCAAAACGGCCGTTGGTTTCATCCCAGTAGACATTGGCACCGCTTAGTGCATCCTGCAGACGACCGGCAACACCATTCAGATTCGTCTCCTTACTCAGGTCGACCTCAATTGCACTACGCTTGGTGCCATCAATCATGATTTCCAGCACACCGCTGGTCACCGCGGTAAAACGAGACAGCGTCTGCTGATCGTCGGTCAACACAGCACCGCGCAGCAATGCCGCAGAGGCGCTTTTCACCCAGCGGCCAATCAGCAGATCAACCGGGCGTGGCGACTGCTGGAAATACAGGCTGGCAGCCTGATATTCCGCTGAACCAGTACCAAAGTCAGCGCTCACGCTGGTGATATCAGAATAGGTGCGCAGACGCTCACCCGCATCGATAACATCACTGCTGCCGACAACCAGCAGCGCGCCAAAGTTGCGCGCCTGAGCCGCGCGAGCGGCCATGCTTACGGTGACGTTAACAACATCAGAAACAGGTAAACCCTGTGACATACTTACTCTCCTGTAAAGAAAATGACGGGAGCCTGAGTCAGCGACATCACGCCGTACTCACGAACAACCGTGCGGAAAAGGCGAAGCGTCACGTCGTAACGCTTTGCCGGTTGGTTATTGATAGTTTCGAAGACACATTTCAGCGCCTCATGGCCGCCGAAGGTAAAGCCCAGTGCCTGCAGTTGTTCCTGGTTTTGACTTACCAACACACCGTCAAGAAAGCGTGCTGCAAGTTGCTGCCCCTGAGGGCCGCGAAACGTCAGGCAACATGAAAGCGTTTCGCCTCGCCGTAGCGATGCGCTCTCATTCCCCTGCTTCGTGAATGCGGGATTGAGATCGCGTCCAATCTCCGTTACCGCAAACGTGCAGCTGTTCTCTACCTCCGGCAGGCCTGACAATACCTGTGCCTGTGCGACAATTGCCTCCTGCGCCAGAGCCGAAACACCGGCAATCCAGCCTGCCAGCAGCGCATCCAGCGCCGCATCATAAGCAGGCTCTGCGCCCAGCGGCGTTAGCCAGCCATGCGTATTACTGCTGTTACTCACGTCCCCTCCCCGGCGTAATCGCCGTTGTGTGACCCATAAAAAAAGCCCCGATAAATCGGGGCTTAAAAATAAATACGGGTTATTTGCGTAATCGCTCCATCAGGTCTTTTTCAAAGCCCCCCGTCGAGCGACATTCAATCGGTTTAACTTTGTCGTTGCCATCGGCAGTAGTGAGTCCGGCGATACCGCTGACCAGCAGCGAAATGCGAGTACCCTCACCTGCGCTCCAGATAAGCGCGGCAATGCGGTACTGCTCCTGTATATTTTGCGTCTGTTTCAGGGTGGAGCAATCAAGGTAAAGTGAGCTCAGTTCAGGATTATCGCCCGCCGTGGCAATCACACTGGTTTGCCTATCTTCAAGCAGTGGCAACAACCCTTTCTCATGGAAATAACGCAGCGTAGTATCATAGAGTTCGTCCGGATGACGATTATTGATAACAGTACTGACAGGAGCGTTATCGCCAGAACTTCCTGACTCTGTTGACGTTCCACTCTGTTGCGCTCCCGCTTTAACAGGCCCGTATACCTGAATACAGCCCGCCAGGCACAGCAATGCACCGGCAATAAAAAGATACCTCACAGCCATTACCGATAATAAAGCGTGGTGCATCCCGCCAGAGCGGCAATACACAGTAAGATATAAAATATTCTGGAATCCATTTGCTTACTCCTCCACTAAAAATAGTTATCTGAATAGAATTTATTTAATGCAGCGGGTTATAAAAAATCACATGTGAAATACGCAGATGAGTGGACGTTTAGCGTTATATTACATAATAAACATTAGCCTGGTTCACACTCTGGTTTGGGCAAGGCCAACGTGTGTTGTTATCAGAAGTAAATCATGCCCTTTACTTTAAGTCTGACAACGAGCAGGAAAATATAAGGTTCGCCGCGTGCTATTCATCTTTTCAGCCTCTTTTAAATCAGGCGATAAGGCAACCAGGATATTAGCGTCGCATGGCATCGAAGGCCTTTTCACATGCCAGCCCCGCTATTCGGCGGCGGTCAGCTTCTGCTGCCAACTGCTGATTGCGTTCGACAGACTCTGCAAGCACGTCGGCGAGCATACTGCTGCCTGCTCTCCCTGACGTGCCTGTGTTGTCAGCGCAGGTGTCTGTAGAGGAGTTGTTTCGCTGTAATTGTGAGACGGTGCGACGCAGCCGTTCAGCAGCACCACGAGCGGTAGCAGCATCAGCGCGCAGCGTCGCCAGTTGTTGTTCTGCATGTTGAGTTACCTGTTCCATTTCATCACGGCGGCGCTGTTCTTCAGCGCGGCTTTGCGCTTCATGCTGTGCTGCCCGTTGTGCCTGAGCGGCATCGCGCTCACTCCAGCGCAATTTCCAGCGCCTCTCGCTGGTATTTGAACCCTGCTGGTACCCAGCGGTGTAGAGCGCAAGCAGCAGTAAAGCCACTGTCACCTGGCGCCAGTATTTGATTATCCCGTTCATGACTATCCTTGAGGCATCTGTGCAATGCCGCCTTTACCCATTAATACAATGAGAGGCAATTACTGGCCCGACACCCAGGGCACCGGCACAGCATCAAGCTGAAACTCCTGCCTGGAGTCTTCAACAGCGTTGCCATCATTATCGTAAACATCAACTCTGAGGGTTGATGAGGTAAACATCATGCCGTTGGCAGGCAGAATGAACGAGTCAGCGGTAATAATGCCGTCGTCTACCAGTGACTGATATATCGCAATATTTTCACGCTGAAATTCAAGAAATTCACGTACCGACTCAATGGCGTAAGCTGGCGTAGAATAAATTTCAATATTCCGGCGCCCAACAACATTCAGCGGACAGGTCGCAGGGTTGTAAAAAGGCCAACTGGCATAATCGGGGTTAAGTAGCTCGTTATTTCTGACAGAAGCGAACATGCCCAGACCAACTTTATAATCCAATTTATCATCTGGCACTTCGGTATTCATATCAACAGCTAAAATACTCAACACCTGACCTGGCTCAATCTCCGTTGACCAACCGATCATTTTTGCATTTTTAGCGAACATATACATATAGCCTCCTGTGATGATTTATCACTCAGGGAGTATTATTATGATAACGTTGAACCACGGTAAAAACAGGGTTTTCTTTAAGCGAAAATCATTATTTATCGCCACCACTGCGGCGATTAAATATTGACAGTATTTTGTCACGGACTTTTTCCGCTCCCACAAAACCAATTGTTGCACCAACAAAAGTGACAGAGTTTTCCGGCAGCCCAAACAGTGCCAGTGAACCGGCTATTGCGAGCGTAAGAATGCCACACGATAATGCGCCCGTTACCGTTTTCACCACCGATTTACCATCGTAAATACTCATGAGTGAAGAAATGCTGCCAGCCGCCGCTGCTGCATATATTGCGGGTAAAAAATCTTCAATCCACTTCATGGTTTGCTCAATAGCTTCTTCAAACGCGAACATAATTACCTCCGTCCCTGCATCTTTCATGATTTAGCCGGTGGAAGGTCGTAATAAAAAACAAGAAAATGCCTGCGCTATGCAACAATACTGTTTACAAGCAGGACAGGCAGAATATGAAAATAAATTATCAACAAAACCAAATCTCACTTTCAGTAATACTGATAGGCTCAATATGGTAAAGTGGGGAGGTCATCTCCCCACAAAAGACGATATTCACGCTGAAGGAAGCTCAATTGCACAATTTCCTACTGAAACAGGATTGCCTTCAACATTATGATATGTAGTATATCGCTCATCTTCCATAAAAATACGCAAATACACGCTATTTTCACCATCTCGATCCCTCATATCAATCGGGCTATCGAGAGTGTAAACACCATCGCCATCTTCACCAAATATCTCATCAGTGACAAAACCACCGAGTGTTGAGGGCACCTGTGCTATCGAAGTTTCAATATACTTCGCGGCTGGGCGATTGAATGGAACCACAGGATACCCCTGAGGAATTAAGGTATGTGCGACAATACCAATCTTGATGCCATACTGTGATTTATCCTGAATGGCGTTTTCATTAAAATAGATCAGAAAAACATTTCGATCGGCATCTGCCTCGATTGCCCTAATCACTTCAGATACTGGCGGCGTATTACCACTAAATTCATCAATTACAATAGCCATATTAACCCCTTAGTTTTTGGTTATATAAATACAACTACTTTTACTGCAATCACGCATACCAAAATAGAAATCCGCACATATAGTCACAGTTGCATGGAAGGCGTTATCAATTATTAAGAAATAATGTATTGCTCATTTTTATGAAATAAAAAGCTGGCGCTCTGCAGCACGACGCCGAATCAATCCGGGCATAACTTTACCGCCTGCCTGATTCCAGCGTAAAAATTGCTCTGCAGCACCTGCGTAATCTTTCTGGTTGAGCAGTTTTAACAACGTTGAAGTAGAAAATGCTCGGGTGCCGATGTTCCATGCAAGGCTGAGCATGGCATCAAACTGCGCCTGGGTTACCGGCACCTTAATCACTTTATTTAATGCCTGCTCATAACTAATGATGCCGCGGCGCAGCAGCTGCTCTGCCTTAAATTTAGTAATGACCATACCAGGCTGCACGGATACACCGTCTACTGGCTGTGTCCAGCCAAAACCAATAGTCCAGGGGGCGCCGCCTGTCGCGGGATCCGGATAAGCCTCCAGACTACAGCCCTCAAAACGTTTGATCAGCGCCAGGCCCTGCTCACTGATGTTCATGTAAACCCCTTAACTTTTTTCTCTAAAACAGACCATTGCGTCTGAAAAACTACGCACTCGCCGTTTCAAAAAACGTAAAAGAAAAAGGCCACATAATGTGGCCTTAAATAAACCGGCAAAAAACTTAATCAGATGGCAATACATCTTTAATTAAGCGCGTGTTATTGCCGAAAAGATGATAACTACTATTTATTTTTATGATAAAGACATGTGTGCCTGGCATTCTTGAAAACAACACACTAACCGTCATTTACTTCAACAATACAAGACTAACAACTATTTCGCGGACCGCGCAATACTTTAATCAATAAAAAGGAACAGCAGATAAACCGCCATTCCTTTCGATGATATAAGACTACCTGCTATTTCGCGGACCGCGCAACACCTTAATCAATAAAAAAAGGGACAGCAGATAAACTGCCATTCCTTTTAATGATATAAGACTACCTGCAATTTCGCGGACCGCGCAATACCTTAATCAATAAAAAAAGAAACAGCATATAAATCGCCATTCCTTTCGATGGTATAAGACTACCTGTTATTTCGCGGACCGCGCAATACCTTAATCAATAAAAAAGGAACAGCAGACAAACCGCCATTCCTTTCGATGGTATAAGACTACCTGTTATTCCGCGGACCGCGCAATACCTTAATCAATAAAAAAAGGAACAGCAGATCAATCGCCATTCCTTTCGATGGTATAAGACTACCTGTTATTTCGCGGACCGCGCAATACCTTAATCAATAAAAAAAGGAACAGCAGATCAATCGCCATTCCTTTTTATGATATAAGACTACCCGCCATTTCGCGGACCGCGTAACAAACTTATTAATTAAATGACATCAAAGCTTTTCGAGCTGGTTAGTTATTAACGTCATTAGATCATGCACTCGACACAATATATTGAGAAAAGATAACAAGAAAAAACACAATGCGCCTGAGATTTTAAAATAATTACCACATAACGACTTTCTTCATCGGACGTGGTTTTGGTTCTTCTTTGACGATAGTCACTTCTACTTCCGGATCCATTTCCAGCGTGGCATCCAGCATACTCAGGCAGCCATCAATAAATCCTTCTGCAACCTGTAACTGTACCCGTACTGTTTTTTCGTCTTGCTTTAATATACGCGCCAGCGTGCGCTTTGATACGCCGTAAACATAATGCGCCATGAGAAGATCGTATTCCCCGGTCTGGCGAATCTGGCGCAGCCGCGAAACACAGGAATCAATTAACAAACCATCATCATCACAACAAGTTGGTCGCGTCGAACGCGGAGCCGCAATTAAACCTTTAAAACCAGCCGCTACCGGTGACCAACCGAGTGCAATATAGTCTCTTGCTGCCCAACCGCCCCAACGCTCAAGAACTCTTTGAATATTACGCACCGTGAACCCCTCCTAACCACTGAAATCTCGCCTCTCGCCCTGACATCGCGTCAATACAAAAGAGGCCCGTCAGGAACGTCTTCCGCTACCTCCCCGCCTGTCAGACGGCCTGCTGGAATCCGTTTTCGTATTACCACGACAGCCATTCTATCCGAAAACGCATTACCTGGCAACCCGGAAACGGTTTGAAGGTTGGCTTTTTTTATGCGATTATGCATTAACCAGTTAACCGCGGAGTAACCTCATGAACAGTGCACCAGACACTCTGCAACGAAATATCAAATACTTAATGGAAAAGGCCAGTATCAGTAGCGTTACTGAACTGGCACGGCATCTTAAAATGCAGCAATCCACGCTGCATCGCATGTTGACCGGTGAAGTCAGAGACCCGAAATACACGACGCTGAGTAACATCGCGACCTTCTTTGGCATTTCACCCGTAGATTTGATTGAGCGCGACTTACAGCACTCAGCACCTGCCGCCGCGGAGATAGCCAGCCCATCCTGGCAATTTCACGCTCAGGGCGTACCCGTGCTCGGTAACACCCAACTGGGGCACGGCGGCTACTGGAGCGATATGGAATATCCGGTTGGTGGCGGTGATGGCTACCTGCGCTGGCCGTCCTGTGATGAAGAGGTATATGCACTCAAATGCGTGGGCGATTCTATGATGCCGCGTATTAAAGAAGGCGAGTTCGTTATTATAGAGCCCAACCACAACTATCATCCCGGCGATGAAGTGTTGGTTGTTACCCACAGTGGCGAAGTGATGGTGAAGACCTTTTTGTTTGAACGCGACGGCTATTACCATCTGTTACCCGTCAATGAAGATCATGCGCCTATTCGTATTGCGAAAAACGATGTCGCTAAGATTCAGTACGTAGCAGGTATTGCCAAGTCCACACTCTGGGTACCGTGATAATGCGTAAAAGAGAAGAATCAATGCAATTACGCATTAATCAGAGATGAATAATCAGCTGCCTTCTGGCTTCAGGAGGCGTATAATGCCCGCCCTGTTTGTGTTGTTGAGAAGACCCCCGTGGCATTAGCTATCACCAAAAAATGCATCAATTGCGATATGTGCGAGCCGGAGTGCCCGAACGAAGCCATCTCCATGGGGGAGTGCATCTACCAGATTAACAGCGATCGCTGCACCGAGTGTGTTGGCCATTACGATACGCCAACCTGCCAGAAAGTGTGCCCCATTCCCAACACCATTGTGAAAGATCCGGCGCACAACGAAAGCCAGGAACAGTTGTGGGATAAGTTTGTATTGCTTCATCACGCCGACAAGATTTAGACACTCGACCGGCCTCTTACCTGAGTACGCCCGAGCGGCCTTTGACAACCAGCCCAAACGGGCAACCTCTCCCCATTCCAGGCAATCGCCGTGTACGTCCTTGATTAAAGCACTCCGGCGAGGAACATAGACTGGTTCAGCATTCGAGAATAACTGTCGCACAGGCGTAACGCCGCTCGTCGGCAAGCGTCACGTGCACGAATTTTACACCCATCTGCTGGGCCAGTTGCTCTGCAGCCTCATGAAAACGTACCTGCGGCTTACCCAGCGCGTCGTTAAAGACTTCAAATTGATCGAACGCCAGACCGTTACGAATGCCTGTACCAAACGCTTTTGCTGCCGCTTCTTTAACTGCAAAACGCTTGGCCAGAAAACGAACCGGCTGCTGATGCGCCTGATAAAGCGCCCACTCACTGGCACACAGTACGCGCTGCGCCAGGCGATCGCCCGATCGCGCAATGACCGCCTCAATACGCGCAATCTCAACAATATCTGTGCCAAGCCCGAGAATTGCCATCAGCCACGGGCTTCCAGCATCAGACGTTTCATGTCGGCCACCGCCTCTTTCAGCCCCACCATCACCGCGCGCCCGATAATGGCATGGCCAATATTCAACTCATGCATTTCCGGTAGCGCTGCAACAGGCTTAACATTGTGATAGGTCAGGCCATGCCCGGCGTTCACTTTCAACCCTTTGCCTGCAGCATACGTCGCCGCGTGAGCTATGCGCGCCAGTTCTTCCTGCTGCGCGGTTTCGCTTTCGGCATCGGCGTAAGCGCCGGTATGGATTTCGATATACGGCGCACCGACAGCAACGGCGGCATCAATCTGCGCAACATCAGGGTCGATAAACAGCGATACCAGAATGCCTGCCCCGGCAAGGCGACAACAAGCATCGCGCAGTTTTTTCCGGCTGGCCGGCAACATCCAGCCCACCTTCTGTGGTCACTTCCTCGCGCTTTTCAGGCACCAGGCAGCAAAAATGAGGTTTTGTTTCACAGGCAATGGCGAGCATCTCTTCCGTAACCGCCATTTCCAGATTCATGCGGGTGTGTAGCGTCTGACGCAGAATGCGGACATCGCGATCGGTGATATGGCGACGGTCTTCACGCAGGTGGACCGTAATACCGTCAGCACCAGCCTGCTCGGCGATAAACGCCGCCTGAACCGGGTCCGGGTAGCTGGTGCCGCGAGCGTTACGCAACGTGGCAATATGGTCAATGTTGACTCCCAAAAGTAATTCAGCCATGACAATCCTCGGTAATCTGCAGTCAGAACCGCAAGTGTACACCGCAGCAGGAAAGCGTGGCTATCAGCCTTGCGTTATTGAGGGTCAGCGGGGGATTTAAGTGCCGTTTTTTTCGGCACAAACTGGCGAAACAGCTCGCGGCTTTTCAGCGGTTTGCCGCCGAGGTAGGGCTTAAGCGCAATGCGGGTGAAGCGTTTAGCCGCCCGTAACGTGATGGCATCTGGAAAATGGCGCTCGGCCAGCGCACGCAACTCGCGCCCGGTGAAGCTGGCGTTATCCACCACGAGACTCGCGATAAAACCTTTTTCTTCACGGTAACGATAAGTCATGGTGTCGCTCACCGGTTCACCGCTGCCCGCGCAATGCAGGAAATCAACGCCGTATCCCAGATGGTTCAGTAACGCCAGTTCAAAGCGGCGCAGCGCGGGTTCCGGCGAACCGTGAGCGCCCGCCAGCGCCTGAATGCAGTGCAGATATTCGAAGAATAGCTCAGAAAAGCGCGTCTCCTGCTCCAGCACGCGTGCGAGCAGTTCGTTAACGTAAAGACCGCTGTAAAGATGGATACTGGTAAGAGGTAGCGCCAGAGAGACGGGTTCGGCACTACGCAGGGTTTTCACATCGCCACGCCCGCTCCAGCGCACCAGCAGTGGAGTGAAAGGTTGCAGTGAACCTTTAAGGCTGGAGCGCTTCGAGCGCGCTCCTTTGGCAATCAGGCGGATACGCCCGGATTCTTCAGAAAAGAGGTCGAGCAGGAGGCTGGTCTCGCTCCAGGGGCGACTGTGCAGCACAAAAGCCCTTTGCCAGCCTTCCATTGCTCTACCCGTTACATGTCGTCGATATAGCCGAGGCTACGCAGCGCGCGCTCGTCGTCGGCCCAACCAGACTTCACCTTCACCCACAGTTCAAGGTGAACTTTGGCTTCAAACATGTCTTCCATATCACGGCGCGCTTCAATACCGATGGTTTTAATTTTGGCCCCTTTGTTGCCAATCACCATCTTTTTCTGCCCCTCACGCTCAACGAGAATCAGACCGTTGATGTCATAACCACCGCGCTCATTGGTAATAAAGCGCTCGATTTCTACGGTAACGGAATACGGCAACTCAGCGCCCAAAAAGCGCATCAGTTTCTCACGAATAATTTCAGAGGCCATGAAGCGCTGGCTGCGGTCGGTAATATAGTCTTCCGGGAAATGATGGATAGCTTCAGGGAGATGTTTACGCACGATACCGGCGACCGTATCCACGTTCATGCCCGTTTCCGCAGAAATAGGCACGATATCGAGGAAGTCCATCTGGCTTGCCAGGAATTGCAGATGAGGCAGCAGCTCAGCTTTATCAACCACGTTATCGACTTTGTTAACCGCCAGGATAACCGGCGCTTTACCGTCGCGCAGTTTGTTGAGCACCATTTCGTCGTCAGCAGTCCAGCGTGTGCCTTCCACAACAAAAATAACCAGCTCAACATCGCCGATGGAGCTACTGGCAGCACGGTTCATCAAGCGGTTGATGGCGCGCTTCTCTTCCATGTGCAACCCAGGCGTATCCACATAGATGGCCTGATGTGCGCCTTCAGTATGAATGCCCACAATACGGTGGCGCGTGGTCTGCGCCTTGCGTGAGGTAATAGAAATTTTCTGCCCGAGCAGGTTATTCAGCAGCGTCGATTTGCCCACGTTGGGGCGACCCACGATGGCAATAAATCCGCAGTACGTTTTTTCGTCGCTCATTCCAGCTCCAGCTTTTTCATGGCTTGTTCAGCCGCGGCCTGTTCGGCCTTGCGGCGGCTGGAACCGGTGCCAACAACCGGTTCGCCTAACCCACTTACCTGACAGTGGATAGTAAATTCCTGATCGTGCGCTTCACCCCGTACCTGCACTACCAGATAAGACGGCAGCGGCAGATGGCGACCCTGCAAAAACTCCTGCAGACGCGTTTTCGGATCCTTTTGTTTATCACCAGGGCTTATCTCATCCAGCCGCGTCTGATACCAGCTCAGGATCATTCGCTCCACGGTCTGAATATCGCTGTCGAGGAACACCCCGCCAATCAGCGCTTCTACCGTATCGGCAAGGATAGACTCACGGCGAAAGCCGCCGCTTTTGAGCTCACCCGGCCCCAGGCGCAGACACTCGCCCAGCTCAAACTCGCGGGCAATTTCTGCCAGCGTATTGCCGCGAACCAGCGTCGCACGCATGCGGCTCATATCGCCTTCATCCACGCGCGGAAAACGGTGATAAAGCGCGTTGGCGATAACAAAACTTAAAATGGAGTCACCAAGAAACTCCAGCCGCTCGTTATGCTTACTGCTGGCGCTACGATGCGTGAGCGCCTGCTGCAGCAGATCCTGATGCAGGAAAGTGTAGCCCAGTTTACGCTGGAGCCGGTTAATTACGATGGGATTCATGCGATACCAGTAATATGAATACGTCGACAATTCAGCACACGAAACCGCGCTACTTTCAGACCAGAACGGTTTTGTGTGCTGCGGCTCCCTTACGGGAGCCGAACTAAAAACACGGGGAAATATTCTATACGTAACGACAGGGGATGTCGTTAACTGATTAGCCCCGATTAATGAATACCGCCAATACGACTCAAACGCACGCCGGTTGGCCATTCGCCCTGTTGTTTTTCAAAGCTCATCCAGATAGCAACCGCTTTACCCACCAGATTTTGCTCCGGCACGAAACCCCAGTAACGGCTGTCTTCGCTGTTATCACGGTTATCGCCCATCATGAAATACTGACCCGGCGGCACAATCCATGAAGCAGTTTGCACACCTGGCTGGCGGTAATACAGGCCAACCTGGTCCTGCGCAATCGGCAGCATCAGGATACTGTGTGCCACATCGCCCAGTTTTTCTGTGCGTGTCGTCAGGCGTTCACCGCCCTCTTTGTTCTGGTCCAGCGGCAGCTGCCAGAACCCACCACGCGACTCGCCGCTGCCCTGAGAGAAGGTTTCGACAAAGTTACTTGGCTCAACGTTGCTATAGGTAATCGCCAGCGCATTATCGCAGGCCTGACCAGAACTGCAGTTCGGTTCAACCGTCACTTGTTTAGCAACCGGATCGTAAACCACGCGATCGCCCGGTAGCCCCACGACACGTTTAATATAATCAACGGTCGGATTGCGCGGATACTTAAATACCACAACATCACCGCGTTTCGGATGGCTGGTCTCGATTAGCGTTTTCTGAAAAATAGGATCTTTAATTCCGTAGGCATATTTCTCAACGATGATGAAATCACCAATCAGCAGCGTAGGCATCATCGAACCAGACGGGATCTGGAAGGGCTCATAAATAAATGAGCGCACCACCAGCACAATGGCCAGCACCGGAAAAACCGAGGCACAGGTTTCCAGCCAGCCCGGTTTTGCCGCCACTTTTTTTAGCGTGTCTTTGTCCAGCTCGCCATTAACCGCGGCCTGGGCATTAGCCTGCGCCGCACGACGCTTTGGCGCAAATACAAATTTATCCAGACACCACAGCAGCCCGGTCACCAGCGTGGCAATCACGAGGATCAGGGCAAACATATTCGCCATGCCAACTCCTTAAAATTATTTACCGTCTTTGCCCACGTGCAGGATGGCAAGAAACGCTTCCTGCGGCAGCTCAACGTTGCCGACCTGCTTCATGCGTTTTTTACCTTCTTTCTGCTTCTGCAACAGCTTTTTCTTACGGCTGACGTCACCGCCGTAGCACTTGGCCAGCACGTTTTTACGCAGCTGTTTAACCGTTGAGCGAGCAATGATGTGGTTGCCAATGGCCGCCTGAATCGCAATATCAAACTGCTGGCGAGGAATCAGCTCTTTCATTTTTTCAACCAACTCACGACCACGGTACGGCGCATTATCGTTATGGGTAATGAGTGCCAGCGCATCCACACGTTCGCCGTTGATAAGCACGTCCACGCGCACCATGTTCGATGCCTGGAAACGCTTAAAGTTGTAGTCAAGCGACGCATAACCACGTGAAGTTGACTTCAGCCTGTCGAAGAAATCCAGCACCACTTCGGCCATTGGAATTTCATAGGTCAGCGCCACCTGGTTGCCGTGGTACACCATGTTGGTCTGCACGCCGCGCTTCTCAACACACAGGGTGATGACGTTACCCAGATATTCCTGCGGCAGCAGCATGTGACACTCAGCAATCGGTTCACGCAACTCATCAATGTTATTGAGCGGCGGCAGCTTGGACGGGCTGTCGACATAAATCACTTCTTTGCTGGTGGTCTGCACTTCATACACTACGGTCGGTGCCGTTGTGATGAGGTCAAGATCGTACTCACGCTCCAGGCGCTCCTGGATAATTTCCATGTGCAGCAGACCGAGGAAGCCACAGCGGAAACCAAAACCCAGCGCCGTCGAGCTTTCCGGCTCGTAGAACAGGGAAGCGTCGTTAAGGCTCAGTTTGCCCAGCGCGTCGCGAAAGCTCTCATAGTCATCAGAGCTGACCGGGAACAGGCCCGCATAGACCTGCGGTTTTACTTTTTTAAAGCCCGGTAACGCTTTGTCAGCCGGGGCGCGTGCGCTGGTCAGGGTGTCGCCCACTGGGGCGCCAAGGATGTCTTTAATAGCGCAAACCAGCCAGCCTACCTCGCCGCAGTGCAGCTCAGTACGGTCAACCTGCTTAGGCGTGAAGATGCCGAGACGGTCAGCGTTATATGTCTGACCTGTGCTCATCACCTTGATTTTTTCGCCCTTGCGCAGCGTGCCGTTCTTCACACGCACCAGCGATACCACGCCCAGGTAGTTATCGAACCAGGAGTCGATGATCAGCGCCTGCAGCGGTGCATCCGGGTCACCTTCCGGTGGCGGAATGTCGCGCACCAGGCGCTCCAGCACGTCCTGCACGCCCACGCCCGTTTTGGCCGAACAGCGCACGGCATCAGCGGCATCAATACCGACAATATCTTCAATCTCTTCTGCCACACGTTCCGGATCAGCGGCCGGCAGGTCAATCTTGTTTAGAACCGGCACCACTTCCAGGTCCATTTCCATTGCGGTGTAGCAGTTTGCCAGCGTCTGGGCCTCTACCCCCTGACCCGCATCCACCACCAGCAGCGCGCCTTCGCAGGCAGCAAGCGAACGCGACACTTCGTAAGAGAAGTCAACGTGCCCTGGGGTATCGATGAAGTTAAGCTGGTAGGTTTCGCCGTCAGAGGCTTTGTAATCAAGGGTAACGCTCTGCGCTTTGATGGTGATGCCGCGCTCGCGCTCAAGATCCATTGAGTCAAGCACCTGCGCCGCCATTTCGCGATCGGAGAGGCCACCGCAAATCTGGATGATACGGTCAGACAGCGTCGACTTACCGTGGTCAATGTGGGCGATAATCGAAAAGTTGCGTATGTTCTTCATACAGGAGATTTTTATACCTTAATAATGCCTTCGTGGCCTCGCGCAACGCGCTGTGCTGAGACGGGATTGTGGCTGCGGCTCTCTGCGCCGGAAACGCTGCATTCTACACTACAACCAGAAAACGGGGAAACTGCTCATCAGCAGCGCGGACAAGGAAAATGTCAGATAGCAAAAGAGCCGGCTCACCGGCTCTCTGAAACAGAAGAGGTATCGACCCGCAGGGCATCTGGCGTCAGCGCAACGCTGAGAATAACCGGTTGCCATTGCGCGCGGTTGCTCAGACGTGGAGATAACCCGCGCGCCAGCAGAAAGCCGCCCACACCGCCAAGCAGTGCGCCGCAAACAGCAGCTATATCACCGCCAAACAGCGCCTGAAACAGACCTGCCATGGCAAATAATCCCACCAGCGGCGACATATACACCAGCAGTGCCGAACTCAACAGGCTGCTTTCGGCAATGCCTAACTCCACTTTCTGCCCGGCCACCAACGGTTCAGTGCTGGGCACAGTGATGGTATGGGTAGTTTGTGGGCCAAGTTTATTTAGCACGCGAGAGCCGCAACCCGCGCGTGAGGCGCAGCTGTTGCAGGAAGATTTTACATCACAGCTGACCAGCGCTTCGCCGTTTTGCCAGGAGACCACCGTCGCCCATTCTTTGATCATTGCGCGCTCCGGAATTTCACATTATCTGACACGCGTTTAGCTGTCTGCGGCGGCAGCTCGCCCACAATGGTAATTTCAGCGTTATTACGTACTTCTGTGCTGACAGTGCGACGACCTGTACGCAGCATCTCGCTGCCACGCGAACCCGCAGTGGCGCGGTTAACGTTAACTGAAAAACTGAACAGCCCATCAGAATAAAGGCGTGACTCCATCGGTGCGCCAATGGCGGCCAGCGGACGACGGCTACGGGAAACCTCTTTAAAACCCTGAGGCAACCAGCTTACTGACCAGTTAAAGTCTGCTTTATCGCCATCCGGCACGGACAAAAGCGGTGGCAGGCTGGCTTTGGCCAGGCCATTCATTGAGTTACCGATACTGTCATCGAGCACAACGTTAATAACTCGAAATTGCTCAAGCGTTTCGCCATCGCGGTCAAGCAGGTCCACTCGCATCGGCAATTTTGTTTGTGCATCCATCCACACAATATAGCCATAACGCGTGCCATCACGAGCAACCACACGAATCACTTCGCACATCCTGTCGGCAATGCGCGTTTTACCTACGGAAATGAAATCGTAGTAAGGCGAAAGCTTTTTGAAATCGGAATAAACGATGGAGGGAAGCGAATCGACAATATAGTCGCCGTTGAGCGTAAAGGGCTCAAGCCCAGGCTCAAAGTAGCTGATTTCACTGCCGCGTTGCACGACTTCACGGCGCGGGCCATCAAGCTGCAAAAGCTGTGCGAGAGGCTTATTATCCACTCTGGCATGGCGATAACGCAGTGACTCCACGCCCAGTTTATTAATGCTGATAAAAGCCAGTTCGTAATTGAGAGACTGACTGGCCGCGTTCATCTGCTGCAACAACGCCCCGGACGAAACATCCGCCGAGGCGTGAGAGGAGAAGAACAGGCTGCCAGCGACAAAAGAGATGGCACACCAAAGCTGCTTCATTACTGCGACTGGGTTCCTAAAGTTTGGTTTCCAGGCACCTGTAAAGCAGCCTGCTGCGTTTGAGAACGTTCAAACTGTAGCTGCTCGGCATGCAGGCGACGCTGAAGCTCATAGTCCTGAAGCATGGCGTTGATACGCCGGCGCTGCTCCTGAATCTGTTGCTGCCCCTGGTTGCTGGCAGTGCTGTCAGCCGGAACACCCAGACTAACCGGGCTTGCTTTACCCATCATTGGCAGCGTATTGAAGACCGGCGTTTCTGGCTGGCTACTGCCATCGGCAGAACGGCCGTTGTACTGCTGCACGCCCACAATCACCGCCAGTGATACACACGCTGCCATACCAATCTGGGTAATCTGACTTGCCCACGGGCGCATCTTTTTCCAGAACGGCATTTGCTGCCACTGGCTTGGGGCAGGCTGAGATTCCTGCAGTGGCGTAACGTTGCGGCGCACCGGTTCAGCGGCAATCGCGGCCATCACGCCTGCGGAAATATCAATGTTAAGCGCCTGTTCACTCACCTCGCCGCGCATCGTATCGCGGATGAGATGGTAGCTGGCCCAAGTTTGCTGTAATGCTTTATCACCAGACAGCATATTCATCAGTTCACTGTCCAGCGTTTCCCCATCCATCAGAGCGGAAAGTTTTTCTTTCTGCATGCCTAAATACCTTTTTCAGTATCCCGCTATCGTCAACGGCGAATAAGCGGTTGGACCTTGTTATCGATAGCTTCCCTTGCCCGGAATATACGTGAACGCACGGTTCCTACCGGGCAGTCCATAATTCCTGCTATCTCTTCATAGCTTAGGCCATCAAGCTCCCTTAGTGTAATTGCCATGCGTAAATCTTCAGGGAGTGACTCGATGGTACGGAAAACTATCTGTCTCAGTTCCTCAGACAACATTAAGTTCTCAGGGTTCGAAATTTCTTTGAGCGCACCACCACTTTCGTAGTTTTCCGCGTCGATTGCGTCAACGTCGCTGGAAGGTGGGCGTCGCCCCTGAGCCACCAGATAATTTTTCGCCGTATTCACCGCAATGCGGTAAAGCCAGGTGTAAAACGCGCTATCACCCCGGAAGGAATCAAGGGCGCGCCAGGCTTTGACGAAGGATTCTTGCACCACGTCCGGTACGTCACCTGACGGCACATAGCGGGAGACCAGATTAGCCACTTTATGCTGATAGCGAACTACCAGAAGACTAAATGACCGTTGATCGCCACTTTGAGCCCGTTCGACCAGGACCTGATCCGTTAACTGCTCGCTCATCCGAGGTAATGTCTCCTCAAACTCTTATCCTCGCGTAATAGAAAGACCATTCCGAACTCTGCACATTGAGCAAGCAAACGCTCAGAGCATCGGCTTTCCGAAAAGTTCCATTACGGCCATTGTTCTTGTGCTACATTTCGCGGAATCTGGTTATGTTTCATTCTAAATTTCCGCGCCCCTCAGTTTTCACTGCGCCTGAGTTAAAAGGCATCAAACAAACCCTCAGCAGAGTATCGCATGCAGGGGCTTTTTTCACCCTTAAATCTTTGCCCTCTTATGGATAAACCTTTTGAAAACCAACTTTTACGGATATGTGTTTAGTTTTTATAACCTAAACGTGAAAAAAATGGTTTTCCAACGCAGCCAGAATGCTATGCTCAGGCAACGTGTTTAGTAAATTAAACAAAAGCCATGAATTCTGATAATACCCTTTGTTGTGATGTACTGATTATTGGCAGCGGCGCTGCGGGCCTGTCGCTTGCGCTGCGCCTGGCGGAACACTGCCAGGTTATGGTGCTCAGCAAGGGACCGGTTAACGAAGGTTCAACGTTTTACGCACAGGGCGGCATTGCTGCCGTGTTTGATGAAACGGACAGCATTGATGCACACGTTGAAGATACACTTATCGCAGGAGCCGGACTGTGCGACCCACAGGCAGTGAGGTTTGTGGCAAGTAACGCTCGCCAGTGTGTGCAATGGCTCATCGATCAGGGTGTTGCGTTTGACAAGGACAGCAGCGCGCCAGGCGCCGGGGGCTATCATCTCACGCGTGAAGGCGGCCATAGCCATCGCCGCATTCTCCATGCTGCTGATGCCACTGGAAGGGCAGTAGAAACCACGCTTGTCGGTAAAGCCTTACATCATCCGAATATCCGGATTCTTGAGCGCCAGCACGCCGTTGACCTTATCCTTTCTGACAAATGCGCCCTGCCCGGCCCACGCCGGGCGATGGGCGCTTGGGTCTGGGACAGCGAGCGCGAGCGCGTCGTCACCTGCCGTGCGCGCAGCGTGGTGCTGGCAACCGGTGGTGCGGCGAAAGTCTATCAGTACACCACCAACCCAGACGTGGCTTCCGGCGACGGCATCGCTATGGCATGGCGTGCGGGCTGTCGCGTTGCCAACCTTGAATTTAACCAGTTTCATCCCACTGCGCTTTACCACCCTCAGGCACGCAATTTTCTGCTCACTGAAGCCCTGCGTGGTGAAGGTGCCTGGCTGGTGCGACCGGACGGCAGCCGATTCATGCCAGAAATTGACCCACGCGCCGAGCTTGCGCCCCGCGACATCGTTGCACGCGCAATTGACGGTGAAATGAAACGCCTGGGCGTTGAGTGCATGTACCTGGATATCAGCCATAAATCAGAAGCGTTTATTCGCCAGCATTTCCCCATGATTTGCCAGAAGCTGGCCGGGCTGGGGCTTGATTTGACGCGCGACAGAATTCCGGTGGTACCCGCCGCGCACTATACCTGCGGCGGCGTGCTGGTCGATTCTCAGGGGCGTACCGATGTGACCGGGCTGTGGGCAATTGGTGAAGTCACCTGCACCGGCCTGCATGGCGCCAACCGTATGGCGTCAAACTCCCTGCTGGAATGTCTGGTATACGGCTGGTCGGCAGCGGAAGATATTCTGCACAGGCTCCCGGAATTCCCGACACTACAGGTGCTGCCAGACTGGGATGAAAGCCGGGTTGATGACGCTGATGAGCGCGTGGTACTCAACCATAACTGGCGTGAGCTACGGCTGTCTATGTGGGATTACGTCGGCATTGTGCGCACCACTAAAAGGCTGGAGCGCGCGCAGCGTCGCATCGCGCTTCTGCAGCAGGAAATTGACGAGTACTACGCCAACTTTCGTGTATCCGGTGATTTACTGGAACTGCGCAATCTTACCCAAGTGGCAGAGCTAATTGTCGGTTGCGCCCTGCAGCGTAAAGAGAGCAGAGGGCTGCATTTCACCCTTGATTACCCGCAGCAAAATGACAACGCGGAGCCAACCATTCTGACCCCGCAACACTACATAAATAAATAGAAATCCTGAGTAAGACTGCACCAGGCCGGTGAGTACTCACGATCGCCACTGCGTATCACCAGCCGCTCGGTAAAGCACTCACCGGGCTTGGGTGAGAAACCCAGCAATACGCGATGTGGCGGGCGCATTTCATTGTCCGCCACATCGGTGCGAAAACGGCAGTGCCAGCCCTGCTCCGTTGCCTTAGCGATAAATTGTTGGCCGATTTGCTCCGGCAATACCACGCAAAAGAAACCTTCTTCGGTGATTAGCTGCGCCGCGCAAGCCAGCAGCTCCGAGTGTTCCAGTGACGAGGTATAGCGCGCCTGCTCACGCTGCTCATTCCCGCAGGCAACGCCCGGCTGAAAATACGGTGGATTGCTGACGATAAGCTGATAACGCATAGTCTGCGCCGCTGCCCAGTCGCGAATATCCGCCTGGTGGACATTCATGCAGTGCGCCCAGGGGGAAGTGCGCGCATTCTCCTGCGCCTGTTCTGCCGCCTGTGCGTCGAGCTCCACCGCATCAATCTGCGCCTGTCCGGCGGTGCGCTGCGCCAGCATCAGTGCCACCAGCCCGCTGCCGGTACCAATATCAAGCACCCGCTGCACGTTCGCTACCGGCGCCCATGCGCCAAGCAAAATCCCGTCAGTACCTACTTTCATCGCACACCGGTCGTGCGCCACAAAAAATTGTTTGAAAGTGAATCCATTGCGGGGAAGAACCGCTTTTTGTTCTGACATAACTCACACCTGGTGAAAAGACCGCAGTAGCATAGGGGAAGACAACGCCATCGAAAAGCCCCGGACGTCGGAAACAGATGAACATCACTGGCATAACGTCTATAATCGGCGCCCCACACAGAGGTAGACCATGACCGTAACCACTTTTTCCGAACTCGAATTAGACGAAAGCCTGCTGGACGCGCTGGAAACCAAAGGTTTCACACGCCCCACCGCGATTCAGGCGGCAGCCATACCGCCCGCGCTGGACGGACGCGACGTTCTCGGCTCAGCGCCCACGGGTACCGGTAAAACCGCAGCGTACCTGCTGCCGGCCATTCAGCACCTGCTCGATTTCCCGCGCAAAAAATCCGGGCCGCCGCGCGTACTGATTCTGACGCCCACTCGCGAGCTGGCGATGCAGGTGGCCGATCACGCCCGTGAACTTGCGGCAAACACCCACCTGGATATCGCGACTATCACCGGGGGCGTGGCGTATATGAACCACGCAGAAGTATTCAGCGAAAACCAGGACATTGTGGTTGCCACCACCGGTCGCCTGTTGCAGTACATTAAAGAAGAAAACTTCGACTGCCGCGCCGTGGAACTGCTGATCCTTGATGAAGCCGACCGCATGCTGGATATGGGCTTTGCCCAGGATATCGAGCACATCTCCGGTGAAACCCGCTGGCGCAAACAAACCATGCTGTTTTCGGCCACGCTTGAAGGCGAAGCCATCACCGATTTTTCGCGTCGACTGCTGGAAGACCCTGTTGAAGTCTCTGCAACACCGTCGGTGCGCGAGCGTAAAAAAATTAATCAGTGGTACTATCGCGCTGATAATACCGAGCACAAAACCGCACTGCTGGCGCACCTGCTTAAGCAGGAAGATACGCGTCGCGCCATCGTTTTTGTACGCAAGCGTGAGCGCGTACATGAGTTGGTGGAATGGCTACAGGCCGCAGGCATTCATACCTGCTGGCTGGAAGGCGAAATGGTGCAGGCCAAACGTAATGAGGCAATTAAACGCATTACCGACGGACGCGTCAGCGTGCTGGTTGCAACCGACGTCGCAGCTCGCGGCATTGATATTCCCGACGTGACCCATGTGTTTAACTTTGATCTGCCTCGCACCGCTGATGTTTATCTGCATCGCATTGGCCGTACCGCGCGCGCAGGGCGCAAAGGCACCGCCATCTCGCTCGTTGAAGCTCACGATAATCTGCTGCTTGGCAAAATCGAGCGTTACATTCAGGAACCACTGAAGGCTCGCGTTATCGATGAATTGCGCCCTACCACCCGAGCGCCAAGCGAGAAGCTTAAGGGTAAGCCATCCAAAAAAGTGAAGGCGAAGCGCGAAGAGAAGAAAAAAGAGAAAGAGGCTGAAAAGCCGCGCGTTAAACAGCGCCATCGCGATAAGAAAAATATTGGTAAGCGCCGTAAACCCAACAGTAGCAATGAAACGCAAAACAACGAAGAGTAAACACCACCGCCGATGATTCGGCGGTTTTTTTTGCCTTATTCGGCCATAAAAAAAAGCCGCCGGACTATGCCGACGGCTTTGAAAACGCGCCTGGGATTACAGGCTTTCGGTAAAGGTACGAGCGATAACGTCGCGCTGCTGTTCCGGCGTTAGTGAATTGAAGCGAACAGCATAACCGGATACGCGGATGGTCAGCTGCGGATATTTTTCCGGATGCTTAACCGCGTCTTCCAGCGTTTCACGACGCAGAACGTTAACGTTCAGGTGCTGACCGCCTTCCACGCGTACTTCCGGTTTTACTTCCATCGGAACTTCACGATATTCAATCTGACCCAGCTTGCTGACGGCAACAACGTCGTCCTCAGCATAACCTGCTTTAGCACATACGCAGCGCGCTTCGCCGGTTTCGCTATCAAGCAGCCAGAAAGAGTTCAGCAGGTCGTCATTGGCGGCTTTAGTAATTTGGATACCAGTAATCATTTGTGCCTCCCTATGGGCTTCGTTATTCATTTTTTTAGCCAGTATCTGGCTAATTGGTAAAACCTTTGTTGTCCTGATGTTCTGTATACCAGCGCAACCAGGGTCATTCATTGATTAAAATCAATAAAAACCATTCAGCATATGTGGGCATGACGGCATTTATTTGTTTTACATCAACTTACCCAGGAAGGCAGCATGCGCCATATTTGTAAATTTTCAACTTTTTTTGATAAAGGCCATCGGCAACGACAGGAAATTTTGTCCTGCGTAAAGAAGCGGTTAAGCTATGCCGACACTTATCGCAGGAGAGCGAGATGACCACGAAACTCACCTGGCACGACGTGCTGGCCGAAGAAAAAAATCAGCCCTACTTTATTGAAACACTGCAGGCAGTCGCAGCACGACGTGCGCAAGGCGTAACGGTCTATCCACCACAAAAAGATGTTTTTAACGCGTTTCGCTACACCGAGCTTGGTGATGTGAAAGTGGTTATCCTGGGCCAGGATCCTTATCACGGCCCTGGTCAGGCGCACGGTCTTTCTTTTTCCGTGTTACCGGGGATTGCGCCACCGCCGTCCCTGCTGAATATGTATAAAGAGTTGGAAGGCAGCGTCGCGGGCTTTACTCGCCCAAACCACGGCTATCTCGAAAGCTGGGCGCGCCAGGGCGTGATGCTGCTTAATACTGTGCTGACGGTGGAAGCCGGACGAGCACATTCCCACGCAAGCCTGGGTTGGGAAACGTTTACCGATAAAGTGATTGAGATTATCAATCAGCACCGTGAAGGCGTAGTGTTCCTGCTGTGGGGCGCACATGCCCAGAAAAAAGGCCGTATTATTGACCGCCAGCGACACTGTGTATTGCAGGCACCGCATCCCTCTCCGCTTTCGGCGCATCGCGGTTTCTTTGGCTGCGGCCATTTTGTGAAAACCAATGAATATCTGCTTACACGTAGTGAAGCGCCCATAGACTGGCAGCCAAAACTGCCTGAAGAAATGGCGTAAAAAAAGCCGCCCTGAAGGCGGCTTTTTCGTTTCTGTCTTTACGACTTCACGGCGTTCTGTCGCCACCATTCGCCCAGCAGCACGCCGGTTGCCACGGAGACGTTGAGGCTCTCAACATTGCCAGTACCATCAATGGAGATCCGCAGATCCGCATCGGCAAAGGTCGCATCGCTGATGCCGTCCTGCTCCTGACCCAGAACCAACACCATTTTGGCCGGAAGCTCGGCCTGAAACAACGGCGTTCCACGGTGGCTGGAGGTGGTCACAATGCTGTAGCCCGCATCACGGAACTGCTTAAGCGCCTCACCAAAACTCTCACCGGTGACGGCCTGCACATGTTCGGCACCACCGGCCGCTGTACGCACCGCAGCCCCTGACTCCAGCAGACCAGCATCCTGCACCAGCAGACCTTTCACACCAAAGTGCGCGCAGCTGCGCATAATACCGCCCAGATTGTGCGGGTTGCCGATATCTTCCAGCGCCAGCACGCAGTCTTGCTCCAGACCTTTTTCAATCCACTGGGTAACGGTTGTGCCGTTACGTTTTTTAATCAGGAAGCAAACGCCGCCGTGGTGTTCCGTGCCGGAAGCCTTAGTCAGCTCCGCGTCATCCACCACGTGATAAGCCTTGCGGTTTGCTGCCATCCAGCGTAATGCTTCTTTAAAGCGCGGCGTTACGCTCTGGATAAACCAGGCGCGAACAATAGAGTCTGGACGATGTTCAAACAACGCCTGGCAGGCATTTTCACCATAAACGCGCGTCTCTTCCGCACGCTGGCGACGCAGCACTTCCGGGTCAATAAAACTTTTGCCGCTAATGCCACCGTGGTCGGGCGCGCTGTCGGGCTCGTTGCCCGGCGCGCGTGATACCGTGCGCCAGGGAGAGGCGTCGCGGCGTGGCCCACGGTCTGCATGTTTGTCTTCGCGCGGGGCGCGGCGCTTGTCACCACCAGCCTTCGGCTTACCACCGCCTTTACCGGTGCGCGGGTTGCGGGAACGCTGTTCATCGTCGTCACCACCGCGGACATACATCACTTTGACTTTGCCGCTTTTACCCTTGAATTCGTCGCTCATCTTTTGTCTCCACCTGCTCTGCGCGAAGCGCGCAGATTACCCGATGTTAGTACGCTTATCCATTAACTTTCACGGTTACCCGACCCCTGGAATAATTTAGGACAAAACTATTGCACTCATTGAATAAACCAGATTGCCGAATACGTCAGGCCGACCAATAATAAGTAACATTATTTAAACAATATCCCTACAAAGCCAACATCACGTATTCCCTGAGGTTTTTCTATGAATACAGTCTGCGCGGCCTGCCAGGCAATTAACCGCATTCCTGACGATCGCATCAATGACGCTGCTAAATGCGGGCGTTGCGGCCATGAACTTTTTGATGGTGAAGTGATTAACGCCACCAGCGAAACGCTGGATTCGCTATTAAAGGACGACCTGCCTGTCGTGGTTGACTTCTGGGCGCCGTGGTGCGGACCATGTGTGAATTTCGCACCCATTTTTGAAGATGTTGCAGACGAGCGCAGCGGCAAAATTCGCTTTGTGAAGGTTAACACCGAAGCTGAGCCTGAACTGAGTGCCCGTTTTCGCATACGCAGTATTCCGACCATAATGATTTTTAAGAACGGTCAGATGGTGGATATGCTCAATGGCGCGATGCCCAAGGCTCCGTTTGACGGCTGGCTTAACGAAAATCTGTGATGTTCAAGGGGCCTTGTGCCCCTTCTTCCCCTCTGCGAAAATGGCGGTTTTTACACAGATGCTGTAATGACTGACAACGCTGTTCTTCGCCTGCGCGCCGAGCGCCTGGCACGCTCCACTCGCCCTTTTATTGCCCGAGGCAACCGCATTCGCCGCTGCCAGCGTTGTCTGCTGCCACTCAAGCTGTGCCTGTGCGCAACGCTTCAGCCGCAACCGGCACACAGCCGCTTTTGTCTGATGATGTACGACACTGAGCCGATGAAGCCCAGCAACACCGGTCGGTTGATTGCGGATATCCTGCCTGACACGCTGGCCTTTGGCTGGTCACGCACTGAGGCGCCAGCAGAACTGCTCTCCCTGCTGGGAAGCGAGGTGTATCAGCCGCTGGTGGTGTTCCCGGCGTCTTATGCCTCAGCTGAACGTTGTGTTGTCAGCGAGCCGGATAGCAACGGTAAGCCACCGCTGTTTATTATGCTCGACGGCACCTGGTCTGAAGCGCGCAAAATGTTTCGCAAAAGCCCGTGGCTGGACCGCTTCCCGGTGATTTCTGTGAGCCTTGAGCACCTGTCGGCCTACCGCCTGCGCGAAGCCCATGCAAGCGATCAATACTGCACCGCTGAAGTCGCCACCGCGCTACTGGGCCTTGCCGGTGATGACGTTGCGGCACAAGGGCTTAACGCTCACTTCACGCTCTTTCGCGAGCGCTACCTGGCAGGAAAACCTCATCATCAGTGCAACATCACAGCAGAAGCAGTAGAAAGCGTTTAAAATCAGGAAACAAACGTCCTGAAGGAGAGCGTCATGAGCCAACGCGGGTTAGAAGCCTTGCTGCGCCCGAAGTCTATCGCCGTGCTGGGAGCGTCGATAAAGACCAGCCGGGCGGGCTATTTAATGATGCGCAATCTGCTGGCCGGCGGTTTTTCCGGCCCGGTGATGCCCGTAACACCTGCCTATAAAGCCGTATGTGGCGTCCTGGCCTGGCCGAGTGTTGATGCGCTACCGTTTGCTCCTGACCTCGCGATACTTTGCACTAACGCCCACCGCAATCCTGAACTCCTTGAAGCGCTTGGGCAAAAAGGCTGTAAGGCCTGCATTATCCTTTCTTCTCCGCCGGAGCAGCGCGATACGCTCATGGCGTGCGCCGCACGCTGGCAGATTCGCATCCTCGGCCCAAACAGCCTTGGCTTGCTGGGCCCCTGGCAGGGGCTGAACGCCAGCTTCTCGCCGGTACCGATTCAAAAAGGCCGCCTCGCCTTCATTTCTCAGTCCGCTGCTGTCTCAAATACCATTCTCGACTGGGCACAGCAGCGCCAGGTGGGCTTTTCATGGTTTATCGCACTTGGCGACAGCCAGGACGTTGATGTTGACGAGCTGCTGGATTTCCTCGCCAGAGACAGCAAAACCAGTGCTATTCTGCTGTACCTTGAACAACTGAGCGACGCACGTCGTTTCGTCTCCGCGGCACGCAGTGCATCACGTAATAAACCGATTCTGGTGATCAAAAGCGGGCGTAGCGCCCGCGCACAGACGTTGTTGAAAACGCGCCCCGGCCTTGATGCGGCCTGGGATGCCGCCATCCAGCGTGCCGGGCTGCTGCGTGTGCAGGATACCCACGAGCTTTTTTCTGCCGTAGAAACCCTGAGCCATATGCGCCCGCTGCGTGGCGAACGGTTGACCATTATCAGCAACGGCGCAGCGCCGGCGGCACTGGCACTTGATGAGCTGGAACTCAGAAACGGCAAACTGGCGCAACTTGATGACGACACGCTGGATAAACTTAAAGCAAAACTCTCTCACAGTGTCGAAGCGGCAAACCCACTTGATTTGCGCGACGATGCAACAACAGAGCACTATCTTCAGGCGCTGGAAATCCTGCTCGATTCCGCACAACAGGATGCCATCATGCTCGTCCATGCGCCCAGTGCATCAGCACCCGGCAGTGAATGTGCCCGACAAATTATTGAGTTAGTAAAACGCCACCCACGGGGTAAATACGTCACGCTACTGACCAACTGGTGCGGCGAACACTCTTCCCAGGAAGCCCGTAGGTTATTCAGCGAAGCCGGTATTCCGACCTACCGTACACCGGAAGGCACCGTAACGGCGTTCATGCACATGGTGGAATATCACCGTAACCAGAAGCAACTGCGCGAAACACCAACGCTCCCCCTTCACCTTGCCGCGAATGCCCAACAGGCACACCGTCTCATCCAGCAAGCGCTGCAAAATGGACCCACGACGCTCGATACTCACGAAGTGCAGCCTATTTTGCAGGCGTATGGTTTGATGACGCTGCCGACCTGGATTGCAGGGGACAGCGCTGAGGCCGTGCATATCGCTGAGCAGATTGGCTACCCAGTCGCATTGAAGCTACGCTCGCCAGATATCCCCCACAAATCAGAAGTCCAGGGCGTTATGCTTTATCTGCGTACGGCAGAAGAAGTGCAACAGGCGGCAAACGCCATGCTCGATCGCGTCAAACTTACCTGGCCTCAGGCACGCATTCACGGATTGTTAGTACAGGGCATGGCTAACCGGGCAGGAGCACAGGAGCTACGGATAGTTGTGGAACACGACCCGGTGTTTGGGCCACTGATTATGCTTGGCGAAGGTGGGGTCGCATGGCGCGCAGACGAACAGGCGGCCGTTGCCCTGCCGCCACTCAACATGAACCTGGCTCGCTATCTGGTGATTCAGGCCATCAAGCAACACAAAATTCGAGGGCGCAGCGCGCTGCGCTCGCTGGATATCGCCGGGCTGAGCCAACTGCTGGTGCAGGTATCCAATCTGGTGGTGGATTGCCCACAGATAAAACGGCTCGATATCCACCCGCTGCTGGCCTCCGGCAACGAGTTCACCCTACTTGATGTGACGCTGGAGCTTGAAGATTTCGCAGGTAATAGCGAAAACCGGCTTGCCATTCGCCCTTATCCACAACACCTTGAAGAACAGGTGCTGATGAAAAACGGTGAGCGCTGTCTGTTCCGCCCGATTCTCCCTGAGGATGAACCCCAGCTACAGCGCTTTATTGGCCGGGTGACAAAAGAAGATCTTTACTATCGCTATTTCAGTGAGATCAACGAATTTACCCATGATGACTTAGCGAATATGACGCAGATCGACTACGATCGGGAAATGGCGTTTGTCGCGGTCCGTCGCGAAGACGGCGACGATGAAATTATCGGTGTAACGCGCGCAATTTCCGATCCGGATAATATTGATGCCGAGTTTGCCGTGCTGGTACGCTCCGATCTGAAAGGGTTAGGGCTGGGACGCCAGTTAATGGAAAAACTCATTGCCTACACCCGCCAGCATGGATTGCAGCGGCTTAATGGTATTACCATGCCACACAATCAGGGAATGATCGCACTGGCGAGAAAACTGGGCTTCAACGTCGATATTGAGCTTGAAGATGGGATAGTCAGCCTGACGCTAGAACTGGCGCAGGAAAGCCCTTCTGTGTAAGTTACTGGAAATGTTACCGACATTGCCTGGCAGTAATGGTATTATTGTCAGCTTCTGTCGTTGTCATGGAACAGAAGGCCATCTAATGAATAGAGAAGATAAGCACTGTGATGTTGTCAAAATTTAAGCGTAATAAGCATCAACAACACCTTGCCCAGCTACCGAAACTTTCTCAGTCAGTTGATGATGTAGAATTCTTTCTTGCTCCCGCCGATTTTCGGCAAGCGCTACTTAAGAAAATCGCTGAGGCGACCCAGCGTATCTGTATTGTCGCGCTCTATCTTGAGCAGGATGATGGCGGCCAGGGGATCCTGAGCGCACTTTACGCCGCTAAACGACAGCGCCCCGAACTGGATGTCAGCATACTGGTAGACTGGCATCGCGCCCAACGTGGACGCATTGGCGCCGCCGCTTCTGACACCAACGCTGACTGGTATTGCCGCATGGCGCAGGAAAATCCGGATGTCACTATCCCGGTTTACGGCGTACCGGTTAACACCCGCGAAGCGCTGGGGGTTCTGCATTACAAAGGGTTCATCATTGACGACAGCGTGCTCTACAGCGGCGCCAGCCTCAACGATGTGTATCTGCATCAGCACGATAAATATCGCTATGACCGCTATCACCTGATTCGCAATGCGCGCATGTCTGACATCATGTTCAACTGGGTTCAGAGCTATCTCGCTCACGGACGGGCAGTGAACCTGCTGAATAATGAAGAGCGTCCGAAAAGCCAGGAAATCAAAAACGAAATTCGCTTATATCGCCAGACGCTGCGCGATGCCGGATATCGCTTTGAGGGCGACGCGGATAATGACACCCTCGCCGTTACACCCCTGGTCGGTCTTGGTAAAGGCAGCGCGCTGAATAAAGCGATTTACCACCTGATGCCCTGTACCGAGCACAAACTCACCATTTGCACACCTTATTTCAACCTTCCCGCAGTGCTGGTTCGCAACATTATTGGTCTGCTGCGCGAAGGTAAAAAGGTGGAAATTATTGTCGGTGATAAAACGGCTAATGACTTCTACATTCCAGAAGACCAGCCGTTCAAAATCATCGGCGCACTACCTTACCTTTATGAAATCAATCTACGTCGTTTCCTGAGCCGTCTGCAGTACTACATTAACAGCGGTCAACTTACCGTGCGATTGTGGAAGGATGACGATAATAGCTATCATCTTAAAGGGATGTGGGTAGACGATGAGTGGATGCTGCTGACAGGCAACAATCTTAACCCACGTGCCTGGCGTCTTGATCTTGAAAATGCCATCCTTATTCACGACCCGCAGCATCAACTCACGGCCCAACGTGAAGAAGAGTTGGCACGCATTCGTACCCACACAACGGTTGTCCAGCACTATCGCGATCTGCAAAGTATTGCCGACTATCCGGTGAAAGTACGTAAGCTGATTCGTCGATTGCGGCGTATCCGTATAGACCGGTTGATTAGCCGTATTCTGTGATTGATAAAATGGCCCCGCGGGGCCATTTATTTTATGGAGACCGGTATGCGCGTTCTTATTTTGCTCTCCCCCCTGATACTGAGTGGCTGCAGCTCAATGCACCTGGCGCAGGATAACTGGAGCGGGCAGGACAAAGCGCAGCACTTTATCGCCTCAGCCTTTCTCTCTGCAGCCGGAAATGAATACGGCCAGCGCCAGCAGGGCTGGAGTCGCGATCGCAGTGCCGGATTTGGTCTGTTATTTTCGG
Organism: Enterobacteriaceae bacterium 4M9; assembly: GCA_010092695.1. GTDB lineage: Bacteria > Pseudomonadota > Gammaproteobacteria > Enterobacterales > Enterobacteriaceae > Tenebrionibacter. Next base: position 1,576,672 of record JAADJJ010000001.1, on the reverse strand, counting down.
TTAGTCTTGGCGCAGGCAAGGAGCTTTGGGATAGTCGCCCTGCCGGGACGGGTTGGAGTTGGAAAGATTTTGCCTGGGATGTAGCCGGTGCCAGCACCGGCTACGCTATCTGGCAGTTAGCCGACCATTAAAGTTTCATTCCTTTGCCTTTGCGGTGCAGCATCAGCGAGACCAGAAATGAAATAGCCCCCATCACAGAAACATACCAGAAGAAGGTGGTTTCTGAGCCGAGAGATTTAAGCGACAGAGCAACATACTCCGCTGAGCCGCCAAAAAGTGCATTCGCAACCGCATAAGACAGCCCAACACCCAACGCCCGCACCTGAGCCGGGAACATTTCGGCTTTCAGGATGCCGCTAATAGAGGTGTAGAAACTAACAATCAGCAACGCCAGCATAACCAGACCAAACGCCGCCCACGGCGAATTTACCGTCTGTAACGCAGTCAGAATGGGTACGGTGCAAATGGTAGCCAGCGAGCCAAAACACAGCATAGAATTACGGCGTCCAATTTTATCCGACAGCGCTCCAAAGAAAGGTTGCACTATCATATAAATAAAGAGTGCACCGGTCATTATCATGCTGGCGGTGTTAGCTGTCATCCCTGCGGTATTGACCAGATACTTTTGCATGTAAGTCGTGAAGGTGTAAAAGCTCAGCGAGCCACCGGCAGTAAAACCCAGCACCATGACAAAAGCGCGACGATTACGCCACAGACCCCGCAGTGAACCTGCCTCTTTGAGTGCACGCGTGCTTTTATCCGATGTTTCATTCAACGAACGGCGCAGCCATAACGCAACAACGGCCAGCACCGCACCCAGTGCAAAAGGAATGCGCCAGCCCCAGGCACGTAATTCCTCATTGGTCAGGATTTGCTGCAATACCACGACAACCAGCAAAGCCATGAGCTGCCCGCCAATAAGCGTGACGTACTGGAAAGAAGCATAAAACCCCTTTCTCCCCTCCACAGCAACTTCACTCATATACGTCGCACTGGTGCCATATTCTCCTCCGACCGATAACCCCTGAAAGAGCCGTGCCATAAGCAGCAACGCCGGAGCCCACGTGCCGATAACCGCATAGCCAGGCAGGCAGGCAATGACCAGCGATCCAAAGCACATCATGCATACAGAGATCAGCATGGAATTTTTGCGGCCGTGTTTGTCGGCAATATAGCCGAACAACCACCCACCAATGGGACGCATCAGAAAACCAGCAGCAAAGATACCGGCTGTCTGCAAAAGCTGGGTAGTCGGATTTCCTGACGGGAAGAAGATATGCGCAAAGTAGAGCGAGCAAAACGAATACACGTAAAAGTCGAACCACTCTACCAGGTTTCCTGAAGATGCCCCAACAATCGCCCATACTCGCTTGCGGGTATCACTGTCCGTCAGGCTTGTTTTGTCGACGGCGCTTGCTTCTGTCATTGTTCTTTTCTCCAGTCTTCTGGCCCGAACAGGCCTGATAAATGCAAACCAACAGATTGCGCCGCAGACAAGAGTAAATAAAGTGTTAATTAATTGTATAAATGTATTTTGTGATGTTGGCCGGAAAATACTCAGGGGCCACTTGAGGTTTACGAATTAACGGTAATGGTATGGATGTTCATGGAACGTACTTACGTAGTTAAGTGGGCTGTGTGCTGCTGTTGAGGCTGTGGGGCTATAAGACATAGCGTCAGCCTGCATTGTCTGGATCACCGGAAGCTGAAATTGAAGAAACGTTATAGCAGGCTGCTCTGTACACATTCAGCCTTCGCGGGCTCAGCCGTAGCTGATGTAACGGTTATGGCAGACAGTTTCCGGTCACGGTACGGTATAACCCGGCAGCGTGTCACCATCTGTCCCTGTCACCCTTACCACGGCCCGTTTCCCGGACGACACACAGCAAAAAGCCCTGCACTTTCGTGCAGGGCCTTCGCGTAATTTGATGCCTGGCAGTTCCCTACTCTCGCATGGGGAGACCCCACACTACCATCGGCGCTACGGCGTTTCACTTCTGAGTTCGGCATGGGGTCAGGTGGGACCACCGCGCTGTCGCCGCCAGGCAAATTCTGTTTCACTTACCGTTGTGCCTTTCGCACAACCATAAGCGCTAATCCATGAACAAAGCTGAAAATCATCTTTCTCTCAAACCCAAAACACCTTCGGCGTTGTAAGGTTAAGCCTCACGGTTCATTAGTACCGGTTAGCTCAACGCATCGCTGCGCTTACACACCCGGCCTATCAACGTCGTAGTCTTCAACGTTCCTTCAGGAGGCTCAAGGCCTCAGGGAGAACTCATCTCGGGGCAAGTTTCGTGCTTAGATGCTTTCAGCACTTATCTCTTCCGCATGTAGCTACCGGGCAATGCCATTGGCATGACAACCCGAACACCAGTGATGCGTCCACTCCGGTCCTCTCGTACTAGGAGCAGCCCCCCTCAATTCTCCAGCGCCCACGGCAGATAGGGACCGAACTGTCTCACGACGTTCTAAACCCAGCTCGCGTACCACTTTAAATGGCGAACAGCCATACCCTTGGGACCTACTTCAGCCCCAGGATGTGATGAGCCGACATCGAGGTGCCAAACACCGCCGTCGATATGAACTCTTGGGCGGTATCAGCCTGTTATCCCCGGAGTACCTTTTATCCGTTGAGCGATGGCCCTTCCATTCAGAACCACCGGATCACTATGACCTGCTTTCGCACCTGCTCGCGCCGTCACGCTCGCAGTCAAGCTGGCTTATGCCATTGCACTAACCTCCTGATGTCCGACCAGGATTAGCCAACCTTCGTGCTCCTCCGTTACTCTTTGGGAGGAGACCGCCCCAGTCAAACTACCCACCAGACACTGTCCGCAACCCGGATTACGGGTCTACGTTAGAACACCAGCCATTAAAGGGTGGTATTTCAAGGTTGGCTCCACGCAGACTGGCGTCCACGCTTCAAAGCCTCCCACCTATCCTACACATCAAGGACCAGTGTTCAGTGTCAAGCTATAGTAAAGGTTCACGGGGTCTTTCCGTCTTGCCGCGGGTACACTGCATCTTCACAGCGAGTTCAATTTCACTGAGTCCCGGGTGGAGACAGCCTGGCCATCATTACGCCATTCGTGCAGGTCGGAACTTACCCGACAAGGAATTTCGCTACCTTAGGACCGTTATAGTTACGGCCGCCGTTTACCGGGGCTTCGATCAAGAGCTTCTCCTTACGGATAACCCCATCAATTAACCTTCCGGCACCGGGCAGGCGTCACACCGTATACGTCCACTTTCGTGTTTGCACAGTGCTGTGTTTTTAATAAACAGTTGCAGCCAGCTGGTATCTTCGACTGACTTCAGCTCCACCCGCAGGGGCTTCACCTACACATCAGCGTGCCTTCTCCCGAAGTTACGGCACCATTTTGCCTAGTTCCTTCACCCGGGTTCTCTCAAGCGCCTTGGTATTCTCTACCTGACCACCTGTGTCGGTTTGGGGTACGATTCGTTGTTACCTGAAGCTTAGAGGCTTTTCCTGGAAGCGGGGCATCTGTCACTTCAGCACCGTAGTGCCTCGTCATCACGCCTCAGTGTTAAAGCAAACCGGATTTACCTGGAATGCACACCTACACGCTTAAACCGGGACGACCGTCGCCCGGATGACATAGCCTTCTCCGTCCCCCCATCGCAGTAACACCGAGTACGGGAATATTAACCCGTTTCCCATCGACTACGCCTTTCGGCCTCGCCTTAGGGGTCGACTCACCCTGCCCCGATTAACGTTGGACAGGAACCCTTGGTCTTCCGGCGTGCGGGTTTTTCACCCGCATTATCGTTACTTATGTCAGCATTCGCACTTCTGATACCTCCAGCAACCCTCACAGGCCACCTTCGACGGCTTACAGAACGCTCCCCTACCCAACAACACATAGTGTCGCTGCCGCAGCTTCGGTGCATGGTTTAGCCCCGTTACATCTTCCGCGCAGGCCGACTCGACCAGTGAGCTATTACGCTTTCTTTAAATGATGGCTGCTTCTAAGCCAACATCCTGGCTGTCTGTGCCTTCCCACATCGTTTCCCACTTAACCATGACTTTGGGACCTTAGCTGGCGGTCTGGGTTGTTTCCCTCTTCACGACGGACGTTAGCACCCGCCGTGTGTCTCCCGTGATAACATTCTTCGGTATTCGCAGTTTGCATCGGGTTGGTAAGTCGGGATGACCCCCTAGCCGAAACAGTGCTCTACCCCCGAAGATGAGTTCACGAGGCGCTACCTAAATAGCTTTCGGGGAGAACCAGCTATCTCCCGGTTTGATTGGCCTTTCACCCCCAGCCACAGGTCATCCGCTAATTTTTCAACATTAGTCGGTTCGGTCCTCCAGTTAGTGTTACCCAACCTTCAACCTGCCCATGGCTAGATCACCGGGTTTCGGGTCTATACCCTGCAACTTAACGCCCAATTAAGACTCGGTTTCCCTGCGGCTCCCCTAAACGGTTAACCTTGCTACAGAATATAAGTCGCTGACCCATTATACAAAAGGTACGCAGTCACACCCCGAAGGATGCTCCCACTGCTTGTACGTACACGGTTTCAGGTTCTTTTTCACTCCCCTCGCCGGGGTTCTTTTCGCCTTTCCCTCACGGTACTGGTTCACTATCGGTCAGTCAGGAGTATTTAGCCTTGGAGGATGGTCCCCCCATATTCAGACAGGATACCACGTGTCCCGCCCTACTCATCGAGCTCACAGTCTGTGCATTTTCGTGTACGGGAGTATCACCCTGTACCCTGCGACTTTCCAGACGCTTCCACTAACACACAAACTGATTCAGACTCTGGGCTCTTCCCCGTTCGCTCGCCGCTACTGGGGGAATCTCGGTTGATTTCTTTTCCTCGGGGTACTTAGATGTTTCAGTTCCCCCGGTTCGCCTCATTAACCTATGGATTCAGTTAATGATAGTGTGACAAGTCACACTGGGTTTCCCCATTCGGACATCGTCGGTTATAACGGTTCATATCACCTTACCGACGCTTTTCGCAGATTAGCACGTCCTTCATCGCCTCTGACTGCCAGGGCATCCACCGTGTACGCTTATTCGCTTAACCTCACAACCCGAAGATGTTTCAAAACACCATCGTGTGTGAGCTTGAGAGACCCATATAAACGGCTTTACCGTCTATGGATTTTCAATTTTCAGCTTGTTCCGGATTGTTAAAGAGCAAATATCTCAAACTTGACTCGAAAGCCAGTTTTGAGATATCGGTTGGCAACATCTTTCACCTGTCACCGAACAGTTGGCGTCCCCTAGGGGATTCGAACCCCTGTTGCCGCCGTGAAAGGGCGGAGTCCTAACCGCTAGACGAAGGGGACACGAATAGTGTCACGACTTCGCAGCCGTCCTGCTCATTATTTTTTCATCAGACAATCTGTGTGGACACTGCGAAGACTGTATCTTTAAGGTAAGGAGGTGATCCAACCGCAGGTTCCCCTACGGTTACCTTGTTACGACTTCACCCCAGTCATGAATCACAAAGTGGTAAGCGCCCTCCCGAAGGTTAAGCTACCTACTTCTTTTGCAACCCACTCCCATGGTGTGACGGGCGGTGTGTACAAGGCCCGGGAACGTATTCACCGTGACATTCTGATTCACGATTACTAGCGATTCCGACTTCATGGAGTCGAGTTGCAGACTCCAATCCGGACTACGACGCACTTTATGAGGTCCGCTTGCTCTCGCGAGGTCGCTTCTCTTTGTATGCGCCATTGTAGCACGTGTGTAGCCCTGGTCGTAAGGGCCATGATGACTTGACGTCATCCCCACCTTCCTCCGGTTTATCACCGGCAGTCTCCTTTGAGTTCCCGACCGAATCGCTGGCAACAAAGGATAAGGGTTGCGCTCGTTGCGGGACTTAACCCAACATTTCACAACACGAGCTGACGACAGCCATGCAGCACCTGTCTCACAGTTCCCGAAGGCACCCTTCCATCTCTGGAAGGTTCTGTGGATGTCAAGACCAGGTAAGGTTCTTCGCGTTGCATCGAATTAAACCACATGCTCCACCGCTTGTGCGGGCCCCCGTCAATTCATTTGAGTTTTAACCTTGCGGCCGTACTCCCCAGGCGGTCGATTTAACGCGTTAGCTCCGGAAGCCACTCCTCAAGGGAACAACCTCCAAATCGACATCGTTTACGGCGTGGACTACCAGGGTATCTAATCCTGTTTGCTCCCCACGCTTTCGCACCTGAGCGTCAGTCTTTGTCCAGGGGGCCGCCTTCGCCACCGGTATTCCTCCAGATCTCTACGCATTTCACCGCTACACCTGGAATTCTACCCCCCTCTACAAGACTCTAGCCTGACAGTTTCGAATGCAGTTCCCGGGTTGAGCCCGGGGATTTCACATCCGACTTGACAGACCGCCTGCGTGCGCTTTACGCCCAGTAATTCCGATTAACGCTTGCACCCTCCGTATTACCGCGGCTGCTGGCACGGAGTTAGCCGGTGCTTCTTCTGCGGGTAACGTCAATTGCTGAGGTTATTAACCTCAACACCTTCCTCCCCGCTGAAAGTACTTTACAACCCGAAGGCCTTCTTCATACACGCGGCATGGCTGCATCAGGCTTGCGCCCATTGTGCAATATTCCCCACTGCTGCCTCCCGTAGGAGTCTGGACCGTGTCTCAGTTCCAGTGTGGCTGGTCATCCTCTCAGACCAGCTAGGGATCGTCGCCTAGGTGAGCCGTTACCTCACCTACTAGCTAATCCCATCTGGGCACATCCGATGGCAAGAGGCCCGAAGGTCCCCCTCTTTGGTCTTGCGACGTTATGCGGTATTAGCTACCGTTTCCAGTAGTTATCCCCCTCCATCAGGCAGTTTCCCAGACATTACTCACCCGTCCGCCGCTCGCCGGCAAAGAAGCAAGCTTCTTCCCGCTGCCGCTCGACTTGCATGTGTTAGGCCTGCCGCCAGCGTTCAATCTGAGCCATGATCAAACTCTTCAATTAAAGTTTGATGCTCAAAGAATTAAACTGTTAGTTCGTAATGAATTAACTGTTGTTCACTCTTGAGACTTGATATTCATTTAGCGTCTTTCGACGTTGAGATATCAGTGCCTCGAGTGCCCACACAGATTGTCTGATAAATTGTTAAAGAGCAGTGCGACATGGCGCTGAGCCTGCTGTCGCGAGGTGGCGTATATTACCGCCTTCCTCTTCAGAGTCAAGCGATTATTTTCGCTGTCGTCTGCCTGACGGGCCGGTTTATAAGCCGTTGTGCCGTGTCAGTGGAGGCGCATTATAGGGACTGTTTTGTGACTGACAAGAGATATTTAAAAAAAACTTACCGACCGCCTACTTTTCACCCACAACACTTAAAAACATACAGCAAATGGCGAATAAACAAACAAAAACGGGCCCGAAGGCCCGTTTCTTTATTGGAGTTTACTGTATTGCGACAATCTGGCCGTCTTTGACCTGTAGCTCAACAGTTTTGCCTGGCAGCAACTCGCCGGAAAGAATCTGTTGCGCCAGCGGGTTTTCAATCTGCTGCTGAATAGCACGTTTAAGCGGACGCGCCCCATAAACCGGGTCGTAACCATTCTCGCTCAGCAGTTTCAGTGCCTCATCAGAAATATGAACCGCGTAACCGCGCTCTTCCAGGCGCTGATACAAACGCTGCAGCTGAATCTGCGCAATAGAAGCAATATGGCGCTCACCCAGCGGATGGAACACCACCACTTCGTCAATACGGTTAATGAATTCTGGTCTGAAGCTCTGGCTTACCACGCCCAGCACCAGATCTTTCATATGGCCATAATCCAGACTGCCAAACTGTTCCTGAATCAAATCAGACCCCAGGTTGGATGTCATGATGACCACCGTATTGCGAAAATCCACCGTTCTGCCCTGCCCGTCGGTCAGACGCCCATCGTCCAGAACCTGCAGCAAAATGTTGAACACATCCGGATGCGCTTTTTCTACTTCATCCAGCAAAATGACGGAGTACGGACGACGGCGCACGGCTTCAGTCAGATAACCGCCCTCTTCATAACCGACATATCCCGGAGGTGCGCCGACCAAACGAGAAACAGAATGTTTCTCCATGAACTCGGACATATCAATGCGCACCATGGCGTCGTCGCTATCGAACATGAAATTCGCCAGCGCCTTACACAGTTCGGTTTTACCAACACCGGTCGGCCCAAGGAACAGGAATGAACCAATTGGGCGGTTGGGATCGGACAACCCGGCGCGGCTGCGGCGAATAGCGTTCGATACAGCCTCAACCGCTTCATCCTGACCAATCACACGCTGATGCAAATCCTGCTCCATACGCAGCAGTTTTTCACGCTCGCTTTCCATCATTCTGGCTACCGGAATACCGGTCCAGCGAGCCAGCACGTCGGCAATTTCTACATCGGTGACTTTATTACGCAGCAGACGCATCGTTTTGCCTTCTGACTGCGTGGCGACTTCAAGCTGTTTTTCAAGCTCGGGAATTTTGCCGTACTGCAGTTCAGACATTCGTCCGAGGTCACCCACGCGCCGCGCTTGCTCCATCGCAATTTTCGCCTGCTCAAGCTCAGCCTTAACGGTCTGCGTACCAGAAAGTGAGGCTTTCTCGGCCTTCCATTCTTCTTCCAGCACCGAATACTCACGCTCCTTATCGGAGAGTTCGTCGTTGAGCATATCAAGGCGTTTCTTACTCGCCTCATCAGACTCTTTCATCAGCGCCTGCTGCTCAAGTTTGAGCTGGATGATGCGACGATCCAGGCGGTCAAGCTCTTCCGGCTTAGAGTCAATCTGCATACGAATGCTCGATGCAGCCTCATCAATCAGGTCGATAGCTTTATCTGGCAGCTGTCTGTCGGCAATATAGCGATGTGACAGCGTGGCTGCGGCAACAATTGCCGGGTCAGTTATCTGTACATGATGATGCAGTTCATAGCGCTCTTTGAGGCCACGCAGAATTGCGATGGTGTCTTCCACCGTCGGCTCGGCAACAAACACTTTCTGGAAGCGACGCTCTAAGGCTGCATCTTTCTCAATATACTGACGATATTCATCAAGGGTTGTTGCCCCTACGCAGTGCAACTCGCCACGCGCCAGCGCCGGTTTAAGCATGTTACCTGCGTCCATTGCACCGTCGGCTTTACCGGCACCCACCATCGTGTGCAGCTCATCAATAAACAGGATGACGTTGCCTTCCTGTTTCGCCAGGTCGTTGAGCACGCCTTTAAGACGTTCTTCAAACTCACCGCGATACTTCGCCCCGGCCACCAGCGCCCCCATATCCAGCGCCAGCACGCGGCGCCCTTTGAGACCTTCCGGCACTTCACCGTTAACAATACGCTGCGCCAGCCCTTCAACAATGGCGGTTTTACCGACACCAGGCTCACCAATCAGCACCGGATTGTTTTTAGTACGACGCTGCAGAACCTGAATAGTACGGCGGATTTCTTCATCACGGCCAATCACCGGGTCAAGCTTGCCCTGTTCAGCACGCTCGGTCAGATCGATAGTGAATTTTTTCAACGCCTGACGACTGTCTTCGGCACCCTGGTCATTCACGCTGTCACCTCCGCGCATCTGTTCAATGGCCTGGGTAACATTGGCCGTTGTTGCGCCCGCAGCCTTGAGTAAATCGGCCAGCGTACCGCGCGAATCCAGCGCCGCCAGGATAAAGAGTTCTGAGGAAATAAAATTGTCGTTGCGCTTTTGCGCCAGCTTGTCGCACAGGTTGAGCGTGCGGACAAGGTCCTGCGAAGGCTGAACGTCACCGCCAGTCCCTTCGACCTGCGGCAAACGGCCTAGCGCCTGTTCAATCGATGTCCGCAACTGCCCTGCATTAACACCTGCTGAAGTCAGCAACGGCGCAACAGAGCCGCCTTCCTGCTTTAGCAGGGCGCTCATCAGATGTAGGGGTTCAATAAACTGGTTGTCGTGCCCAAGAGCCAGAGACTGGGCATCGGCGAGAGCAAGCTGGAATTTATTAGTAAGACGATCCAGACGCATAACTCCTCCCATATATGGTCAAAATTGCTACTGGAGATTAAATGAGGTCATCCCTCAATTATTCAAGGTTAATGACCATAATTATATGAGAGGGTAGCTACCCATACTGGATCGTCTTGTTTCAATAGGTTATATCAGCCAAATAAAACTTGCCATACGACCCGTCGTTCTGTCGCGACGATAAGAGAAAAATTCGTGTTTTTCGCTGAAAGTACAGCGTTCTCCGCCATAAATCTGGTGGATCCCCAGATTTGACAGGCGCTGACGCGCGAGTTGATAAATATCGGCGTAATATTTTTCGCCCACAGGCCTGAATGCGCGTTCAGCCTGTGCATCTTTTGCGATGAACGCCTCGCGAACTTCAGGACCCACTTCAAACGCCTGAGGCCCAATAGCCGGGCCGAGCCACGCCATGATATTTTCAGGACTGTCACGAAAGCAGGCGACCGAGTGTTCAATAACACCCTCACACAATCCACGCCAGCCAGCATGTGCTGCGGCCACCTCGGTTCCTGCCATATTGCACAGCAAAACCGGCAGACAATCAGCCGTCATTACTGCGCAAACCACGCCGCGTTTGTCGGTGTAAGAAGCGTCCGCACGCCTTGAGACTGGCGTCTCACCGTTAAGGCGCAGCACGTCGGTACCATGTACTTGCTCAAGCCAGACCGGGTTGGATGGCAGCGCCGCCGCCTGATAAAAGCGACGACGGTTTTCCTCAACGCTATCCACATTGTCACCGCAGTGGGCGCCCAGATTCAGAGAGTCCCAGGGTGCCTCGCTAACGCCCCCGATACGGGTAGAGCTGCAGGCCGCAACACCCTCAGGCAGCGGCCACTGTGGAACAATCAGTTTTGTCATAGCCAGTCGATGCTGTCCTTGTGTTCTTCATAATCCGCGCGCAGCGCATCAATGAGATCAACCATATCCTGAGGGATTGGTGCATGCCATTCCATCTCAATGCCGCTGATGGGATGGTAAAGACGCAGCATCGTTGCATGCAACGCCTGGCGGTCGAACTTACGCAGTGCCTGAATAAAGGCTTCTGATGCGCCTTTCGGAGGACGCGGGCGGCCGCCATAGAGCTGGTCACCCACCAGCGGATGCGTGATATGCGCCATATGTACGCGAATCTGGTGTGTACGCCCGGTTTCCAGGCGCAGGCGCAGACGCGTGTGTACGCGAAAGTGTTCCATAATGCGATAGTGCGTGACCGCGGGTTTACCCATAGGATGCACCGACATGTGCGTGCGTTTGGTGGGGTGACGGCTGATAGGTTCTTCCACCGTGCCACCTGCGGTCATGTGACCAATAGCCACCGCTTCATACTCGCGCGTAATTTCACGCAGCTGTAATGACTCTACCAGCCGCGTTTGCGCCGGTACGGTCTTGGCAACCACCATCAGGCCCGTGGTGTCTTTATCCAGACGGTGAACAATGCCCGCACGCGGTACATCGGCAATCGGCGGATAATAATGCAACAACGCGTTGAGTACGGTGCCGTCCGGGTTACCTGCGCCCGGATGAACGACGAAATCACGGGGTTTATTGATAACAAGAATGTCATCATCTTCGTACACGATATTGAGTGGAATATCCTGCGGTTCAAAGCGCGCTTCTTCTTCGATTTCCGCATCAATGGCGACACTTTCTCCGCCCAATACCTTCTCTTTAGGCTTGTCGCAGATTTTACCGCTAAGCATAACGCGCTGGTCGAGAATCCACTCTTTTATGCGCGAACGAGAATAATCCGGGAACAATTCGGCCAAAGCCTGATCTAACCGTTGACCGAGTTGAGATTCGGACACCGTTGCGGTGAGTTTTACTGGTTGTGCCATACACTGCTTCTTCGTTAACGTTGGGTTTTTACGGCTTTGCCGTTTAATATAGTGTGCTATTGTAGCTGGTCTTAATCGGGAGCTTAACGGAGAGTTCTCCCTGATTCACATTCTGAGGAAAGTCAAAACGTCATGACGCGCATGAAATACCTGGTGGCTGCCGCCACGCTGAGCCTGGCCCTGACCGGTTGCTCCGGCTCAAAAGACCAAGTTCCGGACAGTCCGCCGTCTGAAATCTATGCAACCGCCCAGCAAAAGCTCCAGGACGGTAACTGGAAAGCGGCGATAACGCAACTGGAAGCGCTGGATAACCGCTATCCGTTTGGACCGTACTCGCAGCAGGTACAGCTGGATCTGATCTACGCGTACTACAAAAACGCCGATCTGCCGCTGGCTCAGGCCGCTATTGACCGCTTTATGCGCCTGAACCCGACGCATCCTAACATTGATTATGTGCTTTATATGCGCGGGCTGACCAACATGGCGATGGACGACAGCGCGTTGCAGGGTTTCTTCGGTGTCGATCGTTCTGACCGTGACCCTCAGCATGCGCGTGATGCGTTTAGCGACTTCTCCAAAATGGTACGCGGCTATCCCAACAGCCAGTACACTACTGACGCCACTAAACGTCTGGTGTTCCTCAAAGACCGCCTGGCGAAGTATGAATACTCAGTCGCGAAATATTACACCCGCCGCGGTGCATGGGTTGCGGTCGTGAACCGCGTTGAAGGAATGTTGCGCGACTTTCCGGACACTCAGGCTACGCGTGATGGCCTGAAGCTGATGGAAAACGCCTATCGCAAACTGCAGCTTAATGCTCAGGCAGAAAAAGTGGCGCAAATCATCGCCGCCAACAGCAGCACAACCTGACGGTTTGACTCAACAAAAAACGGCAGCCCAGGCTGCCGTTTTTTATGCGCTAAATCGGGCTAACTGACTCGCTTAAGCGCAGCTTATCCGTACAAATATGGCCGCTATTCCCTAAATTCTCAAGGCAAATATCGTCACTTCCTGCCCTGTCTCACAAAAGCAGGCTTAATGACAAAAGGTGACAAAAATAACTGATCTGAATCACACATTTTGACATTTTGCGGGGTATGCTGAAGTTATCAAGACGGGAAAGACAAAGAGGTAACTTTATGACAATGAATATTACCAGCAAACAAATGGAAATCACCCCGGCCATCCGCCAGCATGTCGCAGACCGTCTCGCCAAACTTGAAAAGTGGCAAACTCATCTGATTAACCCGCATATTGTTCTGTCCAAAGAGCCAAAAGGTTTTGTGGCTGATGCCACCATCAACACGCCGAATGGCCATCTGGTGGCAAGCGCGAAACATGAAGATATGTATGCGGCCATCAATGAGCTGATTAACAAGCTTGAACGTCAGCTTAATAAGGTCCAGCACAAGGGTGAAGCGCGCCGCGCTGAAGGCTCTGTGAAAGAAGTTCCACTGGCCGACCCTCAGGTTTAATCACCTCTCACATTAAGGAGCGCGCCTGCGGGCGCGTTTTTTATTGACACAAGGAAAAGAGAGCGGGTACTTTAACTGTTACACTTTATCCGGGTTTCATGATGACGCGTATTCCGTTTTTCTTCGCATTCTTCTTTACCTTCCCCTGACCGGGAGGCGTTTCGTCGTGTAAGAAAGAATGCGAAGACGAACAGACAGGCCTCCCACCAGGGAGGCCTTTTTTATGATAACTACAAAGGTTGCACTATGAGCGATAATCCCCTGCTGGCCCTGCGCGATAAAATCAGTGCGCTGGATGAAAAACTCCTCGCGCTACTGGCCGAGCGCCGCCAGCTGGCTGTCGAAGTCGGTACAGCGAAACTTGCCACCCACCGCCCCGTGCGCGACATTGAGCGCGAACGCGATTTACTGGAGCACCTGGTACGCACAGGTAAAAAGCATCACCTTGACGGTCATTACATCACCCGCCTGTTCCAGCTCATTATTGAAGACTCGGTACTCACACAACAGGCGCTGCTGCAAAAACACCTGAACAAAACCAGCGCAGACTCTGCCCGCATCGCCTTCCTTGGCCCGAAAGGCTCTTATTCACACCTGGCCGCACGCCGTTACGCTGCACGCCACTTTGAGCATTTCATTGAAAACGGCTGTTCAAGGTTTGATGAGATTTTTCGCCAGGTCGAAACCGGCCAGTCTGACTATGCGGTAGTGCCGGTGGAAAATACCAGCTCCGGCTCAATTAACGATGTCTACGACTTGCTGCAACACACCAGCCTGTCTATTGTCGGCGAGTTGACACTGCCTATCGACCACTGTGTGATGGTTAGCGCAACCACCACGCTTGAAGACATCCACACCGTCTACAGCCATCCACAGCCGTTCCAGCAGTGCAGCCAGTTCATCAACCGCTGGCCACAGTGGAAAATCGAATACTGTGAAAGCACCTCCGCGGCGATGGAGAAAGTGGCACAATCTGGCTCGCCTGGCGTTGCCGCACTGGGCAGCGAAGCCGGTGGCGCGCTGTACGGTTTACAGGTGCTGGAGCGCAATCTGGCCAACCAGAGCCAGAACATCACCCGCTTCCTGGTGCTGGCGCGTAAGGCCATTGGCGTATCTGACCAGGTACCGGCGAAAACAACGCTGCTGATGGCAACCGGCCAGCAGTCTGGCTCGCTGGTTGAAGCGCTAATGGTGATGCGCAACCACAACCTGATTATGACGAAGCTGGAGTCACGCCCTATCCACGGTAACCCGTGGGAAGAGATGTTTTATCTGGACGTACAGGCCAATCTGGAATCGCCGGAAATGCGCCAGGCACTACGTGAACTGGGCGATATCACCCGTTCAATGAAAGTGCTGGGCTGCTATCCGAGCGAGACTGTTGTGCCGGTCGAGCCAGACTGACGGGTATGTCGCGCCTGCCCCGGCAGGCGCCCCTCGCAGGCACAAGCCACGGATAATTGCCGCATTTAAACCGTGTAACGAAAACGCGGCTTATTCCTTCCCGCGACCGGTACCTCAAGCGTAAAAATCGCCCCGGAGAGCGGGCGCAGGGCCAGTTCATCTTCCTGCATATCTTCACGCGTCGTAGTAATGTAAAGCGTCGTCATCTGCGGCCCGCCAAAGCACACCATTGTCGGGCAGCGTACCGGCAGCCTGTACTCAGCCAGTTGCTCCCCGGCAGGCGAAAAACGGGCAATGCGAAATCCGTCATACATCGCACTCCAGTAGCAACCCTCCACATCCATTGCCGCGCCATCCGGCAGCCCTTCTCCAGGCCTAAAACGGCGAAACGCTTCGCGTCTGCCCGGCTCTGCGCGCTCATCAAGCGGCGTTCGCCAGATAACGGCGTTTGGTGTATCCGAGGTGTACATCACGTCGCCATCCGGGCTAAACGCCAGTCCATTGTGGCCTTGAATATCGCACTGAATCACCTGTGCAGACAGATTGTTGTCCACACGCATCAGTAGCGCACCATTGTAATCTCCCGGCTTCCAGAAAGTGCCCGCATAAAAACGCCCGTCGGCGTCCGTTCCACCGTCATTAAAGCGCGCCAGGGCCGGGTTACTCGGGTTGTCACAAACTTTACGCACCAGTCGCCCATCTTCGTCTGCCAGCCAGATAGCGCTACGGAGCGCGACAATCAGCCCACCGTTTTCACACAGTGCAAAACAGCCAACTTCCTCAGGGAAACGCAGCACGCGATGCGCGCCGCTGGCAGGATGGTAACGATGAATTTCGCACGCCAGAATGTCGGTCCACCACAGCGTCTGCTCGCGAGCACTCCAGGTCGGGCACTCCGGCAACTGGCCGATATAATCGAACAGCGGCTGCACCTGTATTGCCATATCCTTCTCCTTTGCAATAAAAAAAGCCGGTGGTTTCCCACCGGCTTTCAGTATATACAGCGCTTAACTTACTGACGGATATCGTTCGCCTGGCGCAACAGGGTGCGGCTTTCGCTTTGAAAGCGCTGTGCATAGTCGCCAAACCAGTGTTCTACCCGACGGAAGCTGTCGATGAATGCCTGTTTGTTGCCCTGCTCCAGCAGCGAAATGGCTTCACCAAAACGCTGATAATAGCGCTTGATGAGCGCAATGTTATCGTCAGACGCCATAATGATATCAGCGTAAAGCTGCGGGTCCTGCGCAAACAAACGTCCAACCATCGCCAGCTCCAGCCGGTAAATCGGCGACGAGAGCGCCAGCAGTTGCTCAAGCTGCACATTTTCCTCGGCAAGATGCAGGCCATAGGCAAAAGTGGCAAAGTGGCGCAGCGCCTGAATAAACGCCATATTCTGGTCGTGTTCTACCGCACTGATGCGGTGCAGGCGTGCGCCCCAGACCTGGATTTGCTCCAGAAACCACTGATAGGCTTCCGGCTGGCGGCCATCGCACCACACCACGACCTGCTTGGCGAGGCTACCGCTGTCCGGGCCAAACATCGGGTGCAGGCCCAGCACTGGTCCTTTATGTGCCGCCATCATCGCCTGCAACGGCGTATTTTTTACCGAAGCCAGGTCAACCAGAATGCAGTCATCCGGCAGTACCGGCAGGCGAGCGATAGTTTCTTCTGTCAGGTGAATAGGTACGCTGACAATCACCATGCCCGCATCGTCGAGCAGTTCATGCGCGCGTGACCAGTCGTCTTTTTCCAGAATACGCACCTGATAGCCAGACAGCGTAAGCATTTTTGCAAACAACTGTCCCATCTGGCCGCCGCCCCCGACGATAGTCACCGGGCGCAGCGTCGGGTTCAGGGTTTTAAAGCCCTTGTCGTTTTCACTTGAATAAGACTCGCGCATCACGCGGCGCAGCACGTCTTCTATGAGATCCGGCGGCACGCCAAGCGCCTGGGCTTCCTGTCGGCGCGAAGCCAGCATGGCTGTCTCGCGCTCCGGGACATAAATGGGTAAACCGTAGCGGCTTTTAACTTCACCCACTTCGGCCACCAGTTCTAAACGGCGCGCCAGCAAATCCAGCAGCGCCTTGTCGACATTGTCAATTTGATCGCGAAGCGCGGTCAATTCTGCAACCATAAAATAGAAAACCTCTTAAGCGAGACGCGCTGCTATGTGTCCATTTAAATCGTTATGGATCTCGCGCAGCAGCGTTTGCGTCGTTTCCCAGCTGATGCAGGCATCCGTTACCGACACACCGTATTTCATCTCTGCGCGCGGCTGTTCAGATGACTGGTTGCCTTCATGGATGTTGCTCTCAATCATCAGACCGGTAATAGATTTATTCCCGTCTTTAATCTGCGCAATGGCAGATTCTGCCACACCAGGCTGACGACGATAGTCTTTGCTGGAGTTAGCATGACTGCAATCTATCATCAGCGACGGGCGCAGTCCCGCCTGTTCCATCTCTTTTTCGCACTTCGCCACATCTTCCGGGCCGTAATTAGGCGCTTTACCACCGCGCAGAATCACATGGCCGTCCGGGTTGCCTTTGGTTTTCAGCAGGCAAACCTGACCGGCCTGGTTGATCCCCACAAACCGATGCGGCATTGAGGCCGCGCGCATAGCGTTAATGGCGGTTGCAAGGCTGCCGTCGGTGCCGTTCTTAAAGCCCACCGGCATAGAAAGACCAGACGCCATTTCACGATGAGTCTGCGATTCCGTGGTACGTGCACCAATGGCCGACCAGCTGAACAGATCGCCCAGGTACTGCGGGCTGTTCGGGTCAAGCGCTTCGGTCGCCAGCGGTAATCCCATTGCGACCAGGTCCACCAGCAGACCGCGCGCAATCTTCAGGCCGGTTTCAATATCAAACGAGCCATCCATGTGCGGATCGTTAATCAGTCCTTTCCAGCCCACCGTGGTGCGCGGCTTTTCAAAATAGACGCGCATGACAAGATAGAGGCTATCGCTGACCTCCTCCGACAGGGTTTTAAAACGACGCGCATAGTCCAGAGCAGCTTCTGGATCGTGAATCGAACATGGCCCGCAGACAATCAACAGACGCGGATCGCGCCCGGCAATGATGTCAGCGATAGTCTGGCGAGACTCGGCAATTTGCGCTTCCTGCGCGGCGGTCAGCGGGAATTCTGCTTTCAGCTGATCGGGTGTCAGCATGACCTGTTCTTCTACGATGTGGACGTTATTCAGCGCGTCTTTTTGCATGGTGGTGATCCTTATTAAACTCGTTTGCGATAGTTTCCCCTCAGGGATGAGCTACCTTAACCGTAAGCGGTAAAGATATCAATCCACATTACGTAGCGATAACTTTACAAGTTAAAAATAATGACCGTCAATATTGCCTGAAAAACCAGAAAACCGTAAACATAACGTTCCATTCTCATGACGCCCGGCGTTATGACACCACTGACTGCCGTTGGCTGGCTCTGCGCCAGCGCAGTAGATCCAGCGCAATGAACAGCAATAAACTAAGCCCCATTAGCGGCAGCGCAGCACTCAGGCAAAGTGCGACGACAAGCACGGTGACGCGGCCTGATAAACGCAATCCCAGCCAGGCTTTTATCAGCGTTTGTAACGGATTATCAGGCGCATGAGCCGGACGGCGTCGCCACCACATGCGGTAACCCAATACAATAGTCGTGCACAATCCGGAGCCGAAAAGTATCAGCAGCAGCTGGTTAGGCAAACCGAACAACACGCCCATATGGAAATCGATCCCCCAACGCGTGAGCTTTGCCATCACTGGAAAACCGGAAAAATCGGTGCTGTCGATAACCCGCATGCTGTGAGGGTCTATGGCAACTGCATCAACCTGCGTCGGCCAACGCCTGTCGATTTCCGTTACCGTCCAGGCTTTACCGCTGTCTTTTGCCGGGCGAATCTCCACCTTCGCAGCCTCAAGCCCAGCGGCTCGTGCGCTAGTCAAAACCGAATCAAACAGCGCATTATCGACAGGCATCACCAGCGCATTGTCGTGCGTACCATGATGATCGGCATGCGGATCGGCAGGCATCACAATGTGGCCTTTCAGTTCTGTTTTCACCTGCGGCGTCATCCAGTCCATACGCTCTCGCAACTGGTTAATATTATCGCCAGCCCAGCGTGACCAGGTTAGCCCGGTTGCCGAAAACAGCAGCAGGCCCGCAAACAGTATCCAACCCAGCAGCAAATGCCAGCGACTCTGGCTGTGCTTCACCGGCCGGCGACTTTGCGGCGTGCGGGTAAAACACCATAGCGCCATACCGCCAAGTGCGGCGACCCACATCCAGGACGCAGCCAGCTCGCTATAATTGCGCCCGACATCACCCAGCAGCAGCGAACGGTGTAGATAATCTATCCACTGGCGCAAAGGCAAAATACCGCTGGTGCCGTAAACCGTCATATCACCTTTCACCGCAAGCGATACTGGGTCGATGAAAATCGCCCGAGCCTCGGACGGCTTCAGCTGCGGATCGGCAAACATCACGCGAGTGTTTTCCCCTTCCGCTGCCGGGCGCACCGCCTGTAGTTGCGCGTCCTGACCAACAACCTGGCGCGCGAGCGCCACTTGTTGTTCAAGACTGCGCATCGGCCCGCGGCTATCAAGACTCAGCGCATCGCGATAAATAAAATTCTCCAGCTGTGGTGTTGCCACATACAACGTGCCGGAAAATGCGGCAATAAAGATAAACGGACCAATAAACAGGCCAACGTAAAAATGCAGGCGACGCAGCAACTCAACCCAGGGCGCGCGCGAAGCGTGTGGATTCATGTCGATTCCTTTTTATGCATCAGGGTACAGAAGCGACTGCCCCTGATTTTCTGGCATAACACAAACGCCCTCTCTGCTGGAAAAGGCGCAATTGATTGTTTGCAGGATTACGTTAGCGCAGTGGAGGGGCGCGGCAGGGAGGACGACCTCGACAGCAGGCAAGCAGCCCTGCAAGGCGCGTCGTAAAAGGCAATGGTTGATGCAACAGGCCGTGTGCCAGCAGCAGCATAAGTGCTGGCATTAGTAAGCCCGGCGTATGGGCCAGCAGCACGCAATAGCCGCAGGCCGCGTGCTCTTCATGGGCGGCGTCGGGGTGCCCGGCTTCATGCTGCGCCATGTCCATCATAGGCATCTCGTGATGCGGCGCGTGTACGGGCGCCTGGCGGAACTGTTGCAGGGAGAGAGAAATCTGCGGCGCAACCACAATAAGCATCATGGCAAGCAGTGCCAGCCAGGCGGCGCGATGCGTTATGTTGCCGGTGAGTGTGCGCACGCAGTATCCATCGGTTGAGCCAGAAGACGCGCTCATTGTAAATGGTTTATTGCCTGAACGTTAAACACTGAATGCAGACCTGACAAAACGCTTAAGAAAATGCCGGGAACGGCGACAGTGCGCAAATATTCTTTCCCGCCTGAGTGGCAGATAGATATGCTTAACCGTATGGAAAAAATCTCTGAACTCAAACGCGCCAAACGCCTGGCGCTGGCGCTGTTGCTACTCGCTGCCGCGACCTTTATCACAACGCTCTTCCTGCCACCCACGCTGTGGTGGGTGGGTTTACTGAAGGCAGCGTCTGAAGCGGCCATGGTTGGCGCACTGGCCGACTGGTTTGCCGTGGTTGCGCTGTTTCGCCGCGTGCCGGTGCCGTTTATCTCTCGCCATACAGCGATAATCCCCCGCAACAAGGACCGGATTGGCGATAACCTCGGCCTGTTTGTGCAGGAAAAGTTTCTTGATACACCGTCGCTGATTGCCCTTATTCGTCGCCACGATCCGGCGGTAATTATCGGCAACTGGTTACGTCAGCCTGAAAACGCTCGCCGCATCGGCCAGCATATCCTGCAGGTTATGAGCGGGTTTCTTGAGTTTACTGACGATACGCGCATTCAGGGATTGCTGCGCCGCGCCGTACACAAAGCTATAGATAAAGTCGATCTCACCCAGACCAGCGCGCTCATCCTGGAGAGCATGACTAAAAATAACCGCCATCAGAAGCTGCTGGACGCGCTGATAGCAAAACTGATAACGCTTATTCAGCGTGACAGCACGCGTGCGTTTATCGCTCAACAGGTTGTCCGCTGGCTGGAAACCGAGCATCCACGTAAGGCAAAGATCCTGCCCACCGAATGGCTTGGCGAACATAGTGCCCAACTGGTCTCTGACGCCGTGAATACCCTGCTTGACGATATCAGCCAGGATAACGCTCATCAGATTCGCCTGGCGTTTGACCGTATCACGACAAAATTCATCGCCGACCTGAAAAGCTCACCGGAGATGGCTGCCAGAGCTGATAACGTGCGCCACTATCTTAAGAATGATGAGGCGTTTAACCGCTATCTGAGCGAGATCTGGACCGATCTACGCCAATGGCTAAAAAACGATATGTTGAATGAGGATTCGCTGGTGCGTCAGCGCATTGCTGATGCTGGCCAGTGGCTCGGTGAAACACTGACCGCTGACGCCGCATTGCGTACGTCGCTCAACGAACACATGGAACAGGCCGCCACTCGGCTCGCACCGGACTTTGCGACGTTTCTCACGCGTCATATCAGCGATACGGTGAAAAGCTGGGATGCGCGCGATATGTCGCAGCAAATTGAACTGAACATTGGCAAAGATCTGCAGTTTATCCGCATCAACGGCACGCTGGTAGGCGGCAGCATCGGCGTGGTGTTGTGGGCGCTGTCGCAGCTGCCGGGACTGGTTCGCCTTTACATACACTGAGGCGATGTGGAGTTACCGCCCTGCGGTTAACTGCCCCAGGTAGCCCACAAAAATCCCCGCCTGCAAACGTAAAAAGGGCCAGCATAGGCTGGCCCTTTTCAGGATGTCGCTTTCGCGAGCAATTACTTGGACAGACGCTCTTTGATACGAGCAGACTTACCAGTACGCTCACGCAGGTAGTACAGTTTAGCTTTACGCACAGCACCACGACGCTTGACGGTGATAGAATCAACTACCGGAGAGTGAGTCTGGAAAACACGCTCTACGCCTTCGCCATTGGAAATTTTGCGAACAGTGAATGCAGAATGCAGACCGCGGTTACGGATAGCGATAACCACGCCCTCGAATGCCTGCAGACGCTTTTTGGAACCTTCAACAACCCATACTTTCACTTCCACGGAGTCGCCCGGACGGAAGGAAGGTACGTCCTGCTTCATCTGCTCTTGTTCAATCTGCTTAATAATGTTGCTCATAATTTAATCTCTTATCCTGGGTAAACTGATATCTGGCAGGTTGCTATGCACCGTGCCCATCATATGTCTGCTGCTGTTTGCGCATGTTCCTTTTGGAACTCTGCCAGCAGCCTTGCTTGCTCTTCAGTCAGAGCCAGGTTTTCCAGAAGTTCAGGTCTTCTAAGCCAGGTTCGGCCCAGCGACTGCTTCAGACGCCAGCGCCGGATTTCAGCATGGTTTCCCGACAGTAACACCGGCGGTACCTCCATCCCTTCCAGCACTTCTGGTCGCGTGTAGTGCGGACAGTCCAGTAATCCATCGGCAAATGAATCTTCAGTTGCCGATGCCTCATGGCCCAATACCCCCGGAATGAACCGGGAAACCGAGTCAATCAGCGTCATTGCCGGAAGCTCTCCCCCACTGAGTACGTAATCGCCGATTGACCATTCTTCGTCAATTTCGGTCTGAATCACGCGCTCATCTATCCCCTCGTAGCGGCCACACACCAGAATCAGCTTCTGATTGGTTGCCAGCTCGCAAACGCCGCTCTGATCGAGCTTGCGTCCCTGAGGCGACAGATACACCACTTTTGCGCCCTCGCCTGCCGCGGCTCTGGCTGCACTGATGGCGTCCCTTAACGGTTGAACCATCATGAGCATCCCCGGTCCGCCGCCGTACGGACGTTCGTCCACGGTGCGGTGCCTGTCGTGCGTAAAGTCGCGTGGACTCCAGCACTCAATGCTCAGCAGGCCATTTTTCACTGCCCGGCCAGTTACCCCGTAATCGGTAATCGCGCGGAACATTTCAGGAAACAGGCTAATTATGCCAATCCACATAGTGCCGTCTTATTACCGTTAATCCGGAGGTTTAAAAACCAGGATCCCAATCTACTTCGATAGAACGCGTAGTGAGATCGACTTTCTTGATAACCTGCCCATCGAGGAACGGAACCAGCCGCTCCTTGACTCCAAACGCATCCTTCAGGTTTGCCTTAATGACGAGAACGTCATTCGACCCGGTTTCCATCATGTCAGTGACTTTACCGAGGTCATACCCTGCGCTGGTCACTACCTGGCAACCAATAAGGTCTTTCCAGTAGTAGTCACCGTCGTCCAGGGACGGCAGTTGCGCCGCATCCACCACAATTTCGCAATTGGTGAGGAGGTTCGCCGCATCTCTATCGTCAACGCCCTTAAGCTTAACGACAATGTCCTGATTGTGATGGCGCCAGCTTTCAATTTCCAGCTGTTGCCACTGACCACCGCGCTGGATAAACCAGGGCTTGTAGTCAAAAATGCCTTCGGACTCTTCGGTGGAGGAAAACACTCTGAGCCAACCACGGATACCGTAAGGGGAGCCCAGTTTACCCAGAACAATCTGGTCAACCGGTACCGCTGCGGCGTGTTGCTTGCTCATCATGACCACCGTGACAGATTAAGCTGCTTTTTTTGCTGCTTTGATCAGCGCTGCAACGCGATCGGAAATCGTTGCGCCCTGGCCAACCCAGTGAGCGATACGATCCAGGTTCAGGCGGGTGCCTTCTTCTTTCTCGTTAGCGATCGGGTTGAAGAAACCAACGCGCTCAATGAAGCGACCGTTGCGAGCATTACGGCTGTCGGTTACGACGACCTGGTAGAACGGACGCTTTTTAGCGCCGTGACGAGCTAAACGAATAGTTACCATAACATCCTCTTGTGTGAATAAAACAACCGGGCCCCATCGAGGAACGGAGCCCGGTGTCATATTAAAAGCCCGAAAATTTTACTCATTTTTGCGCGAAAAGCAATTCATATTACCCGCCACGCTTTGCGGCTGCGGCCTTATGCGCTTCTGGCATCATGAGTTTGCGCTGCACGCCTGGCATTAAAAGCCGCCCGCCGCGTATAAAAGAAAAAGGCTGGCAATAACCAGCCTTACTGCCTTTCTGATTTACGTGCACGATGCGAGGGCGTATATCGGTGCAGCCAGTTTCGTCACGGCGTGCGCGCAGAAAGCGCAGCGTACTTAAGGTACGTGAGCATTTCGAGCACACCCCGGGGCGAAAATGGCAAACAAGATAGCCCGAAAGCTTATCTCCCCGGGAAGCCTGGAGGCATCATCCCCTTCATCCCACGCATCATCTTCGCCATGCCGCCTTTCTTCATCTTCTTCATCATGCGCTGCATGTCGTCAAACTGCTTAAGCAAGCGGTTAACGTCCTGCACCTGCAGCCCGCAGCCCGCAGCAATACGGCGCTTGCGTGAGCCTTTTATGATCTCCGGGCTGGCGCGCTCTTTGAGCGTCATTGAGCTGATAATCGCCTCCATGCGCACCAGCACTTTATCGTCCATCTGCGATTTTACGTTGTCCGGGATCTGACCCATGCCCGGCAGCTTGCCCATCAGGCTCGCCATGCCGCCCATGTTTTTCATCTGCTTGAGCTGGTCGAGGAAGTCATTAAGGTCAAATCCATCACCTTTCTTGAGCTTCTTCGCGAGTTTCTCTGCCTGTTCGCGGTCAACTTTGCTTTCGATATCTTCAATAAGCGACAGCATGTCGCCCATGCCAAGAATGCGCGAGGCCACGCGGTCCGGGTGGAACGGCTCCAGCGCCTCAGTCTTCTCACCCACACCGAGGAATTTAATCGGCTTGCCGGTGATGTGGCGAATAGACAGCGCCGCACCGCCGCGCGCGTCGCCGTCGACTTTGGTCAGTACCACGCCGGTGAGCGGCAGCGCTTCGTTAAACGCTTTTGCCGTATTCGCCGCATCCTGACCGGTCATGGCATCAACAACAAACAGGGTTTCCACCGGGTCAATTGCGGCGTGCACCTGCTTGATTTCGTCCATCATCGCTTCATCGACGTGCAGACGACCGGCGGTATCCACCAGCAGCACATCGTAAAACTTAAGCTTCGCTTCCTTGAGCGCCGCATTCACAATGTCTACCGGACTCTGGCTCACGTCAGACGGGAAGAAATCCACGCCCACTTGCTGGGCCAGCGTTTCCAGCTGTTTGATAGCCGCCGGGCGATACACGTCCGCCGAAACGACTATCACTTTTTTCTTGTGCTTTTCACGCAGGAATTTACCAAGCTTACCGACGCTGGTGGTTTTACCTGCACCCTGCAAGCCGGCCATCAGCACTACCGCCGGCGGCTGTGCGGCCAGGTTTAGCGCATTGTTCTCTTCGCCCATCGCCGAGACGAGTTCGTCGCGCACGATTTTCACGAACTCCTGACCCGGCGTCAGGCTCTTATTGACCTCGTGACCTACCGCTTTTTCTTTTACGCGGTTGATAAAATCACGCACGACGGGCAGCGCAACGTCTGCCTCCAGCAACGCCATACGCACTTCGCGCAGCGTGTCTTTGATGTTGTCTTCAGTAAGGCGTCCGCGGCCGCTGATATTGCGTAGCGTGCGCGATAGTCGGTCAGTTAAATTATCAAACATAGTTTCTTGCCTGAGGTGATGACTTAAGGCCGCCGCAGCGACGCAATTCAAATTAGCGCAGAGTATATCATGATGCCGCCGCTATGTGATGCAAGCAACGGTTGGACCAGACAGCGCGTAACGTTATACTGCTTGCCTCTTAATTACGCACATAAACGACACCTGCATATGCCTGTTTTTGCACTTATTGCGCTCGTCGCATATTCCGTCAGCCTGGCGCTGATCGTACCTGGCCTGTTGCGCAAGAACAGCGGCTGGCGACGCTTTGCACTGATTTGTGCACTGATTGCACTTATCAGCCACGGTGTGGCGCTGTGGGGACGTATCTTTACCGCCGACGGCGGGCAGAACCTGAGCCTGCTAAACGTGGGCTCGCTGGTAAGCCTGCTTATCTGTGCTGTCATGACCATTGTCGCTTCACGCAACCGCGGCTGGGTACTGCTGCCGGTGGTGTATGCCTTTGCGCTGATTAACCTCGCACTGGCCACCTTTATGCCCAACGCCTACATCACGCACCTTGAAGAAACGCCGGGCATGATGGTGCATATCGGGCTGTCGCTTTTTGCTTACGCCACGCTGATTATTGCCGCGCTGTACGCGCTGCAACTGGCGTGGATTGACTATCAGCTTAAGAACAAACGCCTCGCTTTTAGCAGCGACATGCCGCCACTGATGAGCATTGAGCGTAAAATGTTTCACATCACTCAGGTTGGCGTGGTGTTGCTCACGCTCACACTCTGCACCGGCCTGTTTTATCTGAAAAACCTCTTTAACCTTGAGAACCTGGATAAAGCGGTTCTCTCCATTCTCGCCTGGTTTGTGTATGTCATTCTGCTGTGGGGCCACTATCATGAAGGGTGGCGCGGTCGTCGCGTGGTGTGGTTCAACTGCGCTGGCGCACTGCTGTTAACACTCGCCTACTTTGGCAGCCGGGTACTTCAGCAAATTCTCAGTTAATTCACGCTCTCAAAGGACATCTCGTTGGAACACATATCGACCACCACGCTGATCGTTACGCTGATCGTCATGGTGGTGATTTCCGCCTATTTCTCCGGTTCAGAAACCGGAATGATGACACTCAACCGCTACCGCCTGCGTCACCTGTCGCGCCAGGGCAACCGCGCTGCCCGCCGGGTGGAAAAACTGCTGCGTAAGCCTGACCGCCTGATTAGCCTTGTGCTTATCGGCAATAACCTCGTCAACATCCTCGCCTCGGCGCTGGCAACTATTGTCGGGATACGTCTTTACGGCGATGCCGGTGTGGCCATTGCCACCGGTGTACTGACCTTTGTCGTGCTGGTCTTTGCTGAAGTGCTGCCAAAAACCATTGCCGCGCTCTATCCGGAAAAAGTGGCTTATCCCAGCAGCATGCTGCTGGCACCGCTACAGATACTGATGATGCCGCTGGTATGGCTGCTTAACTTTATTACCCGCATTCTGATGCGCCTGATGGGCATCAAAACGGACGTCACCATCAGCAGTGCTCTTAGCAAAGACGAACTGCGCACGCTGGTCAACGAGTCACGCTCGCAGATTTCGCGCCGCAACCAGGACATGTTGCTGTCGGTGCTGGACTTAGAAAAAGTCAGCGTTGACGACATCATGATCCCGCGCAGCGACATTGTCGGCATTGATATCAACGATGACTGGAAATCCATCGAACGCCAGCTTCGTAGCTCGCCCCACAGCCGCATTGTGCTGTATCGTGAATCGCTCGACGATGCCATCGGCATGCTACGCGTGCGCGAAGCATGGCGGCTGATGTCAGAGAAGCAGGAGTTCACCAAAGAAGTGGTGCTACGCGCCGCCGATGAAATCTATTACGTGCCTGAAGGCACGCCGCTGAGCGTCCAACTGGTGAAATTTCAGCGTAATAAAAAGAAAGTCGGACTTATCGTAGATGAATACGGCGATATTAAGGGGCTGGTCACGGTCGAGGATATTCTTGAAGAGATTGTCGGGGATTTCACCACTTCCATGTCACCTACGCTTGCCGAGGAAGTCCGTCCACAGAATGACGGCTCGGTCATCATCGAAGGCGGCGCCAGCGTGCGTGAAATCAACAAGGCCTTTAACTGGACGCTGCCGGAAGACGAGGCCCGCACGGTGAACGGCATGATTCTTGAAGAACTGGAAGAAATCCCGGTGGCCGGTACGCGAGTGCGCATCAGGCAATACGATATTGATATTCTGGACGTGCAGGAAAATATGATTAAGCAGGTACAAATCCTGCCGGTGAAGCCGCTGCGCGAAAGCGTGGGTGGGTAAAAGCGAAGGCCCCTCAGGCCGAGGGGCCAGAAGGCATTAGCCTTTGGTTTTAGCAACCGACACCATCGCTGCGCGAATGGTGCGGCCATTGAGGGTATAGCCCTTTTGCATCACCATCAGCACATGATTTGGTGAAACCTCATCTGACTCTACCATTGCAATAGCCTGATGCACGTCCGGGTTAAACGGCACGTTAATGTCGCCGACCACTTCAACACCGAACTTACGCACCACATCCAGCATTGACTTGCGGGTCAGCTCAATGCCTTCAATCATTGCAGCCATGCCAGCACCGTCTTTATCGGCAACTTCCAGCGCCCTGTCGAGGCTGTCCAGCACTGGCAGCAGTTCATTAACGAACTTCTCCAGCGCGAACTTGTGCGCTTTTTCCACGTCCTGTTCAGTACGGCGGCGCAAGTTATCCATTTCAGCCTTCGCGCGCAGCAGCGCATCGCGCTCGCGCTCCTGGACTTCGGCTAACTGCACTTCAAGGTTAGCGATACGTTCATCGCGTGCGTCGACCTCAACAGCGGTATCAACCACTTCCACTTCTTCGTGCTGATCCGTGGTGCGCTCATCAGAGACTTGCTCTTCCGTCTGCTTCTGTTCTTTACTACTCATGAAAATCTCCGCGTTTCTTTAGCTTTCATCTCTCAGATTCGCTTATTATGGGGATCAGTTTCCGGGATTCAAGGGAACCTGGCATATTGTGGAACATGCGCCCAGTTATAAGGACCACCAGGAAAAATGAACAAACATTTCAACTGTATCGGTATTGTCGGGCATCCACGCCATCCTACTGCATTAACAACGCACGAAATGCTGTGGCGCTGGCTGAGTGATGCGGGCTATGACGTTATTGTCGAGCAGCAAATCGCCCAGGAGCTACAGCTTAAGCAGGTCAAAACCGGCACGCTGGCAGAAATTGGCCAGCAGGCGGACCTCGCGGTTGTTGTGGGGGGGGATGGTAACATGCTGGGTGCGGCACGGGTGCTGGCGCGTTATGACATCAAAGTTATCGGCATCAACCGTGGTAATCTCGGCTTCCTGACCGACCTCGACCCGGACAACGCCCAACAACAGCTCGCCGATGTGCTGGAAGGCCACTACATAACCGAACAGCGCTTTTTGCTGGAGGCACAGGTGTGCCGGCGTGACAGCCAGACGCGCATGAGCACAGCCATTAACGAAGTTGTGCTTCACCCTGGCAAAGTCGCGCACATGATTGAGTTTGAGGTCTATATTGACGAGCGCTTCGCGTTTTCTCAGCGCTCAGACGGACTCATCATCTCCACACCGACGGGCTCCACCGCTTATTCCCTGTCGGCAGGTGGCCCAATTTTAACACCTTCGCTCGATGCCATTGCGCTAGTGCCAATGTTCCCCCACACGCTTTCCGCACGCCCACTGGTCATCGACAGCCGCAGCACAATTCGTCTGCGCTTCTCACACATGCGCAGCGACCTTGAAATCAGTTGCGACAGCCAGATTGCTTTGCCAATCCAGGAAGGCGAAGACGTATTAATCCAGCGCTGCGACTACCACCTCAGCCTGATTCATCCTAAAGATTACAGCTACTTTAATACCTTAAGCTCCAAGCTGGGCTGGTCGAAAAAATTGTTCTAAAAACGCACTTTGCCGCTTTACTGTATAAAATGCCAGTATATACTGTGTAAAAACACAGCCCTGACATTTCATACAGGAGAGTGGCTATGCTGGCACAACTCACAATCAGCAACTTTGCTATCGTTCGCGAGCTGGAAATCGACTTTCAGAAAGGCATGACGGCTATCACTGGCGAGACTGGCGCGGGTAAGTCCATCGCAATTGATGCGCTGGGGCTGTGTCTGGGCGGCCGCGCTGAGGCTGAAATGGTGCGGCCAGGTGCCGCTCGTGCCGACCTCTGCGCCCGCTTCTCGTTGAAAGATACCCCCGCAGCTCGTCGCTGGCTGGAAGAAAACGAGCTTGAAGATGCAAGTGAGTGCCTGCTACGCCGCTCTATCAATGCCGACGGGCGCTCACGCGGCTTTATCAACGGCACTGCGGTGCCCCTGTCCCAGCTACGCGACCTCGGCCAACTGCTGATTCAAATCCACGGGCAACATGCACACCAGCAATTACTGCGCCCTGAGCATCAGAAAAGCCTGGTCGACGGCTATGCAGGCGACAACGTTCTGCTTGAAGCAATGGCAGAACGCTATAAACAATGGCACCAGAGCTGTCGCGATTTAGCCAGCCATCAACAGCAAAGCCAGGAGCGTGCCGCTCGCGCAGAGCTTCTGCATTATCAGCTAAAAGAACTCAACGAATTTGCCCCGCGCGCCGGTGAGTTTGAGCAAATCGATGAAGAGTACAAGCGCCTGGCAAACAGCGGGCAACTGCTGTCTACCAGCCAGCAGGCCCTCGATATCCTCGCTGACGGAGAAGAAAACAACCTCCAGAGCCAGCTTTACAGCGTGCGCCACCTGGTCACTGAACTGGTGGGCATGGACGACAAACTCTCTGGCATCCTTAACATGCTGGAAGAAGCGGCCATTCAGATAAGCGAAGCCAGCGATGAGTTGCGCCACTATTGTGAGCGTATGGATCTCGACCCAAACCGCCTGTATGAACTGGAGCAGCGAATTTCGCGACAAATCTCGCTGGCGCGCAAGCACCATATCGCACCAGAAGCCTTACCTGCCCTGCACCAACAGATGCTTGATGAACAAGGTCTGATTGACTCGCAGGCTGACGATCAGGAAGCCCTGATGCAGGCCGTGGCACGCCATCACCAGCAGGCTCAGGAAATCGCGCATCAGCTGCATGAAAGCCGTGTTGCCAGCGCACGCGAACTGGCACAACTGATTACCGAAAGTATGCACTCACTTTCTATGCCACACGGGCAACTGAACATTGACGTGAGCTTTAACGAGAACCACCTCACTGCAGAAGGCGGTGACCGCATTGAATTTTATGTGTGCACTAACCCAGGTCAGCCTCTTCAGCCGTTGGCAAAAGTCGCCTCCGGCGGTGAGCTGTCGCGTATCGCACTGGCTATACAGGTCATTACGGCACGGAAAATGGAAACACCAGCACTGATTTTCGATGAAGTGGATGTGGGGATCAGTGGCCCGACGGCCGCCGTCGTCGGCAAGATGCTGCGCCAGTTAGGAGAATCCACTCAGGTGATGTGCGTCACTCATTTGCCACAAGTTGCCGGCTGTGGGCATCAGCATTTCTTTGTCAGCAAAGAAACTGATGGTGAAATGACTGAAACCCGCATGCAACCGTTGGATAAACGTGCACGGCTGCAGGAGCTGGCGCGTCTGCTTGGTGGTAGCGAAGTCACGCGCCACGCGCTGGCAAACGCCAAAGAACTGCTGGCTGCCTGAAGCAAACGCGCTATGACGCCTGAACGGAATACTGAGCAAAAAAACGCCACCGCATACAGTTTGCAGAATTACTTGCCGCGGATTAACCAACTTTTTTTATCCGCGGCGGTCATACTGTGGCGTGTTAAGGTTTTAAACTCAGTGAAGGTTTATTATCATCGGCATATCAAGTAAGCGCCACGAACCGTTCGGGCCCGAAAAGGAATCAAATTACTATGCGCTGTAAAATGCTGACTGCTGCCGCAGCGGTTCTCCTGATGTTAACCGCAGGCTGTTCCACTCTGGAGAAAGTGGTTTACCGTCCTGATATCAATCAGGGGAACTATCTGGCACCGAATGATGTATCCAAAATCCGCGTTGGTATGACTCAACAGCAGGTGGCTTACGCGCTGGGTACACCGATGGTCACCGATCCGTTCGGCACCAATACCTGGTTCTACATTTTCCGCCAGCAGCCGGGGCATGAAAATGTGTCTCAGCAAACGCTGACGCTGACTTTCGACAGCAGCGGTGTTCTGACCAATATTGATAACAAACCGGCGCTGAAGTAACAGCCTGTTTGCAGATAAAGAGATAAAAAAGGTGCCAGCGGCACCTTTTTTATTGTTCGTCACTCAACCGTTATGCGAAGGCTGCTCTCGTCAACCAGGCCTTTTTGATCCGACGCTGTACCTGGACTCGTGCACAAGCGCAGTACAAACCAGCACCCAACAAGAAGATGCATCGCTCTGGAGTACAAAAATTCCCACCGGGCTAACTGAGACGTGCGGCTTATTTCTTTGACGAACGTTCAGCGCGCTGTCGGCGCAGTTCTTTGGGATCCGCAATCAGCGGACGGTAGATTTCCACCCGGTCGCCGTCATGGACCGTATCGTGCAGTTTCACCGGGCGGCTGTAAATCCCCACCTTATTTTGCGAAAGCGAGATATCAGAGCGTAACTCCAGCAATCCCGATGAACGGATAGCCTCCTCCACCGTCGCCCCTTCCCGCAGCTTAACCGCACGCAGGTACTGCTTTTCAGGCAGTGCATAAACCACTTCAACGCGGATTTCAGCCGACACGGTAAACCTCTTTCGCTCGGGTGGTGAAAGCCTGCACCATATTTGAGGCAAGCTCTTTAAAGATGCGACCAAACGCCAGCTCAATCAGTTTATTCGTGAACTCGAAATCAAGCTGAAACTCAATGCGGCAGGCATCAGGGCTTAGCGGCGTAAACTTCCAGCCGCCGATCAGTTTCTTAAACGGTCCATCGACCAGATTCATCAGTATGCTCTGGTTACGGGTCAACGTATTGCGGGTGGTGAACGTTTTACTGATCCCGGCTTTCGCGACATCTACAGCCGCTGTCATCTGCTGTGCCGATGACTCAAGAATCCGGCTGCCTGTGCAGCCTGGCAAGAATTCCGGATACGATTTCACGTCATTCACTAACTGATACATTTGCTCAGCGCTGTAAGGTACAAGCGCCGTACGGCTAATCTGCGGCATACCGTTTCCTGTCCGTCGTACAACTTCGCGATAATAACATTTATAAAACAGCAAAGAAAAATTACGCCGCAATACATGCTAATATTGCTCTCTTGCCCCCGAGGATGGGGTGCGTTTCATGACCGTATTACGTATACTGAGCGGCACTATGACAAAGAAAAAAGCATACAAACCGGGCTCTGCCACCATTGCGCTCAACAAGCGTGCGCGCCACGAATATTTCATTGAAGACGAATACGAAGCTGGCCTTTCCCTCCAGGGCTGGGAAGTGAAATCGCTGCGCGCCGGTAAAGCAAATATCGGCGACAGCTATGTCATCATGCGCGACGGCGAAGCGTTCCTCTTCGGTGCCAACTTCACGCCCCTGAGCGTTGCCTCATCGCACGTCGTTTGCGACCCGACACGCACGCGTAAACTCCTGCTGAACCAACGCGAGCTGGATACACTCTACGGCCGTATTAACCGCGAAGGCTACACCATCGTGGCGCTGTCTTTGTACTGGAAGAATGCCTGGTGTAAGGTCAAAATCGGCGTTGCCAAAGGCAAGAAACAACACGATAAACGCACCGATGTAAAAGAGCGTGAATGGCAGGTTGATAAAGCCCGTATCATGAAAAACGCTGGCCGCTAATGCCATTTAAAACTGCCGCAACGCGGCAGTTTTTCATTTTGCCACTCACTGAATTCCCCCCGAACACTACAGGCTTAATCTGCCTGTGCTTACTTAATAACGGCTGATTTCACTCGTTACTCCCTTTCCTTAAAGCAAACCCTCCATCACTGATAACGCCGCTGCGCGAATTATCGCCATGAAAACAGCAGGCCGTTCTCATCATGTAAAAGTGTGATATACTGCGGACTTACTTTGGGGCTGATTCTGGATTCGACAGGATTCGCGAAACCCAAGGTGCATGCCGAGGGGCGGTTGGCCTCGTAAAAAGCCGCAAAAAAATAGTCGCAAACGACGAAAACTACGCTTTAGCAGCTTAATAACCTGCTTAGAGCCCTCTCTCCCTAGCCTCCGCTCTTAGGACGGGGATCAAGAGAGGTCAAACCCAAAAGAGATCGCGTGGATGCCCTGCCTGGGGTTGAAGCGTTAAATCTAATCAGGCTAGTTTGTTAGTGGCGTGTCCGTTCGCAGCTGGCAAGCGAATGTAAAGACTGGACTAAGCATGTAGTACCGAGGATGTAGGAATTTTGGACGCGGGTTCAACTCCCGCCAGCTCCACCACATAATGATCCGGATACGTCCGGTGAAATCCTGAAAGCCCGCACGGCACAAGTCCTGCGGGCTTTTTTGTGTCTGTCGCTGTCCGAGAAAATCCGGCTAAATCCGGTGATTATTGGTATACGTTTAGGTATACGGTAGGATGTATACCTAAAAGCGTATACCAATTCATGAAGGAGCGGCTACAGTGGCACGGACAACACGCCCCCTGACCAACACCGAAGTTCTGCGCGCTAAAGCGTTAGAAAAGGATCTAACTCTGCATGATGGCGATGGGCTTTTCCTGATAGTGAAAACCAGCGGGAAAAAGCTCTGGCGTTTCCGTTATCAACGTCCGGCAACAAAGCAGCGGACAATGATGGGGCTCGGTGCCTTCCCTGCTCTTTCGCTTGCTGATGCCCGAGGGTTAAGAGCGGATTACCTTGCCTTATTAGCCAACGGAATCGATCCACAAATTCAGGCCGAAGTTGCTGAGGAACAACAGCAAATCGCGCTGGACAGTATTTTTTCAACGGTCGCCGCTAACTGGTTCCAACTCAAAAGTAAAAGCGTTACCCCTGATTACGCAAAAGACATTTGGCGTTCACTGGAGAAAGATGTATTCCCAGCCATTGGGGAGATCCCAGTCCAGAAAATCAAAGCCCGAACATTGGTTGAAGCACTTGAGCCAATCAAAGCACGAGGGGCACTGGAGACAGTTCGCCGCCTAGTACAGCGTATTAACGAAATAATGATTTATGCGGTAAACACTGGTTTGATTGATGCCAACCCAGCGTCAGGTATTGGTATGGCTTTTGAGAAACCTAAAAAGCAAAATATGCCAACGTTGCGACCAGATGAATTGCCTAAGCTGATGCGTTCGCTAGTCATGTCAAATCTATCCGTTCCGACTCGCTGTCTTATTGAGTGGCAACTCCTGACACTCGTTCGCCCTTCAGAGGCTTCAGGTGCACGATGGGCAGAGATCGATTTCGATAAAAAGCTCTGGACCATTCCGGCAGAAAGGATGAAGGCCAAGCGTGAGCACATTGTTCCTTTATCGCCACAGGCGTTAGATATACTGGATGTGATGAAACCAATCAGCGCTCACCGAGTACATGTTTTTCCCAGCAGAAATGATCCCAAACAGTCCATGAATAGCCAAACTGCTAATGCTGCTTTGAAACGAATTGGATATGGAGGTAAATTAGTTGCACATGGACTGCGAGCAATAGCCAGCACTGCAATGAACGAAGAGGGCTTCAATCCAGATATAATCGAGGCAGCATTAGCGCATAGTGATAAAAATGAAGTAAGGCGTGCATACAATCGCTCTGACTATCTCGAGCATCGCAAGAATCTAATGTCTTGGTGGGGCCTTAAAGTACGCGCACTTGGCACTCATAATTAAATAAGGACTCATAATGCAATTTACTGATGAAATGGATGTAATCATATCTCTGTGGGTTCAAGATGGCAACCTTCTGTCAATTGATAATGTCACTCCAGATGATTTATTCGAGTTTATTGAAACTTTGTATCTAACTACAAGAGAACACACTCCCTCTGCAATAAACAATAATGAAAACTTTTCATTTATAGCAAATACGGCCCTAAGCGGAGGGATTTTAGACTGCTCAAGCCCAATGTGTCGTCAAAGTAAACTTGATGAATTAGTTTCATTTGCCGCCTTATACGCTGATGTTATATATATCAACAACCCCTTCGAATTAATTTATTTTGAATGGGAACACCTTAATATGAAGTTCATAAGAAATGAACTAATTTCAGCAATATATCAATACTTCTATTTGAAGCCATACATATCATTAGGAGTGATAAAATACTCTACCGGGTATATGTCACTATGTCAGCATCATCACGAAACCCTTGCCAAGCCATTGATTGAAAAAATAAAGAAAAAAGAGAGGGAATTAACTCACTTTTTCAATGAGCATTTCTTGTCAAACTGTACGTTCTCTTTAGACAAATTTGATAATGGTGATGCATTTATCGAAATCATTGATAAAACAAACACTCTAGAACACGAAAGAAAATATCTCCACTTCGACGGAAAACCGAATTCAAAATACTTAAGAAATCTATCCAAAAAAGGAAAAAAACACATATTTTCACGAAAGGAAATTGAAAACGAAAATATCCTCCCCACTATAGTCACTCCATTAGTTAATGATATTGTTGAGCAAGAGTGGATTTCTCATTTTTATAACTCATCACTCCTAACCGATAGTAGGCAAAAAATAAAAATCGCAAATCAACTTAATGCTGAGACTACTGCATTTAATGCGAACACTTTCACTAATTCAATAAACCATTACTTACCAACAATTCAAAGCAGAGACCCTTTGGAAATAATTAATCTTAGAAAAAATGAAGAGGAAGCCTTTAAAGTTTATAGAGATAAGCTACATAAAATTATACTTGACGCCCCGAAGCAAAACCCAGAAAAATTCCCTGAAATATTCAGGGATACAGTATTACCTGAAATTAACTTAATCAATAAAAAAATAAAAGACTTTCAAATCAAAAAAAGGAGCAATCTTCGTGACAAAATAATATTCGGCTCTGGTGCTTTAGCTTTTGGATTGTACTCGGGTGTATTACCTTCAAACCTTGGCAGCATTTTAGCAGCCATAGGAGGTGGCAGTGCGATCGTTAGTTCAATGATTGATTACAAATCTGCCTTTCTGAGCAAAAATGAAATACGTTCAAGTGACTATTATTTTCTATGGCAGTTGACAAAATAGATAAAGCCATTATCCCTACAATTTATATTCAAGAGATTGGCGATATGATAATACTTACCTTGCATAAATACCTTTATTTAATTATTAAAATATCACGACAATGATAACTCTATCAGCGCGCAATGCTCTCCCCGCCCCGCCTGCCCGCTAAAGTGGTCGCTTTTAATGCAGGTGAATGAGTCGTCTCAGGCAGCACCAGCACTGGTGCTGACGGGAGATTCAGTGTCGGAAAAACGCATGCAAAACCATGCACCGTATGGATGCATGGCTTCTTTTGGTAAAAATGGCAGGATTTTCAGGAGATTTTTCGTGAGCTACTGCGCGGCCAGTTCTGCAAGTCGGCGGCCATAAATCATGTTCTGTGCGGGGGTGAATTTTTCACGGCTGTCATCCCGTGAAGGCGCTTCCGGTCTGTATCCGATGGCCGTTAAAATCTCACGGTCCTGTTCTGAATAATTAATTTCTTCACCTTTAGCCAGCCATACGGTAAGCGCTTCCTGCAGATACGCCATTGAGTGGTCGACAGCGTGGCTTTTTATCATGTCGGGCTGGTTTTTGATGCCCATCAGTTCTGGTGCCAGAGCGGCTGTCAGCTCTGCGCCATGTTGCTGGAAAAAGTCATTCAACCGGTTGCGAATACTGATACGCTGCACGGCCTCATGTGAGCGAATATAGCGACCAGCGTACTGATTCACTTCCCACGATTTCACATCAATACGCTCACGCAGACAGGAAATTTCCGCTGCATCCCCGACCGCACTTTCACCCAGTGCGGCCGCGAGTGCGGTTTCTGCCTCTGCCAGCTCTGCTTTACGATTAAGCCAGTTGGTTTTACTAGTCTGGCAGGTCTCAAAGGCCTGCTGCAATATCATTGTAGTCACTGGTGTCTCCTGATTAATGGCGGAACGGCGAGCTGTAACAGCCTTTCACCTTGCGGGTAACCACGGACGCTGGCTGCACCGGCTCAGGCTTTTTCTCCACAACCGGCGAGCGTATAACCTCAAAAATCGACTCGTGCGTTTTGAACGTCGCCGAGCAGTGCACATTCTGGCACTGCAGATAGCTCTCCTTAACGCTCTCTGACATATAACGACTGGTGCGCACATGGGCTGCAGCACTGCAGAAAGGACAACGCATCATGACAGTAACCCTCTTGCCCTGAGATCAGATTCACGCTTGTCCATTTTCTCCTGCCACAGCCGACGCTGGCCGGGAGTGGCTGCAATACCGTATTTCATATGCGGCAGGGATGAGGCCGACAGGCCGGTTTTCTGCAGGACAGGCTCATCCTTTAGGTTGATATGACCATCTTTTATTTTCCGCTCAAGCCATGATTTTACCTGGTGTATGACGGCTGTTTCTGGCTCGGTGTAGCCCTGATGGCCGGTGGTGTTGGCCAGGGGGTTTTGCAGCACCAGCACCTGCAGCCTCATCGCCCGGACAATTGCAGCGCAGGTTTCCCGCAGGGCGATATCGAGTTCATGTTCTGCGTACAGGCTCATAACAGTATGGTGTGCCTGCCGGTATGCCCTGGCCGTGCTGTCACAGGCTGCTTTCAGGCGGTCGCTCTCAAACTCAAGCGTCTCCATAAGATTCCCGCATTCCTGCGCCAGCTCCCGACGGGCTATCTGCTCAATACGACGTTGCTTCA
Organism: Enterobacteriaceae bacterium 4M9; assembly: GCA_010092695.1. GTDB lineage: Bacteria > Pseudomonadota > Gammaproteobacteria > Enterobacterales > Enterobacteriaceae > Tenebrionibacter. The sequence continues at coordinate 1,538,637 of JAADJJ010000001.1, read as the reverse complement.
GCTCACCGGTAAGAACGGCGCCACCGGCACGAAAGGCGGCGCGCCATGCACTGGTATCGCTGCCGTTTTCCTGCTCAAGTTCCGTTTTCTGCTCCACCGCCCGGGCGATGGCCGTTGCGGTCTCATCCATCAGACGGGCATTTTCGAGATGGGCTGCCCTGGTACTTTCCAGTCGCATCAGTGCCGGTTGCAGGTAATCAGGAATAAGGTTGTCAGTCATGTTCTGCCTCCTCGTGGTTTCAAGATGAGGAGATTCTGCCGCGCCACACACAACAACACGACGCATTGCCGTTGTGGCAGAAATGGCACAAACAGGCTGGCCAGAAAGAGGTCGCAGGAAACTCCTTTTCTGTTTGTTTTTTTCCTTATAACTATTCACTACTGTTCACTTCAATTAAAAAAATAATTAATACAGTAAGTTAAGTAGTGAACAGTTAAAGCAAAAGTATTCACCAACTGTTCACTACTGTTCACAGATTCGGATGAACATAAATGATGTATTTAATTATTTTTCCTATAGATTATTGAAAAATGAATAGCAAAATTAATTTGCATTTCACTTTACAAAATCTCAGTGGCTTTTAGTTGCTTATAATGGCCTGTAATGGTCCTGTATAAAAAATCATCACCCTGTGTTCAGTAAGTTGTACATTTTTACCTTGTTGCATTGGAGGGAAATATTCACAAAATAGAGAGCTACCCGAAGCCGGACGGACACGACCGGCGCTGTATGGACTGTTATGAGGTGGCTAATGCAAACTGTTTTTTCTTCTCCGTCTTCTGCTCCCGCCGTTCCCCTGATGCCGGTATCTGATGCCGTTCAGGAACGTTTTTTACGCCTGCCCGAAGTGATGCATTTATGCGGCCTGTCACGCTCCACGCTTTACGACCTCATCAGGAAAAACGCCTTCCCGCAGCAGGTAACTCTTGGTGGTAAAAATGTTGCCTGGCTGCAATCCGAAGTGACCGCATGGATGGCCGAACGTATTGCCCAGCGCAAGCGGGGATATGATGCATGATGCGATCCGTTCAGCAACAAGCCCCTTTTTCTGGCTTGCATCTTTTGTGTGTTTCCTGGTACAGTTTTGTCGCTGCCGCAAAATCGGCAGCCGGGCGTAGGAACCCGTGTTTGTTATCGGCGACACCAGACGCGCCATGCGTCTTTTTTTGTGTCGCAATCAACGCCACAGAGCGCCAGATAATGGTGTGGTGTGCGGATATCCGTGCAGGTATGACTCTCCGTCTCCTGGCCGAATTCGGACATTATGCCGTCATGTCAATGGTAGCTCAGGCGGGGCAGCCTTCGGGCTGGCCGGTTTCCGATAACGCCGGTATTCCTACCCCCGTCTGGGCTATCGCCAATCACGAGCGTAGGAACTCCGGCGATAGCGTCATTAACGCTGTTATCGGAGGTTGCCTTATGGCTACGACCCTCACCCCGTCTCACCCTGAATTTGTCTTTGTGTTTGCTGCCATTCGCCGCGCTGAGCGTAAACCACGAATCTGCATGCTCCGTACCGTGGCCGGTGACGAGCGCACCGCTCGCCGTTCCCTTGTTCGTGATTATGTCCTTTCCCTCGCTGCCCGCCTGCCGGTTGCGGAGGTGTCACATGCATACTGAAAACCGCATTCAGACCGTCTCAGCGCGTCGTGATGACCTTAATAGCCTTCGCGAGCACCTCAGCACAGAGGCTTACCATAAACTCAACCGTGCCAGTGCTGTATCGCAGTTTGTCGGTGCTGACCTGTTGCGCCGTGAACTGAATGGTCTGCATCAGCTCTACCTCCCGCAAATTTTTAGTTATCTGCATGATGACATCAGTTTTGTTCTGGAAGAGCTGAAAGACAAAGGCCTGTGTCGCGACTTTCTCACTCAGCAGGGCCGGATGGCGGAGGAAGACCATGTTTGATTTTCCTCAGCCTGGTGAGGTTTACCGCTGCACCGGATTCCCGAATGTGGTCGTGGTCGGCGTTCTGGCCGATGGCATTCCGTGGGATATGCCGTACCGCTGCCCGGAGCTGGTCTGGAATCCTTACCGCCCCACGTACAGTATTCTTGTTCGTCTGCAGAATGATGGTCGCATTATCGACATACTGCTCGGCCGCCTTCTGCGTGAATTTACCTGCATAAAACCCGACCTGTTTAAACGCAGCCAGGAAAACCGATACGCCGTACTGAAAGAAATTACGTTCGACCCTGAATTACAGAAATGGCGGGCGAAAAATCTCGATATTTTTCCGGCAGATATTACTCCGGCCAGACGACCGTCAGCGGTGAAACGTAAGCAACGGAATAGCCCCGGAGTGGAGCCGGAAATAAAACCGGATAACAGTTACCGCCATTATTTGTAATTAAAAACAGTACCCAAAATTTAAATGTGCGTATTCGCGCAGGGATACGCACGTCCTCAGGAGACGAAATTATGCCTGTATACAGTAAGGAACGGCCGCAGAATATCCATCAGCCTGACATCTGTGGGGCAGCACCTGAATGCCCGGAGCACAGGTGCAATCCCGCCCAGTTCAGTACCGTGGTCAGACGCTGTAATCAGTGCTGGCCGAACGGTGAGGGGAGCGTATGAAACAGCCGTTACCCCCTGTATTACGCGCCGCACTGTACCGCCGGGCGGTGGCCTGTGCGTGGCTGACCCTGTGCGCACGTCAGCACCGCTATCCACACCTCACCCTTGATGTGCTGGAAAACGCCATCGCCGCCGAGCTGGAAGGGTTTTATCTGCGTCAGCACGGAGAGGCAAAAGGCCGTCAGATAGCCTGTGCATTACTGGAGGATTTGATGGAAGCCGGGCCACTCAGGGCCGCGCCGTCGCTGTCTTTTCTCGGGCTCGCCATGATGAATGAGCTGTGCGCGCACCATATCACCACACCGGTACTGCACTGAGGAAGAAAATAACGATGAAAATGAACGTAACGGAAACCGTGAAACAGGCTTGCGGGCACTGGCCGCGCATTCTTCCGGCGCTGGGTGTGAAAGTGTTAAAAAACCGGCATCAGGCCTGCCCGGTATGCGGCGGCTCTGACCGTTTCCGCTTTGATGATAAAGAGGGGCGCGGGACGTGGTTTTGCAACCAGTGCGGCGCGGGTGACGGCCTGAAACTGGTTGAGAAAGTATTCGGTGTAAACGCATTCGTAGCTGCCGGAAAAGTTAACGCGGTGACCGGCAACCTGCCGCCGGTTGCCCCGGAGGTGATTGCGGCCACAGAAGCTGAAACGGAGGTTGACGGCAAAGCGGCGGTCGCGCTGGCCGTAAAGCTCATGGAGAAAGCCCGACCGGCCACCGGCAACGCTTACCTCACCCGCAAGGGTTTTCCCGCTCTGGAATGTCTGACGCTCACTGCCATGCATAAAACCGGCGGTGTGACGTTCCGCGCCGGTGATGTGGTTGTCCCGCTGCATGATGATGCCGGAGCACTGGTTAACCTCCAGTTTATTAATTCAGAAGGTCTCAAGCGCACTCTGAAAGGCGGCATTGTAAAAGGGGCATGCCACACTATTGAAGGGCAGAAACAGACCGGAAAACGCCTGTGGATTGCGGAGGGTTATGCGACCGCACTCACCGTGCACCATCTGACCGGAGAAACCGTCATGGTGGCGCTGTCTTCTGTGAATCTTCTTTCTCTGGCGAGCCTTGTCCGCAGTAAATATCCTGCCAGTCAGATTGTCCTCGCTGCCGACCGCGACCTCAACGGCGACGGTCAGACCAGAGCCTCAGCGGCCGCAGAAGCCTGCGAGGGAATGGTCGCCCTGCCGCCGGTGTTCGGTGACTGGAATGATGCGTTTATGCAGAAAGGCGAAGAGGCGACGCGGAAAGCGATTTATGACGCCATCCGGCCACCGGCTGACAGCCCTTTCGCTACCATGAGCGAAGCGGAATTTACCGCCATGAGCACCAGTGAAAAAGCGATGCGGGTGCATGAGCATTACGGCGAAGCGCTGGCCGTGGATGCAAACGGTCAGCTCCTGTCCCGCTATGAGGCGGGAATATGGAAAATCATTCCACCGGCTGACTTTGCGCGCGATGTGGCCGGGTTATTTCAGCGTCTGCGCGCGCCGTTTTCATCAGGGAAAATTGCCTCGGTAGTAGAGACCCTGAAACTGATTATTCCGCAGCAGGACGCCCCTGCACGCCGTCTGATTGGTTTTCGCAACGGCGTACTGGATACCGTTACCGGCACATTCAGCCCGCACCATAAATCGCACTGGTTACGTACACTCTGTGATGTCGATTTTACCCCGCCGGTGGAGGGCGAAACGCTGGAAACCCATGCGCCGGATTTCTGGTGCTGGCTCGACCGGGCCGCCGGTGGAAGAGCGGAGAAACGCGATGTGATACTGGCCGCGCTGTTCATGGTGCTGGCGAACCGTTACGACTGGCAGCTCTTTCTTGAAGTCACCGGGCCGGGTGGCAGCGGCAAAAGTATTCTGGCCGAAATTGCAACCATGCTTGCCGGGGAAGATAACGCTACGTCGGCCACTATTGAAACGCTGGAGTCACCACGTGAGCGCGCTGCACTGATTGGTTTCTCGCTTATCCGCCTGCCTGACCAGAAGAAATGGAGCGGTGACGGAGCAGGACTCAAGGCGATTACTGGCGGGGATGCGGTCTCGGTTGACCCGAAATACAGGGACGCATACTCCACCCATATTCCGGCGGTGATTCTGGCTGTAAACAATAATCCCATGCGCTTTACTGACCGCAGCGGCGGTGTTTCCCGTCGCCGTGTGATTCTGCATTTCCCGGAACAGATTGCCCCGGAAGAGCGCGACCCGCAGCTTAAGAACAAAATCGCCCGTGAGCTGGCCGTGATAGTGCGCCAGCTTATGCAAAAGTACGTTGATAGCAGGTTGAAAACCGCAGTGGCAAAACATAAGCCACTTGTAAACACTGCCGGACCAGATTCGTTGATTATGAAAACGGCTATCACTACCGTCAGCGCAGAAAATCAAGATATGAAGTTCTATGAGGTGGTACCGGTTGCTGCGGTTATCGCGAGCACAATGGCTGCAACCGGTCACCGCACACTAAACAGCGTACTTTATCTGGAAGCCCAACTAATTGATGCAAAAACCGGTAAAGTTATGCTGGAAGCCGTACGTAAGGCTTATGGTAAAACCGTCCCTAACAACAGCGCTCCCGTCACTCTGGAAGATTTGAAACAAGGTGCCGATGAGATGATTAACGATGTGGCGGCTTTTCCACCTCAGCCCTGAGCGGCTCGCTGAAAATGATGCGCCGCAGCCCTGCGGCGCATATTACACAGTTAATCACCACGGGTTTTACAAATATCTTGTCCTCATTTACGGGCTGCCTTTCGCTTTCTGGGACTGGGTTAACCGAATATTCATAGGTGAACATTTCAACACCATGAAATATCTTATTTTTTCTCATAACTTGTGACTTACCTATTCACTTTTACGTGCAGTCATTGATATTTAAAAGATAGTCATCACTTTATAAAATCCGTCACACCACCTGACACGATACAGCAGCATACGGAACGCATACCGCCTGAAAGAACGGATTTACCTATCACTGAAATACACAAGTGTGTCGATAAAAAAGCTGCGCCTTTTTTTTAGAATCTTGTATTAACACTAACAGATCAACAGAAAAGGCAAGAAAACTGACCAACCATTCTTTCCCCACCATTTCAATCATATAAAGCCACTCTTATTAAATGCACTAAAAACACCAAGCTAATGCTTGAATCAAAAAAACGTTTATAAACAAAACATAAGAACAAAAATCAAACATTTTGTGCGAAAAATCGAATACGCATTGACAGTTTTTTCATCGACATGAGAAAATTCTTAGTAGAATTATTAACCTGTTAGCTTTTCTAACGTATCCAATAGAGATGTTTACAGGCATATGGAATGTAAAGGATTTCTCTACGTCAAGGAACATGACATGAAACCTATCTTTTATCGTACTCTCTTACCTGCGCTGTATCTTTCTGCCTACCCGCTTTCTGCTGCAGAAATCATGCCTGCGCCCTATTCACCACTGAAAACCGCTAATATTCCAGAGAATTTGCTTACCAATGCTGATTTTACCAATCACTGGGAATGGGTTGAGCAAAAATGGCTGGCAGGTTATCCCAGCCTGACCATTGAGAAACAAAAATATCTCGCCAACCTGGAGATAACCTTACTCAACCCTGCATTTTCCAAGCAGGTTGTCACGCTGTTAGATAATTCATACAGCCTCAACAATACACTTAATTCCGTGCAGTTGAGTATCGGCAGCAGCCTTTATGATGCCGGTAATTCTGAAGCGGTTAATACCGTTGTTAAAGGTGAATACCTTAACAGCAAGGGCAATATTGAAACTGGCGTACTGCAGGTCTATACCGGCGGTACGGCACACCATACCACCGTGGAAGAAAATGGTGCGCTGACGCTTAATGGCAGCGGTGAAGCCTACGATACGCTGGTAAAAACCGGCGGTATTCAGACTCTGGGCTCCAAATCTTATGCACAGGCAAACGTAATTGATGGCGGCACACAGCAACTCAATGTTGGCAGCACCGCCGTGGCTGAAGACACGCTTGTCTACAATAAGGGCCAACAAATTATTTACGGCGGCACCGCCAAAAACTCGCATATCGGTGCCGACAGTTACCAGCTCGCCAGCGGGCTGGCCATGAATACCTATTTGTACAACGGTGCCTTCCAGCAGGTTTATGCCGGTAAAGGCGAAGGTTACGTTGCTGATACAGACACAACGATATATGCCGGTGCCAGACAAACGGTAACGTATGGTGTTTCTGAAAACGCGCAGGTCTATGGTACGCAGGTTATCACCGGCGTTGACGGTAGCTGGAGTGATGGCGACTGGACGTCAGACAGCACGTCAAAAGTGCGCGTCAACGGTCAGCAATCCACAGGTGCTACGGTTTATGCAGGTGGCTTACAGCGTATCCAGACCGGAAATGCTGACGGTGCACAGATTTATGGCACCCAACTGGTAAGTGGCCAAAAAGGCGGCTGGGTTAGCGGGCTGTGGGTTGACCAGGACGGTTATACTGGCGGTACTCGCGCTAACGCTACCAATACCACCGTACTGGCCGGAGGCCTGCAGCAGCTTGCCTGGTACGGGGAAGCGACTAACACCATCGTTGACGGCGGTACTCAGCAGGTTGACGCACTGGGTCATATCACGGACACCACCATCCAGAACGGAGGAGCCAGCTATATAGATTTTGGCGGCTACTCATCCGGCTTTTTGAATGTACAAGACGGTTCGCTGACAATGAAAGCGGGCGATGAACACGACTGGACCGGCAACTTAGGTAAAGGGGCCTGGGCGGCTGCAGTCGATTTGCAGGGGCCATCCTCTACATTGTTCATCAAACAAAACAGCGATGCTTCCGAGTCTGTCGTGACGATAAAAGCGCTCACCAACAACGGTAACGTCAGTTTTGGTGCCGCAGATGGTAGCGACGAAGGCCGCTATAGCCGCCTGGAGTTAGCAACGCTTGAGGGAAGCGGCACGTTTTATATGAACACCAATCTCTCTGGCAATGAAGGGGATTTCCTGAGCGTTTCCGAGTCAGTATCAGGCAATTTCAACGTTACCGTGAGAGATTCAGGCCAGGAACTGCGCACAACCAGCGCATCGCCTTATCACCTGATCTACGCCAGCGGCAGCGCTGCGGATACATTCGCAATGAGCAACGGCAGCGTCGATCTGGGTGCGTATAAATACTATCTGGTGCACGGTGAGGATACCGATAAAGACAACTGGTATCTTTCACCGCAGGCGAACACGACGGAACCCGGCCCGGACCCAGAGCCGACTCCAGAACCCAAGCCTGAACCGACTCCAGAGCCCGAGCCTGAACCGACTCCAGAGCCTAAGCCTGAACCGACTCCAGAGCCTAAGCCTGAACCGACTCCAGAGCCTGAGCCTGAGCCGACTCCAGAGCCTGAGCCTGAACCGACTCCGGAGCCTAAGCCTGAACCGACTCCAGAACCGAAGCCGGAGCTGTCAGAGAGTGCTAAAGCGGCGATTATCATGGCAAACGTCACACCAACCATCTGGGATGCAGAACTGTCTACGTTACGCACCCGTCTGGGCGACGTTCGCAAAAATGGCGAGAGCGAAAACGCTGCATGGGGTAAGTACATCAGTAGCCGTTACCGGATGTCTACCGAACACGTCGGATACCGGCAGGATACCAGTGGCGTCATCTTAGGAGGAGATAAGCGCCTTGCACTGAGCAACAGTACCTTGCTGCTGGGAGCAATGGCCTCCTTTACGCGCTCAGATATTAACTCGTCGAGTGCTAATGGCAAGGTAGACAGCTATGGCCTGGGTCTCTATGCCACCTGGTTGCACAATAACGGCTACTACATTGATAGCGTTATCAAGGCAAACCGTTTTCGCACCGAAAACAGTCCGCGTTTCAATGCCAGCCGTACCAACGCAAAAGACAATACCGTCGGCGGTGGTTTCTCGCTGGAAGCGGGCAGATATATGGCGTTTGGGAGCTGGTTCGTGGAGCCCTATGTGCAAAGTGCCTTGTTCATTGGTGACAAAACGCAATACCAATTTGACAGCGGTATGACGGTCAAAGCCGACGCCACCCAATCACTCAAAGGTGAAGCGGGGCTGACATTTGGGAAAAACATCACACTGCTCAGCGGTGCCATGCTCCAGCCCTATATGCGCCTTGCCGTTCGTCATGAATTTATGAAGAACAACGCGCTGGTCATTAACCAGACCGAACATTTCAGCAATGATATGTCAGGCACCAGCGGTAAATATGGTTTGGGTATGACAGCGAAGCTGAACGATAGCTGGTCCGCCTGGGGTGAAGTCAGCTATGAGAAAGGCCAGCATATTGAAATGCCTTACTCAGGTCACCTTGGATTGCGTCTGAGCTTCTGATAAGGCTCGCCTCACTAACAATAGCCCGCTGTTCACAGCGGGCTATTTTATAAAGGCTGCCCTTCAACAGGGCTACAAGCAAAAATAATGTTAATTACCCGACAATGAAAAACGCTATTATTGTGCCTGCATCACGGCTAAATAGCGGAGTCAATAATGCCTCCTCATACTTAACTACATTCCTGAGTCTGTGAAACCAATAAAAAAGGGGCAGGAGTTGCCCCAATGTAAAACAGGATGATGATTATACTTTCGGCATTTTATCAAACATACTTTTCATCTCCTCAGGAAACCCGGTTGAGAGTTTCTCTCGCAGATCGTTCATTGCAGAATCGAAGTCCTTTGGTTTTTCCGACTGCTGCATTTTCTGGTGCGCATCCACATTATCCTGTAATCCATTAAAGACCTTATTCATATCCTGGATCATTTGCATACACGACTGATTAACCGTGTTCATAATATTGCGGGCCGCTTCCGAGCCTGACATTTCCATGTTTTGCATACCTTCAATAAAAGGCTTTTTCAGTTCATTCTGGGCATTATTGCCAAGATTGGCACTCTCATTCATCACCGAGTGCAATACTTTAGGATCTAACATAAAAAGCTCCTTCTTTAACCGTTAAATATTTCCAGGGCATGAAAACGTAGCTAATGCCCTCGACCACAGCGGATAATCCTTCATCGTCGAACTCATTTCGATTTTGAAAAAACCACTTACCGCATTCATTGCAATCGTTAGCTCACGACTATTACTGCTGCGCCGTACCGGGTTGCTGGCGTCATACATTCTGAAAATAGCCCAGGGGCCGTCAAAGCTGACGGCTCTCATTGCCCCATCCTGGGTTTTAAACGTGATACGGATATAAACGCCCCCTTTCGGGCCAGGCCAGGTCACACGTACCGGTTGGCTGTAGCCATGACTGTAAGTAATAACCTGCCCGTCAACGTCCATCACCGCCTCCAGAATTGCGGGTGACAGGCTGACCGGGCGCAATATCATTTCCATAGAAAGCCTGCCGCTGGCATCAAAAAACGTGTCGCGAATCAGCGCTGCATTTTCGAATGACCCAAGGGTACTGGCAGGCACCACGCCGGTACTTTCTGGTTTCACCTGCCAGTTGCGGGCGTGGGTATCGACATACGGGGCAAGATTTTCATCAAAGAACGTTTGCATTGCACCGCCGCGAGCAAACAGACGGCTGAAATCCCCCACTCCGATTTCTTCTCTGGCGGAGCGATTGAAAGGGTAGCGCCCCTGAGCCGCACTGCGGCACAGGTCCGAGGCGATAGAAGACGCCCCTTTGCTCAGATTTTCCTTACTTTGCTGCAGACTCTGTGTCTGCCCGACCGAGAGCAAATCCAGCATCACACTGCGTACTGGCTCAGGCTGGCGAGCGGTATCAATTTGCAGGCGGCTAAAATCGCTGTTTTGCGGCAAAATCTGCCCGGCACGTAGGGATGTCGATAGCGTAATAAGCTGGCTATATATCCGCTCGAACGCACTGCCTAACGGGTCTGTGCTACTGCCTGCCGGTGCCTGCTGCAAGTGGTAACCCAGACGCCTTAACGGCTCAAAACGGTCAGCGACACTTTTTTCAGGCGTCAGACGAAAGCGAGAGCGTTCTCCTGTGACTTCATCAAGCAAACTGCGCCGCGTTTTCGTGAGCATCTCACGCTGTTGACCAAACCAGCTGACCACACCGCCTTCGTTTTCTTGCGTGAGCGTTGTCTCACGTGCAGCAAAACGCACCATATTCGCCAGTGGCGAGGACGGGTCGGAGAACTGGCGCGCCAACAGCGCGGCATCGTCCAAATCACTAATGGGACGTACACGAATGTCGCGAAGAAACGCTTCCCAGCGGTTGGCATATTCCATCAGATAATATTTTCGCGCTTCGTCGGAGAGCTTTTGTGCCGTCGCCAGTAACTCAACCTCACCGCGCGGTGCGCGGCTGTCACTGAGCACCCAGCTTTCTTCGTTAATCATCTCCTGTGACTCTTTTTGCAACTGTGGCAAAAAGACATCGTGATAACTCGCTCGCGTAAAAAATCCCGGTATGGCGACATCCGTTACCGTACTCTGGCTTTTGCGCCGCAGCATCAGCGCAACACTCGGTCCCCCGGCGTCAGAAAGGGTGATATTTTCGATGCGCGGCGGCAGCGGTTTGTCCTGGATCCGCCGCACCACCCGGACATGTATCGGGATCTTCATCGCTTTAACGCGCGCAAGGCGCACTAGCTCCGGGTCCAGCTTTGCTCTGGGTGCCAGTTGCGATGTATCACTGAAAAGTTCCGCCAGATGGTATCGAAACAGCTTGCGATCGCTTTCGGTATAGCCCTGCGGCGCAAAGTTGCTCCAGCGTTGCATAAACCAGTTTTCCAGCGTGCTGGCGTCCCGTCGCTGCGGATCGCCCAGCATCATATATAACTTGAGCGTGTCATAAACGTCGGTGTCTTCGGCAAAAGACAGGGTGTCTTTACCCAACTCGTGCGCAATATAGTGCTCTACGGCAGGCCAGAAAATTTTGTACAAATGACGATGGTAGGTATCCAGCATCGCTTTACTGAGCAGTTTGTGCTCAAAGTAAGGCGTCATCAGCGGAGGGGAACTTTCCAGAAACTGGGTGCTGATATAGCCGAGTTGCTCATACGCGGCCACAAGATCGTCATTGACCTCGCTGGTCAGCGGGATATCCCGCACGATGCGCTTTGTCTCTTCAAACCGCGCTGTGGCATAAGCAATGTAGTCAAACTCCCAGAAATAGCGCACCGACAGCAAAAACGATATTACCAGTAGCGCAATGGCCACAGCACTGTAGCGCCCTGCAGCGAAAAGTCGGCTACGCAGCGGTATCGCGCCTGAGACATGTAACACACCGCGTTCGGTAATCGCCTGACTGAGCGCCGGGTAATAAAGGCCACCTGCGGGCCTGTCGTCATAGCTATCCTGCGACTGGGGATAATGCAGCGCCTCCCAGGACTTCATCGGCTTCGTTGAGCCAAGCCACAGTTGACGCAAGCAGCCCGAATAACCGACCGGGGCCGTCGGAAACACCTGTTCGAGCAACGCAAACAGCGGTTTTTGCAATGCTCCCAGGCTTTCTGTGAACAGCATAAGCTGATGGCGACTCTCTTCATCCGGTGCATTATGGAGAATCTCCAGCACATATCGGCTAATACGCAGCAGCAATGCCTGGTAGCTCTGCTCATCGCCGGCAAAATCGTTGCGCCCCTCAGGGCTGCGCGCCATCGTGATGCCCAGACCGTCAGAGAGTAAATCGTCGCTCATCATCACCAGGAACGTTTCGCCCCCCGGCAATTTATCGAGATTATTGAGCATCAGGTAGACCGCGATGTCAGAATGAAACTGTGACGCCACTTCCAGCACACGCACACGTAAGGTATCGGCAAGCGATTTACGCTCAGTCAACGAGGCCCGAAGCAGCATGGCGGCATCCAGGCACAGGATAACTCCATCAATACCCGGGTAACGCCGGTGCTTGCGAATCATCGAAAACAGCGTCTGGCGTGCCTCACCCGCGTCTTCACTTTGTCCGTGCAGAAGGATCCATTCACCTGCGGTATCGATATACACCGCGCGTTCGGTCAGCCACCAGTTGCAGTCCTGGGTGGGACCAATATCATTCGTCTTCGCCAGTCCATACTGCTCCGACAGTAAAAAATGCTCGCCGCTTTCGTAAATAAGCGATGTTTTACCCGTGCCGGGTGGCCCCATAACCAGGAACCAGGGTTTCTCATCGATATACTGTTTTTTGCGCTTTAGCTGCCAGCGCGCCCAGCGAGAGCGTTGCCTGGCACCCAGACTCACAATCTGTAGCGTATGCATCGCGTCATAAAAGCGAGCCGATACCCGATCCAACTGGCGGGTTTTCTTTTTGCGCTTTGGCAACGGTGCGCGCGCGTAGCGAAAGATCCAGCTGATAAACACGGCCACAAACGGCCAGAGTGCCCAGCAGAGGATCAGAGCGATAATAATCTTGCGCACCAGCACCCCACCCAAAGGGAAAAAGGAGCCGATGGCAATCAAGGGACCTACCCACCAGACGGCGTAGCAAATCACCAGAGCGATAATCAAAATTAAGAAACGACGAATCATAATGGTCCCTATTACTCATCCAGCGACGAGACATCTACCGCTTCGCTATCCTGGAAATCCTTTATCACCCGGTCAGCTTCCCGCTGGCCGACCTTCCACAGAATGTCCACGCGTCGGTTACGCCGGCGACCGTCTTCTGTCGCGTTATCCGCCAGTGGCTCGCTTTCTCCCCGACCGATCGAACTGATATCACGCTGGTGCGTATGATTAATGCTGGTGGTTTCTCTGAGCGTGTCGGCCACCACCTGCGCTCTGGCCTCTGACAACTTCAGGTTGGAGTTGGCCGAGTTATTGCGAAATGGCGTGCTGTCGGTATGGCCAATCACCTCAAGGTCGCCAGGCCAGGGGGCCAGCGCCATCCCCAGACGTTCGATATTGCGTTTTTTGACGAACTCTTCGGACAACACCGCAGAGCCGGTATGAAATGCGCCATCAGAAGTGAAAATCAGCAACCAGCCACGTGGGTCTTTACGCACCTCCAGCCAGCCTTCAGTAAGAATCTGCGACAACGGATTAGGCAGCGTTTCCATGATGTTGATTTTGCGGGGTTCTGGCGGGACCCAGGCGAGGATATCGCTGCGAATCTGGCGTGCCTGTTCATGCAAATACCAGGCGGTAATCCCCCAGGCCGCTATGCACAGCGCCAGCCCCCAGCACAAAATAGTGAGTGCACCGACACGTTTACGCCGCGGTGCGCTCACAGGTCTGGTTGTTGCCAGCGTCAGTTGCTGAGTGGGATTTTGCCCATAAAGCAGCGTATTGAGATGGGTACGCAAATCACGCAACAGTACGGGTCCGCGCTCAACCATCAGATACTTCCCTTCAAATCCGAGCGACAGAATCAGATCGTAAAACTCCAGTACCTCACGGTTTTGCTGAGGCGAGTCCATGTAAGCCTGCAAATGTTCAAAGCAGTTTTCACCGCCCCACGCATCGCGGTGAAACTCCACCAGCAAACTCAGGCTGAACGCCTCTGCCACCGCTCTGGCACCAAAAATGCCATCAATATACGTGCACAACAGGTAGGAAAGGTGTTCCACATCCTCCAGCGATTTGCCCTGCTTTTTCAGATGCTGCTGAAAATACTGCAACTCACGTATTATCTGTGGGCGAACTTCTGCCATCACCATCCCTGATTGACCACGCAGTCGTTCTACCAACAGGAGCAACGGCATGGCAGCGGCAATCCAGGGGTTCTCCCACAGACCACTGGCAATGCCAGGACGCTCTATACTGGCGCGACGCATCCCGGACTCCGCACGTACGCCCTGTATCTGCGCATTACCCAACGCCGCCACTTGAGGCAGTGCGCCGCCATTGCCCGCAACATCGCCGCTGTGCGGCGGTGTCTGCGCATATGCCGCCTCGTCGTCCTCCTCAGACGGCTCCTGCGGCTGGGCATGTCGCCCTGGCAACATCCCACCAAGGGATGCCATGCTGCTTTTCGCCTGCCAGAGAGGATTGCTCAGCGACTGTTCCGCCTGCCGTGCACCGGTACGTGCAGCAGAAATCGCCTCGCGAATCTGACGCTCGAACTCCCTCATCCAATCCTCCCTTGTCTGAGTCCCCAGGCTTCAAAACGCAGTTCCGGGAAGTCACCCACAATACTCAGCGCAATGGCGCTGCCGTTTATCATCTCCTGATACAGCGCATCGGCATTGTCGGCTTCGAAATAGACGCTATTGGGGTAATACGGGATATGCCGGGGCGGTGACGCCATAGGCGTCAGGCGTACGCCTGGCAGTTGTAAATCAATGAGCTGAACAATTTTCTCCACCGGACCGAGTTTGGTTTGTGCCGGGAAATAGGTACGCACCGTATCGGCCGGCAGGCGCGTGGTCACGGTAAAGATGATCTTCTCAAGGCGTAACTGGGAATCGTTCTGGCACAGGTAAATGTTGTCGCCACGCTCAACAAACGGCAGGGCGACGGCTGGCGCTTCAATCACCAGCGACAGCGCCCGACGCAGTGCGACAAACAGCGCAAAGAAACCGTTATGCGGTTCGTTGTGTGCATAAAGAAGCTCAGGACGGCCCCACACCTTTTCGCCGCCGGGGATGGTACTGAGCCGTCCCAGCAGTCCAAGCAAGGTGCGAAACAACATCTCCGGGTGGACCTGAGGTGCCGCCAGCAGGTGGGTTAACGTCAGGTTGTACTCGCTCAGGGACTGCAAAAGCATGAGCTCAAGCAGTTCAGAAAGACCACCAATGGAGAACGGCACATCAGGGCGATAGACCGCTTCCAGACGCTGAACAATCAGCCCCAGAAGCTCAGTTGTTGCGTTTTCCAGCCAGCCAGTGGCGCGAAAATCAATCATTGGCGGCAGGAAGTTCTCATCAAGAATCAGCCCACCGTCGCGGCTACGTTCGCGAATGAACGCCACCGGTAAAAGCGTCTCCGCTTCGCTAATCGCCGGGCGGGCATTAAGCCGCGTCTGCAACTGCCCAAGCTGTATGGCCGCCAGCAGTGGAGTGCCTTCGACGGCAACCCCATGATTGCGGTCAGGAATTTGCGCATCCACTACGCGAAAACGGCTGTTACGGCCACTTTGCGTCATGTCGATTAAGGTATTGCCGGGAATATCCAGCAACGTTGACAGGCATATCACGCTGCCCTGGCAATTTTCACCCGGTTCAAAAGGCAGCGGCAACGCATCGCCCTCACCCAGGCGAAATGGCGTTCCATCAGGAAATACGCCGCTTGCATGATTGAGCGCAATCTTTCCCTGACTGAGCAATCCCTGATTAATACTCAGCTTATGAAAGCCCCACGCCTGAGCCCCCAGACTGCGCGCGCGCAGGTCAATCAGATGCTCCAGATGGCGCTCCTGCTGCTGGAAATGCTGCGGCTCCATCATCATTCCTTCGACCCACACCACTCGTTGTTTCAGATGCATATCCCTTTACCTCTTTCCTTATGGCATTCGCGCAGCTTGCACCGACAGCTGATTGCCGCTGACCTGTATCCCGGCACTGAAGCGAAGGCGTGCCTCAGATTTGAGTTTAATCAGCCCGTTACCCACATCCGGGTTCTGGAACTCAGCGGCAACCAGCAGCCAGCGCTCCTCATTCCAGGGCACCTCTCGCTGGTAGTGATGGTTTTTCTGTGGCAGCAGAATAAACTGCGCCACGCTCAACACCCCGGTACCGGGCGAGATATCGCTACAGCTGCGCCCCTGATACAGCCCCGGCGGGGTCCAGTCCTCCTGGTTAAGTTCAACCACACACATTTTCACTGGCTGCGATACGCCATCTGGCGAGACATTAATGTCACTCGCCGCATCCACACGCAGCGTGAGTTGCCGATGCAGTGGCACCTTCTCAGGCTCGGGAGACGACATAAACCAGCTGCATCCGCCATAAAACAGGCTGCCTGCGACAATCACTCCCTTTAACAGGTGATTTAATTTAACTATCAATGTTACATTTCGGCTGGCTTCTCCCAAGCTGCACCGAACCTCCGTTGTGATTATTGGTCGTGCTGGCATCTCCCTGACGAGTAGCCGGCGCGCCCTGAATGAAATACTTACTCGAGCCTTGTGTGGACTCCAGCCTGCCTGAGTGGGTCTGTGAGGCAATGCCTTTATTGATGCCGCAATCCACGGTCGAAAAACGTGTTGAAAGCAGGTTTAGCTCATTACCACCACAGCAATAAATGTGGGGGACATTCGGTATCGCACTGGAATTAGGGGCAATATTCGGCGCTGAAACAACGTCCATTGCATCTACCGGGGTATAACTAAACCCGCCCGCGCGCGTGTTGGCTGCTGTCATCGTCTTACCCCATATGAATCTGGCCGCCGTCAATTTTCAGTACGGTCGAGGCGTTGATAGAACCCATTCGGGCGTTGAGTGCCAGGCTCTGCCCGGCGTTCTGGCTGATATGGCGCGCTTCGACTTCATCAACGTATTCCACTTTGCGCTGAGCGTGGCTGGCGCGTACAAACAGCGACTGCGCAACCTGGTGCAGCGTATCGGCAACCCAGCGCGACGTGCGCGTCAACAAGGAAAGCCGGTCGGTCTGTATTTCCACGCTCTCAGTACCATGGAGCGTCAGCGACGGGGCAACCAGATGCAGGGCGGCCTCTCCTGCGTTAAGCACCAGGGGAGCAGTGGCGTCCAGGCGCTGTAGCACCGCGATGACAAACACCTGGTCGTCATGTAATACCGCGCTCACCAGGTCGCCCGGCTGTGGCAACAACAGGCAACCCGGCGCCACCTGTACCGTCAGCGCAGGATAAACATCCATACGCAGTTGCCCGGTACGCTGGCAGATAAAACCGGTAATCAACGGCGCATGTGCAGCGGTTACTGAAGGCGTTGCACATCCGCTAACGGGCCGGCAGGCCGTACGTGCCGGTAAGACATGAATATGTTCAGACATAACGACTGGCTCCTGAGGGTAAAAGGGGAAAATGCGTCGGCTCCTGCGGTCCCGGCTGATGACGTTGGTACCAGATATCGATTTGTGCCATCAGCGGTTCGGGCGTTTGCAAGGCCCATTCCTGTGGCTGTAGCTGCGCCTCAAACATCCGGGTTTTATGGGTGATGGCAGCTTGCAGCGGTGAGGTGCGCAAATCGCAGCCGTGTAAATTGGCACGGCTGAAATTGGCCCTCGTCAAATTGCAATGCACAAAATGCGCGCGCTGCATCTGCGCCCCTTTCAGGCTGGTTTCAATAAAGCGGCACTCGGTCAGGCTGGCATCGGTAAACTGGGTGTTGTCGGCCATCGCCTGACTGAAATCGCACTGTTTCAACACTGTCTGATTAAACAAAACGGCACTGAGATCGGTTTGTTCAAAATGACATCCCAGCAACGTAGAGTGCAGGAAGCTGGACGTGGCCAGATTCAGTTCGCTCAGGTCAATGCCATGGAGTTGGCAGGTGAACCAGACCATAATGTTGCAGATATTGCCCGCATATCCGCACGCCTGAAGTTCACAGCTGCCCATCACCTGGCGTGTGAGTACACAGTCGCGCCAGGTCACCGTGCTGAGCGCGCAGCCGTACCAGTTGCCATCCTGCATCTCACCGCGTTCCATGGTGAGATTCGTCACGGGAGTGTTATATGCCGTCCAGTAACTGATGCAGCAATCCTGCCAGTGCGCCTCATCCAGACTGCATCCGGCCATCACCCAACGCTCCGCCTGACACTGCTGCAACGAAATCTTTCGCCAGGGCGTCTCAAGGCTGGTAAAGCTCTCAAGGGATATACCGTTCATATGTAAACCGTCGAGTTGACTAAACCGCACTGAGCAGGCCTCCAGGCTGCCGCCCTGAAGGCGAATGTTATTGAAGTGACAGCGCTCAAAGTGCAGTTCCCTGGCGTTGAAATCCGTGAAGTCAAGGTCGGAAAACGTACAATCCACAAAGTGAACCTGCGCCAGCGCCATAGCATTGATACACCGGCCACGAAAATGTTTACCCGCAATACGCCGGGGCAATGGGGGAACAGGGGTGGCGATTTCGATTTCAGTCATTCCATTTGTCCTGTTAGCGAAAAATATCAGGCCTGGACGCGATAGCGGCGCGGCAGCCAGTGCGTCTGCTCCATCAGGCAACGCTCAAAACGCGTCAGCACGTTTTGGCTCACCATCGCCAGGTTGGCCCCGGCAAAATTGCACTGTTTGAACACCGCATCCCGCAGGTCGGCGTTGTAAAACATACTTTGCTGTAAGCTGGTGCTGCGCCACGTAGAACGGGTTAGCAGTGCATCTTTGAGACGTACCTGGGCCATATCGCAGGCGCTGACCTGCGCACCGTCAAAATTCGCCCCATCACAGCTCGCTTCCAGCACTGTGCAGTGCCGGAAATGGCTTCCCTGCAAGCCCGCTTTTGTAAAACCAATCTTGCACATGCTGCACTGCTCAAAGCACACGCCGCTCAGGTCAATCTCAAGTCCGGTGGTAAGACCGTCCACCCGGCAGCCTTTGAAACAGCTTTCCTGCCAGCCGCCTCCGACCAGTGAATTTTTTTGCAGCGTGGTGTCGTTAAATGTGGCCTTCTGCACCGTACATTTTTCAAATACGCAGGAGGCAATCCCGCCCCGCTGAAAGACGCTACTGGAGAAAAGGCTGTCAGAAAAAAAACTGTTGTTGAGAGTGCAATCCTCAAAATGGCACTGGCTGAAATCGCCCGTCATTACCGTGCTAATCTGCCAGCTGCACTCGGTAAAATGGCTCATCTGAAATCCGCTGGATTCCACACTCACTTTTTCCCACGACCCGCGTTTTATCCGGGCCTCCTGCAAGCGTGAATGCCTGAACATACAACTTGTCAGCGCGACGTTTTCAAGTACCGTATGGCTAAATCCGCACCACACAAACCGGCACTGCTCGAACGTGCAATCCACCAGCTGTGCCTGTTCAAAATTGCAGTGATAAAAGGTGCAATAGCGAAACTGCTTGCCAGTCAAAATCCGTTTTGAAAAATCGGTTCCCGAAAACGTGACGTTTTGCGCGTCGTTGTGGTTCGCGCGCAGCCATGCCTCTCCCACGCCA
Source organism: Enterobacteriaceae bacterium 4M9 (assembly GCA_010092695.1). Lineage (GTDB taxonomy): Bacteria > Pseudomonadota > Gammaproteobacteria > Enterobacterales > Enterobacteriaceae > Tenebrionibacter. The sequence continues at coordinate 1,519,107 of JAADJJ010000001.1, read as the reverse complement.
TCACCCGTTACGGTGAACCATTCATCATGACTGACGATGTTTGGGCCGCTCTGTTCAGGTGTGTCCTGCGCGTGATGCAACTGGTTGTAACGCGCGATCGCCTCATTCACCTCCTGGTAAAAACGGGCGACGTCCTGCTCTGACTGCGGCTGTGCGCTGTAACGACGGGAGCTTGGGTGATCGGCGAGTTCACGAAGCACATTAAGCGACATGCCCTGCGGCATCAGATCAGGGTCGTTGAGAAACTCAAACGACGCGGCGCCTTCGCGGCTGCGCCTTGAGTAAACATCAATAAAATGGGCGTCATCGCGCGGTGCCTGTACCTGGTCAAGCGCCACCATCAGCGCGTCAACGGGCTGGTCAAACAGATGCGCTAAAGGAATATGTCCGGTGAATACCATCAGGCCAATGTCGTCATCCGGCAAAAGCCACAGCGTTTTACGCTGCATCACCAGTTCCTGCGGCTCGCCTTGTGCGGTTGGCCACGCGAACACTCGCGCCTGCACGCTGGGAAACTTACCGGCCAGCACGGCCCCTTGCGGGCGAAAACCATGCAGTTCAAACTCAACCTCATCCGGCCACTGCGCTTTTTTAAGCCACTGCGATGGCGCAGCCATCTGGAAATAGCGGCGATTTATTGATGGCGGCAAGCCGGGAAACCAGGTTTCCAGGTAATGTTTATCTGACATTTCTGGTGTTACCTGGTCCAGATAATGCTGTCGGGCCTGAAACGTTGGCGGCAGCGGCGTCGGTGCCGCCAGTGGCGCACGCACCACGGCGGCACCATCCATTCCAATGGGCATCAGCGTGGGATGTCCTCCCCGGTAACCACGCCCCAGCGGGTTATCTTTACAGCCCTCGCCTCCCCAGGTTTGGGTATGATCCATCGGCATACGCAAAAAGGGTTTTACACGCATCCCTGCTGTCGTGCTTTCGCCCTCTACCCGCCAGCATCGCTTCAGGGGACCTACGCGCGCCATGACATCCAGCGCGCTGACCTCTTCGCCAATCCCTGCATGTCCGGCCAGCAAAAACTCCGCAAACGGCTTTGGCTCTGCACTGTCGAGTACGTGAAAGGAGAGTGGCGCCGACTCCCAGGCCTTCCAGCTCTGCATCTGCGTCACAAAGTGCGTCGGACGCGACAAATAAAAGCCCGCCACAACGCTGATACCCATGTAGGCATCCCGGCCAATCTGGTAATTGTTTTTCAGCATGATGAGCTGCTGAGGTCGAATAACGCGCATAGTGCTTCCTTTCTCAGTTCTTGCTCTGCATGCCGACAGTCTTAAGATCAATGCCATGATCGGCGTACTGCACCGCGTTGTAGCTAATAGCAAGGCCCGTCATGCTGATGCTGCTACCCGTGGTACTGATACTGCTGCCCGTGCTACTGATGCTGCTGCCGGTGGTACCAATACTGCTGCCCGTTGCGCTAATACTGCTGCCGGTGGTGCTGATGCTGCTGCCTGTGGTACTGATACTGCTTGCCGTAGTGCTCACACTGCTGCCCGTTGCACTGATGTTGCTGCCCGTCGTGCTCACGGCACTTCCCACTACGCTTGTGGTACTGCCTACGGTATTGACGGCAACGCCCACCTCGTTGATAGCGGACCCCACATTGCTGTAGCTGCTGCCGGTAAAGGAAGACGCATCCCCGGTCACGCTGTGACTGCTGCCGGTTAAGCTGGTGCTGCACCCGGTCAGACTGCTGCTAAAACCGGTAATACCGTGGCTGCTGCCTGTGATGCCATTACTCACGCCAGTAAAGGAATTACTCACGCCAATAATCGAGTCATTCACACCGATCATCCCGGTGTTGTAACCGGTGATATAGGTATTCAACCCGGTATAGCTGGCCGAGAGCGCCTGAAAGAAAAGACCTGTGATTTTGAAATAGTTAGCGAAGGGAACAATGCCGATTTCAAAGCCGTTGTAATAGAGGTTGACTGCCGTCCCCGTCACGTTGAGCGCGGTAAAGCTAAAGTTCATGCCGGTTACGGCAAAGTTCATATCCTTATAGGAAACGTGATTGCCAAACCAGTCGGTACTGGTGCGTTCTACGGTTTCATACTTATCCTGTCCCACCGCCGATACGGCATTACGTTCCACGGTTTGTTGCAAATCGCGCTCGGCATGCAACATCACGCGTTCATTGCCTCTGTTATCGTCAAACGTCAGCTGGCTTGCATGCTGTGGTTGTCCGTTACGCAACGAACGCGACACCATGCCCGAGTAATTGATGTAGTCCGGCAGGCGATACGGCGGTGGGTTTTCACCGTTGTAGACAATGCCGGTTACCATGGGTCTGTCCAGGTTACCGTCGATATACGTTACTAACACTTCCTGGCCGACGCGCGGCATCGCCACCACGCCCCAGCCCTTGCCAGCCCATGCCTGAACGACGCGGATCCAGCAGGAGCTGTCCTGCTCGGTGGTTCTGTAGCGGTCCCAGTGGAAATGCACGCGGATGCGGGCAAATTTGTCGGTGTGAACTTCCGCCTCTTCTGCGCCCACCACCGTGGCACTCTGAATGCCAGGCAGTTGCGGACGTTGCGTAACAAGCAATGGACGAAATGGCACATCATCATTCAGGGCCTGAAACTGACAGCTGACATTTCGTCCCTGGCTTGCGCTATCCGGGCCGTCCTGTAAAAAGGTGTAGTCACAGCTGATAAGCTTGAAGCTGCGGTTGCGCCCCGCATCGGGATGCTGCAACAACTCGAAAGCACGACCGGCCACCAGGCCCATCGCGTTACTTTCACCATATAAGAGTTGCCCATGGCTTTGCATTGCCTCCAGACGCAGACGCGCAATCGTTTCACCTTCCTGCGTATCGGTATAACCTGCCGCATAGTCGTACCATTCCAGTGGAATGCCCTGAAGGTGGGCACGATGCTCTTCAACCTGCGTCTGTAGTGGGTTACGTGGATTGAGAAAGTCAAAGTCACGCAACACCACTTCGCTTGAGTGAATACGCCTTGAGCGCTGAATGCGCTGAACACTCTCCCTGATAGCGCGCTGCTCCTCGCTGTCGGGCAGGAACAACAACTGGGCGTAATGGTCTTCTAACGGCGTAAACTGCTGTCGGTCAGTGATAACCAGCGTATTGTTTTCTTCGCCGTGCTCGAAGTAATACCAGATACCTTCGTCCTCCATCAGGCGACTGATGAAGTTAAAATCTGTTTCGGCAAACTGGACACAGTATTCGCGCGAGAGGTAACTCTCCTCCAGCTCCAGCCGGTAGTCAGCAAAGTTATAACGGGTAAAAATTTGCTCAATGATGGCGACCGCATTGAGGTCCTGAAAAATTTTGCAGTTACGGTTTTGCATTAAAAACCATAGCCAGGTGCTCATTTCCAGGCTGTAGATAAATTGATTCTGCCGTTGGCCTTCATCTTTACCGGCGACCACATACGCAAACCAGGTGCGATACCCGCCAGAATCAGGAAGCTCAAGTCTGACTTTGACTTGCTCGCCCAGCAATGCGCTTAAATCCAAATCCGCGTCGCTAACCTGAAACTCAAGTTTATAGATGGGGTTAGCAGACAGATGCTCCCGGGTGGTAAAACTGAGAGGAAATGCATCCATCGATGCCAGTTTGTCGTTCTCAATTTCAATTAAAGGCATAGCGTCTCCCTCTTCGTAAACGTTGTCATCCTCACTCTCCTGACTGTGCCCTAAACGAACGCGATACTGAGCTCGGCGTCACTGACCTCCAGGCACGCTTCACGCAGCGCCAGCGCTTCGCGTCTGCGTCGCAGAACCTCATTGCCAATAACAGGCAGCACAGCCTGGCGCAGCAGTTCTTCCACCGCGCGCCCGCGATTGGGATGCCCGACGACGCGTTGCGCTATCCACTGCGCAATGTCCCCGCGCATCACAAGCGCCGCCCCCGTCTGCGCTAACAGCCTCTGGCTCAGGCGCTCAAGGCTAAGCGCCGCAATCGCCGCCAATGCCTCCAGGTTAAGGGGGAGATAAGGAATGATGTTGACCCTGGCCAGTAATGCGGGGGCGAAACTGCGCAGCAGTGCGTCATAGACCTGCGGTCGCAGGACCGCCATGCTGATATCGGCCTGGTGCTGTACGGCCTGCTCTATCTCGTCTGCTCCCTGGTTACAGGTGAGGAAAATAAAGCATTGCCGGAAGCTGACGATTCGCCCTTCGGCGTCTTCCATCCAGCCTTTATCAAAGACCTGGTAAAACGCGTCGTGGATATCGGGATGGGCTTTATCAAACTCATCAAGCAGAATGATGGAATAAGGCTTGCGTCTGACGGCTTCGGTAAGCTTGCCGCCCTTGCCGTAGCCGACATAGCCTGGCGGCGCGCCTTTGAGTGTTGAAAGCGTATGCGCTTCCTGAAATTCACTCATGTTGAAAGTGATCAGGTTGTGCGCGCCGCCGTAGAGCATTTCGGCAAGCGCTGTCGCCGTTTGTGTCTTACCCGTGCCGGTTGGCCCCGCCAGCAGGAAGATGCCTAACGGACGCTCCTGCGACTGGATGCCTGCACGCGCAATACGCATCGCCTGCGCGATATCACGCACGGCATGCGCCTGTCCAAAAAGCCGCTCACTGAGCCGTTCCTCGAGGCAGAGCATGCATTCAATATCATTCTGGAGCATTTTTCCTGACGGAATGCCGGTCCAGTCTGACAACACCTCGGCAATGATTTGTTCATCTACCCACGGATGTACTAACGGTTTGCCCTGTTGTATGGACACCAGTTCCTGCAAACGTGCAGCAGGCTCGCCGTCCTGCGCTAACAGTGAACGCACCAGTTCACGCTCGCATTCATTGCGTTGAGCGAGTTCGGTCAATTCACCTTCCACACACTCAATATGCTTTTCTACTTCGAGAAGGCGCTCGCTTACCTGCGCCCCCAGTTCGGCTTCCCGCAGCAGATACTGATGTTCGGTTTTAAGCACACTGAGCCGCGCGGCGTTCTGTTCCATAGCCTGAGGTTGGGCGTGCTGGCTGAGTGCGACTCGCGCACAGGCGGTATCCAGCAGGCTGATGGCCTTATCCGGTAGCTGGCGTGCAGGCAGGTTACGCAGTGACAAATGAACAGCGGCAGACAATGCACCATCGCGGATGGTCACGTTGTGATGACGGGCAAACCAGGGCGCTATCGCCCTGAGCATATCTACCGCCGTCGCCTCGTCCGGTTCGCCGATAAAAACGCGCTGAAAACGCCGTGTGAGTGCAGAGTCAGGTTCAATAAACTGTTTATATTCAGACCAGGTGGTCGCGGCAATCATTCGCAGCGCGCCGCGCGCCAACAGCGGTTTGAGCAAATTTACCGCATCCCCGGTCCCTGCCTGCCCCCCAGCCCCAACCAGGGTATGTGCTTCATCACAAAACAGAACGACGGGGTGTGGCGACTGGCCAATAGCGTCAATGAGCGACTTAAGTCGTGACTCAAATTCGCCTCTCATGCTGGCGCCCGCCTGCATACGCCCAAGATCCAGCGACAGCAAACGTGCCCCCTGTAACAATGGAGGAACATCATTGCTCGCCAGGCGGCGGGCCAGCGCTTCGACTACCGCCGTTTTTCCCACTCCGGCGTCCCCAACCAGAATGGGGTTGTTCTGGCGGCGGCGAAGCAATATATCCACCACCTGTCGCAGCTCGGCCTCTCGCCCTATCACCGGGTCAATTTCACCGTTGCTCGCCTGCTGCGTCATATCACTGCACCACTTCAGTAACACCTCACCGCCATCGTCTACGGCGGGCGCGGGTACATCAGGTATGTCCGTATCGTCAGTGTCATACTCACAGGAGTCTTGCAGTACCGCGTCGTATTCGTCGGCCATCTGCGCGACGGGCAGTTTTTTAAACTCCTCGCACAAGCGATATAGCCAGCGCTGATGCCGGGGCTCCTGCAGCAGGCCAATCAGAATATGTGCCGTGCGAATTTTTTTCTGTTCACCTGTCAGCTGACTGACCAGCAACCCTGCCGCCACGGCGGACTCAAGCCGTTCCGATAAATCCTGCATGGCCACGCTGGTGCTCGGCATATGGCGCACAATATTATCGAGTCGCGAGGTAATCACGCTCAGGTTGAGGCCATAGTGAGTCAGTAACGTGGGCAGATCGCCGTCCTGTCGGTCCAGCAATACCTTAAGCCAGTGTTCAAGCTCCACCTCTTCGTGGCGATAGCTACGGCACAGCCTCGTTGCCTCGACAAAGGTTCGGTAAGCAAAAGGGCCAAGTCGGTTAAAAAGACGTTCACGCTGGTACACCATTTCTCTCCTGTGATCAGGTTACCGTTCTGTAAAGAGGACGCACGCTCAACGCCGCACCGGGCTTAAGCCAGCTGTGGCGTCCAAGTCTTCCGCGCCGCAAACCGCAGGCCATCTCTGGTGAGGTTTGGATAATGATGTTGATATCAAGCACCATCCGGTGGCGCACAAAGTCGTGACATAAACACACCAACGTTTTCAGGCGCTCACTGCCACGTTCAAACAACAGATAGTCATCACCGGATACCGGCCCGATATGCACTGTCAGGCTGTGTTGTACATCAAAGAAACGCCGCCCAAGACGCGTTTCGCCAAGCTGCCCCAGGCGCTGGTTTTGCCGATGATGCGTATCTTCAATCCATCTTCCCTGATGTGCTGCGACCTTCACAGGGACAGAAAAGTAATGCGCCAAAATCTCCTGTAGCTGGGCAAGCGAACCCCGGCCCGGCAAGTAGGCGCCAGCAAACGCGGCCCGAACCCGCTGCACATGAACATTGATGTGCTGCTGCCCCGCCAGCCCGGCCAGTTCACGAACGTGCGTCATAAACGCGTTGCTGGTTTCCCGGTCATGCCCGACCGCCACATGTAACTGCGACCAGGCACGGTAGTGCAACACGGCCATACGCTGGCTGAGAATGGCAGCAAAATCCTGAAATGCCCGGCTACGGTGCGCCAGTAGCTCATTGCGGGCATGCTCGGTCACATACACCGGTAGCGGTCCATAGGGCGCAAATAGCCCAAAATGGCGACAGTAAATCGTTATCGGTGCCGGGGGCGTCTGTTCACCGAGCGGCTGGCGTACATCTGCGACTTCACGCGGCGCAAACGCCAGATCGGCAGGTTGATAGATACGGATACGGCGATGACTGCGATCGCCAGGGGTTCCAAGGCGGGGCTCCTGCGGCGAAGCGCGCTCGATGCGCCGCAGGAGCTCAAAAAAGTCCTGACGAGCGCTAAGACCGACAATTCGCGCAGGCGTCGATGGCTGCGACATTCTGGACATATTACACAGGCCCCCATGACGCTAACGGCTCGCCATCAAGCAAAACGTTCATACGCAGCGTTTGTCCAAGTTCGCAGTATTGCGCCAGTGCATGGTGAAGGAGGCGGGCAAATAAAAAAGCACCCTTATCGCTGTGGTGGCTGTGACGGATATCAATTGTCGCCTGTACACCACGAATCCAGGCGATCGGCCCCGGCTCTCGACTGCGCTCAAATTTATGCTCGATGCAGGCATGCGTTAAACTGCTTACCCGTTTGTAGTGACTCGCTTCCTGCGACAGGCAAAATAGCGACAGCCAGTCACGAATCAGCGAGGAGCAATCTGCCACCTCCGGGCGGGCATAACGTAGCGGATTACTGGCTAACAGCTGGAGTAACTTCCATGACTGAGCCATATCGGGCACGCCCTGCGGACGTGACGGATGACGCAGCGTCTCAATCTGGCGTACCGGTAGCGCCAGCTCCAGATGAAACCGCGGCTGCTGAAGCTGGCTGGGAATAAGGAAGCGATCGCAGACCATTGCCTCAATAGAGAGTGCCTTAACCCTGTCGATATCCATGCCCTGGCTGCCTGGCGACAAAGCAATAAACAGGTTGTCATGAGGCAATGCCGCGTCCCCGCCATCGTATTTATCCGCAAACTCACGTCGCCGGCGCAGGCTGTAACCCGCCCAGTGTTGTGTGTCGTCAAAATGGGCGTGCCCGCTGAGCGGCGAAAACGCCACTTCACCGCCCTGGGTCAGCAGTCCGTTAACGCGTAATAAATGATGGATTTCCCAGGCTCGCGGGTTCAGCCGGTCAACAATGACGGGATATTCTGTGTGCTCTCCGCTGACAAGCACCGGGCTACAGCGCCGCCTGCTCAGGTTAATAACAGGCGTGGCAAACAGCCGAAAGTCGTGCTCACTCACTTGCCCCAGCAGGTGTAAGGGCCGGTTATGCAGGACAAATATCAGTTCAAAGGTATGCGCCCGACTGGCCTGTTGCAGGAAGGCATTAATGCCATCCAGCTCCAGGCTGAAAAAACGTGACGACGCAGCAAAGTATTCCCGCAGCAATCGCATCCCTGGCAGTTCACCCGTCGCACAGGGCAACAGTGCCTCCTGCGCGCTGAGCCCTCCCTGACGTAACGCCTGGGCGGGAAGCGTCATGACAACAGGTTGCCCGTCGTCGTTCTCAGCCCATAACACAATGCGCAACGTGTCGCTTAACAGCGTTGTCAGTAATTGATTGGCCTGTACCATGTCACCTGCGAGGGTCAGGTGCAGTGGCGCAAAATCAAGTTCAGCCAGTGTAGCCACGCCCTGCGTGCTCAGACGCAGGGAAATGTGCGCCTGTCCTTCCTGTAAACAGGTTGCTGCACGCTGAGGCAGATGCACAGGGGGAGCGCTTGCACACTCTGCCTGCTCAATGAGCAGCGGCTGAATGTTCAGACTGCGCCCGGTGGTAAACGTAGCATGTCTGTTTTGCAAAGAAGGATCGTGGAGCCTCACCTTGCTTGCGCGCGGCAGTGTCACGTTAGCGTGCCACTGTGGTGAGGTGAGATCGGGCGTCATGGCGATAGTCGCAATAGAAGGCAGTGGCGTGTACCAGAATGGGGCGACTCTGCCCAACATTTGCAAGGCAAACTCCGGCTGCTCATGGTTGAGGCGCGACTGCACGCGAGCGCTAAGAAAGGCCGTTCCTTCAAGCAAACGCTCAACAAACGGATCCAGGACACCGTCGGCCATCATCCCCAAATGGCGAGCAACCTGCGGATGCGCTGCTGCAAACTGCTGCCCATCCTCCCGCAAATAGCGCAACTCTTCGTTATAGAGCGCAAGAAAATTGTCGTTGAGCATGCCAACCGTCCTTGTCCTTATCGTGACGCTTGATGGAGTGCCGGTTAAAGCACCCGCACAGTTCCGTACGAATAATCCAACGCAATACGCAGGTTCACGAATGTCGCTTCACCAGGCAGACTGCATCGTGCGTGGATATCAAAAAGAATGGCCAATACCCAGGTCTGGTCCTTATCGATTAGCGGCACAACCTTGATGGAACGCGAATCCAGGCGCGGCTCAAAGGTGGCGATAATGCGCTGGATCTGGCGCGCCAGTGCCATTAAATCGGTATTGACCGGTACCTGCTGGCTCAGTGATGGCAGTCCATAATTCACCACCGAGGTTTCACAGTGATCGTAGCGCTGTAGTTTTAGCGCGGCGCTGTGTGCCGAATCGTTGAGCAAACATTCAATGTCACGTAGCAAAATTTCTCGCCAGTGCGGGAGGCTTGCGTGTTCGTGGCGCAGGGTCAGTTTGTCAAACAGCACCGGATCTGAGGTTTTCATCCTGAATCTCCAGGCAGGAAACTGCTCCACGCAAGCGTGGAGCAGAATGTGCCACTCCCTATCAGATGCGTGAGTTCAGCTTCAGGTCGTAGCCTGATTTGATAACTGCGCCCATGGTGCCGTCGTTCTTCTGCTCTTTGTATTCAAGTTCAATACGCGCAAAGTTCAGGCTGATAACGTCGGTAGGCAGAACCGTTTCCCCTTCCTGAGAGGTTGTGGACGGCAACGGAAGGTTGCCAACGGTTTTGAATGACGAGACAAGACAGTTACCAAACGTGACGGTCAGGAAGTCCTGCTGGCCGCTACCCGATTTGCGACAGACCAGTTTGGCCTGCGCAATGTGCTCACCGGTGGCACACATCAAAAATAGCTTGGGCGAGGCCTTGTTACTGACCATACGGAACTCAAAGTCTTTCATTTCCACTTTGCCGGAACCGCCTCCGCTGCCAAACCCCCAGCGACCCGCATTTTCCTCTGACCATTGCCAGGCCTGAAGTTGGATCCATCCGCCGTATGTCTGATCGGGAGACTCACCTTCAACTCCATCAATTTTGAGAAAATAATCCACTAAAGCTGCCATTCGTGTACTCCTTGTATTCATGTCATTGATAAGTGTTTTTCACCTTGCCAACTCAGAACAGCGGGCTTGCATCGCATTACCTTTGCAGCAACACCGCCCCGGTATAACCGGGTGGACGCTTATTTCTTAACGAAACCGCAGGAGCGCATCCACCCGGTGACAACACGACTGCCCTGAGTGCAAGGCTTACTTCTCGCTACCTTCCTTACTTGAGGGAAGTCGGGAGACCAGCCGCAGCGATACCGTCATGCCTTCGAGCTGGTAATGCGGACGCAAATAGAAATGCGCGCGATAGAAGCCGGGATCGTCCTCAACATCCTCAACCCGAACTTCTGCTGCGGCTAAAGGCCGCCTGGCCTTAGTGGCCTCTGTTGAAATGGTGGGATCGCCATCCACATAGTTCATCAGCCAGTCGTTAAGCCAGACTTGCATATCGTCACGTGAGCGAAATGAACCAATTTTGTCGCGCACGATACACTTGAGATAATGCGCAAAGCGGCAGGTCGCGAAGATGTACGGCAGACGGGCCGACAACTTGGCATTCGCCGTCGCGTCGGGATCTTCATAATTTGCCGGGGCATGCAGCGTGCACGAGCCAATAAACGCCGCAAAATCAGAATGTTTTCGATACACCAGCGGCAGGAAACCGGCGTTTGATAGCTCATTTTCACGGCGGTCTGAAATGGCCAGTTCGGTCGGGCACGTTAACTCGTAGCCCCCTTCATCCGACGGAAACGCGTAAGACGGCAGTTCTTCCACCGAACCACCAGATTCAATACCGCGGATGCGCGAGCACCAGCCAAATTCGTTAAAGGCTCGATTGATGTTGACGCCCATGGCATACGCCGAGTTGGCCCATGAGAAATCCTCTATCGAATACGGATTCACTACCTCTTCAAAGGCGAAATCATCAATAGGATTGGTTTTGGCACCGTACGGCAGACGAGCCAGAAAACGGGGCAACGTCAATACCAGATAGCGAGAGTCACTGCTTTCCCGCAGCCGCCTCCAGGGCGCATACTCCGGCGTGCTGAAAATTTTGCCGATATCACGCGGGTTGCCCAGTTCTTTCCAGTTGTTCATTTGCATGATGGCAGGCGAAGCAGAGGCAATGAACGGGCAATGCGCTGCCGCTGAGATCTTGGCCAGTTCAGTCAACAGTCCAACGCTTTGCGGGCCGTGATCGAACTCAAAATCGCCAATCATGCAGCCAAACGGCTCACCGCCAAACTGACCATACTCCTGTTCATAAATCTGCTTAAAAACAGGGCTTTGATCCCAGGCTGACCCGCGATAGCGACGCAGCGTTGCGGCCAGCTCATCCTGGCGGATGTTCAACACCCGAATCTTGAGCGTTTCATTCACTTCGGTGTTATCCACCAGATAACTCAGCCCACGCCAGGCCGACTCCAGCTTCTGAAACTCTTTGTGATGCAAAATATGATTCATTTGCCCGGAAAGTTTGTCGTCAATTTCCGCGACCAGCGACTCAATGGTCATCACCACATCACGACTGACCTTCACCTTCCCTTTATTAGCCCAGGACGCAAGCGTGCCAATGGCTCGTCTTACGGCAACAGAGGCTTCGTCAGTACGTGGTCGAAACGAGCGCTTGAGCAAAGCGTCAAGCTCATCGAGATTGTTATCAGCAAAAACGAGGTCAACATCCTGCTGACTGTTGGTCTGAGCGTAAGGCAAATTCTCCACTTATTCGTCCCCCTCTGATGTCAGTGCATCGTTCTCTGCGTCCCTGCTTGCGTCTGACACGGTCCCCGGTGCGTCCTGCGCCAACCGCTGCAAAAAATCGGGCTGTTCGAGTAAGCGTTTTACGACATCTTCTGCACTCGACTTACCGTCCATATAGGTAATGAGTTCAGCAAGGTGGGCACGCGCTTCAAGCAGCCTTTGCATTTGCGGAATACGCTGTGCGATAGCGCCCGGAGAGAAGTCATCCATCGACTCAAATTCAAGCTCCACATCCAGCAACTCGTCCTCTTCGCTCAACGTGTTGTCGACGTGAAATTGCAGCCGTGGCTTAATCGCCCGCATACGTGCATCAAAGTTGTCCTGATCGAAGGTCAGAAATTTACGCTCTTCGACGGCAGGCAACGGTTTACTACGATGCCCGGAGAGATCGGTCATCACCCCCGTGACAAAGGGCAGTTCGACTTTCTTTTGCGAACCGTAAATTTCAACGTCATATTCAATTTGCACACGCGGTGCGTTATTTCTGCCAATAAACTTCTGAGAGCTTGCGTCTTTAGCCATCTCACTATCCTCTTGCAGGCCGTATTATTCTTTTCCTGTATACTGTTGCAGCGTGTTCATTGACTCAGGCAGCAGTTCTTCAACAATGGAGACGAAATCCATCCCTATCATTTGCTTACAACGACGAATAAATATAGGTACCGGATGGCTGGGTTCATGGCGCTGAAAATAGTCGAGAATACGATCCAGCATTAATATTACCTCCTGCCGGGAACGGATATTTACATCATCGTTACCCGTAATAAAAATCGAATTATTTTCAGCATTATTCCTAATGCCTTCCTGTTCGCCTTCGGTCATGGGGCAAAGCATATCTATCTGTGAAATACATTTACTGATAAAAGTGTGAAGCATCTGGCACTCAAGCTGGTAGCCTGAGCTATATTGATTAGCATGTTTTTCGATTCGCTCTAATGAACGACAGGCGTCAGTAAGCTGTTCTTTAAGGTCTGGTAATCCATGTTGTTGGTAATACGAATTTACCACCAGTAACATCGCTGTTAATGACGCAAATGAACGTTCATCTGAAAAAGCAGTCTCAGTATTATAAAGGTCTTGTAAATGATAATTATGCTCTTTAGTTAATCTGGATAATTTTAATTCGGCAATGCACTGAGATGTTGATAACCATCCCAGCGCCGCAGCATGGTCACTATAATCCTCACCCTCCAGAGAGCGGGGATAAGTAACCTCTGGCGTATCGCTTAATCGATGACTTAATTGAGCTAACGTGGACCACAAGGCGGTTATCCCTTCCTGATGGAGTTGCGCACGCATAAGCCACAATGCCACTCGTAGATCATAGCATTGCTCCAGCAGTTTCTCGGCCTGCATGGCTACCTGATTCCAGTTAACCTGCACCGCATCATCTGGACCTGACAAGGGGTCTCTGTCCCCATCCATTTGAGCTAATGTTGCTTCAATCTCCCCATATAAAGGGGTAAATTCCACACCATACAGGTCGTGTAAATAAGTATTTCCTATATTTGTTGTCATCTTCCACACCCGATACGAAAGTTACGTATGTGATAATCTTCATGAGATAATAATATAAGAGTCACCGGCTTTTAATTTAGCCCTCAAATAAATAAGAATCACACCTCGTCAGCGCCACTGATTAAATTAGTATCAAGAGTGGAAACATTTAACAGGGATAATTTTTAGCGGGTGCTTTTTCACCCTATGCAGTTCAATTGCTCTCAATAATAAATAGTCGTTGTCAGCACACAATGTTTTAAGGAGGTCATGTATGAAAAAGGAAATTTACACTGACTTTGCCTGGGAGTGTTTAAGAAGGAACAAAAATTATATTAATGCGTGGAAAATAAATGAGTCAAAAATAACAGAAAATGAAAGACAACAGCACATCGATTTAGATGCGGAGATTCGCTGGGGGTTATTAAAGTATGTCAACCCTGAGCACTCCAGACCAGAAAAAGTTTTCTGGTCACCAAAGTTAAGCAAGAAATCATTGCCTATTATACTGGGTAAAAATGGAGACTTCGCATGGAAGAATATTGTAAAAAACTCTGAAGTAAGGCATGAAAAAATATTTCTTTTAGATGGTTCACTCTGCATAAAAATATTTAACCACAACGATTATTTCCAGTTTTTTATCAGTGACGCCAGTGAATTAACAGATGAATCAAAGATATTCCTGTATATGCCATTGAGCCTGAATAATAGTACCAGGAACAGAAACATCGACATTATCAATAGCATCTTCAATGATAAAGTTGAAACAGCTAACCGGGAAGGGCAGCAGCAGGATTTACTGGATACGATTGATGGCATCAATGAAGGGTTCTCTCACCGGGCTATCGCCTCCAGAATCTTTGGAGAACAGCTTGTTGAAAGCGAGTGGTCATCGGATAGCTGGCTGCGTGCCAACATTCGTTACCGTATCAAAAAAGCGATAAACCTCATCGATACTGGCTACCTGAACTACCTCTGAAGCAGAAAGGATCGGCCAGGATTAAATAAAACATCATATATTCCCCAGTAGCTGACCGTGTAGAGCGGTAAAGCGCTGGGGAGCTCGTCTTCAGTATCCTGTCAGTAGCGTTGAATTGCCTCACGCTGGTTTATTGACCAGGTAACACCTCATTCACTCCCGCAAAAAACCTCGGTATTTTTCCTTTTTTTGACCGCTGATATTTCTGCATTACAAAATTGGAATCGTTCCCCACCAGGGTTAAGCAAAATAATATTCTAAAAAAATTATCATTGATATTTTTTTCATCTTAAAATTACGCTGGTGTAATTTTCACCCTGCCAGGTTTTTCTGCTATATGGAAAATTCGTGTGCAAGAGCCACCGACCTAATGCCTGGAGAGCGTGGGCACAACCCGTAAATAAAAGGGATGTCGTTTTTATGTTCAAATACCGCCCAACATGGCGAAATATTATTGCTGTATCGCGTTAAGAAACGTGCCAATGGCAATGGATAATGCGCTTCTGGAGCAGGTGATTGCCCCTACTGCTCAACGATAACGAGCGCGTGGCAAGCTCAGGCATCACAAAAATAAGCACAATTTGCTAAAGGAAATCAGGGGCCTTGCCTGCCCATCCGCCTGCCAGATACCCGCCAGTATTTTCAGCACTGGACATGATGCATATGCGCATTTCGGAGCCGCCTGCATGTCGTACCATTGTTGTCCTACTTTGCGGCCGGTGTGATAAAAGAAGATTAATCACAATAAAAAAGGGCGCCTGACGGCGCCCTTTTGCAATATGGACTGCTGAGAAATTAACGCAGCAGAGACAGTACGTTCTGCGGAACCTGGTTAGCCTGCGCCAGAACCGTGGTGCCAGCCTGCTGCAGGATCTGCGCGCGGCTCATGTTGGACACTTCGGTCGCGTAGTCCGCGTCCAGGATACGGGAGCGGGAAGCAGACAGGTTGTTTACGGTGCTGTCCAGGTTGTTGATAACAGAATCGAAACGGTTCTGTACCGCACCCAGGCCAGAGCGCAGTTCGTCAACCTGAGCGATAGCGGCGTCGATGGTTGCCAGCGGGTTCAGCGCTTTATCCAGTGCAGCGATAGCAGCGGCATCGTCATCCGGGTCCAGTGTGTCACCGAGAGCCAGTACCGGGTTAGCACCTGAATCATCGATTTCCACTTCGGTATAAGTTTTAGTGCCATCGGTGCCGGTAACAACATCATAGAACTTACCATCAACGCTCATCAGGTCGCCCTGGATAGCAGCCATGCTGTCTGCGTCCAGCTTGATGGAGTTGCCACCAATTTCAATGGTGCCAGTGGTGTGTTTCTGCGCGATATCTTTCACGCTGAAGCCGTCCATACCCAGTGTTTCTGCACTCATTTCGTGCAGGTTGATTTCGATGGTCTGGCCATCGTTGGCACCAACCTGGATGCTCAGGGTCTGGTCTTTGCTCAGTACCTTCACGCCGTTGAACTCAGTCTGCTCAGCGATGCGGTTAATTTCGTCCAGACGCTGGTCGATTTCGTCCTGGATGGACTTACGGTCAGACTCAGAGTTGGTGGCGTTCTGGGCCTGCACAGACAGACGACGGATGTTCTGCAGGTTGTCGTTGATTTCGTTCAGCGCGCCTTCAGTGGTCTGTGCCAGAGAGATACCGTCGTTGGCGTTACGGGACGCCTGGCTCAGGCCGTTGATGTTTGCGGTGAAGCGGTTAGAAATCGCCTGACCTGCTGCATCGTCTTTGGCGCTGTTGATACGCAGACCAGAAGACAGACGCTCAATCGCGGTACCCAGTGCAGACTGAGAACGGTTCATGTTGTTCTGAGCAGTCAGAGACAGGGTGTTGGTGTTGATAACTTGTGCCATAACAGTATTCCTTTTTCGTTTCCAAAACTGGTGTGTACTTCTGTTATCGCGCAGCGGGTGGATAACTTTAGAAAAGAATGAGGAAAGATATTAATTTTTATTCTGCCACCTTTATTGCCGTGTCAAAATCCCCCCCCATCCAGGCACCTGCCCTGCTCCACAGCCTTATCTCACTCACAAACAAGAGCCACACACACCTGAGCATGAGCCGCCTGAACGTCCTGAACGTCCTGAACGTCCTGAACATGCAAAATGAAACATCTTGACTATATTTGTAAGACACTCACTACTCAGGAGAAATATGATGTATCAACCTGGTGATATTGTTCAGCCGCGTCTGGGTGGGCCAAAGTTAAAAGTGATAGAAGTCCATGGCGATCAAATTGTAGCCACCTCAGCGGATGACGAAAAGGGAGAGAGAATAACGCTTAAGGCTGCGGACGTAACAGCTTATAAAGAAGAAGGAGATTTTGGCGTCTGTTGACTCATGGATTATCAGGCGTTATTTATTATGTCCGTCTGAAAGATAAAAATATCATCAGCCCCGGAAACGATAAATAACGCCGTACTGCAATCTGACTTATCAGATAAGGAAACTTTCCAGCGATTTACCTTCGGCCATTGCATCTACAATCGCTTTCGGAGTACGGCCCTGACCGGTCCAGGTTTTTTCACTGCCGTCGCTATCAACATAGCGGTACTTTGCCGCCCGTGGAGCGCGCTTGCGCGGCGTGCTCTGCGGCAGCGCTTTCAGTAACTCATTCGGATCGATACCGTCCGCCTGCATCAGCTCAAGCCAGGTTTTTAATTTTTCTTCGCGCTCTGTATTTTCACGCACGCGATCGTTTTCTTGCTCACGCTTCTCTTCAATGACTACCCTGATCTTTTCACGAATTTCCTCAATCAAGTCAATAGAAAGATCGCGCGCCATCGCACGCAGCACACGAATATTATTAAGACTTTGCAGTTCTACAGACATAAACACCCAATATTTCTTGCGACAATAAATTTCCAGAGAAGCATAAGGTAATATATTAGAAATTATATTACCACCCAGACCATGAGCACCTGTACAAAACGCAGACAACAATAATAATAAAATTAACAGCTTTTCAGCCTGCCATTTTAATTAAAAAGAGGCTGAATTGTACTATTTCAAAAGGGTTTAACGAAAAAACTGAGGCCAATAACAAGAAACATCTGATATTTATAAATATCGTATTCACGCTACGCTATTTGCAGAGAAAATCATCAATATCCGTTCTGATACCCAGCCAGAAAACAGCGCTCAACGCTGCGCGGCGCGCTCTCCATCTCCCGGAAAAAATCGATCAGCAGCGCACTATCGAGATTATAGCGGCGCGTCAGAACACCCGCCTCCCAGGCTGCGCTCAGGTAATCGCCTGTGCGCTCTGACAAGCGGTGGGCGTAGCCCACAACAAATCCGCGGCGATAATCCAGACAAAATCGTGAAACACTGTGCGCATTTCCCGCCTGACTTGCCTTCAAACCTGCCATCACACCTTTACCAAAATGATTTTCCATGAACGCCCCCAGCACCGATATATATTAAAATATATATCGAATTTTCACCGTCAGGGATATACCTCTTAATAATCATTCTGAAAAATAGCCGAGGAACAGAATGTTAACTAAAAGGGTAGCCCATGTAGCCATGTGCAGGCACTTTCACTGTACGAATGCGCTGCTAATTATCTCTGCACCTTCCGCTTACGCCGTCAGCATCATCCGTAAACAATAAAATCACAACATGTTGTTAATAAAGCAAAAAATAGTTCACTTCGCCGAAAATGATGACAAGCGCATTTTTTGTTTGCATACAAAAGATATTATCGACAAAAACGGCTAATTTAAAAATTTTCAGCTACTTGATTACAGCACCATAGACACATAACCTACACAACAATAAATATATGGACAGTAAAACCAGGCAAACATTCTTTTCACCGAATTAATACCCATCGCACGAGACACTGGAGGTTCTTTTGTCGTTTTACGCATCGCGGCTACGCCACGCAGCCGCAGACACTTTCGCTATGGTCGTCTACTGCTTTGTAGTAGGGATGCTGATAGAGATCTTTATTTCCGGCATGAGCTTTGAACAGTCGCTTTCCTCACGCCTGGTCTCGATCCCGGTGAATATTTTGATTGCCTGGCCTTATGGTATTTATCGCGATGCCTTTATGCGTGTTGCACGCCGCATCACGCCACGCAGTTGGGGAAAAACGCTGGCCGATGTGCTCGCTTATATCACCTTTCAGTCACCGGTCTATGCGGCTATTTTGTGGTCGGTCGGCGCGGATGTGCCGCAAATAATGGCCGCAGTCAGCTCAAATATAGTGGTGTCGATGCTAATGGGTGCTGTCTACGGATACTTTCTGGATTATTGCCGGCGTCTGTTTCGCGTCACCGGCTATACCCGCGCCGAAACCCGCGCCTGATGTGAAAAGAGAGTTGAAGACAGGCTAAACCTTATTCTACATCGCCAAACAGCCCAGACAGGTAACGCTCCAGCGCGACGCGTGAGCTAAAACCGTGTGCGATACCATAGTGTTCCTGAGAGTTACCACCCAGCCATAGCGGGAACTCGTGATAGTGATCGCAGGTTTTAATATCTGTCGCAGGCTCAGCCAACGTCAGACTGCGCTCTTTAAGGCCGGGATGAATGATGAGCGCCGTACGCCCCATCCGCGCTTCACGATTAACATAAACGTAGTTTTCTGCACGGCGATATCCATACGCTTTGTTGGTGACGGCATCCATAGTAAAACCGGCTTTTTCCAGAACGCGTGCTACCTCATCGGGTCTTAAATACATAGTTTTTCCTCGTCGTCTTTTTACTACACCGCAACCTTACAGTAAGGATATACCCACGGCTTTCGGAAAATTCTCCAAACCCGCGCCGGGCCCGCTGCGTTGCACGGCTGGCTGTAAGTATGGTCTACACTGAGGTAAGGATAACCTGTCAGGAGGAAGCATGTTTAGCAGACGAAACAGCAGTATCACTGAGGATCGCGATATCGGCACTGATATCAATGAACTGGCGCAAACGCTGGAAGATGTGCTCAATAGCTGGGGCGATGAAGCCAGCGATGAAGCGAAACACATCAGAAAGCGGGCTACGTCCTTACTGAAAGATTCCCGGGCCCGCCTGAATGGCAACAGCCCCGCAGGCCAGCGCGCACGCGATGCGGCAAGTTGTGCCTGTACGTGGATGCAGGAGCGCCCGCTTTACGGCGCAGGCATTGTGGCTGTGGCGGGCATCGTACTGGGTGCATTGCTGGTTTCACGGCGCTAAACGGCTGTTTGCTGCGCCCGGTAAAACACATACAGGCAGCGAATAAGCAGGCAGCGGCACACTCGCTGCTTGCTAAACAGATACGCTCTTCACCACTCCCCGCACAACCCAACGGCGGTTTCTCTTATCCAGAATCCGATTATTTTCTGGCGCAGCACACATGCTTTATGCCCCCACTTTAACCGCTGAGTTTGTACGCTACGCAGGCAAGTCCTTCATTTACAGACAGCTTTTTACTACGTTGCAGATGCATACTCCGAGCAACGTCATTGTCACGACCATGTACCTCCACGCTTTCAAAACACTATATATTGAGTGGTTGCAAGTTATATGAACTACATCTAGTATCTACAGCATCAGCAACAAACGATGACACAGTGACGTAACGCCGCCGACTTGTCATTTTAAATGGAAATACGAATCATGCGCATTATTATTTACACTCGTAATGACTGCGTGCAGTGCCACGCCACTAAACGCGCCATGGAAAGCCGCGGTTTCGACTTTGAACTGATTAACATCGACAACCATCCGGATGCTGCCGATACGCTACGCGCACAGGGCTTTCGCCAGCTGCCGGTAGTGGTCACTGAAGATGCCAGCTGGAGCGGTTTTCGGCCTGACATGATTAACCGACTGCGTCAGAGCGTGGCACACGCATGAGCTTGCTGGTGTATTTCTCAAGTCAGTCGGAGAACACGCACCGCTTTATCCAGCGCCTGGCGCTGCCGGCCCAGCGCATCCCGCTGGATGACACGCAAGCGCTCAGTGTCAACAAACCCTATATCCTGCTGACGCCCAGCTACGGCGGCGGGAGCGCAAAGGGTGCCGTGCCGCGCCAGGTTATCCGCTTTCTTAACGATGGATGTAATCGCACGTGGCTGCGCGGCGTCATCGCCTCAGGCAACACTAACTTCGGTGAGGCGTACTGCCTGGCGGGCAGCATCATTGCCCAAAAATGTGCTGTGCCCCTGCTCTACCGCTTTGAGCTACTGGGCACGCCGCAAGATATCGACAACGTGCGTAAAGGAGTAAGCAAATTTTGGCAACAACAGAAGACATCCGCGTAAACAGCGCACCCGCGGACTACCATGCGCTCAATGCCATGCTCAATCTGTACGATGCGCAGGGGCGCATTCAGTTTGATAAAGACCGGTTAGCCGTTGAGCACTTTATCAACCAGCACGTGCTGCCCAATACCGAGCACTTCGCGGATAGCTCCTCACGCCTGAATTATCTGGTTAAAGAAGGTTTTTATGACGCCGCAGTGCTGCGCCGTTACTCCCACGATTTCGTCTGTGACCTTTTTAATCGTGCCAACCGCTACGGCTTTGTGTTCAAAACCTTCCTCGGCGCGTGGAAGTTCTACAACAGCTACGCACTGAAATCCTTTGATAACAAACGCTATCTTGAGCATTTCCCGGATCGCACCTGCATGGTGGCGTTGACGCTGGCCCAGGGCAATGAGTCACTGGCGATAGAACTGATGGAAGAGATCCTGAGCGGTCGCTTTCAGCCCGCCACGCCGACCTTTCTCAACTGCGGCAAGCAGCAGCGCGGCGAATACGTTTCCTGCTTCCTGCTGCGTATTGAAGACAACATGGAGTCCATCGGCCGGGCAGTAAACTCCGCGCTGCAGCTTTCTAAACGCGGCGGCGGCGTGGCGTTTCTGCTCTCCAACCTGCGCGAAGCGGGCGCGCCAATTAAGCGCATCGAAAACCAGTCCTCAGGTATCATTCCGGTGATGAAAATGCTGGAAGACGCCTTTTCCTACGCTAACCAGCTTGGCGCACGCCAGGGCGCAGGAGCCGTCTGGCTGAACGCCCATCACCCGGACATCCTGCGTTTTCTCGACACCAAACGTGAAAATGCCGACGAGAAAATCCGTATTAAGACGCTGTCACTGGGTGTGGTTATCCCGGATGTGACCTTCCAGCTTGCAAAAGATAACGCGCAAATGGCGCTATTCTCGCCTTACGATGTGGAGCGCCTGTACGGCAAGCCGTACGGTGATATCAGCATTTCGCAGATGTATGAGACGCTGCTGGCCGATACACGCGTGCGTCGTAAAACCATCAGCGCCCGGAGCTTCTTTCAAACGCTGGCGGAGATTCAGTTTGAGTCCGGCTATCCGTACATCATGTATGAAGACACGGTTAACCGCGCTAACCCCATCGCCGGGCGCGTGAACATGAGCAACCTGTGTTCTGAGATCTTACAGGTCAACAGCCCAAGCGAGTACCACGACAATCTCGACTATAAGCGCACTGGCAAGGATATCTCCTGTAACCTGGGCTCGCTGAACATCGCACTGACCATGGACTCGCCGGATTTTGCCCGCACTGTTGAAACCGCTATTCGCGGGCTGACGGCAGTCTCTGACATGAGCCATATCCGCTCGGTACCGTCCATTGACGCCGGGAATGCCGCCTCCCACGCGATTGGCCTTGGGCAGATGAACCTGCACGGCTATCTGGCACGCGAAGGCATCCGCTATGGGTCAGAAGAAGGGCTGGATTTCACTAACATCTACTTTTACACCATCGCCTGGCACGCCCTGCGCGCCTCCTGCCAACTGGCACGTGAACGCGGCGCACGCTTTGTCGGTTTTGAACATTCTCACTATGCCAGTGGCGCGTATTTCAGCCAGTATCTGGAACAGCAATGGCAGCCTAAAACGGCGAAAGTGCAGGCGCTGTTTACAAAGGCAGGCATTACCATACCGACTCGTGAAATGTGGCAAACGCTGCGCGACGACGTGATGCAGTGGGGCCTGTACAACCAGAACTTGCAGGCTATTCCGCCAACGGGCTCGATTTCCTACATCAACCACGCCACGTCGAGTATTCACCCGATTGTCTCGCGCATTGAGATTCGCAAAGAGGGTAAAACCGGTCGCGTCTACTACCCTGCGCCGTTTATGACCAATGACAATCTCGCGCTGTATGAAGATGCCTGGGACATCGGCCCGGAAAAAATCATCGACACCTACGCCGAGGCGACGCGCCACGTCGATCAGGGTCTGTCGCTCACCTTGTTCTTCCCCGATACCGCTACCACGCGCGACATTAACAAAGCGCAGATTTACGCCTGGAAAAAAGGGATTAAGACCCTCTATTACATTCGCCTGCGCCAGATGGCGCTCGAAGGCACCGAAATTGAGGGCTGCGTGTCCTGCGCACTCTGAGGAAAAAGCATGAAACATTTAACGCGCGTATCAGCCGTCAACTGGAACAAAATCCAGGACGAGAAGGATCTTGAGGTATGGAACCGCCTGACCAGCAACTTCTGGTTACCGGAGAAAGTGCCGCTGTCAAACGACATCAGCGCCTGGCAAACGCTAAGCCACGCAGAACAGCAGCTTACCATCCGCGTCTTTACCGGCCTGACGCTGCTCGACACCATTCAGAACACCGTTGGCGCACCCGCATTGATGGAAGATGCCATCACGCCGCATGAAGAAGCCGTGCTGTCTAACGTCAGTTTTATGGAAGCGGTACATGCCCGCTCCTACAGTTCCATTTTCTCTACTTTGTGCCAGACGCGAGAAGTGGATGCCGCCTACGCGTGGAGTGAAGAGAATGTGGCGCTGCAAAATAAGGCGCGCATTATTCTTGAGCACTACGCCAGCAGCGACCCACTGAAAAAGAAAATCGCCAGCGTATTTCTGGAGTCTTTTCTGTTTTATTCCGGCTTCTGGCTACCGATGTACTGGTCGAGTCGCGGCAAGCTCACCAATACCGCCGACCTGATTCGCCTTATCATTCGTGATGAAGCCGTACACGGCTATTACATTGGCTACAAGTACCAGAAAGGGCTGGAAAAGGTCTCGCCGCAGGCGCGCGATGCGCTGCGCGACTTTGCCCTTGAGCTGCTGATGGCGCTGTATGACAACGAAGTGGCTTACACCGAAGCACTCTACAGTGATGTGGGCTGGACTGAGGAGGTGAAAGCCTTTCTGTGCTACAACGCCAATAAGGCGCTGATGAACCTGGGCTACGACGCGTTATTTCCGGCTGAGATGGCGCAGGTGAACCCGGCAATTATGGCCGCCCTGTCACCCAATGCCGATGAGAACCATGATTTCTTCTCCGGCTCTGGCTCGTCCTACGTTATGGGCAAGGCTGTCGAAACCGAAGATGATGACTGGAATTTCTGACGTAAATATCCGAAATTAAATCCTTATAGTTAACCTGTATTATTCTGTCTGCCGGGAAAGTAAACCCGGCAATATTTCCTGAACAGCAGGCAATATTACCCCGCCTTCCTGACCAAATATCACGTCAATATACCAGACAGCGCTTTTATTTTGATAAAAATACAGTGCCGCGCGGTGACCGCCCAGCCCTTATTACATGGTAACTCCCGCACATCCAGCGCCCTTCTTTGCACACCATTTGAGAAAGTCAAGGGTTGTCTCAGAATCTGAGTATGTTAGGGTAAAAAAGAATTCTCTCTTTACTCAGGAATAATTTCATATCGACCAATACGGGAAAAAAATTATTGCATGGCAGTTAAATTAGAAGTCAAAAATCTCTATAAAATATTTGGCGAGCACCCACAACGGGCGTTCAAATATATCGAAAAAGGGCTTACCAAAGCACAATTACTGGAAAAAACGGGGCTTTCTGTTGGCGTAAAAGACGCCAGTCTGACCATTGAAGAAGGCGAAATCTTTGTCATCATGGGGCTTTCCGGCTCAGGAAAATCCACCATGGTTCGCCTTCTCAATCGCCTGATTGAACCCACCCGTGGGCAGGTTTTGATTGACGGTGTAGATATCGCAAAAATATCTGACGCCAAATTGCGCGACGTGCGAAAAAAGAAAATTGCAATGGTCTTTCAGTCATTTGCGCTAATGCCACATATGACCGTGCTGGATAATACCGCATTTGGCATGGAATTAGCCGGCGTGGCGATCAAAGAGCGCCATGAAAAAGCGCTTGATGCGTTGCGCCAGGTCGGGCTTGAAAATTATGCGCACGCTTATCCTGATGAACTTTCCGGTGGTATGCGCCAGCGCGTAGGATTAGCACGCGCACTGGCCATTAATCCCGACATATTATTAATGGATGAAGCCTTCTCGGCGCTTGACCCATTAATTCGTACCGAAATGCAGGATGAATTAGTTAAGCTACAGGCAAAACATCAGCGCACTGTGGTATTTATTTCCCACGATCTTGATGAAGCCATGCGAATTGGCGACCGCATTGCGATTATGCAAAATGGTGAAGTGGTTCAGGTCGGCACACCGGACGAAATACTCAATAATCCCGCCAACGATTATGTTCGTACCTTCTTTCGCGGCGTGGACATCAGCCAAGTCTTCAGCGCCAAAGATATCGCGCGCCGCGCACCAGGCGGCATTCTGCGCAAAACAGCCGGTTTCGGTCCCCGCTCTGCGCTTAAGCTGTTGCAGGACGATGCACAGGAGTTTGGCTACGTAATTGAGCGCGGTCAGAAATTTATTGGCATTGTTTCGGTTGATTCACTCAAAAGTGCGTTAGCCGCAGGCAGCGGACTGGATGCAGCGCTGCTGGACACGCCCGCCGCCATCATGGCCGACACCTCGCTAAGCGAGCTACTCACACCGGTTGGCCAGGCACCCTGCCCGCTTCCGGTGATTGATGAGGCGCAACAGTACCTTGGCATTGTCACCAAAGGCATGCTGTTGCAGGCGTTAGACCGTGAAGGAGCGAGCAATGCGTGATCAAAACAATCCATGGGCGACCGGTGACGCGGCGCAGACTCAGGGCGCGGCAGATTCCGCGCAGAATACCGGTACCTCACCCGACGCCTGGGGTGACTCAACGCAGGCAGCACAGAGCGGCAGCGCCGATGCCTGGGGCGACCCAACACAGGCAGCACAGAGCGGTAGCACCGATGCCTGGGGTGACC
This sequence comes from Enterobacteriaceae bacterium 4M9, assembly GCA_010092695.1. Classification (GTDB taxonomy): domain Bacteria; phylum Pseudomonadota; class Gammaproteobacteria; order Enterobacterales; family Enterobacteriaceae; genus Tenebrionibacter. Next base: position 1,493,661 of record JAADJJ010000001.1, on the reverse strand, counting down.
CAACACAGGCAGCACAAAGCGGCAGCGCCGATGCCTGGGGCTCTCCAGTACAGGCTACACAAGGCGGTGGCACAGACTGGCTAAACAGCGCTCCAGCCCCTGCGCCAGAACATTTCAACATTCTGGATCCGTTTCACAACACGCTGATCCCGCTGGACAGTTGGGTGACGACCGCCATCGACTGGGTTGTGACCCATTTTCGCCCGGTGTTTCAGGGCATTCGCGTGCCGGTAGACGCCATTTTGAATCTGTTCCAGCAACTGCTGACCGGCATGCCTGCCCCCGTGGCGATTATCGTTTTTGCGCTAATAGCCTGGCAGATGTCGAGCCTCGGCATGGGCGTTGCCACTCTGGTTTCATTGATCCTTATCGGTGCCATCGGCGCCTGGTCGCAGGCGATGGTGACGCTGTCGCTGGTACTGACAGCACTGCTGTTCTGCGTGTTGATTGGCCTGCCGCTCGGCATCTGGCTTGCACGCAGCCCGCGGGCGGCACGCGTCATCCGCCCGCTGCTTGATGCCATGCAAACCACGCCTGCCTTCGTTTACCTGGTCCCTATTGTGATGCTGTTTGGCATTGGCAACGTGCCCGGCGTGGTGGTGACTATTATCTTCGCCCTGCCGCCAATTGTGCGCCTGACCATTCTGGGTATTAACCAGGTTCCCGCTGATCTGATTGAAGCCGCGCGCTCGTTTGGCTCCAGCCCGCGCCAGATGCTGTTTAAGGTACAGCTGCCGCTGGCAATGCCCACCATCATGGCGGGCGTGAACCAGACGCTGATGCTGGCGCTCTCTATGGTGGTGATTGCCTCCATGATTGCCGTCGGCGGTCTTGGTCAGATGGTGCTGCGCGGCATTGGCCGTCTCGATATGGGGCTCGCTGCCGTGGGCGGTGTGGGTATTGTCATCCTCGCTATTGTGCTCGACAGACTTACCCAGTCTGTGGGGCGCGACGCCCGCAGCCGTGGCAACCGCCGCTGGTATGCCACCGGCCCGCTGGGTCTGCTCCTGCGCCCCTTCGTTAAATAAGCGCCGGGCGGCATCAGGCCGCCCGCCTTTCATCTCATAACAAAAGGAATAACGATGCGACATTCTGTTCTTTTCGCCACAGCCTTTGCCTCACTCGTTTCCACGACCGCTTTTGCCGCCGACTTACCGGGAAAAGGCATCTCCGTGAAACCGGCCCAGAGTACTATCTCTGAAGAAACCTTCCAGACGCTGCTGGTCAGCCGTGGGCTGGAGAAGCTCGGCTATAACGTCGAAAAACCCAGCGAAGTGGATTACAACGTGGCCTATACCTCTTTGGCCGCAGGCGATGTGACCTTCCTTGCCACCAACTGGCAGCCGCTGCACGATGATATGTACAAAGCCGCCGGTGGCGACAACAAGTTCTACCGCGAAGGTGTATATGTCACCGGCGCGGCACAGGGCTACCTGATTGATAAAAAAACCGCGCAGCAATACAACATCACCAATATTGCACAACTCAAAGACCCAAAAATCGCAAAGCTGTTTGATACCAACGGTGACGGTAAGGCCGACCTGACCGGCTGTAACCCCGGCTGGGGCTGCGAAGCGGTGATAAATCACCAGATTGACGCTTACGGGCTGGCAAAAACCGTTACCCACAATCAGGGCAACTACGCCGCCATGATGGCCGACACCATCACGCGCTATAAAGAAGGCAAACCGGTTATCTACTACACCTGGACGCCGTACTGGGTGAGCGACGTGCTCAAGCCTGGCAAAGACGTGGTCTGGTTACAGGTGCCATTCTCTGCCATGCCGGGCGAGCAGAAAGATATCGACACCACACTGCCCAACGGCGCCAACTACGGCTTTCCGGTCAATATGATGCATATTGTCGCGAATAAAGCCTGGGCGCAGAAAAACCCGGCAGCGGCGAAGCTGTTCTCGGTGATGAAACTGCTTATCAGCGACATCAACGCCCAGAACGCCATGATGCACGAAGGTAGAGCATCTGAAGCGGATATCCAGCGCCACGTTGACGGCTGGATTAAGGCTCACCAGGCACAGTTTGACGGCTGGGTGAAAGAGGCGCTGGCGGCGCAGAAGTAAAACAACGTTGTTGGCAGCATAAAAAAAGGAGCGCCGGGCGCTCCTTTCTACATTTTAAGGTTTACAGATAGCGGCACAGATACGCGCTTGGCTCTGCCACCTGTAAGTAAAATTCACTGTGCCCCGGCACGTTAAACACCTCTCCCGGGCCGTAGGTTTTCCACTGCGTCTCGCCTGCCAGCAGCACATTCAGCGCACCGCTTACCACGGTCATTTCTTCCGGCTGGCCGGTGCCAAAGGTATATTCCCCCTCAGCCATCACCCCAACGCTGGCGCGCCCGGTGCTGCTGCTGGTAAAACCAATTGATTTCACTTTCCCTGAAAAATAGTCATTGCTTTCAAGCATGGCGGCCTCTGTGTTAACAACAGGTTAGACAGCCAATATAGTAGCCACGCGCGCGCGCTGTCACGCGAATTCTTTAGCATTCAGAGCAGTAATTCAGACGCCAGTCGCGCCACCAGCGTGTGGGAAAGCAGCACCGGGATCTCAAGCGACTTTTGCAGCAGATCGCGGTGGCGCTGCTGGAAGCCCAGACAATCAAGCACCAGCACGTCTGCCCCCCGGGTTTTTAGCTCGCCGCCTGCGTGCACCAGCGCAGCATCGTCACTCAAAGAGGCTTCAGGGCCATAAATCGGCGGCATCTCCAGTCCCTGCCACTTTTGTTGCTGCGCGGTCAGTTCCTGCAGTGCAGGCAGTAATATCCCGACCTGGTGACCGTCAACAATCGAGGCGACCAGCGGTGGCACAATGCGGTCCGGCACCAGCAGAATGGCACTGCGGGTAGTAAGCCCTGGGAAATATCCCCCGCCCAGCACCATAATCACGTCATATCCCTGGGCGTCCAGTACCTCAATGACTGCCTGTAGCGCCTGTTCAACCTTCTGGTGCGAAAGGATCATTAACGGACCATCACCAGGCTGCACCTGTAGCGTCTTTTCATGTGCACTGGCACCGTAATCTTCGGTCACTTCATCAGCAGAAAGTCTGCCAAGCAGGCTCAGGTGGGTTATCTGTTGCTCTGGGATATCTTCTGTCAGTAACGGCATTATCTCGTCTACAGGCACGGCACCAACGGACAGGATCGCCAGGGATGTGTTCATACGTGTTTCCGCCTTTTGCTTTTCATCATGACATTCAGACGCTGCGTTGGCGCCACTGGTTATAAATTAAGCAAAAAGGTAGCAGATCGTTCAAAACTTGCGCCGTTGAAACCTTAACAAAATATCAACAGAGTGCGATTTTCAGGAGGAAATAAGGAAGTTAGCGCGACAATTTTTTAATCGACGAGGCATCGGCAAAATGAGAGAGAGGGGAAATAGACAGAACCTGCCCGTCATTCACTCTGCCAGTAACGGGGAGGAGGTCGAGGTTAACGCCTGCTGAATATACTCAACAACCTGCTCTGGTGGGCGTGAAGCATCAACAATGATATGGGCGGCATCGCGGTAAAGCGCATCGCGCTCGGCCAGTACCTGGGCGACTTCATCACTGATAGCGCGGCCCGTCAACGTTGGGCGCAAACCTTCTTCCGGGAATGCCTCCAGACGCCGTGCCAGCTCTTGCGCCGGTGCACACAGATAAATAACGGTGCCATGCTCGCGCATAAAGCGGCGATTTTCCGCAGCCAGCACCATGCCACCACCGGTTGCAATAACGGTGTCGGGAGCCGTCACCGCATGCAGAGCCTGGCTTTCCAGGGTGCGAAACCCAGCCCAGCCCTCACGCTCGACGATTTGTGCCACACTCATGCCCGCTTCGTGTTGCAGCCACCTGTCGGTATCGATAAAGCGCAAACCCAGTGCAACAGATAACGCCTGACCTGACGTTGTCTTGCCGCAGCCGCGGGCGCCGACTAAAAACAGGGGTTGAGTCATGAATGGCAAATCCTCTTTTGCGACGTCCGCAAACCTACACGCGGTATATGGCAAACAAATGAACGGCAATAATAACAGCCGACAGTGACAGTTCAACATGTAAAATAAAAATTACAGAGAAATAATAATTCAGCTAACTTGCGCAGATACCGGGCGTTAGCAAATCCCGCAATGTAAAGTAATAACTCCACTTGCGGCTAACGCAGCGGTAACCAACTGTGTCACCGATATATCTATCTTTACACCCTGTACAACCGGTAACACCTTTACATCACCCTTTACGCCACACTTATTTACCGCATCGGGTTTTCATAATGAAAGATACAGAGAATGGCGCAGTCGATGATACATAAGATTAAATGATGCAATCTGAAGAACAACGCCTGAAAGACGGTCTGTTTGCTCGCCTGGCACAGGCAGAAAATGACAGCGCACCGCGTGATGCCACAGCCGAATCACAAACAATGAACACCTGCACCAGCAGTGCCTTATGATATGGCGCAAACCATTCTGATTCAGAAAACGGCGATAAAACAACTGAATGCCCGCGTGGAGGCTCCTGAAGCACTGCGGCAGCACAACCTAAGCAAGCTGGCGCAACGTACGCAGACTAATGGCGGCTTGCTCGCTGGGCTTTTCGGCGGCAGTGAATCGCGCCCGCCAACATACGCGGCGCGGTCTGCCGATAGCAGGCAGTCAGTCTTATCAGACCCGCGGGCAACACGGTTACGACACCACAGAGCAAATGCAGGTGGCACCAGTACAGTGGATTTATAGCGGGGAGCTGCAAACCGCAGCCGGGGTTATGCCGGGCAATGTCTCAACCGGGCTGTTCCCATACTCACGGCCACAAGAGATTGTTAACATCATCAACAAACCGTCGCGGGATACGCTCGCCGCGTAGTCAGACGCTTTCACCAACCCGGATGACGATCTTACCCAGGCTGCTCAGCGACATGAATAGTGATGATAGCGACAGTATCGGTGGTGATGACGACAGCTGTACTTAACTGCGTCGGGCGGCCAGTAGCCACTTATCCAGCTCGGCGGCAAACAACTGGCGATCGCGCGGGCCAAGCGCTGCCGGACCACCGGTCTGGATACCGCTGGCACGCAGCGTATCCATAAAATCACGCATTGTCAGGCGCTCGCGGATGGTTTCCGGGCTGTAGCGTTCGCCACGTGGATTCAGCGCGGCAGCGCCCTTCTCAATCACTTCTGCTGCCAGCGGAATGTCGGCGGTAATCACCAGGTCACCTGACTCACAGCGGCGCACAATTTCGTTATCCGCCACGTCAAACCCGGCCTGTACACGCAACGTGCGAATCAGCGGTGAAGGCGGTACTTTTAGCGGCTGGTTTGCTACCAGCGTTACCGGCGTGCCAGTGCGCGTTGCCGCACGAAACAACATCTCTTTAATCACGTTCGGACACGCATCGGCGTCCACCCAAATCTGCATTACCACTCCCGGGCGAAAAATAATGAAGGGATTGTCGCCGCAGCGCTGCACTGATGCAACCCGGCGATTTGTGCTGGAGCGCGCAAGACGCGCTTTTTGTCCCAACCCCGCCGAGACCAGCAGCATAGCGTGGGCCCGTCTGTCTCGCCTGTTAAAGAAGGCGTAATTGTAATGAGCAGAGCGCAATCAATAACCACCCCGCGATTAGCTGACTTTGCACGCCGGGACAGGTAGCGACAGACGCGCTTTTTCATACACAGACTACGTTGTCTGGATGACGGCGGCTATTCACAGCGCCCCCCTGCCCAGGCGTAACGTCAGGAAGACACTTTACAGCCTTGCTCACTGTGCCATCTTGCCGCTCGCCTGCCCTCTGATTTATTCTCAGGTTACAATGCGGTCTTGACGAACGGACGAGGAAGCGACGCTGTGGAAAAGAAAATCGGGTTTATCGGCTGTGGGAATATGGGAAAAGCAATCCTTGGCGGTCTTATCGCCAGCGGTCAGGTACCTGCCAGCAATATCTGGGTCTATACCCCATCAGCCGATAACGTAGAAGCCCTGCATAAACAATACGGTATTAACGCAGCACAAAGCGCACAGGACGTCGCGCAGATAACCGATATCGTCTTTGGTGCCGTGAAGCCTGGTGAAATGCTTAAGGTGCTGGGGGATATCGCCTCCAGCCTGAATAAAGACTCGCTGGTGGTCTCCATTGCTGCGGGCATCACCCTTGACCAGCTTGCTACGGTATTGGGTCACGATCGCAAACTGGTTCGCGCCATGCCAAACACGCCTGCGCTGGTGAACGCCGGGATGACATCCATCACGCCAAACGTGCTGGTCACGCCGGAAGATATCGCGGATATCGTGGCAATTTTCCGCTGCTTTGGCCATGCAGAAGTGATCAGTGAAGCCATGATTCACCCGGTGGTGGGCGTCAGCGGTTCGGCACCGGCCTATGTGTTTATGTTTATCGAAGCGATGGCCGATGCGGCCGTGCTCGGCGGCATGCCGCGCGATAAAGCTTACAAGTTTGCCGCACAGGCAGTGATGGGTTCCGCGAAAATGGTGCTGGAAACTGGCCAGCATCCCGGCGCGCTCAAGGATATGGTGTGTTCGCCAGGTGGCACCACTATCGAGGCCGTGCGCGTACTGGAGCAAAAAGGGTTGCGCTCTGCCGTTATGGAAGCGATGGAAAAATGCATGGAAAAATCGCGACAAATGAGTAAGTAATAAAAAAAAGCGGCCCTGACGGGCCGCTTTTTAGTCTGATTACTTCTTAAGGCAGCTGCTCATAAAGGTTTTACGTGCATCACCGGCAAGTGATTTGCTTTTCGCCTGCGCATTACAGTCTTTCATGCGCTGCTGCTGTGCCGTCAGCACCTTGCCATCTGCGGTGGTGCTGTTTTTCTTAAGGCAGTTGCTCATAAAAGTTTTGCGCTCGTCGCCCTTAAGTGACTGCTTGCCTGCCTGCTGGTTACAAACTGTCATTTTCTGCTGCTGCGCCGTTGCGGCCTCCTGAGCGGCAGCACCTGTTGCTGCCCCCATCAGACCAACCAGCGCCATTGCCATAAACACCTTCTTCATAACACCGTCCTTCTTTTTTGTTGTGTGCGCTAATAGTGGGCCTGAAATGGCAAAAATGCCACTCACTTTCAGGGGGTTTCACCACTTATCCCCAGCGCGCGGCGCAGGGTGTAGAACAAATCCGTCTGGTCGGTCAACCCAACCACGTTGCCTGCTTGCGGCCCGTAAGCGGCGATGCGCAACTGGGTACCGGTGTGGCCCTGTGATTCTTCCTCGGAGGTGCCGTAGCTCATGACCATCACGGCACCATCTTTGGTGTTCAACGCCTGCGTCAGCCCCGGCGCTTTACTGTCGGGTGCCAGAATCTGGCTTGCGTGGGCGTGATCGGCCGTGACCACCACCAGCGTGTTGCCGTCTTTACGCGCAAACGCCAGCGCCTTTTGCACCGCTTCATCGAGATCAACCGTTTCGCCTATCTGCCCACACGGATTGGCAGCGTGATCCTGCTTATCAATAGACGCCCCCTCGACTTGCAGGAAAAAGCCTTTGTCATTGCGGCTCAGTAGCGTAATGGCTTTTTCGGTCATCTGCGCCAGCGTTGGGATGGCATCATTGCGCTGCGGATTGTTTTGGCAGGTCACCGCCGGTTTATCGAGGCTACCGTGATAGCTCGCCTTCGGTCCCTGCCAGCGCACCGGCATATTGCCGCTGGCAAAAAGCCCCAGCAGCGGTTGCTGTTGGTCAGCCACCGTCACGGCTTCCAGTGTTTGCGTATCGTTGACCAGTTGATAGCCGCGAAGCCGCGCCTGCTCCAGCAGCGTTTTGCCCTGCCACTCACCGGCCCCGGCCTGCTCTTCAAAGGTTTTTGCCCCGCCGCCCAGCGTCACGTCGGCGCGCGCATTGAGCAGTTGCTCGGTAATGGAACCCGGGCCGCCATTTTCCAGCGCCAACGCCGGACAGCTTTCACGCGTTGCCTGCGGGCCATAGCATTTGCGAGAGGTAACGTGTGCAACCAGTGCCGCCGGCGTGGCGTCCTGGATTTCAGCCGTTGAGACATTGCCCGTGGCGTAACCCGCTGCTTTCGCAAGCTCCAGCAGCGTTGGGTAAGCCTTACCGTTAACATCCACGCCGAGCGCGCCGTTATAGGTTTTAACGCCAGTGCTCCATGCAGTAGCAGAGGCAGCGGAGTCGGTCACATAATCCGGCTTATGGCTTTTCTTATTTAGCGCATAGTGTGTGTACTGACCGGTAAGCGGCAACGCGTCCAGCCCTTTAAAAAAGCCGCCTGCGCCTTCAGCGTAATTACGCGCTGCGGTAATTTCAGAATCCCCCATACCGTCACCAATCAGTAAAATGACGTTTTTGGCGGGCTTATCACTGAGTGATGCACGCAGTGAGGCGGTAATGTCGCCCTCCAGTCGACGGGCGCCGCCAGGCTCAGTGATATCGCCACGGGCTGCACGCGACATGAAGCCGCCGTCATTATCCAGCGCGAATACCGCTGCGGAGGTAAATAATAGCGGTAATAAAAAGGTAATCTTTGCGCTCTGTTTCACACTGTTTCTCTCTGTATGAATAAGGACAGTGCGACTATAAAAATATCAGATGACAAACTTATGACAGTAAACGCTTATAAGAGGGAAGGATTACAACTTCGCCTGAAGCAGGCGCTGAACATGCTGCTGCAATAACTCAGGATTATCCGTTTTCGACGCCGCGCGGGCGATATCTTCTTCAACACCGCTGGCCAACGAATTAAGTTCCGCTGAATTCATTCGACAAAGTAAAGAAGTCACCACCAGCTCCAGCGCGTAGAGGCGAGCGGTTTGTTCGTCGGAGGCCTCATCCTTTTCCGCCAGTTTAACCAACAGTTCTGCAATTAAGTTTTTCATGACGAGTTTCCGGGGGCGTTCGTTAATGCTACGTTAACACTCTGTAAGAGTAATGCCCAGTATCGCGAATCATTATTTTTTCACGTGCGTGAATTAATGTGCGTAAGTGCAAAAAAAAGACCAGCGAAACGTTTTACCGTTATCCAAAAAAGGATTCATCAGAAAAAATAATAGATAAGTTAACAACAAAAACGATTAAGGCATTGCATCCCCGTAATAACCGCCTTTAACGTTGAACATTGCTGCGACGTAATATTGCGCTCAATTGCCAGAGATTAATTAGCACCACGAATGCTGTCGCGCCAAATACCCAACGATAGCCTGCCATTGCCGAGACCCCAGCCCCGATTAACGGCCCCACCACGTTCCCCAGGTACATAAAAGACTGGTTATAACCAAAGATACGTCCTGTTACCTGTTCGCTGGCATTTTTCAGCAGCAGCGTTTGCACCGTGGGCAGCATCGCGCCATCGGCAAAGCCGAGCAAGAAGCGCAATACCGCAAGCTGTGTCGGCGATGTCACAAACGACATGGCAAAAAACAGCACCACGGAGCAGGCAAGCGTCGCGACCAGTACGCGCGCAGTGCCGATACGGTCGCCCAGCCTGCCAAGCCGCGGTGCCGACAGCAGCGCCGACACGCCAGGTATGGCGGCAATCAAGCCGCTCATAAACGCAATATTATTGCTGTCAGGCGACATCTCTTTAATGAATAACGCCAGAATCGGTCCCACCGAACCGTTGCAAAGCTGAATCACCATCGTGGTAATAAACAGGCTAATAATGAGTTTCGGGTACGGCAACGAGGCAAAGACCGCTTTACCACTCAGACGCTCACTTTTCGCGACCAACAGCCTGCCGCCCTCTTTAATCAGTAGCAATGTGACCAGAAAGCTCACCATCAAAAGTGAAGCGGTGATGAGAAAAACGGTGCGCAACCCAAAGGTATCAGCCATAAAACCGCCCATTAGCGGACCGACAATAACACCGCTAATCTGTGCGGTGGAAAGTGTGCTGAGCGCCCAGCCACTGCGCTCACGCGGTGCCTGTGAAGCCACCAGCGCCATCGCGTTAGGAATATAACCAGACGTCAGCCCCATCAGGCCGCGCAGCAGGAAAAGTTGCCAGACGCTGGTGACAAAGGCCTGTAACAGAATGGCAATCGCCATGCCCAGAGAGGCACGCAGCAGCATGAGTTTGCGGCCTTTACGGTCTGCAAGGCTGCCCCACATCGGCGAGACGATAGCCGACACCAGAAAAGTGATACTGAACGTAAGCCCCGACCAGACGGACAGTGCCTCATGTGACCTCACGCCCAACTGTTCCACGTACAGCGGCAAAAAGGGCAATATCTGGCTGATAGCAAGGCCGGTAAAAAAACAGCCAAACCAGACTGAGATGAGGTTAACTTTCCACTTTTCCATCCGAAATCATCTACCCGGTAAATCGGCAAGCAATAAGCAGGCAGCATAACAAAGGCGGCAGCGCCGGAATGCGCACTCTGTGCCCGCGCGCAAAAAACGCACAGGCCAGTCGGGCATGTTCAGGTGCAAAGACAGGCAGAAAACGTTACCGACACAGACCAAATCCACGCACGCCGAGGTGGAAATGGCCCGCGTGCGCGGCGTTGTACTCCGGCCCCAGCGCATTGCCGTAAAAGGCACAGCTTTGCTGAAACAGCGCTTTTACTACCTCAGACGTTTTGCCCGGCGCACGCCAGCCTTTTTCTATTGTGATGCGCTGACCGTTGGCAAAACGCAAGCCGCTGATATCCAGCGCCTCCGCTGTCGCATGCTCGCTAAGCCGTCCTTCTGGGCGATGATAGATATTGCGGCAGGCATAGCTGCCCACGTGATCGATTTGTGTCAGCGCGCTGCCCTGTATCTGCTCTGCCTGCGGCGCCGCACGACGGATAAACATCGCACTGCGCACGGCCAGAGGGCAGCTTGCCAGAAAACTGCTGCTCAGCCTGACCGTGCCAAAACGTGTAACACGTACCACATTTTTTAACGGGCAAGCGCCGCGGGTATCGGTCTGAGCGCGCCAGGAGATCATGCCGCGCGCCTGCGCCTGTGCCAGTAACGCCGCGCATTCCTGCGGTTGATTTGCCAACTGGCGCAGCTTATAGCGCGTCAACGCTGTGGGCGGCTCATCAAGTGTGAGCGGCGCAAACGGATTGTACTGTGGCGGTAACTGCTGCACTCCCCACCAGCCCGTCGCCAGTAACACCAGCAAAACCATTACGCCAACTGCCCACTTACCCATGCTGCCTCCGCGCCACTTTCAGATAGTTTCAGTATATACACCGAGCTTACCCGCATTATCCGCGACAAGTCGGATGAAGCACGGCGTTCAGCGTGCTATTTTGTCTGCCTTGCGTCGTATTTTCAGAAGGTTTATGAGATGGCAAAACTGCGTGTGGGCATCGTGTTTGGCGGCAAATCTGCCGAGCATGAGGTGTCGTTGCAGTCGGCAAAAAACATTGTCGATGCGCTGGATAAAGAGAATTTTGAACCTGTGCTGCTGGGTATGGACAAACACGGCCGCTGGCAGCACAGCGATGCCCGGGACTGGCTCCTTAACGCCAACGACCCGGCGCATATCGCCCTTAAGCCTTCTGAACAGCGCGTCGCGCTGATACCGGGCGAAGACGCTCCCGCACTGCTGGAAACCACTTCAGGCAACGCCCTGGGCGTGGATGTAATTTTCCCTATTGTGCACGGCACGCTTGGTGAGGACGGCTCACTTCAGGGCATGCTGCGTATGGCAAACCTGCCGTTTGTTGGCTCAGGCGTGCTCGGCTCCGCCGTTAGCATGGATAAAGATGTTGCCAAGCGCCTGCTGCGCGACGCCGGATTAAACGTTGCGCCGTTCATCACACTTAAAGCGGCAAATCGCGACAGCGTGAGCTTTACCGAGCTGGAACAGCGCTTTGGCTTACCACTTTTTGTCAAACCAGCAAGCCAGGGCTCTTCGGTCGGCGTAAGCCGTGTCAACAGTGAGTCGGAGTACCGCGATGCGCTTAAGCTGGCATTGCGCTTTGACAATAAAGTGCTGGTAGAAAAAGGCATTACCGGGCGGGAAATCGAGTGTGCGGTGCTGGGCAATGAAAACCCAGAGGCCAGCACCTGCGGCGAAATCGTGGTAAACGCCACGTTTTACAGCTACGACGCCAAATACATCAGCGACGCCCAGGCGCGCGTAGTGGTTCCCGCCGAGCTGCCGGCCGCGCTCAATGACGAAATCCGGGCCACGGCGATACGTGCATTTCAGGCACTCGAATGCTGTGGCATGGCGCGCGTGGACGTTTTCCTGACGCCAGAAAACGAGGTGGTGATAAATGAAATCAACACCCTGCCTGGTTTTACCAATATCAGCATGTACCCCAAACTGTGGCAGGCAAGCGGACTGGGTTATAGCGCGCTGATTACTCGCCTTATTGAACTGGCGATAGCGCGCCATCGCGAGGAAAACGCGCTGGAAAGTTCACTAAGCGCTTAATCGCTCTCATTCGCCGCCTCAGCCGGGCGGCGAATAATAAACCCTGCCAGCCAGAAACCTACCACCCAGCTTACCAGCCCGGCCGCGTAGCGCTGCCAGCCCTGCGGCTCAAATCCCATCAGACCCAACACGCCGTTCATAATAAAGATAAGCCCAATAGCGAAAGCATAATAGTGCCAGTCACGGCGCATTTTCAGGGTCATAGTCGATTTCCAGGTTGTCAAAAAATCATCTTCACACAGTGTTTTGACTGCGTCCAGACGCACGCATGCTGCGCTAACCATGCAGCAAGCCAGCCTTCATTCTGGTTGCAACAGCGCCCGGTCGTTGCCACTTTTTGCAATGAACCTCACGCTGTTGCCAGGGAGAAAACCGCAGCCCCCATGGTCTGAGGCGGATAAAGCGTGGACGCAAACGCACCCTGTCGCTTGGTGTTGTGGTCATACACGCCCGGTGAGATGCGGCTGAAATGTGAAGGAGAGCATAAAAAGAGGATTCAGGAATATTCCGTATCAGAAATTACCAGCAATCTGATGTCACCTTTCCAGCAGCGCTGCCAGACTTAGCGCAGATTTAGGTATCTGCGCCCATAACATCCTGCGGGAGGCCGACGATGGCAGACTTTTCGTTATCCAGACCTGTGCTCATCAGAGCGACAAAAGAGGCCACAATACTCGGCAATATTTCCTGGGCCGTGTTCGTGCTGTTTTGTTTCTGGGCAGGTTCGCAGGCAATCAACTTATTGATTAATTCACCCGGCATGTTTGAACACCTGATGCAGGGTGACAATACCAACCGCCCGCAAATCGACATCGGTTTTGGCGTTAACGTGCTGTTTGGCCTTAGCGTCTTTAGCGTGGGCGCACTGCTGCTCGGCATCGTTATCATCGTCGCACGCGTGCGCCACACGACAAGGTTGCGTTAACGCTGCATACAGCTCGCCCGGCGCTCGTCCACCCGTTTTGCAAACCACGCCGTGGTCAGGTTGCGGGTGATTTTAGGGCTTTCAAGCGTAATGCCTGGTAGCATCTCACGCGCCAGGCGCTTCCCGGTGCGCTTTTCAGCAAGCTGATAAACCGCGTCATACAGGCTGGTTTTCTCAAATGCCAGACTGTCGCCTTTTTTCAGCGCGTTATGGATTTCGCTGTCACTCATGTTGAGCGATGAAGAGAGCTTGCGCACTGCCAGTTCAGTCTGGCCAGGCTCGTCACTGTCGTAGCGCACCAAATCACCGTCCAGCGCCAGCTTCACGCCGGTCGCCTTGCTGACCGCGTTCTGGAACGCTGCATTGCGGCTTGCGTACCAGCCCGCGTTGAAGTCGGCAAAGCGGTATAGCGGGCTGCTGTAGTTCGCCGGGTAATTCAGCAAATGGTAAATCCCAAACCACATGCCTCCGCGCCGGGTGAACACTTCCTTGCGCACTGTGCCGTCGATTTTCCACGGATAGCCTGAAGTATGCTGCTCGGCAAAGGCAATGCTGACCTGCATCGGCCCGCCGGTACGTACCGGGTTGAGGTTGCCAAAGAGCTTCTGCCCCAGTGGCACCATATCGATAAAGTCATCAAAAATGGCACTCAGCTCGCCTTCGCTTTTTACATTATCCAGCCGTTCGGCATAGCTTTTGCCGGTTGGGGATGTAATGGACAGCGCCGTGCGCACCACGAACTCTGGTACATAGAGTTTGCCCGCCCGGCGATAGATTTCCTGCCAGGCAATTTTACTTAAGCCCGGCACGCGCGGATCGCTCTGGTACGTGGACTCCTGCGCGGCAACGGCCAGCACTGAGCAGACGTTCTCCTCACTCGCTGCCAGCTTCTGGCTTGCAAATGCCGTGGCAATATCTTGCGCCCATGCGTCTCTCTCTTTTACGCTGGCCGGCATTTTCTGGCGTACCGTTGCGGCGACATCCACCGGCTTAACGCCAGCGGGCAGTTTTTGCTGCGTCTGCTGGCTACCACAGCCCACCAGCACCAGCGCGGCCAGCAGCGGCAGGCCAGGACGAAAATAGGTTTTCATGCGTTCTCCCTTATGCTGCCTGGAGCCTGCCATTTTTCGTCATGCGGCGTCAATGCCACCAGGCTACAGCGCCGGTGTTTCGTCATGCAAAGGCACATCAAGCTGCTGCTCAAAGCTGCGCAGACGCTTGTAAATGGACATCAACTCCACCAGCGTCGCCCATGAGTTAATCAGATACTGGAAAGCGGTGCGCACCTTCTCAAACACGTTGGTTATCTGGGTCAGGAGGCCAAGCGTGATGGTGCCTGCAACAATAGAGGGGAACAGCAAAAACAGACCGAAGACGTTATCGACCTGCAGATAAAGAATGCGGGCAATATTGAAGTACATATAGTGAAAATAGAGACGAAAGTAATTGCGCCGCACGTCGCTAAAAAGTTCACGCACCGTAGGCGGTGCCGCACGTGCAGGGTCATCCTCACCGTAGACCAGCTCTTTACGATACGCCGCCTCTACACGCTGATTTTTAAACTCCAGCCCCGGCAGTTTAATCCCTACCAACGCCAGCAGGCCGGTACCCATCAGCGCCCAGATAATGGCCGCAATCACCAGCCCATACGGCACATGCCCAACAAACGGCAGTTCGGGAACATGCGGAGAAAGTGCTATCAGCACGGGCAAAAAGGCGATCAGGGTCATCAGCGCCTGAATAAAGCTGATGCCCATGCCTTCAAGCGTGGTGGCAAAGCGCATGGTGTCTTCCTGCACGCGCTGGGCGGCACCTTCAATGTGGCGCAGACGCTGCCAGTGGGCCATATAGTATTCATTCATCGCCGTGCGCCAGCGGAACACATAGTGGCTGACAAAAAAGTTATTGAGCACGCCCACGGTGACAGAAATCAGCGCGATGCCGAGAAAAACCATCACGCCACTGTAAAACTGCGTGACGGACACACTGCCCGGCTTGCTCAGAGATTGCTGAATCAAGTCGTAAAAAGGCGCATACCAGGCGTTAACGGTAACGCCCACTTCCACCAGAAACCAGGTCACGAACACAATCAGCGCAGAACCCAGAATTGACCAGTACTGCCAGCGGTGAGGACTGAGCGTAAACCAGCACAGCGCAAACAGACCGACGCAGGCGGCATAGTAGGCATAAAACACCAGGTAGCCTGCCGACCAGAATCGCGCCGCGCTCACAGGAACATCTGCTGCTGCGCCCGCGAGCGTTGTCAGCCAGGTTTTGCCCGTGAACTGCCAGAAAATAACGGCCAGCACCGCCCAAAGGAAAGCCGACAGGAAGAACGCCGTCGGTCGGGGGAAAAAAGACTTAAACATCCATGAATCTCCTGCAATAACATAGTCACACGCCGCTTGCACTGTTATACCCGCAAGTGCGAGCGGTCAATTGCAGGATGTTGTATCAAACTATGTAATGCCCTTACAAAAAACAAAGCCAAATCAACGTATTCTTTCTCGTACAACCTCGATGACTGCCTGAACGACCGCGCACAGCAACATGATGATGCCTGAAAGGCCATCCATACCTCGGTGATGTGTGGCAGTCACGTTTTTGCACCCGGTGTGCCATGCAGTAACTCATTACCATCGCTTAACAAAAAAGCCGTTAAACGGTAACAGCAAACTGTCTGTTTTCTTGCGAAATGTAAGGTTACGTTTTTTCTTGTGCAAAATGTTCCCGCATAGCTGGCGCTACGCTGCCAGGTGGTGTAAATACGATTAATCTCACGACATTTATGTATTTAATGGATAGCACATTTTGAAACATCGTCTTCTGGCGCTTGGCGCCCTGGTACTGACCGCGCTTCCTTTCACCCAAACGGCAACCGCCGCGTCGGTTGATCCGATTTTTACCTCTGACGTTGTTGAACGCTATGCGAATCATATTTTCTATAACAGCGGCGCGACCGGCATGGCGCTGGTCGTGATTGATGGTAACCAGCGCGTATTTCGAAGCTTTGGCGAAACCCGTCCCGGTAATAATGTGCGTCCTCAGCTGGACTCTGTGATTCGTATCGCCTCCATTACCAAGCTGATGACGAGTGAAATGCTGGTCAAACTGCTTGATGACGGTGTAGTGCGCCTTGACGATCCGTTGAGCAAATATGCCCCGCCCGGTGCGTCCGTACCCTCTTTCCAGGGCGCGCCGATTCGCCTGGTGAACCTGGCAACCCACACCAGCGCCCTGCCCCGCGAGCAGCCCGGCGGTGCGGCGCATCGGCCGGTATTCGTCTGGCCAACGCGCCAACAGCGCTGGGACTGGCTACAAAACGCCACGTTGAAAAGCGAGCCTGGCACCGCCGCAGGTTATTCAAACCTGGGTTTTGACCTACTGGCCGATGCCCTGTCGCGCGCCGCCGGTAAGCCATACCCACAGCTTTTTGACGAGCGCATCGCACGGCCGTTGGGCATGAAAGACACCACCTTCACCCCCTCTCCCGATCAGTGTGCACGCCTGATGGTGCCTGAGAAAGGCGCAAGCCCATGTAATAACACGCTGGCCGCCATTGGTAGCGGCGGCGTTTATTCCACACCCGATGACATGATGCGCTGGATGCAGCAGTTCCTGGCCTCGGATTTCCACAACCGCAGCAGCCAGGCAGACAGAATGCAGTCCATCATTTACCCGCGCAGTCGCCTTAACCGCGTTGTTGGTATGGACGTGCCAGGTCATGCCGATGCGCTGGGCCTCGGCTGGGTGTACATGTCAGCAAAAAATGGCCGCCCGGGAATTATCCAGAAAACGGGTGGTGCAGGCGGCTTTATCACCTATATGGCAATGGTGCCTGAGAAAAACGTGGGTGCCTTTGTGGTGGTAACCCGCTCGCCGCTGACGCGCTTTGTGAATATGAGCGATGGCGTAAATGATCTTGTCACTGAACTGAGTGGCCAGGGTAGCCAACCTCCTGCTATTCAGCAGGCGTCGTTAAATAAAGAAGAACTGCTGACCGACCGTCCCTTCCGCTAAGCCCCTAAAGCCGCTGACCCGTCGGCGGCTTCCTTTTATCTCTGAGGCACATAAAGACAACTATTCGCCACCGCAGATGAGTCCGGTAGTTCTATAATTGGCCGTAATCGCTCAGGAAAGAGAACAACCATGACCCACGAAACGGAGCGCGTGCTGCTGCTCGATGACAGTCTGCACATTTGCGGTACAGAAGATAAAGCACGAGTACACACCCGCCATACCCCACTGCACCTCGCTTTCTCCTGCTACATCTTTAACGACGCTGGTGCACTGTTACTCACGCGCCGGGCGCTGGGTAAGCAAGCCTGGCCTGGCGTCTGGACCAACTCGGTGTGCGGACATCCACTCCCTGGGGAATCAATGCAAGACGCTGTTGAGCGCCGCTGTCGTCAGGAACTGGGGCTGGAAGTCCATAACCTACGTGAAATTGACCCCGATTTTTGCTACCGCGCCACAGATGCCAGCGGCATTGTTGAAAATGAGTTTTGCCCGGTGTTTTTTGCATACTCAGCCTTACAGCCGCAGCCCAATCCTGATGAGGTGATGGACTACAGCTGGGTAACAGTTGCTAACGCGCTTGCCGGCGTACGTGCCATTCCCGCTGCCTTTAGTCCGTGGATGGGTTTACAGCTACAGCGCCCGGCTATCCTGAGTGCGTTATGTCAGCGCGAATCTGACGAAGCCTGACAGACTCTCCCGTTTTCATTATTATTGACGCTTCATTTTCTCAGGGTTCATGAAATGACTCCACATCGTCCGGCACTTAGCCCGGCGTTAATCGCGCTGATGTCTGTGGCCACCGGCCTGACCGTCGCCAGCAATTACTATGCACAACCGCTGCTGGATACCATTGCTCACGCCTTTTCACTATCGCCAGCTCTGGCGGGCGTGATTGTCACCACGGCGCAGTTAAGCTATGCCGCCGGACTGCTTTTTCTGGTGCCGCTGGGTGACAGGTTTGAGCGCCGCAGACTGATTGTCCTGATGACGCTGCTGGCCGCAGTAGGCCTGCTGATTACCGCCGCCAGCCAAACCTTGTGGATGATGCTTCTCGGCACCGCACTAACCGGCCTGTTCTCTGTCGTGGCACAAATGCTGGTGCCACTTGCCGCAACGCTTGCTACGCCAGAACGGCGCGGGCGCGTTGTGGGCACCGTCATGAGCGGCCTGCTGCTCGGCATTTTACTGGCGCGCACCGTTGCCGGACTGCTGACCAGCCTCGGTGGCTGGCGTACGGTGTTCTGGGTGGCCAGTGCGCTGATGGTCGTTATGGCGCTGGCGCTGTGGCGAGGGCTACCGAAGGTACAGGAAAACAACACGCTCAATTATCCGCAGCTACTACGCTCAATTATCACGCTGTTTGCCCACGACCGCATCATAAGTACCCGCGCTTTGCTGGGCTGCCTGATCTTTGCAAGCTTCAGCATCCTCTGGACATCAATGGCATTTTTACTGGCCTCGCCAGCGTTTAATTATTCAGAGGCCACCATCGGGCTGTTTGGCCTCGCGGGAGCAGCGGGGGCGCTGGGCGCTCGCCCGGCAGGTACCCTTGCCGATAAAGGTAAAGCTCACCTGACCACCATTTTTGGCCTGCTGCTGCTACTGCTTTCATGGGGCGCTATCGCGCTGGGCGCCTTCTCGGTGTTTGCGCTTATCGTCGGCATTCTGGTGCTGGATTTAACCGTGCAGGGCGTGCACATCACCAACCAAAGTGTGATTTATCACTCCTATCCTGAAGCGCGTAACCGCCTGACCGCAGGCTATATGACCAGCTATTTTATTGGTGGCGCGGGCGGTTCGCTTATCTCTGCCAGTGCCTGGCAGCACGCAGGCTGGTATGGCGTGTGCAGCGCTGGTGCGTTGGTTTCTTTACTGGCGCTGCTGGTGTGGTGGAGCAGCCAGCGTGCCTTGCACTGATCACCCTCAGCGCAGGGCAAATATTTAGAGAATTGAGGTGTTAAGGACGCCCGCAGTTTGTTAAGGTAACCTCGCTTATTGATTCATGTGACATTAACTTGGGTGATTTTTTATAATCAGCAACACACGCCACTTTCACTCTCCTTATTTTCTGAAGGAGAATTTTTGTTGCCATTCTGGCACTGCGCTCAGTGGTGTGCCCAATCCAGGTTTTACCGCAGGAAAATTAAGTATTTTCTTACTCCCGTCACGCAAATTTACTTCGTTCTACGGATGCCTGTTTCCCTTCTTTTTAGTGCCACTGCCTTGCAAGTCACCAGGGGAAATGCCGTGGTTCGTTCAGGGCTGTACCGCCCTTTTGCCACCTGGATACTTAACAATAATACATTTACTTTATTTGTTACAGTGGTTATTATATCGGCCGCAATTAATGAGGTTATGCCAAAATGGATAGTTCGTTTTCTCCCATAGAACAGATGTTAAAATTTCGCGCCAGCCGCCACGAAGATTTTCCGTACCAGGAAATTCTGCTCACGCGCCTGTGTATGCATATGCAGGGCAAGTTGCTGGAAAATCGCAATAAAATGCTCAAGGCGCAGGGAATAAACGAGACGCTGTTTATGGCGTTAATCACACTGGAATCTCAGGAAAACCACAGCATTCAGCCAAGTGAATTAAGCTGTGCGCTGGGGTCCTCACGTACCAACGCAACCCGCATTGCGGACGAGCTGGAAAAACGCGGCTGGATTGAGCGCCGTGAAAGCGACAACGACAGACGTTGCCTGCATTTGCACCTGACCGAAAAAGGCCATGAATTCCTGCGCGAAGTTCTGCCACCGCAGCACAGCTGCCTGCACCAGCTCTGGTCATCGCTCTCCAGTGGTGAAAAGGATCAGCTGGAGCAAATCACGCGCAAACTGCTCACGCGCCTGGACAAAATGGACGAAGCCAATTTCGAACCAGAAGCCGTCCGCTAATAGCGCTGACGCTTTCGATCTGACACATTCCAACGACTATAATCTGCGCAGGCCAGCATCTCACCATGCTGGCCTGTCTGACTGAGCGGCCCGCAAAACGCGGCCAACATAATAAAAGTGTGGAGAAAAGCATGAGCGCACATGCGCAAGCTCAAAACCCTCAGCCGCCAAAAAAGAGCAAGCGTAAAGGCGCGCTGCTCCTGTTGACGCTGATTTTTATCATTCTGGCAGTGGCATATGGTGTGTGGTGGTATCTGGTGTTACGTCATTACCAGGAAACCGATGATGCCTACGTAGCAGGCAACCAGGTACAAATCATGTCCCAGGTCGCAGGTAGCGTAACCAAAGTCTGGGTAGACGATACCGATTTTGTAAAACAAGGGGATGTGCTGGTAACGCTCGACGCGACCGATGCCCAGCAAGCGTTTGAGAAGGCAAAGACTCAGCTCGCCTCAAGCGTGCGCCAGACGCGCCAGCTTATCATCAACAACAAACAGTATCAGGCCAATATTGAAGTCAAGCGCACCGCGCTGTCACAGGCGCAAAGCGATTTGCGCCGCCGCGAACCGCTGGGTAACGCCAACCTGATTGGCCGCGAAGAGCTACAGCACTCGCGCGATGCCGTTGCCAGCGCCCAGGCACAGCTTGATGTCGCCGTGCAGCAGTACAACGCC
Source organism: Enterobacteriaceae bacterium 4M9 (assembly GCA_010092695.1). Taxonomy (GTDB): domain Bacteria; phylum Pseudomonadota; class Gammaproteobacteria; order Enterobacterales; family Enterobacteriaceae; genus Tenebrionibacter. Next base: position 1,472,814 of record JAADJJ010000001.1, on the reverse strand, counting down.
AATCAGGCGATGATCCTGGGCACGCGTCTTGAAGAACAGCCCGCCGTGCAGCAGGCCGCGACCGACGTTCGTAACGCCTGGCTGGCGCTACAGCGTACCCACATCGTGAGCCCGATGACAGGCTACGTCTCACGTCGTGCCGTACAGGTTGGCGCACAGATTGGCACCACCAGTTCACTGATGGCTATCGTGCCGTCTACCAACCTGTGGGTCGATGCTAACTTTAAAGAAACCCAGATTGCCCACATGCGCATCGGCCAGACTGCGACCGTGATTAGCGATATCTACGGCGATGATGTGAAGTACACCGGTAAGGTGGTTGGGCTGGATATGGGTACCGGTAGCGCCTTCTCCCTGCTGCCTGCGCAGAACGCCACGGGTAACTGGATAAAAGTGGTACAGCGCCTGCCGGTGCGCATTGAGCTTGACGAGAAACAGCTTGAGCAACATCCGCTGCGTATCGGTCTGTCAACGCTGGTGAAAGTGGATACCAGCAACCGTGATGGCCAGGTCCTCGCCAACCAGCAGCGCCAGAATGCGGCCTACACTAGCAACGCGCGTGAGATTAAGCTCGATCCGGTGAATAAGCTTATCAATGACATCATTCGGGCAAACGAAGGCTGACGTGGCGGGAGACTTGCGTGCAACAACAAAAACCGCTTGAGGGTGCGAAACTGGTCATTATGACCATCGCACTCTCTCTTGCGACATTCATGCAGGTGCTGGACTCAACCATCGCCAACGTCGCGATTCCCACTATCGCCGGCAACCTCGGTTCATCACTGAGCCAGGGCACGTGGGTTATTACCTCGTTTGGGGTGGCAAATGCCATTTCTATCCCACTGACCGGCTGGCTGGCAAAACGCTTTGGTGAAGTCAGGTTATTCCTGTGGTCGACGGTCGCCTTTGCTGCCGCGTCCTGGGCCTGTGGCGTGTCTAACAGCCTGGGTATGCTGATTTTCTTTCGCGTGATTCAGGGCGTGGTAGCGGGTCCGCTGATTCCACTTTCCCAGAGCCTGCTGCTCAGTAACTACCCTGCGGCCAAACGCAGCATCGCGCTGGCGCTGTGGTCGATGACGGTTATCGTGGCACCTATTTTTGGCCCGATACTCGGCGGCTGGATAAGCGACAATTACCACTGGGGCTGGATTTTCTTTATCAACCTGCCGATTGGTATTGTCGTTGTGGTGCTGGCGATGCAAACGCTGCGCGGGCGCGAAACACGCACTGAAAAACGGCGTATCGATGCCGTCGGTCTTGCCCTGCTGGTTGTCGGTATCGGTAGTCTCCAGGTGATGCTGGACCAGGGCAAAGAGCTCGACTGGTTTAACTCCACCGAGATTATCATCCTCACAATTGTCGCCGTGGTGACGATAAGCTTCCTTGTGGTCTGGGAGCTAACGGACAAAAACCCGATAGTGGATTTGTCCCTCTTTAAGTCGCGCAATTTCACCATCGGCTGCCTGTGCATCAGTCTTGCCTATATGCTCTACTTCGGCAGTATTGTGCTGCTGCCGCAGCTGTTGCAGGAGGTGTATGGCTACACCGCAACCTGGGCGGGTCTGGCCTCAGCACCGGTCGGGATAATCCCGGTCATACTGTCGCCGATAATTGGCCGCTTTGCCCATAAGCTGGATATGCGCCGTCTGGTCACCTTCAGTTTTATTATGTACGCGGTGTGCTTCTACTGGCGCGCCTGGACCTTCGAGCCAGGGATGGACTTTGCCGCCTCCGCGTGGCCGCAGTTCATACAGGGTTTTGCCGTGGCCTGCTTCTTTATGCCGCTGACCACCATTACCCTGTCCGGGCTACCGCCGGAGCGACTGGCGGCGGCATCAAGCCTGTCGAACTTTACCCGTACGCTGGCAGGCTCCATCGGTACGTCGATTACGACCACCATGTGGACCAACCGTGAGGCGATGCACCACTCGCAGCTAACGGAGTCTGTGACGCCCTATAATCCCAACTCGCAGGCGATTTATGATCAGCTGCAGGGCATGGGATTAAGCCAGCAGCAGGCGTCGGGCTGGATAGCGCAGCAGATAACCAATCAGGGGCTGATTATTTCTGCCAATGAAATCTTCTGGGTTTCTGCCGGCGTGTTCCTGTTGCTCACAGGACTGGTGTGGTTTGCCAAACCGCCTTTTGGTGCCGGCGGCGGCGGTGGCGGTGCGCACTGAGTAAACTGCAGATAACAAAAAGGGGCTTTCGCCCCTTTTTTCATTGCTGCCCACTGCTAGATATGCAGTTCCTGCAGCTTCTCTTTTGGCAACGCCAGCTCATCATTGCTGTTCACGGTAATGCCGTGATTGATGATATGGCGAGCGATATCCTGCGCTTCAGTCAGTGAATGCATCTGATACGTGCCGCACTGGTAAACGTTCAACTCAGGGATCTGGTTCTGCTCTTTAACCTTCAGCACGTCTTCCATTGCCGCTTTCCAGGCATCGGCAACGCGCTGCTCATCCGGCTGACCAATCAGGCTCATGTAGAAGCCAGTGCGACACCCCATTGGCGAGATATCGATGATTTCCACACCGTTGCCGTTAAGGTGATCGCGCATAAAGCCTGCAAACAGATGCTCGAGCGTATGGATGCCTTTCTCCGGCATCACTTCTTTGTTCGGTACGCAAAAGCGTAGATCGAACACGGTGATGGTGTCGTCGTGCGGGGTATGCATGGTTTTTGCCACGCGCACCGCAGGTGCCCCCATCCGCGTATGGTCAACAGTAAAGCTATCCAGCAATGGCATCTGGTCACCTCCGACAAGTGATTTTTTTTAAAATTAAATGAACTATTCGTTCCGGGGCAAGTCTGAACATATGAAAGACGCGCATTTGTTATCATCATCCCTGTCATCAGAGATGAAAATTTGGCCACATTGATGTGGCCTTTTTCTTTTCTGTCACATCTGCTTTGCAAGCCAGCTTTCAAACGGCTCTGTATCTGCCGCTTCCAGTGCACGCTGACGCGCCCATGATGCATCATGTTCCTGCTGGAAATCCGCTTCGCTCAGTGTAGATAGCGGTTCCTGCATCAGCATATTGCGGTATTTTTCTGCCAGCAACTGCCCTGTACCGCCAATGCCGTGCTCCAGCATCATGCTCAGAATACGCGCTGAATACGTTAACGCCGGATTATCAAAAGAAGCAACCAGCGCATCGCAAACGTCACGATACTCGCTGCCGCCGGAGATAGCATCCAGCGTGTGCGCAACGCGGCTCAAATCATGGAACAGATTCTTGCCAATTTCCTGTAGCGGGAACTGCGCGGTTTCGCAGCCGACTCCCAGGGTCAGCCCTGGCTTGCGCCCTTCAAGAATAACGCGATTCCAGTTGACGCGCGTGCACTGCAGCTCGGCGCTACTCATCTCCGGTGCATCGGCCAGCGCACACCAGATCATAAACAAATCAAGGAAACGCACCTGCTGCTCGTCAACGCCCGTGGGCGAGAACGGATTGATATCGAGCGAGCGTACCTCAATGTATTCGATGCCGCCACGCTGCAACGCATCTGACGGTGTTTCGCCAGCGTGCGTGACGCGTTTCGGGCGAATTGGCGCATAGAGCTCATTTTCAATCTGCAACACATTGGTATTGAGCTGAAGCAGTTTGCCATCCTTTTTCAGGCCAATGCGGGCAAACTCCTCCGAGGGCGTTTTGATAGCCTGCTTCAGGCCCGCAACGTAGGTCTCAAGGTGATTAAACGTGATACCCAGGTTGCTTTGCGATTTATTGGTGTAACCCAGGTCACTCAGGCGCAGCGAGGTCGCATATGGCAGGTAGTACATCCCGCACCCGCTTTTCTCAAACGGTAGCGCGGTCGGTTTGCCCTGTAAGAAAGAAGAACAAATAGCCGGAGAGGCACCAAACAGGTACGGAATGACCCAGCCAAAACGGTAGTAGTTGCGGATAAGGCGGAAATAACCGTCTGAAATAATGGCTTTACCGCTCTCGGCATCGGTTATGCCTTCTCGCGCCTGCCAGAAAGCTAATGGCAAAGAGAAATTGTAATGTACGCCGGAAATGGTCTGCATCAGCGCGCCGTAGCGGTTTCTCAACCCTTCCCGGTACAGCGTCTTCATGCGACCAATGTTTGAGCTGCCGTATTGCGCAAGTTCGATGGCCTGGCCGTCGTCAATGAAGCACGGCATGCTGAGCGGCCACATACGCTCATCGCCAAGATTACGCGCGGTGTAACGGTGCACATCGCGTAAAAACGTCAGCATGTGGTCAACATCACCATCTACTGGCGTAATGAATTCCAGCAGCGCCTCTGCGAAATCGGTAGTGATCCACTTATGAGCGAGCGCTGAACCCAACACTTCCGGATGACCGGTGCGTGCCAACTCTCCTTGTGGCGTGACACGTAGCGTTTCACGCTCAAGGCCACGCCCAATCCCCTTCACCGCGTGAGGGTGTGCTTCCAGCCAGGCCAGCGCCTGTGATACGTCCGGGATCAAATTGACCTCCGCCTGTCGAATACATTTTTATTAAGCATAATTGTAATGGTTGCCGATTAAAGGTCATCAATCACTTCAATTACTGCCACCATGCCATGCCCTGTAGCGTCAGCGCCGTCACCACGATGTAGCGCAGCGCTTTACCCAGGCACAGAAAAAATATCGTCGGCCCCCAGGCCAGACGCAACCAACCTGCCAGCAGGCACAAAAGGTCACCTATCAGCGGCGCCCAACTGAGCAATAGTGCAGCCGGGCCAAACCGCCGCAGCAAACTCACTGACTTCTCCTGCCAGCGCGAGCGCTCTCGCAGCGGGAATAACCGCCCGATGACCACATTGGTCAGCCCCCCCAGGGTGTTACCTACTGTCGCCACGACAATCAGCAGCCAGGGCGTGCTCTTCCCGGCCACCAGTAAGGCGACCAGCAGCGCTTCTGAGCTGCCGGGCAACAGCGTGGCGCTGAGAAAACTACTAGAGAACAGGGAGAGAAGCGATAAGGTGTCGCTCACAGCAGGCGAACATCCACAGCGTCCATACCGGCATCGTGGGCTGCCTGAAGGCCGAAATCGGCGTCCTCAAACACCACGCATTTCTGCGGCACCACGCCCATCAGCTCAGCACAACGCAAAAAGGTATCGGGCGCAGGTTTGGGATGTTGAATATGATCGGCGGCGACCACGGCCGAAAAGTAGTGCCGCAGCCCAAGGTGGGTCAGCAGAGCCTCTGCAACAACACTCTCGCTGCCCGTTCCGACCGACATCGGCCTGCGTCCGTGCCATTCTTTCACAACATCAATCAGCGGCAGAGGCTGTACGCTATCTAACAGCATAGCTTTGACGAGCGCCGTCTTCTCCTGCGCCAACACATAAGGATCGAAACTGGCCTGGTTTTGCGCAATGATGTGCTGGGCAATACGCCAGGTGGGAGAGCCGTTGAGTGCGACGACTGAAGGCTCGTCAAAGCGCAAATCATAGCGCCCGAGCACTTCACGCCAGGCTTTACGATGCGTAGGCTCGGTATCAAGAATGGTACCGTCCATATCAAAAATTAGCCCGTCGTAACGATCGTACATGCTGCCCTCACACCGGAAAATATCAGGATGTTACTTTATCGTAAACTGTGCGGAAAGTCGCTAATTGCGAGTGGGACAGTCACGTACGTGACGGATTTTCAGACAATGTTAACCGTCTTGATAATGAGGTAATGCACGGGAGGAAGCGACAAGATAAGGTGACTTAAAAGGCGTCGTTGAGTGCAACAAAACGGGAAGTAGCGATTTTCGGGGAAACTATATTTTGTTTGATAAGAGAAGATGGTGCATCCAGGAGGATGATTCGGCTTCGCCTCACCCTACGGGCCGTCGCTAACGCGACGTTATTCTCCTTCGTGCAGGAGAACAGCCTTCGTTCTCCTTCGACACCGTCATTACCAACGATATCGCGGAATATGGTGCATCCAGGAGGATTCGAACCTCCGACCGCTCGGTTCGTAGCCGAGTACTCTATCCAGCTGAGCTATGGATGCATTGGGTTTGCTGCTGCCTGAACGTCATGGACGCTGAGGGCTTTTCAAAACCGGGAAGATCGGTATTGAAGAAGATGGTGCATCCAGGAGGATGATTCGGCTTCGCCTCACCCTACGGGCCGTCGCTAACGCGACGTTATCCTCCTTCGTGCAGGAGAACAGCCTTCGTTCTCCTTCGACACCGTCATTAACAACGATATCGCGAAATATGGTGCATCCAGGAGGATTCGAACCTCCGACCGCTCGGTTCGTAGCCGAGTACTCTATCCAGCTGAGCTATGGATGCATCGGGTTTGCTGCTGCCTGAACGTCATAGACGCTGAGGACTTTTCAAAACCGGCAGAGCCGGTATTGAATAAGATGGTGCATCCAGGAGAATGATTCGGCTTCGCCTCACCCTACGGGCCGTCGCTAACGCGATGTTATCCTCCTTCGTGCAGGAGAACAGCCTTCGTTCTCCTTCGACACCGTCATTAACAACGATATCGCGAAATATGGTGCATCCAGGAGGATTCGAACCTCCGACCGCTCGGTTCGTAGCCGAGTACTCTATCCAGCTGAGCTATGGATGCATCGAAATTACTGCTGTCTGAACGCCATCAGCCTGATAACGTGTGAAGACGGGGTGCAACAAAATGTTTGCTGCAAGCGGCTATCCGCTTATCGTGCCGCCGTACCTGACAACACTGGAGATTAAAAAAAAAGATTACCTTCGTAATCTCTTTTTTTCAACGCCGCTGCTAAAGCCACGTTGTGAAGATGGTACATCCAGGAGGATGATTCGGCTTCGCCTCACCCTGCGGGCCGTCGCTAACGCGACGTTATCCTCCTTCGTGCAGGAGAACAGCCTTCATTCTCCTTCGACACCGTCATTAACAACGATATCACGAAATATGGTGCATCCAGGAGGATTCGAACCTCCGACCGCTCGGTTCGTAGCCGAGTACTCTATCCAGCTGAGCTATGGATGCAAATGGCGGTGAGGGGGGGATTCGAACCCCCGATGCAGCTTTTGACCGCATACTCCCTTAGCAGGGGAGCGCCTTCAGCCTCTCGGCCACCTCACCTCGCGCCTCTTACGAGTGCTTCGAAGAGCTACTTGCTCATCGTCGCTGCGATGGCGCACATATTACTTTCTGGTACTTATAAGTCAAACAATTTTTCCCAACTATGAATCGATTGCACACTTCACGCTCAATTGGCCTGCTTTCTCAACAAACCGCTTGTTTTATCAGCGATAAAACGCCGGTGATAAAGATACATGTAATGCCATAAATGTACTTTTTAACGCAGAATTTATGTCTGCCCTGGGCCACAGATAACGTGAGAAACCGCAGACAAGAGAATCAGGGAAAGTAGCAGAAAGCGAAGCGGGAGAAAAAAGACAAAAGAGGGCTGCGCCCCGCTCTGTTTAGCGAGGCGCACAAACCTTAGTAACTGGTCTGCTGAGACTTCTCAGCCTGGATGCGCTGGTAGATCTCTTCACGGTGTACAGAAACTTCTTTCGGGGCGTTCACACCAATACGAACCTGGTTGCCCTTCACCCCTAGAACTGTCACGGTGACTTCATCCCCAATCATGAGGGTTTCACCAACTCGACGAGTCAGAATCAGCATTCTTTGCTCCTTGAAAGATTGAAAGAGTCGGGTCTCTGTATCCCGGCATTATCCATCATATAACGTGAAACGGTAAGCGATGACAAATTCCCTGAGGCACCTGTCTTCATCACACTGTACTCATTTATACCTAAGTTTAGCCGATATGAACAACTTCAACCTGACTTTGATCACTTGATGCAAAAGCGCCATAACCAAATTGAGGTTATGACGCTTTCGAGGCTTATATTTTGCTACAGTCTGGACGCAACCCAGCTTTCAACGCTGGAGAGAGCACCCGGTAGCGCTTTCGCATCGGTACCACCGGCCTGAGCCATATCCGGGCGACCGCCACCTTTACCTCCGACCTGTTGTGCCACCATCCCGATCAAATCGCCTGCTTTTACGCGATCGACCAGGTCTTTGGAGACCCCAGAAATCAGAGAAACCTTATCACCTGACACCGTCGCCAGGACGATGACCGTAGAACCAAGCTGGTTTTTGAGGTCATCGACCATCGTGCGCAACATCTTCGGTTCAACGTCGCTCAGCTCACTGACAAGAACTTTAACGCCCTTAATATCGATGGCTTTGCTGGAGAGACTTGCACTCTCCTGAGCCGCCTGCTGCTCTTTAAGCTGCAGCAACTCTTTTTCAAGCTGACGTGAACGTTCCAGCACAGCACGAACTTTCTCGCTCAGGCTGTTGCTGTCGCCTTTCAGCAACTGTGAAATTTCATGCAAGCGATCGCTTTGCGCATGTAAATACGCGATAGCGCCTTCACCGGTCACCGCTTCAATACGGCGCACACCTGCAGCCGTACCGGATTCTGCAACAATACGGAACAGACCAATGTCACCGGTGCGGCTGGCGTGTGTACCGCCACACAGTTCAGTTGAGAAATCACCCATGCTCAGCACGCGAACGCGCTCATCATATTTCTCACCAAACAGCGCCATGGCACCTTTCGCCTTCGCGGCTTCGAGATCCATAATATGGGTTTCAATAGGCAGGTTGCGGCGAATCTGCGCGTTGACAATATCTTCAACGGCGCGAATCTCATCTGGCTTCATCGCTTCAAAATGCGAGAAGTCAAAGCGCAGGCCTTTATCATTTACCAGCGACCCTTTCTGAGCCACATGCGTACCCAGAACCTGGCGCAGCGCAGCATGCAGAAGGTGAGTCGCTGAGTGATTCAGACGGATACGAGCACGACGAGCGTCGTCTACATCAGCCTGAACACCATCATTGATTTTCAGCACGCCGGAGTTCAGTTTGCCGATGTGGCCAATGGCCTGGCCATATTTCTGTGTATCCTGCACCTGGAAGCTAAAGGCAGTGCCTGTCAGCACACCTTTGTCCCCAACCTGGCCGCCGGACTCTGCATAGAAAGGCGTTTCGTTAAGCACCACAACAGCTTCCTGGCCTGCGGTAATCTGCTCAACGGCTTTGCCGTCTACAAACAGGCCGGTGACGGTGCAGGTCAGTGCAAGACTGTCGTAGCCTTTAAACTCTGACGCGCCGTCAACGCGGATCATGCTGTTATAGTCTGCACCAAAACCGCTGGATTCACGGGCGCGACGGCGCTGTTCTTCCATTGCGGCTTCAAAACCGGCTTCATCAATCTTCAGGTTACGCTCGCGGCAAACGTCAGCCGTCAGGTCAACCGGGAAGCCATAGGTGTCATACAGGCGGAATACGGTTTCGCCGTCCAGGGTATCCCCTTTCAGCCGTGCCAGCTCGTCGTCAAGCAGCGCAAGACCGCGCTCCAGCGTGCGGGCAAACTGTTCTTCTTCCGTTTTCAGTACCTGTTCTACCAGGCCCTGTTGACGCGCCAGGTCTTCACCCGCGGTGCCCATAACGGCAATCAGCGGCGCAACCAGCTTGTAGAAGAAGGCGTCTTTCGCGCCAAGAATATTGCCGTGACGCACAGCGCGACGAATGATACGGCGCAGCACATAGCCACGTCCTTCGTTAGACGGCGTGACGCCATCGGCAATCAGGAAGGCGCAGGAACGGATGTGGTCAGCGATAACGCGCAGCGATTTGTTGGACAGGTCGGTCGCGCCGGTAACTTTTGCCACTGCGGCAATCAGCGTGCGGAACAAATCGATATCGTAGTTGGAGTTCACGTGTTGCAACACCGCCGCGATACGCTCAAGGCCCATACCGGTATCTACCGACGGCTTAGGCAGCGGCTCCATCGTACCGTCAGACTGACGGTTGAACTGCATGAACACGATGTTCCAGATTTCGATGTAGCGATCACCGTCTTCTTCCGGGCTTCCCGGCGGGCCACCCCAGATGTGATCGCCATGGTCGAAGAAAATTTCAGTGCAAGGGCCGCACGGACCAGTATCGCCCATCTGCCAGAAGTTGTCGGATGCGTAAGCCGCGCCTTTATTATCGCCAATGCGAATAATACGTTCGCGCGGCACACCCACTTCTTTTTCCCAAATTTCGTAGGCTTCGTCGTCGGTTTCGTAAACGGTCACCCACAGACGGTCTTTAGGCAAGTTGAACCACTTCTCACCGGTCAACAGTTCCCAGGCGAAATTGATAGCATCGTGCTTGAAGTAGTCGCCAAAGCTGAAGTTGCCCAGCATTTCGAAGAAGGTGTGATGACGAGCGGTATACCCCACGTTTTCGAGGTCGTTGTGCTTACCGCCCGCGCGCACGCAGCGCTGTGCAGTGGTTGCGCGAGAATAGTTACGCTTGTCGAGCCCAAGGAAGACATCCTTGAACTGGTTCATACCTGCGTTGGTAAACAGCAGAGTTGGGTCATTACCGGGAACCAGAGAGCTGCTGGCAACGATCTGGTGTCCTTTACTGTGAAAAAAATCGAGAAACGCCTGACGGATCTCAGCGGTGCTCTTGCTCATAAATTTCCTGAAAGAAAGCTTATCTAATCGTTGTGGACCTGGCCGCGTAAGCGCTTACACTCTACCCGACCGGTTTGTGCGTAAAAGTGGGGGATAAGATATGTTTTCTGGCAGGCGAAGTAAAACCCCTGGTGTGCTAAACGTTAAAATTTCGGTAAATAGACTGGATATCTTCCATATAGAAGCCGCGATACAGTAAAAAACGCTGCACTTTCGCCTTCTCCGGGAAGTGTGCGGGTAGCGGAGAACCAAATTTCTTTTCTGCCGTTACCTGGGCCTGCGCCTCCCAGTCTGTCTCGCTCGCCGCTAAAGCAGCATCAATGTATTCACGTAAAACGCCCTTTTGCTGTAGCTCCTGGCGAATACGCTGCGGACCATAGCCTTTGCGGCTGCGTCCGGCCAGATAGCGCTGGGCAAAGCGTTCATCATCAATCCAGTGATGCTCCAGGCATTGCGCAATCACGCGCTCAAGGTCGTCCGGCGTGGCATCACGCTCATCTGCACCATCGCCCAGCGTTGCCGCAAGTTTACGCCGTAGCTCCTGTTCGCCATGATCGCGCATGGCGAGTATCCTCATAGCGCGGTCGAGCAGTCGTGCATAACCAGAACGGCGGGGAGAAGATTCAGACATGGATAAATTCCGATAACAGCGTTATATCAGGGTAATCAGGCGGGCATAAAACAAACGGGGCTGCATTCGCAGCCCCGTAAAACATCAGAAATCTTGATCGGTTTCCGCAACACCTTCGCTCAGGTCGTCTACGGCAAAGTCCGGTTTGTCGTCCGGGTTGTTCAGCAGCGTTTCGCGCAGCTTTTTCTCAATCTCGGTCGCCATTGGCTTATTTTCTTTCAGGAAGTTAGAGGCGTTTGCCTTACCCTGACCGATTTTTTCGCCGTTATAGCTATACCAGGCACCCGCTTTCTCAATGAGCTTGTGCTTCACGCCGAGATCCACCAGCTCGCCGTAGAAGTTAATACCTTCGCCATAGAGAATCTGGAATTCGGCCTGTTTAAACGGTGCCGCAACCTTGTTTTTGACTACCTTAACGCGCGTTTCACTACCGACGACGTTCTCCCCCTCTTTCACCGCGCCAATGCGGCGAATATCCAGGCGCACAGAAGCGTAGAACTTCAGCGCGTTACCGCCAGTGGTGGTTTCCGGGTTACCGAACATCACACCAATCTTCATACGAATCTGGTTGATGAAGATAAGCAGCGTGTTGGACTGCTTGAGGTTACCAGCAAGCTTACGCATTGCCTGACTCATCATTCGTGCTGCAAGGCCCATATGAGAGTCACCGATTTCGCCTTCAATTTCGGCTTTCGGCGTCAGTGCAGCGACGGAGTCAACGACAATCACATCCACTGCACCGGAACGCGCCAGCGCGTCACAGATTTCCAGCGCCTGCTCACCGGTGTCCGGCTGAGAACACAGCAGGTTATCAATATCCACGCCCAACTTGCGTGCATATACCGGGTCCAGCGCGTGTTCAGCATCGATAAACGCACAGGTCTTGCCTTCGCGCTGTGCTGCGGCAATCACCTGCAGAGTCAGCGTGGTTTTACCTGAAGATTCCGGCCCGTAGATTTCCACGATACGGCCCATCGGCAGGCCACCGGCACCCAGTGCGATATCCAGTGACAGAGAACCGGTAGAGATCGTTTCTACATCCATAGAACGGTCTTCACCCAGGCGCATGATGGAGCCTTTGCCGAACTGTTTTTCAATCTGGCCAAGTGCTGCCGCTAACGCCTTTTGTTTGTTTTCGTCGATAGCCATTATTACTCCTGTCATGCAGCGCAACCGCGCTACTCTGTGTCTTAATCTGGTGTGGTTCAGTTGCGCTAATTATACTGTATGATTGTACAGTATCAAGTGTTTTGTAGAAATTGTTGCCACAGCGTTTGCAGGGCATAAGCCGTTGCCTGTCGGCGCACCGCTTCACGGTCTCCCGCAAAACATTCGCAGCGGGTTATCACGCCACCGTGCGCATCAGCAAAGCCAAACCAAACGGTGCCCACAGGCTTTTCGGCGCTTCCGCCGTCAGGCCCGGCGATACCGCTTATTGAGACCGCATAATCCGCCGCCGCTGCCAGCTGCGCCCCACGGGCCATCTCCTGTACCACCGCTTTGCTTACCGCACCGTGTTCAGCCAGTGTCTGTCCTGAAACGCCGATCATCTGCTCTTTTGCTTCATTGCTGTAAGTCACAAAGCCGCGTTCAAACCAGGCAGAGCTACCCGCAACGTCAGTGAGCGTCTTCGCTACCCAGCCACCGGTGCACGATTCCGCAGCCGTGACCGTTTGCCCGCGCAATTTCAGGCATTCCCCGACCTGCTTACTCAGTTGCAACAGTGCTTCATCATTCATTGCATCACCCCAGAACGTTGAAAGCGAAAACTCGCGGCCTGGCACGCAAAGCCAATAGCCAGAGACGCCAGGCCTCACGGCAAGCCAAAACCAGACCTGCTGTAAACCAACGCTGTGCTTCACACAGCACTGGGTTTAGCGCGCCAGCGCGACGGCTTGGCCGAGCTGCCATACCGCCATAGCATAGTGCGTACTGTGGTTATAGCGCGTGATGGCATAGAAATTAGGTAAACCGTACCAATACTGGTAGCTGGTGCCGATATCAAGACGCAGCAGACTAACCTGACTGTATCCCGGCTGCTGTTGCGGCGACAGACCCGCAGCCGCCAGCTGGCTAGTGGAATATTTGGTGTTGTAACCCGTCTCCAGACCCGGTGCTGCACCGTTCGCCTGCACAGCGACCAGGTCGCCTTTCACCCAGCCGTGTGCTTTAAAGTAGTTTGCCACGCTGCCAATGGCATCAACCGGATCCCACAAGTTAACGTGGCCATCACCATTAAAGTCCACGGCATACTCTTTAAACGAAGAAGGCATAAACTGCCCGTAGCCCATAGCCCCCGCAAACGAACCGCGCAAAGACAGCGGATCGTTACCTTCAGTGCGCGCCATCAGCAGGAACGTTTCAAGTTCACCGGCGAAATATTTAGCGCGGCGCGGATAGTCAAAGGCAAGCGTTGCCAGCGCATCAATAATGCGGGTTTTCCCCATCACGCGGCCCCAACGCGTTTCCACACCGATGATACCCACGATAATTTCTGGCGGTACGCCGTAGACCTGCCAGGCGCGATTGAGCGCATCCTGGTACTGGTTCCAGAACGCCACGCCATTTTGCACGTTATCCGGGGTAATAAATTTACCGCGATAGCGCAGCCACGCCCCGTTTGGCCCACTTGGTGGTGCCGTGGTCGGTGCCTGTCTGTCCATCAGGCGCAAAACGTAATCAAGGCGTTTTGTTTGTGAGAAAATCTCATGCAGCTGCTGCCTGTCGAAGCCGTGAGTGCTGACCATTTTATTAATGAATTTCTCGGTTTCAGCATTCGTCGCAAAATCGCCGCTAAGCTGCATGTTGTTGTGCTGCGGCTCGAGCAAAAAACCGCCCTGCGGCACGGGCGCAAAAGCCCCCGAAGTCTGTTCCTGCGTTTGCGGTTTGCTGCTGCAGGCAAAAAGAAGAAACAAAACGGGCAAGAGTGAAGCATGACGTCGACTGAACATGAAGTGTCCCTGAACATAACCGCGAAAGTAGGCATTAATGGTAAATGGTTACCAGGAAATTGAGAAAGAATATCAGCAGCTTTTTATAGTGAATTTTACTGATTCAGACAGTATCTCGAACGCTCACTAAAAAATGTACTTTCGTTACACCCTGATTTACGCGCTCACCCGTACTTTAAATGCCCTTCTGTTGTCCTGGTTTGCAGACCTCACTTATAGCCAGCCTGTAGCTGTGCCCGGTATCCGGCTATCTTCTTACGCCTGCAAGAGTGTGGCGTTACACATGACAGGGAGTCTTCGTGATGCCAGTCAAGCTAGAATTAAAAAATCAATACGTTGGAAAAGCCATGGGTATAACCGCAAATGATGTCCCTTTACTCAATGCTGCATTGGTATGTGAATCCACCGTTGAATCTTTTGTGATGCCAGTTTTACAGTTAATCCCATTAATGATGATGCGCCCGCTCTCAAGCTCACACATTGAGTTGCAACATAATATTCAATGACATCCTCATTCCATGGGGAATCGATCAGACAAAAAAATTTACCCTGATTTGCGTAACTCAGTAGACCTTCCCCCCATAAAACGGCGCGTTCAATATCGCTAAATACCGCTCTTTGTTTGCAAAAGATCGTCTCCAGCAATTCACATCGTTCAGGGAGGAACATCTAAAAATTGATGCCGACTTAGTTATCTATTTGACTGACAGGTTCCATTTAAAATATTTTTATAAGATATGAAATTCCATCGGCTTCTTATCCGTTATTCAGCTTCAATATTGTATTACTTATCTCAGTATCATAAGACGCTCCCAAAGACAAATCGATGATTTCCTCTCCCCATCTAATAAGCCCTCTAATCTCAAACAACAAAACACCATAATGAGCTCTTTGAGCAGAGCCTTCAGGCTGCCTTACTATAATGGATTCAGGAATGAGCCTTGGTTCAAAACGTATTAATGCCTCTCTGACACGATGTACCAGTGAAACATGGTTTTGAGGTGTTGCATACTCACCAGCTAACGGAGAAATACCAAAATTAAATACAGAAGAAGCAATCTCTGAGTGCCCCGGTAGCTCTAGCTGCTCCTGAGAATTTATATTATTGAGAATCTCTTCAATATTTTTCTTAACCACTAAACGCATAGTTCTGGCATTATAATGAAATTTATCCCATGGCTCTGATTCCGATTTTGGTTCTTCATCAAGCAGTCTGTTCATCAGACAAGGATAAAATACCTTATGTTTCATTATTTCTGACTTCCTGGCACTCAAAATTCATTTCCCCAGTTTCAAATAAAGAGAATTCTCCTGCAGAGGTGATCCACATCTTCTGCCCTCGCACCTGATAAAAGCGCTCATTAATAACATCCCACTCGGTTATTAAACCTAATTTATGTTGATCGCTCGCATTGTTTAGCGGATATCGGGCTGGCACATAGCCACGGATAACATTATTATGTGTAGATAATGTCGCGGGGGCCCACACAAGATCAATGAGACGTTGAGGCATGTTGACAGAGATCGACTTTATATCTTTTAGACTAATCCAACGATAACCTCCCGATGTAATGAACTCAAAAATATTTCCCAGACGAGAGTCACCATCAGTAATCCACGAGAATTCCCCACATTGCTCTCCATTCCCCTGAATATTTTCCGTGTGTTCCAGCACGATCTCCTGGTGCTGTTCAGCTTTTTCATAGGCACACTCGTGATAATATTTATTCATACTTACATGATCAGAGATCCATTCAGGTAATGCGTTTTCTACCTCTCCTGCACTTCTTGCTCCTTTGAAGACGTCTTCGCGCATAGCCTCAGCAGCAATGAGATTCTTATATAATTCTCCCTCCGTTAAGAACGTTGGCTGCATTCGACTAATCGTTTCAACTTGTCTGGTAGCTTTAAACCAGTCTCCATCAATGCAATACAGCTTCATTAAGTGTATGCGGGAAGCGATGTCACCGGGTGATGACTTAACTCGGGTCACTTCTTCATCAATCCATTCCTTTAAAGAATGTAACTTCAGCCTTTCACTGATACTTAATTCCTTTGGTAACATATCTTCTCCTGTATTATAAATAACTATTTAATTCAGGCTTACGCAGCTCATGATAAATAGTTTCTGAAAGCACTTTCTTCTCTTTCCTGGAAACATGCTCTGGTGCCAATAAATAAAGAAGATCGCCTCGAACTTCATCATCATTATTAAGTTGTTCATCAGAGCCAATTTCACTCATAGCCCGATCAATCAGTGATGTTTGCCCAAGAATACATTCCGTCATGGTTTTATCTTTAACATTATTGACCACTGATTCAAGATAAGCATCATTGGCTGGAAGCTTAACCGTATGTTCAATCCCCTGTGATATGAAATCCCTTTTTTGGTCTCCCCATTGTAAATACTCTTTGTATTCATAACGCAACCGTCTGAGTTCATCGTCCAACACCCCGTCCCGATTCAATATATAAATTTCATCCTCCACTCCAGAATAATAGCTTTGTTCACCCAGCAGATCATCCAGCTCAGGAAAATCATCTCTGCTACTGGAAGAACAAAAACCCTTAACCAGTTCCTTCTGTAACGATACGCTGGAAGAGACTTCCGTTTGAAAAAGATAATTTCCAATCTGAATATCCATATTATATTGTAGCGCCATTGTTTCTCCCTCGGGGATCAATACACCGTTGCAGCTACAGACCGAGACGGAACTCTCATTACGTAACTCAGGACCAGATTCACCCCATGAAAAAACAACATAATTTTCCGTAGAGGAAAATTCAGAACAAAAAAAACCTTCATCAATATGAAAATAGTGTTCCCGAGCAGAACCGATACCTTCGTCCAGGATAAGCTCTTGCCCCCCCTCGGGTAAGACATTTGTCACAAGCACAATTCTTATCTCCCAATAAAAACGTTACCCGAACCTGAAATAATAAGCGCACAACACCCGGTTAAATCGGCAAAACGCGCCGCTGGCAAATTATTAATAAATACAGACCCAGAGCCGGTCACTACAGGCGCTATCCCATGTAGACAACACACTGCCAGGCTTATCCCCACCACAGCGGCAGGTCGTTTATTTGTGAAAACATTGCAGGATCCCGTCACAATAATCCCGCCATGACACGTAATATCAAATAGTCGTGCTGCTGGTCGCCCCATTCATTTATCCCTCATTTTAAATGGTCTCCTGTAACAGGAGACCTTTTGTCATAAACCTCAATGTCATTTTCAGAAGCCGTAAGGAAATGGCGAGCTTGTCGGAAACGGCTCAGGGGTCTGGCTACCCGTAGGTGTTGGCGTCTCCGTCGGCGTTTCCGTTGGCGTCTCCGTTGGCGTCTCCGTCGGCGTCTCCGTCGGCGTCTCCGTCGGCGTTTCCGTTGGGGTCTCCGTCGGGGTTTCCGTTGGCGTCTCCGTCGGGGTTTCCGTTGGCGTCTCCGTTGGCGTCTCCGTCGGCGTTTCCGTTGGTGTCTCCGTCGGGGTTTCCGTTGGTGTCTCCGTCGGGGTTTCCGTTGGCGTCTCCGTCGGGGTTTCCGTTGGCGTTTCCGTTGGCGTCTCCGTTGGCGTCTCCGTCGGGGTTTCCGTTGGCGTCTCCGTCGGCGTCTCCGTCGGCGTCTCCGTCGGGGTTTCCGTTGGCGTCTCCGTCGGGGTTTCCGTTGGCGTCTCCGTCGGAGTTTCCGTCGGGGTTTCCGTTGGCGTCTCCGTCGGGGTCTCCGTCGGCGTCTCCGTTGGGGTCTCCGTCGGCGTTTCCGTTGGGGTCTCCGTTGGGGTCTCTGTCGGCGTTTCCGTTGGGGTCTCCGTTGGGGTCTCCGTCGGCGTTTCCGTTGGGGTCTCCGTTGGGGTCTCCGTTGGGGTCTCCGTTGGGGTCTCCGTTGGCGTTTCCGTCGGGGTCTCCGTCGGCGTTTCCGTTGGGGTCTCCGTTGGGGTCTCCGTTGGGGTCTCCGTTGGGGTCTCCGTCGGCGTTTCCGTCGGGGTCTCCGTCGGGGTCTCCGTCGGCGTCTCCGTTGGGGTCTCTGTCGGCGTTTCCGTTGGGGTCTCCGTTGGGGTCTCCGTCGGCGTCTCCGTTGGGGTCTCCGTCGGGGTCTCTGTCGGCGTCTCCGTTGGGGTCTCCGTTGGGGTCTCCGTCGGCGTAACCGTTGGTGTCACTGTCGGCGTAATCGTCGGTGTCACTGTCGGTGTAATCGTCGGCGTAACCGTCGGTGTCGGCGGCAATGTAGGCGGCGGCGGGGGAACGGGAGGTAAAGGCGGTAATGGAGTTGGCAGCCCAGGACACCCTTTGATCACAGGAGGGCAAGGAAGGCAGCCACGGCCACGCAAGCGTGGCATGCAGGCCATGCCAAAACAGCATCCTCTACCACCGCAGTTTATGAGTACTTTACCGCCGTTGATGATGACACGTTCTTTGCCAATAATTCGAACAACCGAGGCGCTGATCGTCAGCACACCACCGGAACAGATATCGACATGTCCTCCGCCGTGAAGTGCAGCAGCACCACCGCAAGCATGATGCCAGGCACCGCCTGCATGAATATGATGGTGTCCACCTATATGCATACCATGCCCACCGCCAATATGTGTGCTGGATGCTGCGGAGATATTTAATGAATGTGGTCCCCCAATAACTGACGAATGAGATCCACCAACTTCGAGAGTGTGATCGCCTCCAACCTTATTATTATAGGTTCCTGAAATACCGCGGTTGTAATCTGCTCCTACAACCATGTTCCGATTGGCGCCGATATTGACATCTGAATCCGCACCAATAGTATGATTTTCATTATTTTTAGTCAGGCGCGACATATCACGCTCAGCCTGTTCCCAATACTGTTCTTCACCCGCTTTATCTTCGAACCGCACCCCGTTGTAGTTCTCATAGCCACCACCAAGCGATCGGCTTATAAGGCCACTCTGGCTTGAGTTAAGCGGCAATTCCCAGGGTGTAGTGGTGATATTATTGTAAAGACTCCCCATGATAAGTGGTCGATCTGGGTCACCATTGATAAAATCGACAATGACCTCCTGCCCGACGCGCGGAATATAGATTCCACCGAAGCTGTTACCAGCCCAGGCCTGACTGACGCGCAACCAGCAGGAATCAGACTCACGGTTAATACCGTAGCGATCCCAGACAAATCGAACTTTTACGCGACCAAATTCATCCGTCCACACTTCATTATCTGGTGGCCCAACCACAATGGCATTTTGTGGGCCATATGTACGCGGTTTTGGGATAATCTGAGGATGCCGATAAATTTTACTGGTGGGCTGTACTGAAAAATTACAATGAAAGCTGAACTGATCGTCGCCACTCAGTTGGGAGATTTCTGTTACAATAAGGTGACTTGAAATCACCATATACTCACGATTGATTTTACTGACCGGGAAGCCACTCAGATCAAAATTTGTACCGCATACGATCCCTCGTAATTCCCCACTCCCGACCGCTCGCGAGCCCATCGCCCCTCGCTCTTCCATTCTGACACGTGCCAGATGCTCACCAATATCTGGCTGGTCGTAGTCACCCGGCCAATGGTAAATTTCCATCTCACTAAAGCTGGTTTTACGCGGTTTATGATCAATTGCAATCATATCCGCGCGTGACTTAGTAAAGTCATAATCGTTAGTGACCCAGCGACCACTTACCAGCATCTCCTGATGATGGAATTGTGCAACATACTCCTTACCTGCTTTCGGCGTCTCTGGCTGGTATTCAATGACGCGATATGCTTCACTGGTGCAAGTTTTATGAGCACCAACATGATCGACAAGCACAAGCCTGTGTTTAAAATCAATATGCTCGTAAAACCAGTAAATCCCCCATTCCTCCATTAAGCGCTCAATGAAGGCAAAATCGGTTTCACCATATTGAACCTGGAAATCCATCTCCGGATAACTTGCGCTTAAACGTTTGTCATATGAATAGCCATAGTCAGCAAGCACCTCATCAATAATATCGACAACACTTTTGCTTTGAAATATTTTAAAATCACTGGTTAACTCTGCAAGATACAACCAGGGACGTAAAATAATTTCAAACATTGCCTGATTACTGTCCCGGCCAATATAACGGGCCTTCTCAACCAGTCCGGATATTTCGCGCACCCCCTTCCCAAACCCTCGCTCATTATCCAGTCCATTACCATCCAGCTCGATCTGCACGGTCATTTCTTTACCGATTAAATCTTTCAGCTCAATGTTTGAAGCTGCTTGCCAGGATATATCAGGATTTGCGGGCGTTTTTACCATCAGCGTATAGGTGTACAGGGTCGAAAAGGCTTCCTGTCCATCTAGTTTTGTCAGTATCAGTGCAGGCTCACCTAATAAATAAGGCATTGCCGGACTGCTTAATGTAATTGTCCGTGACATTCTCATACCTAAAAATTTGTTAAATTCCGAAAGATTGACACACAGGGCATGTAATATCCCTTACGGTAGGAATTTTAAGTGAGTCGATTATTTTTCCATGCCTGGTTTTCCTCCACAGCCATATATTGTCACCATTATTAATACAATGGGGCCAGTCAGCCCATGGCATAAAATCCACCCCGTTATCATGTGCAAATTTAAAATCCGCATCACACCGTGGTTCACTTAGCCAGATATCAGACCGCCTTTGGGCGGCTCCCCTGCCCGCGAGTGGTTAACATGTTTCGCAAAGATCTTTTTTTGTCTGTGCATTAAGGTCCGATGTGCCCCCCCGCCAGTGCTCTGGCGAGCCAGAATGACAATGAAATGCTGTGCTCCCTACCATGAGTTAAAAAATCAGCGTACGCGGTGGTATACAAAATTAATGCAGGTTTATTATTTACAGGCTGCGTCGGTAGAAATGCGCCATGGAAATAACATGTAGAATGCGTTTGCTGATGCGAAGCCATAAAACACCAGGGATAGCGCACACTCAGTGAATCAGCGTTTTTCAATAACGCCATTTCAGGCAGAATTCGCATCTGGAACAGATTGTCTACAATGCGCCTTTGCCCGGCGGCTAAACCCCATCCTCGCCATAGCCTCGCGTCCTCACTAAAATTCAGGCATCGCTGCCCTGTAAGGGCGCTGTATTTAATGAGTTTCATCGTGCACGCGCCTTTGACGGTGCAGGGCACTGGAAACGACGAAGTAAATCGTTCAGAGGACGCCCGTTGTAGCTCAACCCATCAATTTTTAGAGAAACAAGCCCTGCACCAAAATGCCAGGTGTAGGTATTGCTTCCATTTTCTCCAGGACGTAGATCGTCAGCACTGTCTAACCACCGTAGTAAGGCCCACGGCCCGCGGAAAATCAGATCTGGCATAGCGGCAGCACCCTGCTGGCGATGAGTCGCCATGCTGACCAGCTCGCCCTGGCGTTTACCCGGCCAACGATGCTGCTCAACCAAAACAGGACCATGAGAGTAACGCATTACAGCCCCATCGATATTGAACGCCAGCTGGGTAATTTGGGATGACAAACGAGGCACACTCACGGAGAACGCCAGAGCCATTTTTTTACCCGTCTCATCGGGAAAAAATGCCTCTCGTATTACCGCCGCTTGCTCGAAAAACGCCAGCCCCTGCGCGTTCTCGCTACCTTTAAAACGCCAGGGATGTCGTGATGTGTCCACTTTCTCTGCCAGATGCTCCCGGAACCAACTATCCGCAATTCCATCCCGACCAAAGAAGCGCTCAAACTGGCTGAGCGAAACAGTGCGTTCGCTGTCAGCAAAAGGGTAACGTCCTTCAAGGGTAGTTCTGCATATTTCACCGGGTCCCTGACTGATATTCTCAACGTTTTTCACCACCGCGCTATGACGTACTTTTTTAAAAGAACTATCGAGCAAGGGGAGGATGATATTTCTTACAGGAAGCGGCCACCCGGGCGCTTGCGCAGCGAGTTTCGCACTATCAGAAAAGATAATTGGGGAATCATCCTCGTTCGACATAGTGTTAAATACGCTGATACGGGTGTACTGATCCCGCAGGCTAGCGAGTAAGTGATTGAGAGCCGTCCCCTGTTGTTGAGTAATATATTCACGGTTTCGCGTACTGTTTTTATGGCCTTTAACAAACATACGCAGTTCACTGAAGTGGTCGTCAACGTAATAACGCACTTGCTGGATTTCCCGTAACGCCATAGTGCCTTTTACTTTTTGAGCCTGATGGACCACCATATTTCCTGAGCCAGATAAAGCGGACTCCAGTATTGGCGGACTATCAGATTCCGTCAGGCTGGTTTCATCGACTATCGTCTCCAGCAGATTTCGCAGTGGTGACGCATCTGAAGCAAGTTCATGTAACATAGCCAACTCAAACGACATCCCTTCTCTGGCAATCACGGCTGAATCGGCGCGAGGCATTAAACGAACAGCCTCTGAAAATCGCCGCCAGTTACGCTCATATTCCTGCAGATATAGTGTCTGGATGCTTTCGTGCAATTTCACAGGATTGAAAGAGGCTGATGCACTCTTCATTACCCATTTGTCCTCATCTTGTAATTTAGGCAACAAGATGACCATTTTTTTTTAATCTCCTGCCATGCTTCGCGGGTATAAATTCCCGGTATTCCCTCCTGCAACAGGGCCTCATCATTCAGGGTAAAAACCTGTGATGAGCGATCGCCTATTATTGAACGTAAGGTACGATTGGCTGGTGCATCTGTTTCTAATTCCGTCTGCATTCGCTGCCATATACGGCTGGTTTGGGTTTGCTGTGACAAAATATCACGCGCCTGCCTGGTTAGTTTTTTATCTTCTGAGTCTCGATACTTATGCCATTGCTTGTTGGAAAAAAGCGCATTCAGATGAGCAACAAAAATATAGCGCTGCCCGTATGCATTTATTTTTCCGTTATCCTCCCAGAGGTCAGCAATTGTCTCGGCCAGATAATTAGCATCAAATCGTCCTGAACCGCTGAATATCAAATAAAGTTTTAAGAGTGAGTAGAGGGAACGGATATCCTCACGGTGCACTGCTTGCTGCAACGCCTCGTGGATGTCATTGCCAATTTGCACAACCAGATAGCGTTCAAGATAAAAGTGATAGAGCGAGTCGGCATTTTTCACCATCGCACTGCCGGTATACAGACCATAGCGCCATGCCATTGCGGGTGACTCCATATCGAGACCGTCGTACTGTGCCAGCCCTTGCGTGGCGTTAAGCAGTGCCGGCAGGTTCTCAGGCTCAGGCTGTTTGCTATAGTCTGAAACCTGCGTCGCCAGCGCACGAATTTTGGTCGTTACTGCAGATAAGTACTTCTCATTATTTTTATGGCTGGCACTCATGGCTGATATCAACCAGAGACTAAAAGCAATCGCTGCCATGTGCCCCAGCAAATGCCATAGCTTAACGTGCTGGCCACGGCGCATATCGCTTGACGCAAGGTAGTTGTCCTGCACGATGACATCACTAAACAATGCTTTGTGGAAAAATTGCCGCCCCCATGTCGCTCCCGTTATTAATTCATCCTCATCAGTTGTGTTCTGCGACAGTGATGCAGGCGTCCTCGCCCGCGTTTGCGTCACAGTGTTGCGCCATTTCTGTAATAACGTGCTGTTATTCACAAGCGCATTGTTATTAGGCTGGCAATTACTAAGGAAATAAATGCCCCGCAGTACGGAATATGAACAGGTTTCATCAAAACGGGAGGCGAAGAAGATATTGTGCAGGATCTCGCCAATGCTGTGCCTGAGCATCCTGAAATCCTGCGACAGTGCATACATCTGTTTACGCTCCTGCACATCATATTCTTCTTGCTGACGAACATTAATCGCGTCAAGGATCCGGCTTTCCAGCAGAGATAACTCATCCTCAATACGCGTCTTTAATGCTCCACTGGTGTTTAATTCTGGCTGCGGCCCATAAGGCAGAGTCACTCCCCATATTTGCTCTCTGTCTTTCTCAGTCAGATGGCGGAAATAGGCAGTAAATCCGGTCAACTGATCGAGATGCGTTACCGTGACATATACCGGAAAACGCAGGCCCAGACTGTCGCGCAGGTTATCCAACCTGGCTCGAATGGCTGAAGAAAGTTCCAGTACTGCATTTCCTTCCAACGTCAAAATATCCGCTGCAGAAAGGGTCACAATGACGCCATGAATGGCTTTGTGAGCACGGTATTTTTTGAGTGCAGCAACAAGGTTTTCCCACTCCTCGTGAGCACGTTTATCATCTGAGAGATACTTCCCGGAAGTGTCCAGAAATAAGGCTTCATTCGTGAACAAACATTCGCAGTGACGAGTAGGTGCATTTTCCTTTCCCTTACGATTAAGCTGTTCAGGTAACGGGAAATCCTGGCCGGAAGCAAAGACAAGTGAGGTTTTCCCCGCACGCTTTGGTCCCAGCAGCAGGAACCACGGCAATCCTTCCTCCTGCGGCCTTATAAAAAAGAACCGCCGCCATAATGATTGTGTACGGTACATTCGCTCCATATACCGAACACCATCACGTATTACATTGCGAAGTTCACTGAAGCTTGCAGATTCAACCTTTTCAGGGAGGCTCTTTTTCACAAACGCGCTGAGGAATGCGGGGTTATGAGCAAGCGCCTGTAACAGGCGCCACCCAGCCCACACCAGCGTGGCTATCACTATGACGGCGATAATGACCGAACGGCTAAAGACGCTTTGCAGCGGGTAAACTTCTCCTGTCAGCAGCCAGGGACCCACAACCCAGACCAGCGTACAGGCCACCACAGCTACCAGCACAAACATCGGTACATAAAACCAACCACCCAGTAAGAGCAAGACTGCCATCAGCAGTGACACAAGGCGGGGTTCCATCGATTCTAATGGGCGGGTATCACCAAACCCCAGATACGGCCCCAGGAACCAGATGGTGGCTGTCAGCAAGCAAAAGAAAACGATCAACAGCAATCGCCGGAGACTTTTTCCAGAGAATAGTCGACTAATAAAGGACATATTTATTCCATTAATATTTTACTGAAATTTCTACACGCCGATTCTGTGCTCGTCCCTCTGGCGTTTCATTGGTTGCCAGAGGTTCAAGCGCCCCCTTCCCTTCGAAACGTACAGAGGATTCAGGGACACCAAATTGGTTCAATAAAGCCGCCACGCGCTGGGCGCGTCTGACCGAGAGAGCCTGGTTGTCAGGAATAGTGCGAGTGTGAATCGGGGTGTTATCGGTGAAACCAACAATGTTAACCTGTCCCCGAACCCGGGTTATTTCTTCAGCAACACGCTTAATCATCGGTACAATGTCGGCACGGACATCAATAGCCCCTACGGCAAACATATAATCACCGCTAAATGTCACTTTGCTGTCGCGGTCTGTTTCGTCGACGCTTACCTTGTTTCTTGCAATTTCATCTCTGAGCAAAACCGATAGCCGCAATCGTGCCGGGGCTTGTTGGGCAGGATGTTGCTGCAAGCCAATTAGCTCAGCAGACAAACGATTTTCCGGGATTGCCAACCAGTATTTGTAGGTCAAAAAACAGCCTGCGACGAGTAAGCCCGTTATTAGAACAGACACTCTGGCCGGGATGAACCCAGACTTACGTCGCTGCGTTTCTCTTGTTACGTTAGCATGGGGCGACAGGGCCTGTGGGGCGCAATCTCGGCCATTTTGCAAAAGGGCCAGCAGTCTCTGGCGGATCCGTGTTAGCTGGCGTTCACCATCGTCAATAATGCTGTAACGCCCTTCAAACCCCAGATTGAGGATTTTTAGTAGAATATCGAGCACATCTGCGTATTCCTGGGGGTTCATCGACAAACGACCAATCAACAGAAAGAACTTATTACCGCCGTCGTTATCACCTTCGAAATGGTTGAGAAGATTACTTTGCGACCAACCGTACGTTAGCCCCCACGCTCGCGTATGTGCCGCTTCATCAAGTGCAGTGCAAAGGCAATAGCGGACAATCGCCATCTTCTTCCAGGAAATGTCCGTTTCGTCACACACAAGAGTAAAGAGAGAGATCTCATTTCTAAGCCCCTCTTTTAATAACGCGGCCTGCTCACTGCGGTTGACGGTCTCGGGCATTTGACTGAGCGCGAGCAGTAGCGGCTGAGCGGCCTCCAGAAGTGGCATATCACTGGCACGGACCCGCAAAACGCGCTGCTGGATACTCTCTCCTCTGAGCATCCCTGCGTCATAGCGAATGTCAGGTGCCGTAGCCATGTACCCTGGCTCTCCCTCGTGCGACTCAGCGGCATGTTCTGTCAGGGGTTTATCCGGCTCATCAAACAGAAAATGTCCCTCTTCCTGAGAATACCCCTCGCCATTTTGGGCAAGAGAGAGGGCAACAAAGTCTTCCTCTGAGTTCATTTCGCCAATTCCACTCATCAGTCTCTAATTCCCCAAAGCTCCATCTTCAGCCCCGGAAACTCACCGGCAATATGCAAAGCAATGGCGCCTGTCCTGGCAATCTGCTCCCAGAAAACCCCGCGTCTGGCCAGTTCAAAGTAGACATATCCTGCGCTGTAAGGGATCTGACGTGGCGGTACCGGGAGAGCCAGTACATCCAGACCCGGCAGATGAGAACGTACCAGTTCGTGTAGTTGTTGAGGGGCGCTGAATTTGGCCTGAGCCGAAAACTGCTGCTGCAACATATCCGCTGGCATTTGTGCCGTGACAGCAATGACCAGCGTCGTGAAGTCATTTAGCTCAGAAGGCAGCACTGCCGCTGTCCAGATCCCATTGCCCTTGAAGTGCAGTGGCAACATCTGCCCTGAACGTACAAGGATCTGATTGAGCATTTCGTGAATATCATTCACCAGCGGGCGAATAGAAGCGAACAGGTTGGCATGATCATAGCCCGGAGCCGGGCGTGGCCGTCGCGTCTCAAGACGAATGAAAGTTGATAACTCTCCTGCCAGTTTTGCCAACTCCTGATACAAAACCAGCGGAGACAATTCATGAACGTGGCGCAGATGGTCAAAAATCGGTTCGTATTTATTGAACGTTTGCAGCAGCAGATAATCAATGATCTCAGCACTGGCCCCCACTTTTCCGTCACTCACAGAGAGCCGCTTCGCCAGCATTTCGGCCCGCATTTTAATCAGACCATTGAGATGAGTTAACCACTCCAGCAACAGACCGTTTGCGCCGTATCCTGTCACCGGCGGAATATACTCTTCTGTATTGAGCAATATGCTGCCGTCTGGTTGCACAGCCCTGACGCGCGCCAGAGGTAAGCCTATCCATGATGCCGTCATTTCACTTTCAGACAACAAACGCAAACGAAGCTGGCTCAACTGCACGGGTTTTGGCCCCTGACGGATGGCATTAGTATCATTCAACTCTGCCTGAATGGCACAAAAGCGCGCCAGTGAACCGGTGTCATGCTCATCAAAAACTGTTTCATCGCTGTTATCCAGCCGCAGCGGTACGGCCAGATAGATCATTTTGCCCAGATGTTCTGAAACAATCGTCAGCGGCTCCGGCGGAGCAGCATGGCCCGGAATATCAAAGGGTGTACCATCAGGCAGAACGCCACGACCGGAACGCAGTACCAGCTTTCCATAGGACAATGCCTCGCGATCGATTTCATATTCCGAAAAACCCCAGAAGAAAGGTGTTATGGTTGCAGCTCGCTTGTGTGCATAATATTCAAAATAACGCTCCTGCTGCTGAAAAAGCTGGGGGCGAAGAAAAAGTCCCTCGTTCCAGACCACTTTATTTGTTCTCATTTATTATTCCAATGGTTCCAGTGTTGTCGTCAAATCACGCACAGTGACTAATACATACTTTTCTTTTTTAGCGCGTTCACCTACAGAATGGTTACCGGTATTGCTCGACACCGAATAGACACTCTTCCAGTTAGCTCTCTGAATATCCTGAAAAACGGTCACGACTCCCAACGCTAAAATATCTTGTGAAACCGGCACTGTCACAATTCGACGCTCGCCAGGAGAAATAACACCATCATAAAATACATTCATCTGCTCGATGACTTCTCGATCTGGTTGATTCACAAGAGCAGAGTAGTCACTAAATAAGAATGCCCCCATGCTGCGCAGTTGATAAATAATAATGCGAACAGGGTTTCCCGCTGAATAATCGTTCGGATTAATATTGCTATCTGCCTGCAACTGCAAGTGAATACGTTCAATATACTGAGGCTCATTTTTTCCATTGCCTCCGCTACACCCCCCTGTCAGAATGATGAGGCCGACCACCAGAACACGTCGAATATATTCTGCTATCCCCATAAATTATACTCACTGACAATTGTTACTCCGAAAACATGATCCATCTGGCTGCTACCTGTAATAATTATTCAGCAACCGGATGCGATCGCGTTTTAAAGTCTGCCGTAATACTACGGCAGACTGGTTTAACTCAGCGGCAATTAACCATGCAGGTTTGCTTTAACGTCATAGCTTGCTGAAACAACGCCAGACTTGATGCCTTCAGCATTCTGCATAACATAATCCTGCGTCATTTTGGTAAAGGAGAAACGAACCCCTTCGCGCGGGCGAGATTCATCCTCAACGGAACCCGCCATCTCAACACGGGTAATGATCACATCAGTGAATTTAATCAGCATATATTCGAGCGGATCGCCACCAGCTTTACGAACAGTAAACTGAATATTCTTAATATGCTTACCCGTCAGGCAATAATGCAGTAAGTTCGGGCTGGCTTTATCGGTATAATGCTCAAAACAGAAGTCAGCAACGGTTGCTTTACCTGAGCCACCACCAGAACCACTGTGCATATTTGAGTGCTGAGAAACTCCCCAGTTCCATGAAAGAACTTGAATTTCATTTTTATGCGTAGCATCTAAAGATTCACCGTCGATACCATCAATTTTAATAAACATATCTTGAGCCATACATACCTCATTATTTAATCAAAAAAAACAATGCACATTGCATTGACGAAAGCCAGCGCATAATAAAAATGACCAACTTATTTATTGTAATGCTCGCATTACAAATTACTGCATATTCATATCCAGAGGGTTAAGAAAGGATACCAATATTTATGCCACATCCTTCAGGGACGGTAATTTAGCAACCATGCGCAACGACACCGTTAATCCTTCCAGTTGGAAATGAGGGCGAAGGAAGAATTTCGCCTGATAATACCCAGGGCTGCCTTCCACATCTTCAACGACAACTTCAGCCGCAGCCAGTGGGCGACGCGCTTTTGTTTCTATTGAGGAGTTTGCCGGATCACCATCTACATAATTCATTACCCAGTTATTCAACCAGCGCTGCATTTCATCGCGTTCTTTAAACGTGCCTATTTTGTCGCGCACAATGCATTTCAGATAATGTGCGAATCGGGAGCAGGCAAATAAATACGGCAGACGGGCGGATAAATTCGCGTTCGCAGTCGCATCGGGATCGTAGAATTCCGCTGGTTTTTGCAATGACTGCGCACCAATAAAGGCCGCATAATCCGTATTTTTACGGTGAATCAGAGGAATAAAACCGTTTTTGGATAATTCGGCTTCACGGCGATCCGAAATAGCAATTTCAGTAGGACATTTCATGTCGATACCGCCATCGTCAGTCGGGAAAATGTGGCATGGAAGTCCATCGACCACCCCACCGCTTTCAACACCGCGGATAAGCGTACACCAGCCGTATTCCTTAAAGGAACGGTTGATGTTAACCGCCATCGCATAGGCCGCGTTTGACCACACATATTTGCTGTGATCCGCACCATCCGTCTTTTCTTCAAAATCAAAAGCATCAACCGGGTTGGTTTTGATCCCGTAAGGCAGACGGGACAAGAAACGTGGCATCGCCAGACCAATATAGCGAGAATCTTCCGACTGACGCAGCGAGTTCCACGCCGCATACTCCAGATTCTGGGTAAATATTTTGGTTAAATCACGAGGATTGGATAGCTCTTGCCAGGACTCCATTTGCATCACGTTTGGCGAAGCACCCGCAATGAACGGAACATGTGCAGACGCCGCCACTTTGCCAATTGAGGTCAATAAATCCACATCTGGTGCGGTGTGGTCGAAGAAGTAATCGGCTACGAGACAACCGTAAGGCTCCCCTCCCAATTGGCCATACTCTTCCTCATATATTTTCTTAAACAACGGACTTTGATCCCAGGCGATACCTTTATAGCGCTTCATACTACGGCGCAGTTCTTCCTTAGAAATATCCATAAACCGCAGTTTTAGTTGCTCGTTAGTCTCTGTATTAAAGACCAGATGATGCAAACCACGCCAGGCACTTTCGAGTGACTGAAAGTCCTGATGATGCAGGATGAGATTAATCTGATCGGACAGTTTTCGATCGATCTCAGCGATAATAGTCGCAATGCTTTTATATGCATCATCAGATACCGTGACGCTATTAACCAGTGCCTGCTCAGCCAGTGTTTTAACAGCACCTTCAACAGCGGCTTTTGTCTGAGCTGATTTCGCTTTAAATTGCTTTGTCAGCAAGGCGCTGAATTCGTCTGAGCGCGTTGATGCTCTCTCAACGTTCTGCTTTTTAATAAATTGCTGTTTGGACATATCTTCCTCTTCGTCAGCCTTCCTGTGAGGGTTCTACGGATTTTTTCGGGTCTTTAGGTGCAGATGCCAGCGTTTGCAACAGTGATTTGTCTCGCAGTAAATCCATCACTAATTCTTCTGCACCTGCTTTTCCGTCCATGTACGTTTGCAGGTTGGCCAATTGAGTTCTCGCTTCAAGCAGCTGAGAAAGAGAATCCACCTTGCGGGCAATGGCATCGGGTTCAAAGTCGCCCATGCTGTCAAATGTCATGTCCACCATAAGTTGCCCGTCACCGGTTAAGGTATTCGGTACGGCAAAGGCAACACGTGGTTTCATTGCTTTCATACGTTCGTCAAAATTACTGATATCAATATTGAGGAAATGACGATCGGCGACAGACGGCAATGGTTCAATAGGTTTCCCGGATAAATCAGCCAGGACCCCCATAACAAAAGGCAGTTCTACTTTTTGATCCGAACCGTAAATTTCAACGTCGTATTCAATCTGGACACGAGGAGCCCGATTCCGCGCTATAAACTTCTGGGAATTATGTTTATTGGTAATCATACGATCCTGTTTGTTTTCGCTACTGTTTAACTTAATCAGATAATATCCGACTCATTCTATTGGGTATTTATTTATAAACGACTTCAATTGCAGCAAGGGTGTGTATCTTTCCTGCCGTAACGGCTGCTGTGCCTTTGGCATAATATGATGCAATAAAATGATGGGTCACATCTTCTCCGGTATCAGGAATTAAATACTCCTGTAGACTGTTTGCATCATTCAGGCGCATTTGCACACCATCCTCATTACGTAAGCGGATTTGCACATTCTTACTATATCCATCACCTACGCTATTTTTTACATTCCCCGTTTCTGCATCCGCCGAAATATTGGCGGGTAAGAACCGCAGAGCAACCTTATGCGAAAGCGGGCATGTTTTAAGGGTGACAGAAAAAGTCTGGCTTCCTGCTTCATCACCATCCGATGCAAGGCGTTGATGGGAAATAACAGGTAGTTGAATAACTTCCGCCATCGAGTTGTTATTAATACTGACCTCACAGGTATTCTCAAGATAATACCCGGTAAATTTCACTGGCAAGCGGCAACTTCCATCAACTGGACAATCATCCGCAAATACGCTGAAAGGCACTGCAACAAATAGCCAGAGTATTACTCGCTTAAACATTTAACCTCCTGCTGCATAATTTGCGTCAAGTTTTTGTCTGATGTCTCATCCTGAGCATTCAACAGTACGGAACGGCACATCAGTTTCTTCTTCCCAACCTGCGCATAAAGTACACCGTTACGTTTATCCCAACCGCGTATAAATGCCTGGCCTCCTTGCCCAATAACACCAAAAGAGTCACCATGCCTATTCTGAAGCTCAGTTCCAATGGGTAAAAATTCGTTATCCCTGTCCCGAACAATAAGAATTAACGGCCTGCCTGTAATGGTTTTCATCGCAACTGGAATCGCCATACCTGCACGTGGAATCACTGCTTTTTCGTTTTCCAGTACATCGACGGTATCGGGTAACCCCTGCACATTTAGGGAAATGGTATTTCTGCGATAAGCCGATAGCGAAGGCACAATGGCATAGCCACGAGAATCAATATGACTTCCTCTGCCATTCAAAAGGCCTGCTCCTTCGGCACCTTTAGCTTCCACTATCGCAAACGGCATCTCACCGACTGCGGGTCCTGCTGTTAATCCACCACGGTGTATAACCAGGCTACCATTGGCCGAAGCAGAAAGCTGTTGCCTGTTACGATTATTCACAGAGGCCGATGCGCTGAACTGCCCGACAGATGAGCTGTGGCTCAAATTGCCGCTGACTGAATTATCACTCCCCTGATTACCGGTTGCCGCCCCCAGGGAATAGCTGGTTTCATTCTGCTCACCTTGCATACCATGAACCATCGATTGCAACTGTGTTCCCCCGCCTGCATCGTGGCTCAGTGTCGTATAGGATGAGTTAAAGAGCGGCTTTTCATCATAATCGTCATTACCAAACGGCAGACTCATCGACAACAAATAGCTGTTTTCTTCTTTACCTTCTTCATTTCTCGAACGCATAATGGAAACACCGTAAGACATATTGCGCAGAGAATGGTTGAACGTCGCAATATAGTTGCGTGATGTAGCGCGATCGCCCCAATAGGTATATATATTGCTGGTTAAATGCATCGACATCTCATCGGTTAGCCACTGAGATAACGAGGCAGAAAATCGATGCCGCGTATTAAAGTAATCGTTATCCAGATTATATAATCGGTCATTATGAATCTGGCTGGCTTCACGGAAAGTATAAAATCCGTGGGTTGAATAACGATAAGCAGCAAGCGTCAGGTTGGTTTTAGACTCATCCAGATGTTTGGTGTAGTTAACCTGATAACTGTTCCCTGATGTTTTCTTTCCGCCCCCCAGATTACTTTGCGCATGAGTAACATCAAATGACACTCCACCTATGGGGGTGTTAAACGCATTTCCGCCAGCATAAGAGCGATAGTTTTCCGCCAGTTGGCTGCCACCATAAAGTGTCCAGATGCTGTTCACGCCATGATGCCAGACTCCCTGAACAATTCTTGGGGTTTCATTAATGGAGCCATCATGTAGCTCACCGGCATACAGAGCAAAACGTGACGTTCCTTCATGGAGCAACATTGGAGGCAGTGAGAATGAAAAAGACTGCCTGCGCTGGCGCCCATCCGATTCCGTCACCACCAACTCCAGATCACCGCCGTAAGACATTGTCCCAATATCGGACAGTTCGAACGGTCCTGGTGGCATCGTGGTTTCAAAGATTTTTTGTCCATGCTGCATCACGATAACCTGAGCGTTTGTTTCTGCTACACCGCGTAACACCGGCGCATAGTTACGCAAAGAGTCAGGTAACATACGGTCATCGGAATAGATTCCAACACCACGCAAGCTGTAGCTGTCAAAAACAGTGCCTTGCGTATTGTTGTCACCGAGTATCAACTGGCTTTTCAACGTCGCAATATCCCGCGCAGCGTAGCCATACAGGTGCTGAGTTTGCGGGCTGGTGTGCTGATTTAGCGTAGTCCCCATTCTCTTTCGCAGCCGCCATTCCCCCACGTTGACTCCCCCCGTGACCATCATGCTACCGGCATGGGTATTGACCCTTCCAGAATGCCCGTGAGCGCCCTGAAAAGTGGAATACAGGTTGGCGTTATAATCGAGAAAACCTGTTGCTCCTCCGCTTTCCCATAAGCTGGGATCAATGTATCCACGAGGTTGACGCTGTACGTATAACTGCGGCACTTTTATTGCCAGTGTTAATTCGCCGAATTCAAAATGGGCGCTTGCATTCGGTATCCAGTCGCTCAGAAAACGGCATTCTTCATCCGCAACGCTTTTTGCTGAAGTCACCATCACGCCAATTTGTGTCAGTTCCTGGTGTGTAAAGCATGGCTCAGCATTTGCCTGCTCTTGCGGCACACGGAAAAGAACAGCAAATTTCCCTCGAATATCACCATTAACACTAACGATAACATTGTATATATCAGGATTTATTACATTGCCTGCTGCATAGCGGCTGACATCGACACCAAACCCATGAATAAAATCTGGGTTATAGATCATATTACCTGAGTGGCCAGATACATTGGCATTTGCCAGTTCAGCCTGAAAAAAAAGGGGGATCAGGACTATTGTCATTACTGACAATTGATGCTCAGCCACAGATTTTATTTTTATGAACTTCACAGAGAAATTCCCATTATGATTAGATATCGCCCAACCCTGGCGCTAGTTTTATGGCGCAGCCATAAACTCATTTCCAGATTGGCGGATTATTTTCCCTGCCACTGTAGCGCCATAGTCATTAATAAATCTGTAATTTATTTCAGAAATATCGTCTTGTGTTGAAAGTTTATTTTTAGGGAAGAATACGCGATCCATCATTGGTGCGACCATATCCGTCTGCAATTCAATTTTTCGGTTATGACTCACAACGCTGCCACCATCAAAAGAAAAATGGAATGGTGTCGGGTTCGTGACTTTAATTCCTCTGCCATGTACAGGATCGTCAGAAATACTCCAACTCAATTTACTAAACTCTTGCTCTATATTGCTATTTTTTAATGAATCAGGGCGATAGAAGATTTTAATTCGAGTCCGAAATGCCAGTTCCAGTTTCTGACCATCATCACCAATCTCTCCCGTTTTGGGCGGAATCTCCAGCAAATTAAACCAGAAAACACTTTCGCGATCCTGAGGTAATGCCAGGCCATTATAAATAAGACGTAAACTCTGTCCTTTGCCAGGTTCTACACGATAGACCGGCGGCGTGACAATAAATGGAACTCTCATCTGATTGACATTGGAATGAGTATTACCATCATCCACCCAAACCTGAACCAATACCGGATCGTTTCCTTTATTTGTTGTCCTGACCCCTACTTCTTTATTCTTCGACGGGAATATAATGCGTGTTCCACTAATTGTCATTGAAGCAAAGGCAGGTAAGCAACAGCTTAAAAAGGCAGCCGCAAGCAGCACAACTTTCGAATTCATCGTAAGCCTTATATTTTAAATCTATGCAATGAACGCAAAATTCCATTCATCAGAATACGTATTCGGATACAGTCATTTTCAAAAACGCCCCACCGTGTGGGGCGTTAGATAAATAATGTTTACACTTAGTCCAGATTATGGATAAGCCAGAACATACTGTACCTTCGCGGTTACCGGACCTGCGGTAGTTTGGCCAGTGGCATAATAACCGCCAGCGTAAGACAGCGTGGCCGCCTGGTTATTGACCTCAAACTTTTCACCAGTCTCGCCCACTTTAATCTGGGTGTTATCAGTGATGTTGTACAGACGAACCTGCACCTGTTCTGCCGGGGTCGCCTCAGTGCTGCTGTTTACCAGGTTACCTGTTACCGGGTCAGCACCGCTGCTGTTAATGGCTTCAAAGTGAGCCGCAACATGCGTTACCCCCGCAGGGCAGTCAGTCACATTGATTTCAAAGCGTGTTGAACCCACTTCTTCACCCGGACCGGTCAGAGTCTGGACAGCAACAGTCGGCAACTGAACAGTAATGGCTTTGCTGTCGTTAGCAACAGTGCAGGTCTCTGCCACAAGCTTACCATTGAAGGTGACAGTCCCATCGACTGCAGCATTCGCAGCCGCACTCACGCCTAATGCCAATGCACATACAGCAAATTTCATTTTAGACATAACTATTTTCCTGTTTAAATATTAATATACGGACAATTTAATTCTACTTACAACCTATTTAAATACGTTCAACCTCCTTATATTCATCAATAAAAAATAAACCATCTTTAACATCCAGCATAATTACTCTACTCTGGAGGGTTTTATCATTGTCAAATACATAACGCCCTAAAAGGGATGTTATATTTTTCTCAATATAACGAATTATCATGCGTGCCCCTGTTTCTGCCACCGGGCATTGTCCAACAACATGAGTAATCACCGACTCATTCCAGCGCAGTTCGCAACCATGTTGCTCCTGCATACGTAGCTGGACGCGCTGAAGATGAATGTTTGCAATATCTTTCAACGACGCTTCTGGCAACGGGCGGTAAGGCAATATTGTAACTCGCCCCAGAAACGCTGCCGGAAATGCCTTTAATAACTCAGGTTGAATAGCCGTTAATAATGCCGTGGTGTCTGGCGCAGTTTCTTCATCAAGAAACAACGTATTAATTAGCTCACTCCCCACATTACTTGTCAGCAGTATTATGGTGTTTTTAAAGTCGATAAAACGACCTTCACCATCTTCCATTTGTCCTTTATCAAAGACCTGATAAAACAACTCATGGATATCACTGTGTGCTTTTTCAATTTCATCGAGCAAAATGACACTATAAGGCTTTCTGCGAACAGCTTCAGTCAATACACCGCCTTCACCGTAGCCCACATAGCCCGGAGGAGAACCTTTCAGTGAAGAAACCGAATGCGGCTCCTGATATTCACTCATATTGATAGTGATAAGATTCTCTTCACCACCATAAATATTCGCCGCAATGGCAAGCGCTGTTTCGGTTTTCCCAACGCCTGATGGCCCTACCAACATGAAAACACCCTGAGGCTTACGCGGATCAGCAAGACCAGAACGGGCGGTCAGAATGTTTTCACTGAGTTGTTCCAACGCCTCTGACTGACCAATGATTCGTGTATTAAGGCGCGCAGGTAATTCCTTTAAGGTACGAACTTCGTCTTTCAGCATTTCTCCAATCGGCACTCCGGTCCAGTCACTGACAATGCGTGCGATAACCTCTGTATTTACCTCAGGTTGAACAAGCGCATTGCCTTCACTCAACTCCCGTAATAACTGCTCATTCAGGTCAAGTTCATGCCGTGCTTGTGCCAGTTCCATTTCCTGAACACTCCCGGCATCAAACAATTGCAGGATCTTTTGCCGGGAGTCTGTAATTCTGGTGACACAATCGCGTTG
Source organism: Enterobacteriaceae bacterium 4M9 (assembly GCA_010092695.1). Taxonomy (GTDB): domain Bacteria; phylum Pseudomonadota; class Gammaproteobacteria; order Enterobacterales; family Enterobacteriaceae; genus Tenebrionibacter. The sequence continues at coordinate 1,435,905 of JAADJJ010000001.1, read as the reverse complement.
AGACTGCCAATTAAGGTTCAGCGATTCTGTCTTAAAGGAAAGCTGCTCAATTTTCTGACGTAAATGTTCTATCTTTGCCAGGTCACTCTGACCAAGCTGACACGCTTTTTCTTCCGCGATCAGTTCAGCCTCTGCGGCTTCGCGCTGCCAGGACAGGCGTTGTAACTCATCTGGCTGTGCAAACTTCGCCACCGAGACGCGAGCACACGCGGTATCCAGCAGGCTGATGGCTTTATCCGGCAACTGTCGGGCCGGGATATAGCGATGAGAGAGTTTTACCGCTGCTTTCAACGCTTCGCTGGTTATCCAGACGTCATGATGTTTTTCCAGCACAGGCACAAGCCTACGCAGCATGGCTGTTGCGCTATCTTCATCAGGCTCTTCAATTTGTAACAATTGAAAACGCCGGGTCAGAGCAGGATCCTTCTCAATGTGTCTTTTAAACTCACTCCAGGTTGTTGCACCAATGCACCGTATCTGACCACGAGCCAGCGCGGGCTTGAGCAGGTTGGCTGCATCTCCAGTCCCCGCATTGCCCCCTGCACCAACCAGAGTGTGAACCTCATCAATGAAAAGAATGACCGGCTGATCGGAACCTGATGCCTCATCCAGCACCGCCTTCAGTCGAGCCTCAAACTCTCCTTTCATACTGGCACCGGCGGACAGGGCTATCACATCCAGTGCGAGCAACCGCACCTGCTGCAGTGCAGGAGGCACATCACCACCGGCAATGGCCTGTGCTAACCCTTCAACCACGGCCGTTTTGCCGACCCCTGCATCGCCTGCAAGTAATGGGTTGTTTTGTCTGCGGCGCAGCAGGATATCAATCATGGTAGTTATTTCTTGCCCGCGCCCAGAGATGGGATCCATTTTGCCTTCACGCGCCAGGGCCGTAAGATCGGTCGTAAACTGAGACAAAGATGAATTGTGCGATGCTTTCATCGCTCCATTTACTTCTCCAGGTAAAGCACCAGCATTTACCTGTGAGGGAGCATTGGCTATTTGTTCAGCTTCTGGCGAACCCCGGGTAATAAAGTTCAGGTCACGAGACAATTCATTCAGATCAATACCGTTAAAATCTTCACAAAGCGCCGTAATGATGCGACGAAGCTCTGTATTCATCAAAATGGCCTGAATTAAATGACCACTACGAATATGATTCTCTTGGTGCTCAAGGCTTGCATGGATCCATGCTCGTTCAATAGCAAGCTCGATATGATATGAAAAATCAGAAATAGATGTTGCACCGGCCGGCAAACGCAATAATGCCTGTGAAAGTCCTCTTTCTAGCTTTTCCACATCGATATGAAAATGCCGGACAATATGTTTTACATCGTTGTCTTCTTGATTCCATAACTGATTAATCCAGTGGACTAACTCAACATAAGAATTACCACGGAGCTTACAAAGCGTGGTAGCACTTTCAATGCTACTGAATAGCGTTATATCTAATCTGCCGAACAGGCTTTCTCTGGTAATTGTCACAAATAGTGCCTTTTAGATTCATTTCCCGGAGGTTTTCTGGTGGCTATATTTCCTGACAAAAAATCGTATTGCAACTTGTAGCATTCCCCAGAGAGAAAACTCAGACAATGCAATTAACGAATTCCTAAAAAAATCAGTCCGCGTTGATTTAGTAATATCCGGTGCCTAGACTCAGCCCGCAGAAAAAAATCTTAAAGAATATAGCATATAGCCAGGGTTAGATAAGTGGATCATAACTTCCTCAATTATTACAACAAAGAATTAACATTCATGCGTGAAATGTCGCGCATTTTTGCTGAGAAGCACCCTAAAATTGCTGGTCGTCTGGGTATGCAAGGGATTGAAGTTGCCGATCCTTATGTTGAGCGTTTGATTGAATCATTCTGTTTTCTCGCGGCCAGAACACAAATTAAACTGGATGCAGGCTTTCCTGATTTCACACAGCGGCTGCTTAATGTTGTTTATCCCAACTACACCGCGCCCACGCCGTCTATGTGCGTAGTGCAGCTTCAACCCAGCTTAAAAGAGGGAAACCTGACAAGTGGCTATTGTGTTAAACGCAACAGTGCGGTATTTACTCAAATCGTCCCTGGTGAGGATACACGCTGTGAATTTAGAACTGGCCAGGATGTTCAGTTATGGCCTGTCAAAATAACGCAAGTGCAGCTCGGATCCTTACCACCTGACATACCCGATATGGACAAATACCGGATTAATACATCCAGGCTTAAAGCAGCGATGCGTATTCATTTACAGTTGCCAGGTGATTTGAAGTTTTCACAACTTGAGGGATTTGATCGTCTACCGGTTTATATTGATGGAGATGAGCGAATTGTATCCCATATATTTGAGCTACTGCATAGTCGTCATGTAGCATCGATTATCCGCCACGGGCACGGTAATAATGCAACTGACACCGTTATCAATAGCAACATCATATTGTTAGATAACCTTAGCCCTCAGGAAAGCTTGTTGCCAACAACCTGGAATGGATTTCATGGCCATAATCTGCTTCATGAATACTTTTCATGCAGACAACGCTTCTACTTTTTCACTCTGATGCAACTCGCGGAAGGGATGAAAAACAATCACACAAATCAGGCTGAAATCATTATATTATTAGATGATCTTTCGCCTGAGTTAACGGGGATGGTCTCAGAGAAAAACTTCTTATTATACTGCACCCCGGTTATCAATTTATTCTCTAAACGCATTGACCGTGTTGAGATAAATCGTGCTCAGAATGAATTTCATGTTGTGGCAGACCGCAGCCGCCCTCTGGATTTTGAAATCTACGCCATTACTAAAGTCTTTGGGCAACAGGCGGAAACTAGCAAAGAAATCGCCTTTCGCCCGCTGTATCACACTCGTCATCAGGACAATAAAGAGGCTAATCGATACTTCTCGGTCAGCCGCAAAAATCGCCCAGCCGGCACCAATCACCGCAAATATAAAACCCGCACACTTTACAATGGCACGGAAGTTTTCCTGTCAATTGTAGATCAACGCGATGCACCGTATAGCGATGATATCCGCTATTTATCACTCGAAGCGCTAACGACGAATCGTGACCTGCCCCGGTTGCTTTGTGCAACTGATGATTATGTGCTGATGATGCCCGATTCGGCCCCCGTTCGTGGTGCTCGTTTTGTCTTTCAGCCCAGCTCACCACAACCTCCATTTGCTTCAGGTGAATCGGCCTGGCGACTCATTCGCCAACTCAGCCTGAATTACCTGCCGCTGCACGATATGGACCATAGCAAAGGCGGAGAAGCCTTGCGCACTATCCTGCAACTTTATGTGAGTAATTCAGATCATCCCTCACTCAGGCAAATTGATTCTCTGGTGGGATGCAAGAGCGAACCTGTCACCAGTCGCTTACCGGGAAATGGATTGCTTATCTATGGGCGAGGTATTCGCTGTACGCTCACCGTCGATGAAGACGGTTTCTCCGGTATCAGCCCTTACCTGTTCGGTATGGTCATGGAAAACTATCTCTCGCGTCACGTTGCTATCAATACATTCACAGAAACAGAAATGATCTCTATGCAACGAGGGAGAATTGCTCACTGGCGACCCAGGGCCGGACATCGAGGATGCCTGTGATGGCAAAATCTATCCCTTGCGTTGATGTATGGTACGACGAAGCACAACCGTGGAACGCAGGTTTTGTCAGCGTAATGCGTGCCATCTCGGCCCGGACGCCAGATGCCCCTTCTCCAGGCACAGCAAGCCATCCGAGGCAGGAAGCATTTCAGATTGGGCAATATCCCCACATGATGTTTTCACCCCGTGAAATCAGCCAGATAGTTCAACAGAATGATAAAACATGCATACAGCTTTATAGCTTAGGTGTCTGGGGACCGCAGGGGGCAATGCCGCTGCATCTTACTGAGCAGGCCTACAATCGAGCTGAATTCAATGACACTGCACAAATGGATTTTGTGGATCTTTTTCACCATCGGGCATTGTCATTGTTTTACCGGGCATGGTTTGTTTCCCAGGATACAGCCTCACTGGATCGCCATGGTGATGAAATATTTTCCTTTTACATCAGCAGCATCATGGGAATGCGCGCCGAAGACCTGTCTGATGAGATCTTACCGTTACATCCACGCCTCGCCGCCTCCTCGCATCTTGTTCGGGAGGCCAGGAATCCTGAAGGCCTCGTTGGCGCGCTACGCTTTTACTTTAATACCGAAGTCACCCTTCATGAATATGTTAATCACTGGATAATCCTTCAGGATGGCGACTGTACCCAGATTGGTGCCAGCGACGGGAATCAGTTACTCGGAGATGGTGCCATTTTAGGTAACGCAACAGCCGATCGTCAGCATAAGTTTCGTCTCACTTTCGGTCCATTGACCCTTTCGCAATATATGGGCTTTAGCCCCTGGGGAAACGATCTGCCTGTTCTTCGCGAATGGGTAAGGCAATTTGTGGGTTTTGAATTTGCCTGGGAAGTGAGCTTATTGCTTTGTGCACAAGAAGTTCCTCCCACAATACTCGGAGAAGGGACCCAGCTGGGCTATACCACCTGGCTTGAACGCGCGGATAACCGTGAACCCGTCTCTGGCATGACTTTTGAACCAGAAATTCAATGCTATTCGTCCCGTAATGTCCCCCCCAGATCAGACAGGAAAAATGATGAGTAACTCTCAGCACAGACCTTATCCAGAGTGGTTTCAGACGGTTCTCACCCCCGTTTCTGACGAAACCCCCTGCGGTGAAAACCCGGAATACAATTCAAAGTTTATTCTTTTATTGAGCCAACTCGAACCACGAATGGGGGCGGAATACGGCAACTTCGTCGAAGCCGCTGAGCCTGTTAACTGGGTCGAGATTGAGCGTGAATGCCGCCTATTGCTTTCCCATACGAAAGACATTCGGATAATTATTATCTTTATACGCTGTATGGTGCGACAACACGGTGCTATTGCCCTGGCTGAGGGGCTGGAACTTCTTCTGCAAGCCTTGAAAATCTGGCCAGATAACCTTCACCCGCAGCTTGCAGATGAGGGTGAGTTCGACCCGATTATGCGGGCCAATGCGCTAGCCGAACTCGCGGCACATGAAGGGTTGATGGCCGATTTACGCCAGATTTCACTGCCGGGCGTTCAGGGCATAGTCGCGACGGTGCGCGATATTGAAAAAGCGAACCAAATCCCGCGCGAAGAGGGCGCACTCCCCTCTCATACGCTCGAAAATATGCTTAACGAATGGCATCAGCATTCACCGGATGAAATTATCGCCTTTTACCAGGCGGCGCAGTACCTGCAGGAGCTGGAGTCTTTAATGGCGCAAACGCTTCAAGAAGCCGCGCCCGACATCAGTAGGCTCAGACTGCTGGTGGAGTGTTTCACACCACGTCATCCCAAAGAATGCATTGCTCCACCTCCTCAGGCAAAAGAAAGGGAATTTGCCGCAATTTGTCATAACACGCCGGTGTTGACTGAGGAGCCACTCAACGCCGCGCCATCAGTCTCTGAAGTGGCGCATACCCTGGTACACCGTAGTATCAATAGCAGACATGACGCATTGAATCAGATTCAGGAGTTACGTGCCTGGTTTATCCGAACAGAGCCAAGCAGCCCGGCAGACGGTTTGCTACACCTCACTGAGCAAATCATCGGGAAAAACTTCAGCGAACTTTTCAAGCTGTTGCCTCAGGAATTGATTGCTCATCTGACTAACAGGCAGGATTAATACCATGAAATTACTGACGCTTATCACCCCGTTTTCCTTGCTATTCATCTCCTTGCACGCTGCGGCACAATGTGAGTTGGATACCACTACAGAGCTGGGAGGCGTTTCACCAACAACACTAAATATCGGGCAAATGCGTATCGCTATTGACGCAGATGCACCCGTTGACACGGTCAACCCCATCATCAGGCTTGAATCAAACCCGCAGCAAGGAAAAATCAGTTATGTCAACTGCGTCCCCGGTGAGAATTACGGGAAAAGCGTCACTGAATTACTGAGTACCATGCTGTCAGATAAAATGTTTGCCTCAAATATTGACGGGTTAGCGATAAAACCCAAATGGAACAACGGTGAGGCTGAAGGCTCTTTCCCATCAGTTTCAGTGCTGAATGAAGCTCGAATGAACTATCCCTCGGGTTCGTTCTTTGCTATTGAAATCTACAAAACGAAACCGACATTATCATTAACTAACACGGCGGGTGACTTACTCCACCCAGGTGGAATTGTCGCTTACAACTGGGTCAACGCAGCGATTCCCAGTAACTATGCACAACGGCTTAACCTGGGTGCGCTCTCTATTATCAGTACACCTGTGTGCCAGATTGAGGGCGATAAAATGGTAGATTTCAATATCGTGACAGCGGGCGATCTGGGTGGCGGTGTAATAAGGCCGCTGAATTTCACGCTGAACTGTGCAACGGATTACAACACGTATTCGGCAAGCGCAACATTATCGGCGCAGGAAATTACCGAAGATTTCAAGGCAATTAAAGTTAAAGATAGCCAGGGGAACCTTGACCGATTAAAAATAATGATCAGCGATTCCAACGGCACACCGATGGATACCAATGGAACCAGCCTTGAGAAACGGCAAAATATTGCCAGCAACACTCCAGTGGAATTTAACTGGACGGCCACACTAATGCCCACTTCCACAACAAAATTCCCTGCAAATGGTCAATTTACCGCAACTGCCGAAATTATTTTACAGATAAACTGATATAGTTGTTATTGATATAGGTTCTTTATGAATACCGCTGCAAAAATTTTTGTCAGTGTCGCCAGCTATCGTGACACTGAGCTGCTTCCCACGCTAGAAAATATGTTTTCAGAAGCTGAACACCCTCAACATCTTCATATTTCAATATGCTGGCAGGATGATCTCAATATCCAGCCATTTATCAATAAAGGCATGACGCTTGTCGAAACCTTCAGCCATGCTGATTTTGTCGGTTATTCTTTCGAGTGGCAGGGTGCTGCCATAGATGTCATCGCCGTCAATTATTTCAACAGCAAAGGTGCCTGCTGGGCGCGCAGCCTTGCTGAATCCCGCTATTCGCAAGAGTCTTATTTTATGCAAATTGACTCTCACTCCCGATTTATTACTCACTGGGATAGCGTAATGATCAACACGCTCGAATCACTCCGCTTGCAGAGTGAACGGCCTGTATTAAGCTGTTACCCACCAGGGTATACCTTCAACAAAGCGGAGCAGGAAGAAAGGCAAAGCTATACTAGTCGTGTCGTCTTTGCTGGTTTTAATAATGACAAAATCCCAAAATTCAAACCGCATATATTTACCGCCAGCGCCCCGTTACGCACCTGCTTTCTGGCTGGAGGATATATCTTTGCCGACGGCCATTTTGCGAAAAATGTTCCCAATGATCCTGAAATTTTTTTTATGGGTGAAGAAATCAGCATGGCTGTGCGTGCCTTTACACACGGTTATGATATATGGAGCCCACATATCACCTTACTCTGGCATTATTACACACGCAAGGACCATCCTAAAATCTGGGGCGACCACAGTAATGAAGCAAAGCAAAAAGGTCTTGTCAGGCAAGCATGGTGGGAGATCGATAAAACGTCAAAAGAGAGAATCAAAAATGTTATTGGCCTGTCCGAGGATGATGAGGTTCCGGCTCAATTTAATCTCGGCAATAAAAGAACCATTGATGAGTATCAATATCGATCCGGGATTGATTTTAAAAATCAATACATTCACCCAGAAATAGCTGGAACAGAGAAAAAAACCTATTTTACGCAGTTACCTGATAACCATGAGCAATGGCTCGCATCATTACACGGCTATGTAGAAAAAAAAATACGCATTGCACATGATGAAATTAACACGACAGCGCCAGGCGTCGTCCGGTGGCATGTTGGTGTCTACAACGGCAATAACCAGGCCGTGATGATACAGCAAAACAGCACGAAAGAATTTATTGCACAACTGAAGAACACTGACGACATCCACTACGAGTTCAACCTCGTTTTTTCCTCTTCCTGGTCGCTAGATAACCTGACTCTGCGCATATGCCCGTGGCATGAAGAAGATGGATGGGGGACGGTTCTGGAGAAGCCATTGTGAGTGCAAAAAAGCTGTTTAATAAAATTATGGCGACAAATCTCCTGGTATCAATGTCAGGCGTGATTCCGTCACGCTCATCTTTTCAGTTTATGCTTTATAGCCGAATAGAAGCATTCAGCCTTTCATTACAAGGCGAGGGACACTCGCATCAAGAAATTGACGCCTTATTGCGGTTAATTTGCCATATCAGTGAGTTGCTGATTCAAAACCAGTTTCAAAGTCCAGTTCCAGGCAAGCACTCATCGCCGCTAAGCCAGTATTTCTATCCTAAAGTAGAAGGTAACGTTTTCACCTTGCAGCACCATCATTTACTGACCCAATCCAGTCATCCTGACATTGCGCATTATGTTCAAACATTAAGTACCCTTTGCCCTTCATTACAGGCTGGCGTCCCCATCGCCACGCCACCGGCCGTCAACAATACCTGTAGCGCACCTCAGCCTGATTCAGAACAGCAACCTCTACAGCAAATATCGGGTGATATCGCCGGATTACGCGCCGACAGAAAATTACGTCACTTATTACAGTGGCATATAGGTATTGCCTTTGTCGTACTAGCCTGCGTATGGGCCGGTTGCTACAGCTATCTTATGACGAGGCCCTAAATGAAAAACACCAGGCTCTCTTACGCGCAATATCTGGCCGCATGCCTGATGGTACTTTCTCTAATTGTGGGCATCATTTCTGATGATGACCTTATCATCAGCAATATATTGTGGGTGGTAATGCTGACGGCATTAGCAACCGTAGCACTTCATATTTTATCGCTCAGCGGTTCGCCAGTCATCGCTACAAGCCCAGTGCTCAGTACAGCAGAAAAGGATGTTGTGATTCTGATTCTCGGACCTTATGCCTCTAAATGGTTTGGTCAATCAGAGACAACAAAGCAGGTTCGTTATTCTGATTCCATGGCATGGATCCTCATCCGTACTCCACAAGAACTTGAAGCAAAACTTGAATATTTCCAGGAACAGGCTCCGCAAACTCAACTTAGAGCCCTGTTTCCTTTTCTACCGGACGGTCATGACAATACCTCACTGATGCTTGACCAACTCACCATCTGGCATCAACGCTCTGCCAGCAAAATCTCATTGCCCTGCACGTTCGTACTGTATTCCCGTCTGAGTGAGCATAACACTGGAGCTAACAGAGTTAACTGGAGCGGGGAGATGGATCTGGCAAACACTAAACGGGTGAGTTTTCTCGACGCGCTTTCGTCGCTGGAGTCCACTCTCGTGCCACAGCCAGGTAATACCCAGGATGAAATTCAACGCATCATTTTCACGCATCAGCTCATTGTTTGGTTAAAAGAAAGCCAGCTGGCCAGCCATTTTGAACAGCTTTTCTCTCATTCAATATTCTCACTCACCACTATTTTACTCTGTGACTACAGCAAGGGATTTACACGACATGGCGCCTGGGCACGTTGGACGGAAGAACAATTTGCGGTACTGCCTGCCCTGGGCTCTAACGCAGCGCCTCTCCCGTGTGCGCCAGTGAAAATGTCTGTGCCCGGCAAGAGATCTACCGATGATGTGATTATTTCTGTAAACCATAATTATCCCAGGCTCTTATGGAGTGTCGTCCTGGTCACGCTGGTGCTCACCCTACACCTGCTGTATACCACTTATTGGCTTGAACAACAGCAGCAAGCATATGGTGATGTTTCAACAACGTTTAGATCTGAGCAACAACGTTCACTTACTCAGTTAAACCATAATCTCAATACACTTCAACAATTGCGCGGTCAGTTCTCCAGATGCGCAGATTATCACGCAATAGGCTTCTGGGGCTTTCCAGCCTGTACCCATCAACTTCAGGTCATTGACAAGACTTTCACCAGACTTCGCGCATTACCCACGCTGACCACAGCCAGGCAATCCGTTTTATTCGCCTCCGGCAGTGCTGTGATTAATCCCTCAGCCGGGCCAGCACTGGAACAAATCAAGATACTGGCGAGTCGCTTCCCGAAGCATTCATTGCTGATAGTCGGACACACGGATAACAGTGGAAGCGAAGAAATAAACACGTCTTTATCACATCAGCGTGCAGCCGCCGTGCGCGACTGGCTTATCTCGCACAACACGCCAGCCCCTGAGCGTTTCGTTACGCATGGTGTTGGCGCAACCGAGCCAGTAGCGTCTAACCAGACCTTGTCAGGGCGTGAACAAAACCGACGCATTGAAATACTGGTACTCCCTCTTTCTCAACCACCGGAGACTTTTGAATAAATGAGCAGCAAACATTTCAGCTATCAGATTTATGAAGGTTCGTTTCTGACACCGCCTCCTGTTCTCGACAGAACATTGAATATACTCATGTTCAGGGACCCTGAAGAAAACGAATACCAGATATTTGTGACCCGGACTTCACTTGAAGAAGACCAGACTATTTCTGAATGGTGTGAGGCTGAGACGGAAAACCTTCAGAATAATCTCCCAGGTTTTCAAATAGAGGGAAAACAATTAACCCATGAAATTGGCCCTAATAAACTGTCAGCCTTACAGGTTGCTAATCGCTATCTGGATGAAGGCAATGTCGTTCGGCAGGTGCTTTCTATCATTAAACTTCCACAACATCCCCGGTATAATCCGGATGACCGTAATGTTATTATCTTCACCCTCAATGCTAATCAGGAGTTTACCGAGTACCAGCGAAAACACTATGTAAAAATCATAAATAGTTTTATTCCCGAGGTCATTACACTGGGATGACTGTTGCCCCGAACCTGTTTCGGGGATAAAAAATCTGCCAACACAATGAATATATCCTTGACTACATTCACACGTATTCAGGGATTGACGTATTTATGCTCATTCAAAGAGACAATATTGCATGCTTAGTATTCACGTGGAAACACAAAATGAATTTTATCGGTTAGGCGTAACAGAGTTAATAAAAACGCTGACATTTCATTCAGAAACAGATAGAAATGTTAACTTCATAGAAGATTGCAACATAAATGAAAAAGTGAATGTTATTGTTGGCGACACAGCAATCATTGTGAACATTTTCGACAAGACACATTCAAAAAAAGAGGGGGATACGGAGGAAGCTTTACCACGAGCAAGGGTCTTTCTGCCCTTTAATGTTCGCAATCGTTTTACATCAGAGATTGTCATTAAAATGCATAAAATAATTAAAATTGCGGGTATGAGTTATAAAAAAAACATGGCAATGAGGATTTTTAAAGAAACAGGGCTACATAAACGCAGATGCATAACAGAAACTGAAAGCGACATCATTCGCCTGACAGGGCTGGGTACACCAGTAAGCCAGCTCTCTGAAATACTGGAACAGCCACGATACCGAATTGCCGCTCATCGCCGTAATGCAACACGAAAACTGGGTATGATTAACCGTATCCAGCTCTATCAGTTCTCCTCTGTGATTAAAGAGTACTATATTGATGAAAATATTTTCATTTGTATTTGAGTACGTATTTTATTTTTCCAGGCAACAACAACCTTTACTCATAACTTGATATTTTTCCAGCTTTTTTTATTAACCCCAAAAAACCGACAGCAGAGATTTTAGAAATTTCATATTTCTACCGGCACGCATTGTGGATCTGTTTTCTTAATTTTATATTTAATAACCATTTTACTAATATGTACAAATAAGCATTTATTCTCAAAAATATTTTCACTCTTGCGCCAGAGCGTAATTTTATATTTTTGAGAATATACAAACCTGAAGCATACAATGCTTCTTTGAGTGTGCTATCTATCATTCTTGACAGGGGTTATTGTTAGCAATAATAGCGTTGTAAAAAATATATATTTTATCCTTTTTATTAGCGGCATGCTGGTTGGTAAAGCATTATTCTACCAACCATAAGCTTCGCAACATCACTTTCTCGGCTCACTGTATTCGTACTTTTTATCAGCAGCATAGATTGCACGAAATTGCGAGCAGCCTCGTAAGCTTGAGCGACATTCATAAAATCAGAGGCATTGCCACTAGTAGACCTGATAACCTCAATTACAGCTTTATCTGTGCCCTCAGGGATGAGATGCACACCGTTGAGCAATACCATCTTTCATTTCGATACTTAACCGACGGGTGAACCCTGACGGTGGTCAGTGATAAGATGCGGTTTTCGTTCTGAATCGAGCATGTAGATACTTGTCTTTGCGGGTAGAGGCCAGAGTTGAAGAAGTAACATAACAAATTGATTAAAATGAGTTTATTGGACGCATCTTTCATTGATACTCACCTGAAAGCCGGATGTGCAGGTAGATAAAATTATCAATTTATAAGGATTTAACAGGGTCTCACCTGTAACCCAAAGGCTTTAAAAACGAGAAATATCACGATTCAAAATCAACACGTTGGAAACGCCATGAGTACAACCGAAAATTTTGACGCCCACACGCCTATGATGCAGCAGTATCTGCGTCTCAAAGCTGAACACCGCGATATCCTGCTGTTCTATCGTATGGGCGATTTTTATGAGTTGTTTTACGACGACGCAAAGCGCGCGTCGCAGCTGCTGGATATTTCACTGACCAAACGCGGCGCTTCCGCAGGTGAACCCATTCCAATGGCCGGTGTGCCGCACCATGCGGTTGAAAACTATCTGGCAAAACTGGTTAACCTGGGTGAATCCGTTGCTATCTGCGAGCAGATTGGCGATCCGGCGACCAGCAAAGGTCCGGTTGAGCGCAAGGTGGTTCGTATCGTCACGCCTGGCACCATCAGCGACGAAGCGCTGTTGCAGGAACGCCAGGACAACCTGCTCGCCGCCATCTGGCAGGATAGCAAAGGCTTCGGCTACGCTACCCTCGACATCAGCTCAGGCCGCTTTCGCCTGAGCGAACCTGCCGACCATGAGACAATGGCCGCCGAGCTACAGCGTACTAACCCCGCTGAACTTCTCTATGCCGAAGACTTTGCCGATATGTCTCTGATTGACGGCCGCCGTGGTCTGCGCCGCCGTCCGCTGTGGGAGTTTGAACCCGAAACCGCGCGCCAGCAGCTAAATCTGCAATTTGGCACCCGCGACCTGACCGGTTTTGGCGTAGAGAAAGCCGTGCGCGGACTGTGCGCCGCAGGCTGCCTGCTGCAATATGTGAAAGATACCCAACGCACCTCCCTGCCCCATATTCGTTCTATTACGATGGAGCGCCAGCAGGACAGCATCGTGATGGACGCGGCCACCCGCCGCAACCTGGAAATTACGCAAAACCTGGCCGGTGGCACAGAAAATACGCTGGCCTCTGTGCTCGACTGCACCGTGACGCCCATGGGCAGCCGCATGCTCAAACGCTGGCTGCATATGCCGGTGCGCGACCTGCGCACGCTAATCCGCCGTCAGGAAACGATCGGCGCCTTGCAGGACCACACTGCCGACATTCAGCCAGTATTACGCCAGGTTGGCGATCTGGAGCGTATTCTGGCACGCCTGGCCTTGCGTACTGCTCGCCCGCGCGATCTGGCGCGCATGCGCCACGCTTTCCAGCAACTGCCTGAGCTTCGCGCCCAGCTTGCGGACCTTGACGTTGAATACGTACAAACGCTGCGCCAGGAGATGGGTGAATTTAGCGAGCTGCGCGAACTGCTGGAGCGGGCTATCATCGAATCGCCGCCTGTGCTGGTGCGTGACGGCGGCGTCATTGCCCCAGGCTACAATGCCGAGCTTGATGAGTGGCGCGCGCTTGCCGATGGTGCCACGGATTATCTCGACAGGCTTGAAGTTCGCGAACGTGAGCGGCTGGGGATTGATACACTGAAGGTCGGATTCAACGCCGTGCACGGCTATTATATTCAGGTCAGCCGTGGGCAAAGCCATATGGTGCCCATTAATTACGTGCGCCGCCAGACGCTGAAAAACGCCGAGCGCTACATCATTCCTGAGCTGAAGGAGTATGAAGACAAGGTTCTGACCTCCAAAGGCAAAGCGCTGACGCTTGAAAAACAGCTTTATGATGAGCTATTCAACCTGATGTTGCCGCACCTGGCCGAGCTACAGCAGAGTGCCAGCGCCCTGGCCGAGCTGGACGTTCTGGCAAACCTGGCAGAGCGCGCTTACACGCTCAATTATGCCCGCCCGACCTTTACCGACAAGCCCGGAATTAAACTTGTCGGTGGCCGCCATCCGGTGGTCGAACAGGTACTTAACGCTCCCTTTATCGCCAACCCGCTCAACCTGACCAGCCAGCGGCGCATGCTGATTATTACCGGCCCTAACATGGGCGGTAAAAGTACCTATATGCGCCAGACAGCACTGATTGCGCTGCTGGCCTATATCGGCAGCTTTGTGCCAGCGGATAAGGCCGAACTGGGTCCTGTTGACAGAATCTTTACCCGCGTGGGTGCGGCTGACGACCTGGCCTCCGGTCGTTCTACTTTTATGGTTGAGATGACCGAAACGGCCAATATTCTGCATAACGCAACCGAACAAAGCCTGGTGCTGATGGACGAAATCGGTCGCGGTACCTCGACCTACGACGGTTTGTCGCTCGCCTGGGCCTGTGCTGAGAATCTGGCCACGCGCATCAAAGCACTGACGCTCTTTGCCACGCACTACTTCGAGTTGACTACGTTGCCAGAGAAAATGGAAGGTGTGGTTAACATACATCTGGATGCCGTTGAGCATGGCGATACCATCGCCTTTATGCACAGCGTGCAGGAAGGTGCGGCGAGTAAGAGCTACGGTCTGGCCGTTGCGGCACTGGCTGGTGTACCGAAAGATGTGATTAAGCGCGCACGCCAGAAGCTGCGCGAGCTGGAAAGTCTCTCCGGCTCGGCGGCGGCAAGCCAGGTAGACGGTAGCCAGATGTCGCTACTCAGCGTACCGGAAGAAACCTCACCGGCGGTTGAAGCGCTGGAAGCGCTCGATCCGGATACCTTGTCACCGCGCCAGGCGCTGGAGTGGATTTACCGCCTGAAGAACCTGATGTAAGTCATTCTCAACCGTTGTTGCTTCATGCAACAACGGGCTGCCAGTAAGTGACATATTGTACCGCTGCGAGCAATCAGGCCGGAACGGGGTAAATAACAGGCAAAAAAATACCTCCCTGTGGGAGGTATTTTCACTGTAACCAGGCGATTATTCGCGGAACAGAGCCTCAATATTAAGTCCCTGAGTCTGAAGGATTTCACGCAAACGGCGCAGCCCTTCAACCTGAATCTGACGCACCCTTTCACGGGTAAGGCCAATTTCACGTCCCACATCTTCAAGCGTTGCCGCTTCATAGCCCAACAGGCCAAAGCGACGCGCCAGCACTTCACGCTGCTTGGCGTTCAGTTCGAACAGCCACTTGACGATGCTCTGCTTCATATCATCGTCCTGCGTAGTATCTTCCGGGCCGTTGTCTTTTTCATCGGCCAGGATATCCAGCAGCGCTTTTTCAGAATCACCGCCGAGAGGCGTATCCACCGACGTGATGCGCTCATTGAGGCGCAGCATGCGGCTGACATCATCTACCGGCTTATCCAGTTGTTCAGCGATTTCCTCTGCACTCGGTTCATGATCCAGCTTGTGAGACAGCTCACGCGCCGTGCGCAGATAAACGTTCAGCTCTTTCACGATATGAATTGGCAGGCGAATGGTGCGAGTCTGGTTCATAATCGCACGTTCAATCGTCTGACGAATCCACCACGTGGCATAAGTAGAGAAGCGGAACCCACGTTCAGGGTCAAACTTCTCAACGGCACGAATCAACCCCAGATTGCCCTCTTCAATCAAGTCCAGCAGCGCCAGACCACGATTGCTGTAGCGACGAGCGATTTTCACCACCAGGCGCAGGTTACTTTCAATCATGCGTTTGCGTGACGAAATGTCACCACGCAGAGCACGACGGGCAAAATGGACTTCTTCTTCAGCCGTCAGCAGTGGAGAATAACCAATCTCTCCAAGATAAAGCTGGGTTGCATCCAGGACTCGCTGTGTCGCCCCCTGTGATAGCAGCTCTTCTTCTGCAAGATCGTTATCACTGGGTTCTTCTTCAACCAGGGCTTTTTCGTCAAAAGCCTCCACTCCGTTCTCATCAAATTCCGCATCTTCATTTAAATCATGAACTTTCAGCGTATTCTGACTCATAAGGTGACTCCTACCCGTGATCCCTGGGCAAAGCCCCCACATAAGCGACACCCTTCAGGCCACAGCATACCCCTGCTGCTGTCGTTTATCCTGAATCTGGTTTGCCAGAGTCAGGACTCACTCCGCTGCCTTCCTGGTGCGGTCTGAACGGGGAAGATTATATTAGGTACTCCGCCGGTATTATCGCTGCGGTAAATAACGCAGCGGGTTTACGGATTTCCCCTTGTAACGAATCTCAAAATGCAAACGTGTTGAACTGGTTCCGGTGCTACCCATAGTAGCGATTTTCTGCCCCGCCTTAACTTCTTGTTGTTCCCGGACCAGCATTGTCTCGTTATGGGCGTAGGCACTCAGGTAGTCGTCATTATGTTTGACGATAATCAGATTTCCGTAACCGCGCAGAGCGTTGCCAGCATACACCACGCGCCCATCGGCGGTCGCGGTGATAGCCTGGCCTTTCGAACCTGCGATATCGATCCCCTTATTGCCACCTTCGGCAGCAGAAAACGGTTCGATAATGTTGCCACTCGTTGGCCAGCGCCAGGTTGAAATCGGCGAACTGGTTGACGAACTGCTGGCAGTGGTTGCGGTTGTGCTAACTGTTGGTGCCGTCACTGGAGCCACGATCGTTCCGCTACTCTGGTTACCTGGCAACATTTTATTAGCACTCTGTTCACCTGAATCTTCAGAATACGTAATTGTCGGTTTTGACGCAACAACCGCGTTTGAATTTTGTGCAGGACTTACTCCCTGCGCTGCCGCATCAGCCTGGGTAATAGCGTTGCCACCCGTAATCGTGCCGCCAGAGGCATTGCCGACCTGCAATGTCTGACCAACATTCAGGCTGTAAGGCTCGGAAACATTGTTACGCTGCGCAAGGTCGCGAAAGTCATTACCGGTAATCCAGGCAATATAGAAGAGCGTATCGCCGCGCTTCACAGTGTAGGTATCACCACCGGTGTAGCTGCCTTTGGGGATATTGCCGTAGCTGCGGTTATACACAATGCGGCCGTTCTGAGTCTGTACCGGCTGTGACTGCACCGCGACAGGCTGCGATTGCACCGGCTGAATCTGCGGCTGCTGCGCCACCGGAACCTGCTGCGCCTGGTTTTGAATGGGTGGCGGCTGGCTCACCAGCATTCCACCGCTGCCTTCACTGCCCGTACTGGCACCATTGCTACCAACCGAACTGATAGGCGCCTGCGCGTTATTACTGGAACAACCAGCAAGCCACAGGCTTACCAGCGATAAGGTCGCCAAACGGCGTAATGTAAAGTTCGGGCTTCCCGCGCTCATTGATCCCCCAGGAATGAATACTGATTTACCTTTCTGCTTTGGCCACAGACACGCTAACGGCGCAACCTGGTCCATCCCTGGCTTCCCCTTACGGGGCGGCGGTTATATCCGCCTGATTCTGCTTGCGCAGATGCATCCTTCATCGGCAACGCCGACCACAGATTCCCTCGTTACCGTCCCTGCCATACAAAGCACGTCGGTATCGTTGCCAACGTTAACACTCTGGCCTGTTCACGGGCATCGCCACCAACGCAAGTATCATTGCGCCTGGGCGTCCTGAATAAAACAGGATATTTCCGGGACTCAGGCCAGCTCCCCTCGCACAAGGGGTACAAAGCGCACGGCTTCGACAGTGTCGATAATAAATTCACCGCCGCGACGGCGCACCCGCTTGAGAAACTGGTGCTCATCACCGACTGGCAAAATAAGAATGCCGCCCTCATCAAGCTGCGCCAACAGCGCAGCCGGTATTTCCGGCGGTGCAGCCGTCACAATAATAGCGTCAAACGGAGCGCGAGCCTGCCAGCCCTGCCAACCATCGCCGTGACGGGTTGAAACATTATGTAAATCCAACTGTTTCAGGCGACGCCGCGCCTGCCACTGTAATCCTTTGATGCGCTCAACAGAACACACATGGCGCACCATGTGCGCCAGTATCGCCGTCTGGTAACCAGAGCCGGTGCCAATTTCCAGCACCCGTGATTCGTGGTTAAGCTCCAGTAATTCAGTCATCCGCGCGACCATGTAGGGCTGAGAGATGGTTTGCCCGCAACCTATCGGCAGCGCCACGTTCTCCCAGGCCTTGTGTTCAAACGCCTCATCGACAAACTTTTCACGCGGCATATGGGCCAGCGCGTCAAGCACCCGCTCATCACGAATGCCCTGCTCTTTAAGTTTGTCGAGCAGCGTTTGTACGCGTCGGCTTACCATTGAAACTCCATCCCAGCCTTCTCAAGCCAGGTACTGACCACATCCTGAGCGCTGTAAGCGGTCAAATCCACCTGCAGCGGCGTAATCGAGACATAACCCTGTTCAACAGCGGCGAAATCCGTATCCGGGCCAACGTCGTATTTTTCACCCGGTGGACCAATCCAGTAAATGGTATTGCCACGCGGATCTTTTTGCGCAATCACCTGATCGGCTGGGTGGCGGCTACCACAGCGCGTGACGCGCCAGCCCTTAATTTCACTGAGCGGTAAATCCGGCACGTTGATGTTTAAAATACGCCCGGTACGCAGCGGCTCACGGCTCAACGCGCGCAGTACAGAACAGGTCACGGCCGCCGCCGTTTCATAATGCTCATGCCCGTCAAGCGACACCGCCAGCGCCGGAAATCCCAGATGACGCCCTTCCATTGCCGCCGCGACGGTGCCGGAATAAATCACATCATCACCCAGATTTGCCCCGGCATTAATGCCAGAGACCACCACGTCCGGGCGTGGGCGCATCAGCGCGTTGACACCCAGATACACGCAGTCGGTCGGCGTGCCCATCTGCACGGCAATATCGCCGTTAGGGAAATCAAACGTGCGCAGTGATGACTCCAGCGTCAGCGAATTTGACGCACCACTGCGGTTACGATCGGGAGCAACTACCTGCACCTCGGCGAATTCACGTAGCGCTTTGGCTAACGTCTGAATGCCTGGCGCATGAACGCCATCGTCGTTACTCAGCAATATTCGCATAGTCACCTGTATTGATTAATTCCCGGACCACGCTGGTAGCAAAGCTGCCTGCCGGCAGCCAGAAGTTGAGTTCCAGCGTGACATCGTCCCACCAGTTCCACGTGAGCGACTGAGGATAAAGCAGCATAGCGCGCCGTGCTGCCTCCACGCGCTCGCGCACCAACAAGGCCTGCAAATCAGGCTCATCCGCAAGCGTCTGTTGTTCAAACGCCAGCGCCTCGCGTTGGGTTCCCCACTCGCCGCTGCCTGGCAGTGCTGCGGTTATCATCAGCTCATTGTTGTCCACACGCTGCTGCAACGTGGGCAATTCGTGATTTTCAGCCACAAACCAGCTTCCCCGGCCAGCTAATTGTAGCGCATCGCCGTCAACAACCTGATTAAATTCCGGTTTTTTCAGTCGCTCACTGACAATCTGGTTAAACAAGGCGCTGCGCGCTGCAGAGAGCCAGAAACTGCGCTTTGAACGCTCGCGCACTGGCCTGTCGCTCTGCGCCCAGGCCCGCGCCTGGCTCAGGTTACTGCCCCCAATACCAAAGCGCTGGAGTCCAAAATAGTTTGGCACGCCCTGGCGCAAAATGCTGCCAAGACGCGCTTCGGTTTCTTCCCGCTTTGTTACCTCGCGCAGCACCAGCGTAAAGTGGTTGCCGCGCAGTGCGCCGAGGCGCAGTTTGCGGCGATGGCGCGCATATTCCTGAACCTGGCAGCCTTCAAGCTCAAAGCGGCTTAAATCCGGCATCTCTTTGCCCGGCAGACGCACGCAGAACCACTGTTCAGCAACGGCGTGTTTGTCTTTCTGCCCGGCAAAACTGACTTCACGGGCGTGTACTTTCAAAAACTTTGCCAGCGCATCAGCCACAAAACGGGTGTTGCAGCCTTTTTTCAGGATACGCACCAGCAGGTGTTCACCGTCACCGTCCGGGCCAAAGCCCAAATCTTCGGTGACCACAAAATCTTCCGGGTTGGCCTTCAGCACACCGCTCGCCTGCGGTTGGCCGTGCAACCATGTCAGCGCCTGCCAGTCCATCACGCCTGGGCCTTAAACAGCAGCGCCACGGCTTCTGCGGCAATCCCTTCGCCGCGCCCGGTAAAACCAAGCTTCTCGGTGGTGGTCGCTTTCACGTTCACATCGTCCATATGGCAGCCAAGATCCTCGGCAATGAACACACGCATCTGTGCTATATGCGGCGCCATTTTAGGCGCCTGAGCGATAATAGTGACGTCTACGTTACCCAGTCGATAGCCTTTATCCTGAATACGCCGCCAGGCCTCGCGCAGCAAGGCACGGCTGTCGGCCCCTTTAAACGCCGGGTCGGTGTCCGGGAACAGTTTGCCGATATCACCCAGCGCGGCAGCGCCCAGCAGGGCATCGGTCAGCGCATGCAGCGCAACGTCGCCGTCAGAATGAGCCAGCAGCCCTTTTTCAAAAGGCACACGTACGCCACCGATAACTATCGGGCCTTCGCCGCCAAAAGCATGAACGTCGAAACCATGTCCGATACGCATCAGTTATTCTCCGTTTTTTGTAACCGGGTAAGGTAAAAGGCCGCCAGCGCCAGGTCTTCCGGGCGCGTGACTTTAATGTTGTCTGCTCGCCCGCTCACAAGCTCGGGGTGAAAACCGCAGTATTCCAGCGCAGAGGCTTCATCGGTGATGGTTGCCCCGTCGTCCAGCGCGCGGATAAGGCACTCGCGCAGCAGTTCAAGCGGGAAAAATTGCGGCGTGAGCGCGTGCCATAAATCATCACGCGCGACGGTGTGGGCAATGCGTGAGGCGGCTGGTTCACCGCGCTTCATGGTGTCGCGTACCGGGCTTGCCAGGATCCCGCCTACACGACTGCGCTCAGTCACCGCCAGCAGTCGGGTGAGATCGTCAGGATGCAGGCAAGGCCTGGCGGCATCGTGCACCAACACCCAGTCGGCATTGCCTGCGGCATTAAGGCCTGCCAGCACCGAATCGGCGCGCTGTGCGCCACCGGTCACTTTTTGCACCTGTGGGAGAGCCGCCAGCGCCAGCGTATCAAACCAGCAGTCATCGGGGCTTACGGCCACAATCACCTTTTGCACACGCGGATGGCGCAGCAGCGCCGCGATGGCGTGCTCAAGAATCGTTTTATCACCGATGGTGAGATATTGTTTAGGGCACTGTGCCTGCATGCGGCTGCCAATCCCGGCGGCTGGCACCACAGCGATGACATCCCTGACGGTTTGTGACATTTGTGAGGACCTGAGTCTGGTTATTGGTTATTTTGCCCTGACCGCCAGTTCCGCTTTGAGGAATCCGGCACCAGGCGATAGAACGTTTCCCCGGGTTTGGTCATGCTCAGTTCGTTGCGCGCGCGCTCTTCAATCGCCTCAATCCCGCCGTTCAGGTCGTCGATTTCGGCAAAAAGCTGGTCGTTACGCGATTTGAGTTTGGCGTTGGTCGCTTGTTGCGCCTGAACATCTTCGCGCACGCGCGTGTAATCATGGACGCCATTTTTACCAAACCACAGTGAATACTGTAGCCAGGCCAATAAAGCCAGTAATAGCAGCGTTAGTTTACCCATTTTGCCCCCGGATTAAACGGCGCCATTATTCCATCACTCATCATCGGACTCTATCAGGCTCTGCGATATTCAAAGAAGTGCAGCAGAATTTACCACAGAATGTGCCCGGATGCGCACCCTGCGCCTGCGGTAATGATTGGGCATAGACTGTTACGCTTTGAAGTATGTCAGCTCATCAGCCACAGAAAAAGTACGCCAAACATTGCCCCCACGCCGCATAACGTTGCGATGCAGCTCAGTAACAGACGACGTGCCAGTAGCGAATGCAGCGCTACGCCAACCACGACAGCGACCGGCATCAGCGCCAGAAAAAAAGGCCAGGTATAGAGAAAGAAAAACAGGGTGTTAGACCCGTACATCAGGAAGGGAAACCCAAGCGCCAGCAGCCACGAGACAAAGCCGATAACGCCACCAGGCAATGACCAGGCGGTATATTCCGTGTCTGATAATGTGTCAGCCTGGGTAAGCAGAGGCTGGGAGCTATTGCGCATAACGAGTCCTGTAAACTGACAGGCCAGGCCAATGGGTAGCCCGGCCCGGCTCTCAGGATTTGATGATATCGTCCTGACGCAACAGGTCTAACAATTGGCGGGTTAAATTTGTTACTAATTGTTCGCCATCAAGATGAATTTCAGCCTTTTCTGGCTTTTCATAGGCAGAATCGATGCCGGTAAAATTACGCAACTCACCCGCACGGGCCTTTTTGTACAGTCCTTTTGGGTCACGAGCTTCACACACCGCAAGCGGCGTATCGACAAACACCTCAATAAATCGCCCCTCGCCCACCAGCTCACGCACCATCTGGCGCTCGGCGCGATGCGGCGAGATAAACGCCGTCAGAACCACCAGCCCGGCATCCACCATCAGTTTTGCCACCTCGCCCACACGGCGGATGTTTTCGCGCCGGTCATCGTCGCTAAAACCTAAATCACGACACAGGCCATGGCGCACGTTGTCGCCGTCAAGTAAATAGGTACTGACGCCTACCTCGTGCAGCGCCTCTTCCAGCGCCCCGGCCACCGTGGATTTACCGGAGCCAGAAAGCCCGGTAAACCACAGCACCACGCCGCGATGGCCGTGCAACTGCTCACGACCTTCACGTGTGACCGGGTGCGGATGCCAGACCACGTGCTCGTCGTGCTCTGCCATCAGCGTTTCCCCAACAGGTCGCGTGCATTCCAGTGCGGGAAGTGACGGCGCACCAGCGCATTCAGCTCCAGCTCAAAAGCACTGTATTCAGACGGCGCGTCCAGTGTTTCTACCTTAGGCGTCTCGACCATCCCTGCGCCCACGGTGACGTTAGTCAGGCGGTCAATAAAGATAAGTCCCCCGGTTACCGGATTGTCCTGATAACGGTCCAGCACCAGCGGTTCATCAAACGTCAGCGTGACCAGGCCAATTCCGTTAAGCGGCAGACTGTCGGCGCTGCGCTTTTCAAGGGTATTGATATCAACCTGGTGAACGACGGCATTCACGCGCGCGCGGGTTTTCTTGCCGGCCAGTTTGATGTCGTAACTCTGGCCTGGCTGCAACGCCTGCTCGGTCATCCACACCACGTTCACATCAGCGCTCTGCACCGCAGGCACGTCAGCCTCAGCGCTGACTAACAGGTCGCCACGGCTGATGTCGATTTCATCTTTAAGCACCAGCGTCACGGCTTCACCCGCTCCGGCTTGCGGCAAATCACCATCAAAAGTGACAATACGGGCAACGCTTGACTCCACGCCCGACGGCAGCACTTTTACCCGCTCGCCTACGCGTACCAGGCCGGAGGCCACCGTCCCCGCATAGCCGCGAAAATCCAGGTTTGGGCGATTTACATACTGTACCGGGAAGCGCAGCGGCTGGTTTTCCACCTCGCGCACAATCTCCACGGTTTCCAGCATCTCAAGCAACGTCGGGCCGCTGTACCACGGCATGCTGGCGCTCTGAGTTGCCACGTTATCGCCTTCAAGTGCCGACAACGGCACAAAACGGATATCGAGCGTGCCCGGCAACTGCTCGGCAAAGCTCAGGTATTCCTGTTTGATCTCTTCAAAACGGTCCTGTGAAAACGCCACCAGGTCCATTTTGTTGACCGCCACCACGAGGTGACGAATGCCGAGCAGCGTAGAGATAAAGCTGTGACGACGCGTCTGATCCAGCACCCCTTTACGCGCATCTATGAGCAAAATTGCCAGATCGCAGGTCGACGCGCCGGTCGCCATGTTGCGCGTGTACTGCTCATGCCCCGGCGTGTCGGCAATAATGAATTTACGCTTTTCAGTGGAGAAGTAGCGGTAGGCCACATCAATGGTGATGCCCTGCTCGCGCTCGGCCTGTAAGCCGTCTACCAGCAGCGCGAGGTCAATCTTCTCGCCCTGGGTACCGTGGCGTTTGCTGTCGTTATGCAGCGACGAAAGCTGATCTTCGTAAATCTGACGCGTGTCGTGCAGCAGGCGGCCAATCAGCGTGCTTTTGCCATCATCCACGCTGCCGCAGGTCAGAAAACGCAGCAGGCTTTTATGCTGTTGCGCGTGTAAATAGGCTTCAACGCCGCCCTGGTCAGCAATCTGTTGTGCAATAGTTGTATTCATCCGGCGGCTCCTCAGAAATAACCCTGGCGTTTCTTCAGCTCCATCGAGCCGGACTGGTCGCGGTCAATCACGCGCCCCTGTCGTTCGCTGGTGGTAGACACCAGCATCTCTTCGATAATCTCCGGCAGCGTCTGCGCGGTAGATTCCACCGCACCGGTGAGCGGCCAGCAGCCGAGGGTGCGAAAACGCACCATGCGTGGCTTAATCTCTTCACCCGGCTGCAAATCGATGCGGTCGTCGTCAATCATCATCAGCATGCCATCGCGCTCCAGCACCGGGCGCTCGGCGGCCAGGTACAGCGGCACAATATCGATGTTTTCCAGGTAGATGTACTGCCAGATATCCAGTTCCGTCCAGTTGCTGAGCGGGAACACGCGAATGCTTTCGCCTTTATTAATCTGGCCGTTGTAATTATGCCACAGCTCCGGGCGCTGGTTTTTGGGGTCCCAGCGATGGAAACGGTCGCGAAACGAGTAAATACGCTCTTTGGCGCGGGATTTCTCTTCGTCGCGACGCGCCCCGCCAAAAGCGGCATCAAAACCGTATTTATTGAGCGCCTGCTTCAGGCCCTCGGTTTTCATGATGTCGGTGTGTTTGGCGCTACCGTGGGTAAAGGGGTTGATGCCCATCGCCACGCCTTCCGGGTTGCGGTGCACCAGCAGCTCGAAGCCATACTCTTTCGCCGTGCGATCGCGGAACTCGTACATCTCGCGAAACTTCCAGCCGGTATCAACGTGCAGCAACGGGAATGGCAGCGTCCCCGGGAAAAAACGCCTTGCGCGCCAGATGTAGCATCACCGAGGAGTCCTTGCCGATGGAGTACATCATGACCGGGTTAGAGAATTCTGCCGCCACTTCGCGAATGATGTGGATACTTTCCGCCTCAAGCTGTCGCAGGTGAGTGAGTCGTTTCTGGTCCATAACCTTTCCTCAAACCGGTTTGCCTCTCATACGGGCGCTGATAACCGGTCAATAAATAAAGCGAATGGTCGGACTATACGTCTCACGCTTATCTCTTATGAAATTCCTGATTGGAATGATTAGTTCCACAAAGGAATAAAGGATGGAAAAAGCTTCGCAAAAAAAGTGCTGAAGCCGCATTTTTTCTGGCGTTTGGGAAGAATTGAAATTGCGGGCGCGAGCGCCTCGTTTCATACTAGCCACGCCCAATTCTTTTGCTTTATGGATGAACTCGCTATGTTTCCCGCTCTGCGTCGCCCTGCCCTGTGTCTGGCCCTGGGATTGTGCGGCGTCTGTCCTACTCTGGCACAAACCACAGCCCCAGGCACCACCGCCAGTTTCCAGGCGCGACATATCGCCACCGTTTTCCCCGGCCGTATGACCGGCACTCCCACTGAAATGCTCGCCGCAGATTATATTCACCAGCAGTTTCTTAAGTGGGGCTATGAAAGTGATACCCGCCAGTTTCACAGCCGCTATGCCTATACCAGCCGCGAAGGCGAGAAAACCTGGCAGAACGTGACGGGCAGCATGGTGATTGCCGCCCGTGAAGGCCGCAGCGCACAGCAGATTATTATCATGTCACATCTGGATACCTGGTCGCCTCTGAGCGACAGCGATAACGATAAAAATCTCGGTGGGCTGGCCTTACAGGGCATTGATGACAACGCCTCCGGCCTGGGCGTGATGCTGGAGCTGGCCGAACGGCTTAAAGATGTGCGTACCCACTACAGCCTGCGTTTTATCGCGACCAGCGGTGAAGAGCTTGGCATGCTCGGCGCACGCGATATTCTTGAGCGCATGAGCGAGCAGGAGAAGAAAAACACGCTGCTGGTGATTAACCTCGACAGCCTGTATACCGGTGAACGGCTCTATTTTAACAGCGGTCAAACCACGCCCGTTGCCGTGCGAAAGCTTACCCGCGACCGGGCGCTGTGGCTTGCACGCCAGCACGGCATTGCGGCCAGCATGAATCCCGGCCTGAACCCTGCGCTACCCAAAGGCACCGGCTGCTGTAACGATGCGCAAGTGTTCGATAAAGCGGGCATCCCGGTACTGAACGTGGAGGCCACCAACTGGTCACTGGGGAACAAAGACGGCTACCAGCAGCGGGCAAAATCCAGGGGCTTCCCGCAGGGAACAAGCTGGCACAGCGTGCAGCGCGACAACGTGCAGCATCTGGATAAATGGCTACCAGGGCAGATAGAAACGCGCAGCCGCGATGCAGTACGCGTGCTGCTGCCGCTGGTCAAGGAACTGGCAAAAGCCGATAAATAAGTGTTATCGCTACAGCGGGCGCATCATGCGCCCGCCCTGTCATTAGCCTTCGTGTAGCCCACACTCGCGCTTAAGCCCAAAGAAGCGGGTTTCTTCTTCTGCCATACCCGGCTCCCATTTGCGCGTCGTGTGGGTATCCCCCACCGATAGATAGCCCTCATCCCACAGCGGGTGATACTTCAGACCGTGTTGGGTCAGGTACTGATACACCGTGCGGTTGTCCCAGTCGATGATGGGCAACAGCTTGAATACGCCGCGCTGCACACCGAGCACGGGCAAACCTGCCCGGCTACCGGACTGGTCGCGGCGCAGCCCGGCAAACCAGGTTTGCGCATTAAGGTCAGCCAGCGCACGGTTCATTGGCTCGACTTTGTTTATGTCGTTGTAGCGCTCAATGCCTTCCACGCCCTGCTCCCACAGCTTGCCGTAGCGCGCCTCCTGCCAGGCCGGGCTTTCGGACGCACGATACACGCGCAGATTCAGCCCGAGCTTTTCAGTCAGCTCGTCAATAAAGCGGTAGGTTTCCGGGAACAGATAGCCGGTATCGGTGAGGATAACCGGGATATCCGGGCGTTCGCGCGTCACCAGATGCAGACACACCGCCGCCTGAATACCAAAGCTTGAGGACAGCACAAACTCGCCAGGCAGGTTATCCAGCCCCCAGATAACGCGCTCCTGCGCCGTCATGCCTTCAAGCTTTGTGTTGGTTTCCTCTAGCGCCTGCTGGCGTTCCTCTTTGGTCAGCGCGTTAAGCGCCTGCAAACTGAGTTCACTCATTGTCGCCTCCGGTGGTTATTCCCAGAAATCACGAGCCGGATCGAGAACCGGGCGAATGATGCCTGCGCGCACGGTGAAATCACCGAAGCCTTCGCCTTCCTCACGCTCCTTTGCCCAGCGCCCGACCAGTTCATCAATCACGCCAAGAATTTCAGGCTCGGTGATGTTTTCGCGATACATACGCGGAATGCGCGTACCAATGCGGTTGCCGCCGAGATGCAGGTTATAGCGCCCCGGCGCTTTACCCACCAGGCCGATTTCAGCAAGCATGGCACGCCCACAGCCGTTCGGGCAGCCGGTCACGCGCAGCACAATGTGGTCATCACCCACGCCGTGGCTGGTCATTACCGCTTCCACCTTATCGACAAACTGCGGCAGGAAGCGTTCTGCCTCGGCCATAGCCAGCGGGCAGGTTGGAAAAGAGACGCAGGCCATCGAGTTCTCGCGCTGCGGCGTTGTGGCTGCCATCAGCCCGTGCCCACGCGCCAGCTTTTCAATCTTCGCTTTCTCTTTTTCTGGCACGCCCGCCACAATCAGGTTCTGGTTAGCGGTCAGGCGGAAATCACCTTTGTGTACTTTGGCAATTTCCAGCAGGCCGGTTTTCAGCGGCTTACCCGGATAGTCAAGAATACGGCCATTTTCGATAAATAGCGTCAGGTGCCATTTATCATCAATGCCTTTCACCCAGCCAATCCTGTCGCCGCGACCGGTAAATTCGTAAGGACGCACCGGGGCGAATTTAATGCCCGCGCGGCGTTCCACCTCTTCTTTAAAGGTCTCCACGCCCACGCGCTCAAGCGTGTATTTGGTTTTGGCGTTTTTACGGTCGGTACGGTTGCCCCAGTCGCGTTGCGTGGTGACCACCGCCTCGGCAACCGCCAGCGTGTGCTCAAGCGGAATATAGCCAAACTCGCTCGCGGTGCGGGCATAGGTTTTTTTGTTGCCGTGCTCCACCGACAAACCGCCGCCTACCAGCAGGTTAAAGCCCACCAGCTTGCCGTTCTCGGCAATGGCAATGAAGTTCATGTCATTGGCATGCAGGTCAACGTCGTTTTGCGGCGGTACCACGACCGTGGTTTTAAACTTACGCGGCAGATAGGTCGGCCCGAGAATCGGCTCCTCGTCGGTGGTGGCGACCTTTTCTTTGTCGAGCCAGATTTCGGCGTAGGCGCGGGTGCGCGGCAGCAGGTGTTCTGAGAGCTTTTTCGCCCACTCATAGGCCTCTGCGTGCAGCTGCGATTCAATCGGGTTCGAGGTGCACAGCACGTTGCGGTTCACGTCGTTGGCGGTCGCCAGTGCGTCCAGCCCAACGTCGTGCAACATCTGGTGTGCCGGTTTCACGTTATGTTTGAGAATGCCGTGAAACTGAAAGGTCTGGCGGTTGGTCAGACGAATGCTGCCGTAAATGGTGTTGTCCGCGGCAAACTTATCAATGGCCTGCCACTGCTTTGTGGTCATGATGCCGCCGGGCAGACGGCAGCGCAGCATCATGGCGTGACGCGGCTCCAGCTTCTGCTCGGCGCGCTCGGCGCGGATATCGCGGTCGTCCTGCTGATACATGCCGTGAAAGCGGATCAGCAGAAAATTGTCGCCATTAAAGCCGCCGGTCAGGCCATCGTGCAAATCTTCGGCTATCGTGCCGCGCAGGAACTGACTTTCCAGTTTAAGTCGCTCGGCATCGGCCAGTTTGCCTTCAACCACCAGAGGTCCGGGATGTTTTTCGCTCATTAGTAGACGTCTCGCTGATAACGGCGCTCTACGCGCAGCTCACTTAAAAATTCATCCGCCGTTTCGGTATCCATTTCACCGAATTCGGCAATCACTTCCACAAGCGCCTGCTCAACGTCTTTCGCCATGCGATTGGCGTCGCCGCAAACGTAAATGTGTGCGCCATCGTTAATCCAGCGCCACAGCTCTGCGCCCTGTTCGCGCAGTTTATGTTGTACGTACACTTTTTCTTTTTGATCTCTGGACCAGGCAAGGTCAATGCGCGTCAGCAGGCCATCTTTAACGTAGCGCTGCCATTCCACCTGATACAGAAAGTCTTCGGTAAAATGCGGGTTGCCAAAGAAAAGCCAGTTTTTACCGCTGGCGCCCTGCGCCTCGCGCTCCTGCATGAAAGCGCGAAACGGCGCAATGCCGGTGCCTGGACCAATCATGATGACCGGCGTCTCAGGGTTGGCTGGCAGACGGAAATTGTCGTTGTGTTCAATGAAAACGCGCACTTCACCGTCTTCTTCCAGCCGGTCAGCCAGAAAGCCCGATGCGCCGCCAGTGCGTGCACGGCCTTCGATGTCATAGCGCACCACGCCTACGGTGATATGCACTTCACTTTCTGCCTCGCTCTGGGAAGACGCAATCGAATACAGGCGCGGCGTCAGCGGGCGCAGCAGGTCTGTTAACTGCTGGGCCTCGAGTTGCGCAGGTGCAAAACGCGCCATATCCACAATCGGCGTGGTGGCCGCGTAGTGCTGCAATTTGGCCTTGTCCCCCACCAGTTCCAGCAGCGGCTCGTTGCGGGTAAGGGTGGCGTAGTTTTCAACGATAGTGGCGGTGTTAACGGTCAACTCAACATGCCACTGTAGTGCTTCTGAGAGCGTCAGTGTTTTGCCACCCACGGCTACGGTTTCATCCCCTTTCAGCCACAGTAGTTCCACTAACTCCTGCACCAGCGCCGGGTCGTTCTGATACCACACGCCGAGCGCATCACCCGGCTGATAACGCAAGCCTGAGTCAGCCAAATCAATTTCAATGTGGCGCACGTCTTTTTCAGAGTTGCGGCCCGTGATTTTCTGGCTGACAGAAAGCGTTGCACTGAGCGGCGCCTCTTTGGTGTAGGGGCTTGAGAAGATGTCGTTTACCGCACCAGTGGCGCTATTGGGCACGCTGGTGGCTTTTGGCGCACGGGCTTTCAACACTTCAACCACGCGCTCGCGCCAGGCTTGCGCCGCGCTCTGGTATTCCACGTCAGCATCCACGCGATCCAGCAGACGTTCACCACCCAGTTCGGCCAGTTTGCTGTCAAAATCTTTACCGGCCTGGCAGAAATGTTCGTAAGAGGTGTCACCAAGACCGAAAACGGCAAAGGCAGTGTCAGTAAGCGTTGGCGCTTTTTTCGAAAACAGGAATTTGTACAGCGCAACGGCTTCTTCTGCTGGCTCGCCTTCGCCCTGCGTTGACGCGACCACTATCAGCAGTTTTTCCTGGGCAATTTGTTTGAATTTATAGTCGCCAGCGTTCACCAGCGTCACGTTAAGCTGTGCTGCCAGCAGATCGTCACGCAACTGCTCGGCCACGCGGCGTGCGTTACCGGTCTGGGAGGCAGATAAAAGCGTAATCGCCGCTGCCGCCTGTTCAACAGGTGCGCCAACCGCAGCCGCACCCGGCTGCTGGTTAATCATTCCCCAGAAGTAGCCAGACAGCCAGGCAAGCTGGTTGGGCGAAAAATCATGTGTTGCCGCCTGCAGGCGCGCCAGCTGCTCCGGGTTAAGCGGGAGCAGCGAGGTAGGTGGGACCGGTGTCGTCATGCGTCGTTATGTTCCAGTAGCAAGAAAGCGCCCTGACCGAACTGCAAACGCGTGCATTTCACGCGGCTGAACCCGACACCAGGCGATAAATAACAAAAGTGAAAGTAAGGTTAACGGTGTGAATCATAACAATTAAAGAAGGGTTGGAAATATTAAATAACCAAATTGACTAACCGTTTTTAACGCTAACCGATAGTGCTAAAACAGGTTAATTAACACGATGATATTAAAGAGATTAATCACTCACTACTTGTGCAACTGGCGGCCTAAAAAGTAAAGATGGTTTTAGTTAATGCCAAAAAAAACCATTTCCGTTACTATGCGGCGGTTTTTTGTCACACTGAGACCCCCATCATGTCGACCACTCTGTTTAAAGATTTCACTTTTGAAGCCGCTCACCGCTTGCCTCACGTGCCGGAAGGCCATAAATGCGGTCGGCTACACGGCCACTCTTTTATGGTGCGCCTGGAAGTGACCGGTGAGGTGGATGCCCATACTGGCTGGGTTATTGATTTTGCTGAACTGAAAGCAGCGTTTAAGCCAACGTGGGAGCGCCTGGATCACCATTATCTTAACGAGATCCCAGGCCTTGAGAACCCAACCAGCGAAGTGCTTGCCGCCTGGATCTGGCAGCAGATGAAGCCAGTACTGCCGCAACTGAGCGCTGTGATGGTCAAAGAAACCTGCACCGCTGGCTGCATCTATCGCGGCGAATAATCCACACGGTAAGGATGGCAGGGACGCCCGCCTTCAGCGAGCCAGGTAACCGCCATCCACCACCAGCACATGTTCGCTCCCTGCATCCGCCGCCTTACGGACAAGCAGTACCCTCACTCCCATGACATCCTGCGCCTCGCCTGAGCGGCGCGAACGTGACTGCGCATCTACTGGCATAGCAGGTTAGCGCAGTCACGTCGCTGGAAAATTGCCCACGCGATGCCATTGACCTCAATAGCGTATTGCCCCGGCTCATCGCGCCAGGATTTTGTTAACCTGGCCCGCGCGCGTTTGGGCAGGCGTCCACGGTCAACCACGCTAACAACATACAGAATTGGTATTCATTATCTTGCCGCTCGGCGCTCAGGGCTTATCACCTTGTTAGCTCAATTTAAACGCTGCGACGAGAGGAATATCCATCTTTGGCGCCCACCCGCACGACCGAAATTCAGCACACCGTTAAGATTATAAATGTCGGCACTATTCACCAGAATACCAGGTCATCCCGAAACGCTGGCCGCAGGTATTAATTATTTTACCCAGCACGCTTTCGCTGGAGATATTGATGTGCATAAACGTCACGCTCACACCCTGTGGCATATTGAGCGCCCGCGTTTTGTCATTATGGGAATAAAGGCATTGGTGCGCGCTTTGCCCGTCGGCCGGAAAGTGCCTGACCAGTCACCCCGCTGACAACCGCCGTTTTTCCTGGAGTGAAAAAGCGAGAGAAAATATATTGTGTGAAGAGGGTAATATCGCGGTCTTATCAATCTTTTTAACCAGAAATCATCAGGATAGTATTATCGTCATCACGCCCCGACCAATCCTGAAAAAAACACTGCGAAGCTTTTCTCATGGCGTCGCAGTGTTCAAAATCACGTTAAATAAGCCAGGCTGTCAGGGGCATTTATTCATTATTATGGCCCCTGCATTGCTGTGGTATCAGGCTTCTTTGCGACCTACCCAGCGTTCTTTCATTAACGACACCGACACGGCGGCATTTAACAGCGGCGATGGCGGCAGCACATTGGCACGCCCGACAGCCAGCATATCGCCAATGAGTGGATGATCCTGCTTCATCACGTAGTGAGCCAACAGTTCACCCGCAATGGTCTGGCGTGAAATGCCCGCACCATTGCAGCCCGCGGCGGTATAAATATTGCGCCCAACTTTGCCCCACAGCGGCGCGCCATTGCGCGTCACACTAATGGTGCCGGACCAGGTTTTTGCCAGCGTTACATCGCCGCCAAGCTGCGGATACATGCGGCTGAACAGTTTGCGATGTAAACGGGCCGCGTGGCGCGTTTGCTCGCTGCTGACCCCGCCGCGCAGCGCCGGGATAACGTGCTGGCGAATCAAAAAGCGTCTGTCTGAGGTAAAGCGCAG
Source organism: Enterobacteriaceae bacterium 4M9 (assembly GCA_010092695.1). Classification (GTDB taxonomy): domain Bacteria; phylum Pseudomonadota; class Gammaproteobacteria; order Enterobacterales; family Enterobacteriaceae; genus Tenebrionibacter. The sequence goes on along the minus strand of JAADJJ010000001.1, from coordinate 1,403,049 downwards.
CGTCGCGCCTGCAATTGCGTTGACCGGTGTCAGCCCCCAGCTGCGCATCTCGCGCGGCAGTCTGACCATCTGCTGTACGGTAAGCGGCTGTGTGAGGCTCGCAAAGGTCGCCATCGACGCCTGGCGACGGAACAGCCCAGGCATCAGCTCCGGCGAAAGTGCGTTGGTTGCCAGCATCACCTGGTCTGCGAACACTTCCCCCTGTGGGGTGAAAATTTGTGTTTCCTTACCGGTGCGCATCGCCAGCGCAGGCGTGTCATGATACAGCGTGACGTTCTCCGGCAGTGCGCCAGCCAGCCCGCTAATCAGGCGCGCCGGGTTCACCAGAATGGTGCCAGGCGTGTAAATGCCTTTATGCCAGAAACCGCTGCCCAGCCGGTTTGTGAGCGCCTCGCAGTCCAGTTCCTCATACGGTTCTTCAATACGCTCCAGGCTTTCACGATAGGTTTTCAGTACCGCATCGCTGCCTTCGGCAACCTGGCAATGATATTTCCCGGCGTTTTCCCAGTCGCAGCTAATTGCGTTGGCCTCCACCTGCTCCCACAGGCTATCAATGCCCGCCTGTAACAGGTTGCGCCACGTCTGCGCCTTTTTAAGCTCTGCCATTGAGCTGCCAATGTTGTGCGGCAGGCCAATAACAAAACCAGAGTTGCGCCCGGCAGAACCGTCCCAGGCCGTGCTGGCGGCATCAAGCACTACGATGTGTAACTCCGGATTGAGCAATGCCAGCGTGCGGGCAAATGCCAGCCCGGCGTAGCCTGCGCCAATAACGGCCCAGTCAGCGCGAATTTGCCCCGTAAGCGGAGAGGAGGTCGATGGAGGTTTTGGCGGCAACGGCCAGCCAACGGTGTTCTGATTGTGTGGTAATGAAACGTATTTCATGAAATCCCTGCCAGTCTAAAGTCATCCCTTCATTTTGGGAGGATTCTATCACCGCTGGCAGGGAATTTGGCATCGCAAATCAGGCAATATTGAGGTACTTGTGAGTTTGCATGGAAAGCCGCCAGTTACGTGCGATGCAGGTCTCAATACACAGACGCGTTGCGTCGTCTTTCTGGCTTATCGGTTGTAGCGCAATGATGCGTTTTTTGTCGTCGTTGAGTGTGGCGAGCAGTGCATCCAGCGCCTCAATATCACGCACACGACCAACCGGATGCTTAATTTCATCGGCGCGGGCCAGTGCCTGAGCCAGCACATCGTAACCGCCGCGCATATTCACCTTGGGCGATACCGTCACCCAGGTAGACGGGCTACAGCGCACCTCGTGCGTGCCGCTGGTTTCAATCTGGCAGCTGAAGCCGTTATTTTCGAGTAATTCAGTAAGCGCACACAGGTCATGTATGCACGGCTCACCGCCGGTAATCACCACATGGCGGGCGGTATAGCCCTGGCGGCCAATCACGGCCAGCAGATCCTCAGCGCTGGCGCTGCCCCATTTGTCGCTTTCGCGAGTCTTTGCCAGCACGCTGAATAACGAGACTTCGCGATCGGCAAGCTTATCCCAGGTATGTTTGGTATCACACCACGAGCAACCTACCGGGCAGCCTTGTAGACGAATGAAAATGGCGGGCACGCCGGTGAAATAACCTTCACCCTGAAGCGTCTGGAACATCTCGTTAATCGGGTACTGCATAAGAAACCTGTCTGCCGTTAAATAGGTATTATCGCAGATCTGACGGATGGGATCATGCCTGACAAATAATGCTTGCCCTCACAATCGTATTTCACCATGCAATATCAGCGCTATCTCATTGATAAGGATTAACTTAGCTCTCGATAAATCACGTATCATTCCCCCTCTTTCTATCTAAATTTTAAAAGACACATTTTTTGGCCGACATAAGGACCGCATTGTGCTGCGCTTATCTTTTGCCTTATTTATCGCCCTTACGCTCGGCGGTTGTCGTTTCACCAGTATTCAACGCTATGACAGACAAAGCGTTATTACCTGGCATGAAGTCATTAACCAGTACCAGCGCCGTGTCGATTTAATTCCTGAGCTTATCAGTGTGGTGAAAAGCTATACCGGCGACGATCTCCCTGTGTTGTCTGCGCTCAAGCACGCTAATGACAGCGCGCAAAAGATGACCCTGAAGCTGTCAACGCCTTCGCAGAGTCGCGCGCTCATCGCCAGATGGCAGCAGGCGCAGGTTGATTTATCGCAGGCATTGAATAAGACACTTGCCCTGTCGGCACACCATAGCGACCTGAACACAGATAAACGCTTCCTGAATCTACTGGTCCAGCTTGAAAGCCGTACTAACCGCATCAATACGGCGCGAGACAGACACACTGAGGCCATTAAGAATTACAACCTGCATGTCCGTAATTTCCCCACCGTGTTTCTCGCCCGCGCGATGAATCATTCCCCCCGACTGGACCAACATGCTCTGGCACCTGTTGAGACACTGTATGTTTATGATATCGACTTTTATTAACCGCAGTGCCTTTGTGAGGCTGCTGTTATGTTGGCTTGTTCTCTGGCCGCTTTGCGGCAACGCTGAGTTTGTGACGGATTCAAAACCGGAACAATGGCTAATGGATACAACAGGCGTGCTCACTCCCCATGAAAGAAATGCCATTATCAATAGCCTCTCTTTATTCAATAAGAATAAGGGACGCAAACTCGTGGTTCTGGTGGTTAATACAACGGGCGAAGAGAGTATTGATAAATATGCCCTCAATGCGTTCAACAGCTTCAATCTGGCGCATGAAAACAAAGATAATGACATACTGCTGCTGCTCAACTGGTCAGAAAAGTGGGCTCATATCGAACGAGGATATGTCTCAACCTCTGGCGCACAATTCTCAAGCTCTACTCGCAGCAGCAGCCAGTACGGATTTCATCAAAATAGTCTGATAGAGGGGATCAATACTGGAATTCGTTTAGCAGGTGGAGGCATTCAATCAACACAACCCTTCGCTAACGCACCGCCTGCCCTGCAATCTGGCACTTCCCGGCCGGACTCAGCACGCAATAATACCGCCCCTGTTTACCCGCCAGAACCACCACCTGTTCAGGAAAAAGAATCTGGCATTTCACGATTCATCGCCTCTTCTCCTGAAACAGCCGGTATTTCTCAGCCCAAAATAAAACGCCCACCGGTTGAAAACCCCAACCGCCTGCATATGCTGTTTTTCCTGAGCTGGATTGCCGCAAGCTTTGCTCTGCCCTGGCTTGCCCGTCGCTATTTCTCAGCCATAACGGGAATTATCGCCGGTATTGGAGTGGGTGCTCTCATTGTCATTTACTGGCATTTAACCCTGTCAGAGTTCGTCGAACCCGGCTTAATCATCTTAGGACTTGTGATGACAGTCTGGTTTGTCCTCGCCGCAGCGGACATGCCAGACGGGCCTGCTTTTCGTAGTCTGAAGGTCGCGTATGAAATAGTCGTTTTTATCGCGAGAATCATGCTTATTTTCCGCGGTTCTTCCGGCGGTAAAGGCGGCGGCGGCTCGTCAGGTGGATTTAACGGCGGTGGTGGCAGCAGCGGCGGTGGCGGTGCCTCAGGGCGCTGGTAATCAGAAAAGGATGTCGTGATGACAACGACTAACGGCCCTGCATTAGCACCCACTGCGCACGACAGCGCCAGATAGCAGCCATAAAAAAACCCGCCGAGGCGGGTTTTTTAACGCGTTCAAAAAGTCAGACGATTATGCCTGGCCTTTGATCTCTTTACGACCGTTGTACGGTGCGCGAGCGCCCAGCGCTTCTTCGATACGAATCAGCTGGTTGTACTTAGCAACACGGTCAGAACGGCTCATGGAACCGGTTTTGATCTGGCCTGCTGCGGTACCTACTGCCAGGTCGGCAATGGTCGCATCTTCGGTTTCGCCAGAGCGGTGAGAGATAACAGCGGTGTAGCCTGCATCTTTCGCCATCTTGATAGCAGCCAGAGTTTCGGTCAGTGAACCGATCTGGTTGAATTTGATCAGGATGGAGTTAGCGATACCTTTGTCGATACCTTCTTTCAGGATCTTGGTGTTGGTTACGAACAGATCGTCACCTACCAGCTGGATTTTGTCGCCCAGTACTTTGGTCTGGTAAGCAAAACCGTCCCAGTCAGATTCGTCCAGACCGTCTTCGATAGACACGATCGGGTACTGTTTGGTCAGTTCTTCCAGGAAGTGGGTGAACTCTTCAGAGGTAAAGGCTTTGTTGCCTTCGCCAGCCAGCACATATTTGCCGTCTTTGTAGAATTCAGATGCTGCGCAGTCCATCGCCAGAGTGATGTCTTTGCCCAGCTCATAGCCCGCAGCTTTAACCGCTTCAGCGATAACAGCCAGTGCTTCAGCGTTAGAACCCAGGTTCGGCGCATAGCCACCTTCGTCACCTACCGCAGTGTTCATGCCTTTGCTCTTGAGCACTTTTGCCAGGTGATGGAACACTTCAGAACCCATGCGAACCGCTTCTTTCAGGCTCGGCGCGCCAACAGGCTGAATCATGAATTCCTGGATATCAACGTTGTTATCCGCGTGCTCACCGCCGTTGATGATGTTCATCATCGGAACCGGCATAGAGTATTTGCCCGGAGTGCCGTTCAGTTCAGCGATGTGCTCATACAGCGGCATACCTTTAGAGGCAGCAGCCGCTTTAGCAGCAGCCAGAGAAACCGCCAGGATTGCGTTTGCGCCGAAGTTAGATTTGTTTTCGGTGCCATCCAGGTCGATCATGATTTTGTCGATGCCAGCCTGATCTTTGGCGTCTTTGCCAACGATAGCCTGAGCAATCGGGCCGTTAACTGCGCCAACGGCTTTGGTTACGCCTTTGCCCAGGAAACGAGATTTGTCGCCATCGCGCAGTTCCAGCGCTTCGCGGGAACCGGTGGAAGCACCTGACGGCGCAGCAGCCATACCGACGAAACCGCCTTCCAGGTGAACTTCAGCTTCAACAGTCGGGTTACCACGAGAATCGATGATTTCACGACCGATGACTTTTACGATTTTGGACATTTAGGTTTTCCTCAATTCACTAGTTAAACTAAAACTCCGGACGAACAGTGCAGCCCTTCACATTCCCCTGCGCCCTGTGCTGCCTTAACCCGTTTATCACCGTGAACGTCTGCGCTCAGGGTATTTTCACCGGCTAATTGCTGCATGCAAAGGCGCTGTAGCAAAAACTACCGCACTGCCGTTGCTAACTTTTTTCTTACTTCTCCTGGCGTTTCTGGTACTCGCTCGCGGCTTTCACAAAGCCTGCAAACAGCGGGTGCCCATCACGCGGAGTCGACGTAAATTCCGGGTGGAACTGACAGGCAACAAACCACGGATGGTTCACTACCTCAACAATTTCAACTAACTGATCGTCCCCGGAGCGGCCCGCTACACGCAGACCCGCAGCTTCAATCTGTTTCAACAGCATGTTGTTAACTTCGTAACGATGGCGGTGACGTTCAGTAATGATCGACTCACCGTACAGCTGGCGCACCAGGCTGTTATCGGTTAACTGGCACTGCTGTGCGCCAAGGCGCATGGTGCCGCCGAGATCGCTCTTCTCAGAACGCACTTCGACATTGCCTTCTTCGTCACGCCACTCGGTGATAAGTGCGACCACCGGGTACTTACAGTCTGGCACAAATTCAGTTGAGTTGGCGTCTGCCATTCCCGCCACATTGCGGGCAAACTCAATCAGTGCAACCTGCATCCCCAGGCATATGCCCAGGAAAGGAATATTGTTTTCACGGGCATAGCGGGCGGTGGCAATTTTGCCTTCCACGCCGCGGTAGCCAAAGCCGCCCGGAATCAGAATCGCATCAAGCCCTTTAAGCACTTCTACACCACGGGTTTCAACGTCCTGTGAATCAATCAGGCGGATGTTCACCGTTTGACGGTTCTTCAGCCCACCGTGCTTGAGCGCTTCAATCACAGACTTATACGCGTCCGGCAGCTCAATGTACTTGCCGACCATACCGATGGTAACTTCCCCGGCAGGATTGGCTTCTTCGTACAGCACCTGTTCCCATTCTGACAAGTCAGCCTCAGGGCACTGCAAGCTGAATCGTTTACAAATATAATCGTCAAGCCCCTGGGATTTCAACAGGCCTGGGATTTTATATATGGAATCCACGTCCTTAAGCGAGATGACCGCCTTCTCCGGCACGTTACAGAACAGCGCGATTTTCGCACGTTCATTGGCCGGTACAGCGCGGTCAGAGCGGCAAATCAGCATATCCGGCTGGATACCGATGGAGAGCAGTTCTTTAACTGAATGCTGGGTCGGTTTGGTTTTCACTTCACCGGAAGCGGCCATGTACGGCACCAGCGTCAGGTGCATGTACAGCGTGTGCTCGCGGCCCACTTCAACCGCCATCTGGCGGATAGCTTCCAGGAACGGCAGCGATTCGATATCGCCAACAGTGCCGCCGATTTCTACCAACACCACGTCGTGGCCTTCACCGCCTTCGATAATGCGTTCTTTGATAGCGTTGGTAATGTGCGGAATGACCTGCACGGTGGCGCCAAGGTAATCACCACGGCGCTCTTTGCGAAGAACGTCAGAATAGATGCGGCCAGTGGTGAAGTTGTTGCGGCGCGTCATGCGGGTGCGGATAAAACGCTCATAGTGACCCAGGTCCAGATCGGTTTCTGCACCGTCTTCGGTCACAAACACTTCACCATGCTGAATAGGGCTCATTGTGCCCGGATCGATGTTGATATACGGATCCAGTTTCATCATGGAAACGTTGAGCCCGCGGGCTTCGAGAATGGCTGCGAGAGAGGCTGCGGCAATGCCTTTACCCAGAGAGGATACGACCCCGCCGGTCACAAAAATATAGTTCGTTGTCATGCTGAACCTGAGAAGTTAGGTTTAAAGACGATGGAATAACCAGGACGGGAAAGTAGTATACCCGAATCGACAGGGCCTCACAAATCCTTCCTGCTCCACGCGTCGGCGACGTCACGCATTACCACGGTGGGAAAAATAGCCGTTATGGCAGAAATGTTTTTGATACAAATCAACCCAGCCGCTGTTCGTTGGGCCATTGACTGAAGCACTTGCACAAAGAAAGAGGAAAATACGAGGTTTAATGAAATAACTTCGCCTGCTACCAATTAAAAAGATAAAAAATAAAATTTCCGTTTCATTACAACAAAATAGCAATTCAAAATTTCAATTATTATATTATCACAATGCAACAGACGAGAGGCTGGCAGCGCCGCCTCCCACTGTAGTACAGAACCGCGCTTAGCCCTGCGCTTCCTGCTGTTTTACCCGTTGCCAGGCCACTTCCATTTGCTCAAGGCTTACCTGCTCCATTACCAGCCCATCCGCTGCAATCAAACGCTCCACTTCACGAAAGCGGCGCTCAAATTTGATATTTGCCTTCGCCAGCGCCATTTCTGCTTTTACTCCCAGATGGCGTGACAGGTTGACCGTTGCAAACAGCAAATCACCCATTTCCTCTTCAAGCTTTGCCTCATCCACGGTGGCCTGTTGCGTTTCATGCATCACTTCATCAAGCTCTTCATGAACTTTATCCACCACCGGCCCAAGCGTTTCCCAGTCAAAACCTACTGCCGCGACGCGTTTTTGAATTTTATGGGCGCGCATCAGCGCAGGCATCGCTTGCGGAATATCGTCCAGCGCAGAGAACTGTGCCTTCTGCGCACGCTCCTGGCTTTTGGTGTGTTCCCAGCGCGCCAGTGCGGCACTGCTGTCGGTCAGCGTGGCGGCATCGCCAAAGATATGCGGGTGGCGACGTTCCAGCTTGTCGCTGATAGCCTGGCAGATATCGTTGAAGTCAAAACGCCCCTGCTCCTGCGCCATTTGCGCGTAAAACACCACCTGGAACAGCAGGTCACCCAACTCACCGCGCAGATCGTCGAGGTCGTCGCGGGCAATGGCATCGAGCACTTCGTAGGTTTCTTCAAGGGTATAGGGGGCGATGGTGCTAAAAGTCTGTGCCTTGTCCCACGGGCAGCCGGTTTGCGGGTCGCGCAGGCGCTGCATAATGCCAAGCAGGCGTTCAATTTGCTTCATGTTATTCCCTAAAAAACGCGCTCCCCACCGTCAGGGAGCGCTGGCATCAGCCGTGCAGACGGCGTGCGTCAATAATATCCGGCACCTGGTTGAGTTTGCCGAGTACCCGGCCAAGTACCTGCAGGTTGTAGATTTCGATATTCATATCGATGGTCGCCATCTGCTGTTTGGTATCACTGCGGCTGGTCACACCCAGCACATTCACCTTCTCGTTAGCAAGAATCGTGGTGATATCACGCAGCAGACCGCTGCGATCGTTAGCCATCACGCGTACCACCAGCGAATAGCCGGCTGAATAGGTTTCGCCCCACACGGCATCGACAATGCGCTCCGGCGCGTGCGAGCGCAGTTCAGTGAGTTGATCGCAGTCAGCGCGGTGAATTGAGATCCCGCGCCCCTGGGTGATAAACCCAACAATCTCATCGCCGGGAATCGGCTGGCAGCAGCGGGCAATGTGGTGCATGAGGTTACCCACCCCTTCAACTACCACACGGCCATTGTCTTTGGCGCGCCCCTGCGGCGTATAGCTTTTCTGCTTCAACTGGCGCAGCGCTTCGGCATCCTGCTCCGCAGCACTTGGCTTATTAAACTGCGCCTGCAGGAAATTCACCATCTGGTTAAGGCGAATATCGCCGCCACCAATCGCGGCCAGCAACTCTTCCATTTCGTTAAAGTTGTAGCGCGGCAGCAGGTGTTTTTCCGCTTCCTTCAGGCTGATACCCAGATGTTCCAGCTCGTTATCCAGGATTTGCCGTCCGGCGAGAATATTTTTATCCCTGTCCTGCTTGCGAAACCAGGCGTGAATTTTTGAGCGTCCGCGGCTGGTGGTCACGTAGCCAAGGTTCGGATTAAGCCAGTCGCGGCTTGGGTTAGGCTGCTTTTGGGTGATTATCTCAACCTGGTCGCCCATCTGTAACTGGTAGGTAAAAGGCACAATGCGCCCGCCAATTTTGGCACCAATACAGCGGTGACCGACATCGCTGTGAATATGGTAGGCAAAATCAAGCGGTGTAGAGCCTGCGGGCAAGTCCACAACATCGCCCTTAGGCGTAAACACGTAAACCCGGTCGTCAAAAACCTGGCTTCGTACCTCATCAAGCATTTCGCCAGAATCCGACATTTCCTCCTGCCACGCAATGAGCTTACGCAGCCAGGCAATGCGGTCTTCATGGCCCGAGCGCCCCTGTGCGGCTGCCCCTTCTTTGTATTTCCAGTGCGCGGCAACGCCCAGTTCGGACTCTTCATGCATCTGCTTAGTACGAATCTGGATTTCGACCGTTTTCCCCCCCGGCCCCAGCACCACCGTGTGGATAGACTGGTAACCATTGGGTTTTGGGTTCGCCACGTAATCATCAAACTCATCAGGCAGATGGCGATAGAGCGTATGCACTGTACCGAGTGCGGCATAGCAGTCCTGCAAACGCTCCGCCACAATACGCACGGCGCGCACGTCAAACAGCTCATCGAATGCCAGATGCTTTTTCTGCATTTTGCGCCAGATGCTGTAGATGTGCTTCGGACGGCCATAGACTTCAGCCTTCACGCCTTCGGTTTTCATGGCCTGGCGCAGGTTGGAGACAAACTCATCAATGTAGCGTTCGCGGTCAATACGCCGTTCGTGCAGCAGCTTTGCGATGCGTTTGTATTCAGCGGGATGCAGATAGCGGAAGCAGTAATCTTCCAGCTCCCATTTCAGCTGGCCAATCCCCAGGCGGTTAGCGAGCGGCGCATAGATGTTGGTACACTCTTTGGCTGCCAGTACACGCTCGTCTTCAGGCGCGTCTTTTACTTCACGCAGATGCGCGATACGCTCGGCAAGCTTAATCACCACGCAGCGGAAATCGTCCACAATCGCCAACAGCATGCGGCGCACGTTGTCCACCTGCTCAGAGGACACGGCATCATCGGTGTGGGTCGCTTTAAGCTGGCGAATGGCGTCCATATCACGCACGCCGTGAATCAGTTGTACAACCGACTTACCCACCGTTTCGAGCAGCACTTCTTCCGTCACAACGCCGCCGTCCGCGAGCGGAAACAGCAGTGCTGCGCGCAGCGTGTCGATATCCATACTCAGCATGGAAAGGATTTCGACCATTTCCACACCGCGCCATAGCAGCAGATCCGCCTGCGGATGCCCTTTTATCTGTTGTTCGCAATACTGCCAGGTTTCGGCTAAGCGCTCACACGACTGCGGGTTAATTCCCAGACTCGCCACCCACTTGTCGATGGCGAACTCACCAGCTCTATTGAGATGTGCACTTCTTACCGCAACCATATCCTCTCCTCTCGGCCCTGCCTGGCCGCGGCATTGCGCGACCACTTTTATCCGTTACCGTCGTTCAAATAACGCCATTGACTCCAGATGCCCGGTATGGGGAAACATATCCAGCATTGTGAGGCGCGTGAGCACATAACCCGCAGCACCCAACTCGGCGCTGTCGCGCGCGAGGGTACTCGGATTACAGGAAACATAGACCACGTGCGAAGGTGCCAGTTTGCCGATTTGCCGCATCACACCTGCAGCGCCGGCGCGTGCCGGGTCAAGCAATACCTTATCTACCCCGTGCGCCGCCCACGGCTGGCGAGTGACATCCTGCTCAAGATCTTCATGCCAGAATGTTACGTTTTTCAACCCATTATATTCAGCATTATATTTGGCTTTTGCCACCAGCGCAGCCACACCTTCCACACCAATCGTGCTGATGGCCCGTTTTGCCAGCGGCAACGTAAAATTGCCCATGCCGCAGAACAGGTCGAGTACCCGGTCACCGGGGGCTATCTCCAGCCATTCCAGTGCCCGAGCCACCATTTGCTGGTTCACGGCATCGTTGACCTGAATAAAGTCGCGCGGGCTGAACGTTAAGCGTAGACCGTCCGACTGATACCAGGGCATCTCACCGGTGACCTGCTCCAGCTTATCGCTGTCGGCGGCAAGGTACAGCGCCACACCTTCAGAATGCGAAAAGCGTTCCAGCTTTTCTTTATCACTGGCGCTCAGTGCTGCCAGATGGCGCAATACCATCAGCGGACCGTTGTCAGCCAGCACCAGTTCAACGTGCCCGAGTTTACGCACGCTTTGTAGCGATGACAGGCACTGGTGCAACGGCGCAAGCAATGCCTCAAGTTGGGGCACCAGAATGGGGCACTGGCGAATATCCACTAAATCGCTGGAGCTGGCCTTGCGAAAGCCCATCTGTAATGTCTGGGTTTTGGGTTGAAAAGAAAGGCTAAGGCGCGCGCGACGGCGGTAGCCCCACGGTTCGCCTGCGATAACATCATCAACCGGGTGCTTCATCATGCGCGAGAGCGCCTGCGCTTTGCTGGCACGCTGGAGCGCTACACTGGCGTGCTGCTGCTGGCAGCCGCCACAGGTACCAAACCAGGGACAGCGCGGCACCTCGCGCTGCGGGCTATCGTTAAGGCGACGCTTGACCCGCGCCGTCGCATGGCTGCGCTTTTCGTTTTCAAGGACGGCTTCAACCTGCTCGCCGGGCAATGCGCCCGGAACAAACAATGCCTTACCCTCATGGCGAGCAACGCCCTGTCCGAACGGATCCAGGTCACGAATGTCGAGTGTTATGATCTTACGCGTCGTCACGCGCCGCTTTGCAGAGTAGAATTGCGCCATTGTGAAGTTATGCATTACCCGTTTACTGTTTGACTCATTGTCCCATATCGGAACCCCATGACCAACTACAGCCTGCGGGCACGCATGATGATACTGATTCTCGCCCCAACGGTGCTTATTGGCCTGTTGCTCAGTATCTTTTTCGTTGTGCACCGTTATCACGACCTGCAACGTCAACTTGAAGATGCCGGAGCCAGCATTATTGAGCCTCTGGCGGTCTCCAGCGAATACGGAATGAGCTTTCATAACCGTGAATCTATTCGCCAGCTGGTGAGTGTGCTGCACCGCCGCCATTCAGAAATCGTGCGCGGTATTTCCGTGTATGACGAAAACAACCGGCTGTTTGTCACATCAAACTTTCAGCTCGATCATTCGCTGCTGCGCCTGCCGGACGGCGCCCCCATGCCGATGGCGCTGACGGTTTCCCATCGCGGCGATTATCTGGTGTTGCGCACGCCGATTATTTCCGAGCGCTATTCACCAGACGAATCCGAGGTCACCGAGGCCAAACCAACCAATAACACCATGGGCTACGTGGCACTGGAGTTGGACCTGCGCTCGGTACGGCTACAGCAATATAAGGAGATTTTCACCTCCACGCTGCTGGTGCTGTTTTGCGTAGGGATTGCGCTGGTGTTTGCCTGGCGGCTGATGCGTGATGTCACAAGCCCAATTCGTAACATGGTGAATACCGTTGACCGCATCCGCCGCGGCCAGCTCGACAGCCGCGTCGAAGGCTTTATGCTTGGCGAACTGGATATGCTGAAAAACGGCATCAACTCAATGGCGATGTCGCTCACGGCTTACCACGAGGAGATGCAGCATAACGTTGACCAGGCCACATCCGATCTGCGTGAAACGCTCGAGCAAATGGAAATCCAGAACGTAGAACTGGATCTGGCGAAAAAACGCGCCCAGGAAGCCGCGCGCATCAAATCAGAATTCCTCGCCAATATGTCGCATGAGCTGCGCACTCCGCTTAACGGCGTAATTGGCTTTACGCGCCTGACGCTTAAAAGCGACCTGACCAACACGCAGCGCGATCACCTTAATACTATTGAACGCTCAGCGAACAACCTGCTGACTATCATCAACGACGTGCTCGACTTCTCCAAGCTGGAGGCGGGCAAGCTGATTCTCGAAAGCATTCCGTTCCTGCTGCGCACGACGCTTGATGAAACCATCACGCTGCTGGCCCATTCGGCGCACGACAAGGGGCTTGAGCTCACGCTCAATATTAAAAATGATGTGCCGGATAACGTGATTGGCGATCCGCTGCGTTTGCAGCAGATTCTGACCAACCTTATCGGTAACGCTATCAAGTTTACCGAACAGGGCAGCATTGATGTCATTATCGACAAGCGTGCCGTCAGCAATAACAAGCTACAAATTGAAGTGCAGATCCGCGATACCGGTATCGGCATCCCAGAAAAAGATCAGTCACGGCTGTTCCAGGCGTTTCGCCAGGCAGACGCCAGTATTTCGCGGCGCCACGGCGGCACCGGGCTGGGGCTGGTTATCACCCAGAAGCTGGTCAATGAAATGGGCGGTGATATCTCATTCCACAGCCAGCCGGGCAACGGTTCCACCTTCTGGTTCCACATTAATCTCGACCTGAATCCCAACGCGGCACTCGATATCCATGCGCTGGATGCACTTACCGGCAAACATATCGGTTACATTGAGCCAAATGCCGCCGCCGCACAGGGCACGCTGGATATGCTCGCGGGGATGCCAATGCGCGTCACCTATAGCGGCTCGCTCAACGCGCTGCCGGATGACCGCTATGACTTTATTCTGCTCGGCGTGCCGGTTGTCTTTCAGGAGTCCTTCTCCATTGCCGAGGAAACGCTCCACCGTGCAGCGGCCATGACTGAATGCCTGCTGCTGGCACTGCCGTGTCACGCACAGGTGAATGCCGAGCACTTTATCCGTAACGGGGCCAAAGCCTGCCTGCTCAAACCTGTAACACAAACACGCCTGACGCCGCTGCTGCTTGAGCACGGTGGCGAGCGCTGTGTGCTGCCCGGCGAAGAAGAAGCCAACGACAGGCTGCCAATGACCGTGATGGCGGTGGATGATAATCCGGCAAACCTGAAGCTGATTGGTGCGCTGCTCGATGACCAGGTCCAGCAGGTGGTGCTGTGCGAAAGTGGCACTCAGGCCATTGAAAACGCCCGCCAGATGGCCTTCGACCTGGTGCTGATGGATATCCAGATGCCGGATATGGATGGCATTCGCGCCTGTGAGCTTATCCGCCAACTGCCACAGCACCATTACACACCGGTGGTTGCAGTTACGGCGCACGCGATGGCCGGGCAAAAAGAGAAGCTACTGAGCGCTGGCATGAACGACTATCTGGCAAAACCTATTGCCGAAGAGAAACTCCATGCGCTGCTACTGCGCTACGGACCTGGCAGCGGGATGGTCATTCCTGGAGCATTGCCGGAACCGAGCACGCCAAAGGTAAACCCAAACGCGACCTTCGACTGGCAGCTTGCGCTACACCAGGCGGCCAATAAGCCCGATCTGGCGCGCGATATGTTGCTGATGCTGGTGGATTTCCTGCCGCAGGTGCGCAATATCGTTGAAGAGCAACTCTCCGGCGAAACCCCTGAAGAGCTTCTGGCCGTTATTCATAAACTGCACGGCAGCTGTGGCTATAGCGGCGTACCGCGCCTGAAAAACCTCTGTTATTTGCTGGAGCAACAGATGCGCAGCGATATCCCACCAGAACAGCTGGAACCAGAACTGCTGGAACTGCTCGATGAAATGGATAACGTGACGCGCGAGGCCTGCCAGTTTCTCAAATAGCGCGCAGGATTGGGGCCTAATCCGGCCCCAATACCTGGTTAACTCTTAGTCATAGCCAGGCGCACGGTTAACGTCTCACCCGCACTCAGGCTGAGGTAACGCCTGCAACGCAACAGCCAGTCATCTTAGCGGCCCCATTTTCAACACGCACGCCACATTGCGCGCCGCACGGCGTACATTCTGCGCGGCATTTTCCAACGCCTGCTCCAGCGTACATACGCTGTCTATCACACTGAAAACCGCATCAATACCGTGCTCGTGCACCACTCCCACGTCGGGCGTCAGGCTTCCGGCAATGCCGATAACCGGCTTGTTGTGTCGTTTGGCAATGCGCGCCACGCCAACCGGCACCTTGCCGTGAATCGACTGGCTGTCGATACGTCCTTCGCCGGTAATCACCACATCGGCATCACGCAGTTGTGCTTCAAGATTTAGCGCACCGGTCACAATATCAATACCTGGGCGCAGCTCTGCGCCGCAAAAGGCGTATAGTGCCGCCCCCATTCCACCTGCCGCACCGCCACCTTCAAGCGCCAGCACCTCTTTGCCCACATCGCGGGCAATGGCCTTTGCAAAGTGGGCCAGCGCCTGGTCCAGTTGCTTAACCATCTGCGGCGTCGCGCCCTTTTGCGGACCAAAAATCGCCGATGCGCCCTGTTCACCGGTAAGCGGGTTTGTGACATCACAGGCAACGTCGATACGACAGCGCGCAATACGCGTATCCAACCCGGTGGCATCAATCTTCGCCAGCTGTGCTAATGCCGCACCGCCGGGCGCTAAATCGTTATCCTGGCTATCGGTCAGACGCACACCGAGTGCCTGGAGCATGCCCGCACCCGCATCGTTAGTCGCGCTGCCGCCAATGCCGATAATGATGTGCTCCACACCAGCATCCAGCGCATGACAAATCAGCTCGCCAGTGCCGTAAGAGGTGGTAATGCGCGGGTCGCGCTGCATGCTGCTCAGCAGTTCCAGCCCGCTTGCCGCCGCCATTTCGATAAACGCACTGCGTCCGTCGCCAGAAAGGCCGTAAAATGCCGTCACCGGCTGACCCAGCGGACCGGTAACCTCAAGCTCAAGGCGTCGTCCATCGGTTGCCGCAATCATCGCCTCAACGGTGCCTTCGCCGCCGTCGGCCATCGGCACCTTCACATATTCTGCCTCAGGAAAGACGGCGCGGAACCCCTGCTCGATGCAATCAGCAACTTCAAGTGCGCTCAGGCTTTCTTTGTATGAATCCGGTGCGATCACTATTTTCATCGGCGATCCTTATTCTCAACAGATCCCCACTTCGCCGAAGTGGGGAGGTCCATCATTGCCCGTATTATGAAACCGGACAAAGCCGTACATCAACGCACCATGCAGGGCCGTTTGTTGTCAAAGCGCCAGTCAGGAATCAGATACTGCATGCCCTGCGCATCGTCACGTGCGCCCAGTCCGTGTTTCTGGTACAGCGCGTGCGCCTGCATCACCCGGTCCATATCCAGTTCCACGCCAAGCCCCGGTACCTCTGGTACTTTCACTTTTCCGCCCTGAATCACAAGCGGTTCTTTGGTCAGGCGCTGATTGCCTTCCTGCCAGATCCAGTGGGTATCAATCGCGGTGATAGTGCCCGGTGCTGCTGCTGCCACGTGGGTGAACATCGCAAGCGATACGTCGAAGTGGTTGTTAGAGTGCGAACCCCAGGTCAGGCCAAACTCATGACACATCTGTGCCACACGCACCGAGCCTTGCATAGTCCAGAAGTGCGGATCCGCGAGCGGAATATCCACCGACTGGAGCGACAGCGTGTGCCCCATCTGTCGCCAGTCCGTAGCAATCATATTAGTTGCCGTCGGCAAACCGGTGGCGCGGCGAAACTCTGCCATCACTTCACGCCCGGAGTAGCCCTGCTCTGCACCACAGGGATCTTCTGCATACGCCAGCACGCCACGCAACTGTTTACCGATGCGAATTGCCTCGTCCAACGACCAGGCGCCGTTCGGGTCAAGCGTCACTCGCGCCTGCGGGAAGCGGGCCGCCAGCGCGCTAATCGCCTCGGCCTCTTCCTCACCGGCCAGCACGCCGCCCTTCAGTTTGAAATCGTTAAAGCCATACTTTTCGTACGCGGCTTCAGCCAGACGCACAACGCTCTGCGGCGTCATCGCCTCATCGTGACGCAGGCGATACCAGTCACAGGTTTCATCCGGCTGGCTCTGGTAAGGCAGCGGCGTGCGTTTGCGATCGCCGATGTAAAACAGATAACCGAGCATTTCTACCTCATCACGCTGCTGGCCGTCGCCCAGCAGTGTCGCCACATTGACGCCGAGGTGCTGGCCCAGCAAATCGAGCATGGCCGCTTCAATCCCGGTTACGACGTGAATCGTGGTGCGTAAATCAAAAGTTTGCAGACCACGGCCAGCGCAATCGCGGTCAGCAAAGCGGCTGCGCACATCGTTAAGCAGATTTTTGTACTGGCCGAGCGTTTTGCCCACCACCAGCGGAATAGCGTCTTCCAGCGTCTGGCGAATCTTTTCGCCGCCAGGAATCTCACCCACACCGGTATGGCCAGCGTTATCTTTAATGATCACGATGTTGCGGGTGAAAAACGGCGCGTGCGCACCGCTCAGGTTCATAAGCATACTGTCATGACCGGCGACCGGAATGACCTGCATTGCGGTAACAACGGGTGTTTGTGTACTCATATCCACATCCTTTCTCATTAATTATGCGCGACCGAAAGCCGGGCGCTTGCGGTCAAATGTCCATCCCGGCACCAGGTAGCGCATGGCGCTGGCGTCGTTGCGCGCGCCACCGGGCAGCGTTTTATAAAGCTGGTGTGCCTGCTCGATGCGTTCCCAGTCTGGCTCCACACCCAGCCCCGGCGCCTGCGGCACGGCAATTTTACCGCCGCGAATCGCCAGCGGCTCGCGGGTCAGGCGCTGGTCGCCCTCCTGCCAGATCCAGTGGGTATCAATGGCCGTCGGCCTACCGGGTGCCGCCGCGCCCACGTGGGTAAACATGGCAAGCGAAATATCGAAATGGTTATTGGAGTGACAACCCCAGGTCAGTCCCCAGTCGTTGCACAGTTGCGCCACGCGCACTGCACCGCTGAGCGTCCAGAAGTGCGGGTCCGCAAGCGGAATATCGACCGCGTTAAGCATGATGGCATGGCCCATTTCGCGCCAGTTGGTGGCTATCATGTTGGTTGCCACCGGCAAGCCGGTGGCACGGCGAAACTCTGCCATCACTTCGCGCCCGGAGTAGCCCTGCTCTGCACCACACGGATCTTCGGCGTAGGTCAGCACCTCATTCATGCCTTTGCACAACGCAATGGCTTCATCAAGCAGCCAGGCGCCGTTTGGGTCAACGGTAATGCGCGCATCCGGGAAGCGCTTTTTCAACGCGCAGGCGGCCTCAAGCTCCTGCTCGCCAGGCAGCACACCGCCTTTGAGTTTGAAATCCTTAAAGCCGTAGCGATCCTGCGCAGCTTCAGCCAGGTCAACAACCGCCTGGGTGCTTAAGGCCTGCTGGTGGCGCAGATGATACCAGGCGTGAGCGCCCTGCTGCCCTTCCAGATACGGCAAATCCGTTTTGTTGCGATCGCCGATATAGAACAGATAACCCAGCACAGTAACCTCGTCGCGCTGTTTACCCGGCCCAAGCAGCTCGCATACCGGTACATTGAGCGCCTTACCGAGTAAATCCAGCAGTGCGGCCTCCAGTGCAGCAACGGCATTCACGCGCAGTTCAAAGGTCCATGCGCCTTTGCCGAAGGTGTCAAAATCTGCCGACTGGTTGCCCATGTGTACGCGCTGCACCAGTTGATTCATGCGCGCCACTTCCTGCCCCACGACCTGCGGGACGGCCTCCACCAGCGTCTGGTAAATCACCTCACCGCCGGGCGCTTCACCCAGGCCGGTATTACCGGCGTTATCGGTCAGCACCACAATGTTGCGGGTGAAGTACGGCGCGTGCGCGCCGCCGATGTTAAGTAACATGCTGTCGTGGCCCGCCACCGGGATCACGCGCATGCGGGTAATGACCGGGCCTGATTGCGTACTCATGAGCGCACCCCGGATACCGGTTTAAGCTCAATACGCTTGATGTCACCCACCAGCACCAGATAGCTGAGAATGGCGATGAACGCATGGATGCCCACGTAAATCAGCGCGCCGTTGAAGGAGCCAGACACGCCAACGATATAGCCAATGACAATCGGCGTGACGATGCCGGAAATATTGCCGAACATATTGAACAGGCCGCCGCTAAGACCGCTGATTTCTTTAGGCGCGGTATCTGCCATCACGGCCCAACCGAGCGCACCAATGCCTTTGCCAAAGAAGGCCATCGCCATAAAGCCCACTACCATCCATTCAGCCTGCACATAGTTGCAGAACACCATGCTGATAGAGAGCAGCATCCCGACCACAATTGGCGTTTTGCGCGCAATGTTCAGTGAGCCGCTGCGGCGCATCAGCCAGTCGGAAATCACGCCGCCGAGCACACCGCCGATAAAGCCGCATATCGCAGGCACTGAGGCGACAAACCCGGCTTTGAGAATCGACATGCCGCGCGCCTGCACCAGATAAACCGGGAACCAGGTAATGAAGAAATAGGTCAGCGCATTAATGCAGTACTGCCCGATGTAGATACCAATCATCATGCGTGAGCCAAGCAGTTGCTTAATCTGGCCCCATTTCTGCGAAAACGGCACTTTTTCTTTGCTACTGCTCTGGTCCATGTTGACCAGCGCACCGCCTTGCTCGATATAGTCCAGTTCGGCTTTGTTTACGCCCGGATGGCTTACCGGGTCGTGAATCATTTTCAGCCAGAAAAAGCTGATGATGATGCCAAGTCCCCCCATAAAGAAGAACACGTGTGACCAGCCCACCGCGTGGGTGAGCCAGCCCATAATTGGCGCAAAAATCACCGTTGCGAAGTACTGGGCTGAGTTAAAAATGGCGACCGCAGTGCCACGCTCCTGCGCCGGGAACCAGGCGGCCACAATGCGGCTGTTGCCGGGAAAAGACGGTGCTTCGGCAAGCCCGACCAGAAAGCGCAGCGTGAACAGCGCGATAATGATGCCAAAACCGCTAAAGATATCGACAAAGCCCTGTAACAGCGTAAACAGCGACCAGATAAAAATGGACCAGAAATAGACGCGCTTGGAGCCAAACCGGTCAAGCAACCAGCCGCCGGGAATTTGCCCAATCACGTAGGCCCATGAGAACGCGGAGAAAACGTAGCCCATGCCGACCGGATCGAGGCCAATGTCGCGCGCCATTTCCGAACCGGCAATCGACAGCGTTGCCCTGTCGCCGTAGTTGAATGAGGTGACAATAAACAGCATCACCACTATCCAGTAGCGGGCGTTTGTGCGTTTTTCAACAACGCTCTGCGCCTGGCTAAATGTGTTCATGTTGTACTCCTGAATAATAGCCCGTGGCTACATCCATTCTGAACAGCACAACCCCTGGGTTAATCAGAATGATATGCCGTGACAATCCGCAGCGAGTTGTTGTGTTGGCTGAGTAGCTGCGGTTTTATGAACTGACGCAGACAGTATAAAAATGCCCCGGCGCTCGCTCACCGTGCAGGAATACAACTTTCAGGGATACTTAAAACGGGATTTAGGGCATCGGCACAAGCGACTGGGCGATGCTTCACGAAATAGCAGGAAATGAGAGGTGTGAGCGTTTGTTAACGCAGAGGGAAGATGCCCTTCGCAAACGCGAAGGGCTGTGGCTCATTTAACCAGCGTGCTCCAGTGTTCAACCCAGGGATTAGAGACGCTTTCAGGCTCCGTGGTTTCACTGGCGTCAATGGTCAGCACCTCACCAAGGCGGGTGGCGCCCTGCTCCTGCAACAGCGCGTCAAACTGCTTTCCGCCGCCGCAGTAGTTGTCATACATGCTGTCGCCAAGGGCAATAAGGCCGTATTTCAGTTCCGGGTGCCAGCCGATAACCTTAATAGCCTCAAACAGCGGCACAATGCTATCGGGCAGATCGCCCTGGCCGGTGGTTGAGGTCACCACCAGCGCGTAGCCGTTACGATAGTGTTCCCAGTCCGTGGCTTCGGGATCTTCAAATACCTTTGCGTCATGCCCCTGGCTTGCCAGAATAGCCTGCGCCTCTTCTGCTACCAGCAGCGCGTTTCCGTAAATGGTTCCGACAAAAATGCCCACTTCGGCCATAGCCTGTCACTCCTTATACGTAGAATCGTTAACATCCTGGACGCTGTCGGGGCCAAAGGCAACCCTTTCAATTTCGGGGAGAATTCCACGCCAGCCAAAGTCTGTCAGCGCCTGCATCCAGACCGGGTCCAGCCCGGCTTCAATACGCAGCGGCTCGCCAGTCACCGGGTGAACCAACTCAAGGCGACTTGCGTGCAGCATCAGCCGGTTGCAGCCAAAATGCTCTGCTGCTGCCCGGTTCTGGCGCAGATCGCCATGTTTGCTGTCACCGATAATAGGATGGCGTAAATGCGACATGTGGCGGCGAAGCTGGTGCTTACGCCCGGTTTGCGGAGCCATTTCCACCAGACTGTAACGCGCACTGCTGTATCGCCCAATGGCGACCGGCATTTCACAGATCGCGATGCCGCGATAGTGCGTCAGTGCAGGTTGCGGTTCTTTATCAGTACGGCTGAACTTATCACCGATTTTATCCAGCTCTTCGCGCAGCGGGTAATCCAGCGTTGCCTCATCTTCCAGCCAGCCGCGCACAATCGCGTGATAATGTTTATGAATTTGATGTGATTCAAACTGCTGAGATAAAAGCCGGCCAACCTCGCTTGATAAGCCCATCAGCAGCACGCCAGAGGTTGGCCTGTCGAGGCGATGCACGGTAAAGACGTGCTGTCCAATCTGGTCGCGCACGGTCTGCATCACCACGACTTTTTCATCGCGATCGAGCCAGCTTCGGTGTACCAGCCAACCAGACGGTTTATTGACGGCCACCAACCACTCATCCTGATAAAGGATTTCCAGCATCAGGCATCCCCGGCAAAGAGGGCATCAAGCGCCACCAACGCGGCCAGCAGCGCGTCACGCTGCGGCCAGCCCGCCTCAAGAGCCATCTCATAGTAAGGCGCGACGGCAAAAGCCTGCGGCAGCGGATGTTCGCCGTCAAGCAGCGCGTGCATGCGCGGCAACAGCACCCACTGTAACCATTCGTGCGGTGCCAGGGTGTCCATACAAAAGGGTTGGCTGCTTGCAAAAGCGCTGTCTGCGGGAGACATCGTCTGCCAGTGCTGGCCATCGCGCAGGACTTGTTCAATATGCAGGAGCCGCTCGCGCACGGCATTGTGGCGTTCCATGAGGACCTCGTCAGGAAAATCAGAAGGGCGCAAGAATATCACGGCGAAGGGCGTGGGCTAAAAGCCTCCATAAAAAAGTAGGGGCACTGCTTTCACAGTGCCCCTGGTTCGTTTTGCAGCAATCCAGCTACCTTCAATGCTCCCTGCTCATCCTTGACAACTTTTCCCGTGGCCATCCTGACCTACGTTCCTTCGTTACTGCTCCGTGCCATCATCCTGATGCGAGTGACGCCATCCTGACGTTCACCTTGGTCTTCATGACCCGCCTTCTATCCCGTCCGGCTCTCGGTCTCCTTCCTGGAGGTGTCCTTTTACGCTATCCTGCGTTATCCTCTTGCTTCTTCCTGAAGCCTTCCTTGTAGCGCCATCCCCGGCGTGTTCCTGATTCCAGAAGAGGCATCATCCTGATACCGCCTTCTTTGTTTCGACTCCCTGTCGATGGATATAGAATCCTCTAAAACCGCCAGGCTTACAACCCACGTTCTGTGGGAAAGATCGCCAAACTTTCATTCGTAAGCCATTCAGCAAAACCTTAATCCCATGATAAATAGAGTATTATCATTAACTGTGTGGGATTGATTCTGCATATCAAACAGCGATGTCCTACAGCTGTTGTAAGAGATCTCTCACACGCTTGTAGTCTAAAGTCTGTCACAGGATCTGCGGAGTGAGCTGAGCAAGGAACGTTCCCAACCCAGAAGCCAAAGGCGTGTAGCGTGAAGTGCCTAATGTTTCAAGGCGAACTTCGCCTGTCACATTAGAAACGCAGACGACGTCCAGTTCGCTGTCCAGCGTCGCAATAAACAATGTAGGCGATAATTTCAAACGTCGCTGAATTAATAAATGACCAATCTGGTTTTCCTGCACGCGGCGAAAATCATCCGCACTCCAGGTTTGCAGCAGCGTAAAGCAACGCTCGCCAAGCGTAACCGTCATATCCCCCGCAAACTGCGTGGTATAAAAGTCATGAATATCCTGACGGATGACAATATCCAACGCTTTTTCCACACCGCGCAAATCTGCCTGTGGGGCAAAGGGTTGTGGCTGCCAGAACACGCAGTCCTCACCGGTTGCCGTAATGCAGGGCGACGGCACACCATACAGTTCTTCACTGCGCGGCCCCCGGCCATTTGCATGCTGCCAGGCCTCACAATAGCGGCCGGTGAAATCCGTTAAGGCCTGCTTTACGTCGTTCAATTTCTCTCTCCTTACGCGGTAAGCTACACTACGCGGCTGATTGTACCTGCTTTACAGAGGCGAAACACATGTCCGGTTACGATAACCATCAGGCGCTCAGCGGCCTGACGCTCGGCAAAACCACCGAGTACCGTGATACTTATGACGCATCGTTATTACAACCGGTGCCGCGCAGTCTTAATCGCACCCCGCTGGGGCTGCATGACGCTAACCTACCGTTTCACGGCAAAGATATCTGGACGCTGTACGAACTGTCATGGCTTAACGCCCACGGGCTGCCGCAGGTCGCCGTCGGTCACGTGGAACTGGATGCCAGGAGCGTAAACCTTGTGGAGTCCAAAAGTTTTAAGCTCTATCTCAACAGCTTTAACCAGACGCGCTTTGATGACTGGCAGCAGGTACATGCCACGCTTGAGCGAGACCTGCGCGCCTGCGCCCAGGGCGATGTAAGCGTCGTGCTGCATCGCCTGAGTGAGCTTGAAGGTACACCGGTGGCAGCGCTTGCGGGTGAATGTATTGACGAGCAGCCGATAACCATCGACAGCTACGAATTTAGCGCCGATTATCTTGCCGGTGCCGCAGGCAGCGAAGACGTCGAAGAAACGCTCGTCAGCCATCTGCTTAAATCCAACTGCCTGATTACCCATCAGCCGGACTGGGGCTCAGTGCAGATTCACTATCGTGGCCCACGCATCGATCGCGAAAAACTGCTGCGTTACCTGGTGTCGTTTCGCCACCATAACGAGTTTCACGAGCAGTGCGTTGAGCGTATTTTTAATGACATTCAGCGCCTGTGCCGCCCGCACAGCCTCAGCGTCTACGCGCGCTATACGCGACGCGGCGGCCTGGACATCAACCCCTGGCGCAGCAACAGCACATTTACTCCGGCAACCGCTCGCCTGGCGCGCCAGTAGCGCCGCGCAATTTGTGCCGCAGGGTTGTTAAAGCGAGGCGGCCAGGGCTATTGTAAACACCAGGGGCGCTGCACTTATCGCCCATAAGGAGCTTACTTGATTACACATATCAGTCCTCTTGGTTCCATGGACATGCTGTCGCAGCTGGAAGTCGATATGCTTAAGCGCACCGCCAGCAGCGATCTTTACCAACTGTTTCGCAACTGTTCACTTGCGGTGCTCAATTCCGGTAGCCAGACCGACAACAGCAAAGAGCTGCTGTCACGCTATGAAAATTTCGATATCAACGTGCTGCGCCGCGAGCGCGGCGTGAAGCTCGAGCTGGTCAATCCACCGGAGAAGGCGTTCGTTGACGGCCAGATTATCCGCTCGCTACAGGCCAACCTGTTTGCCGTATTGCGCGACATTTTATTCGTGAACGGCCAGATTGCCTGGGCCGGGCGTTTCCAGCACCTGAATCTGGAAAACTCCATCCACATTACCAACCTGGTGTTCTCCATTCTGCGTAACGCTCGCGCGCTACACGTTGGCGAAGCCCCAAATATGGTGGTGTGCTGGGGCGGCCACTCGATTAATGAAACCGAATATCTCTACGCACGCCGCGTCGGCAATGAGCTGGGGCTGCGCGAGTTGAATATCTGCACCGGCTGTGGTCCTGGTGCGATGGAAGCGCCAATGAAAGGCGCCGCCGTGGGTCACGCCCAGCAGCGCTATAAAGAAGGGCGCTTTATTGGCATGACGGAGCCGTCCATTATTGCCGCTGAGCCACCTAACCCGCTGGTGAATGAACTCATCATCATGCCGGACATTGAAAAGCGTCTTGAAGCGTTTGTGCGTATCGCTCACGGCATTATTATCTTCCCAGGCGGCGTTGGCACCGCAGAAGAGTTGCTTTATCTGCTCGGCATTCTGATGAATCCGCACAACCACGACCAGGTTCTGCCGCTTATCCTCACCGGCCCGAGTGAAAGCGCCGATTACTTCCGCGTGCTGGATGAATTCATCGTCAACACGCTGGGTGAGCAGGCGCGTCGTCATTACGAAATCATCATCGACGACCCGGCAAAAGTGGCCCAGCACATGAAAAAAGCCATGCCGCGCGTGAAGGAAAATCGCCGCGAAACGGGCGATTCTTATGGTTTCAACTGGTCAATTCGCATTGCACCGGATTTGCAGGTGCCGTTTGAACCGACCCATGAGAACATGGCCAATCTGGGACTTTATCCTGACCGCCCGGCAGAACAACTGGCCGCTGACCTGCGCCGCGCGTTTTCCGGTATTGTCGCGGGTAACGTTAAGGAAGTGGGGATTCGGGCCATTGAAGAGCGCGGCCCGTACAAAATTCACGGTGACCCGAAAATGATGAAACAGATGGATGATTTGCTTCAGGGCTTCGTGGCGCAGCACCGCATGAAACTGCCGGGCAGCGCATACATTCCGTGTTACGAAATTATCACCTGAATCACTTTCAAGCAGCCTGCGGGCTGCTTTTTTTACGTCTGCGCGTAAACGATTGCTCTGATTTTCATGCTACATCCTTGCCACGCACTCAGATAAATCAAAATTAAATCCCGCCTTTTTGCATTTTTTCAGCATTGAATCTGATAGTGCTGAAATGATGATTCAAAGCAAAGTGCAGCTATGCTAGTTTGACCGCGAAAAATCACCATCCAACGGTTTTTAACCAGTACAAAACTCCATCAATTTAATCTCAGAAAGTGGATTAATGTAATTGCGATCGCGATCACTGATACATAAACGGCGCCAATGTATCTTTGCGCCGCATAACCAAGCCATGGGCAAAAATTACAAAAATCTCGCTCTGCGCAGTATTTCCTATTACGGTCAAGCACTTTAACAATGTGATTGACTAATTATCTGGCATATTTCGTTCCCCCAGGAGATCGATTCATGGATACCACCCAAACCAGCACCCTTGCTTCTGTAGAAAAGCGCAGTTCGTGGCGCAGAACCGACACCATCTGGATGCTTGGCCTCTACGGCACCGCCATTGGCGCAGGCGTACTGTTCCTGCCCATTAACGCAGGCGTTGGCGGTCTTATCCCGCTGTTTATCATGGCCGTACTGGCGTTCCCGATGACCTTTTTTGCCCACCGCGGCCTGACGCGCTTTGTGCTGTCAGGTAAAAATCCGGGCGAAGACATTACAGAAGTTGTAGAAGAACACTTCGGCATGGGTGCCGGTAAGCTCATCACCCTGCTCTACTTCTTTGCGATTTACCCGATTCTGCTGGTCTACAGCGTGGCGATTACCAACACCGTTGAGAGTTTCCTGACTCACCAGCTCGGCATGCAGGCGCCGCCGCGCGCCATTCTGTCGCTGATTCTAATTGCTGGCATGATGGCTATCGTGCGCTTTGGCGAGCAGATGATTGTTAAAGCGATGAGCGTGCTGGTTTTCCCGTTTGTGGCGGCACTGATGCTGCTCGCACTCTACCTGATTCCGCAGTGGAACGGCGCAGCACTGGAAACCCTGAGCCTGAGCAGCAGCACCGGCAACGGCCTGTGGATGACGCTGTGGCTGGCAATTCCGGTTATGGTTTTCTCCTTTAACCACTCACCTATTATTTCCTCTTTCGCCGTTGCCAAGCGTGAAGAATATGGTGCAGGTGCGGAGAAGAAGTGCTCTAAAATTCTTGCTTACGCCCACATCATGATGGTGCTGACGGTGATGTTCTTCGTCTTCAGCTGCGTACTGAGCCTGTCTCCGTCAGACCTTGCTGCGGCAAAAGCACAGAACATCTCCATTCTGTCTTATCTGGCAAACCACTTTAATGCACCGCTGATTGCCTGGATGGCACCGATTATCGCCATCGTTGCTATCACCAAGTCATTCCTGGGTCACTACCTGGGCGCGCGTGAAGGCTTTAACGGCATCGTTATCAAACAGCTGCGCAGCCGCGGTATGAACATCGAAATCAATCGAATGAACCGCATCACCGCTATCTTCATGCTGCTGACCACCTGGCTTGTGGCCACGCTGAATCCGAGCATTCTCGGCATGATTGAAACCCTGGGCGGCCCGGTTATCGCGATGATTCTGTTCCTGATGCCGATGTATGCCATTCAGAAAGTCCCGGCCATGCGCAAATACAGCGGCCACATCAGCAACGTCTTTGTTGTGATTATGGGCCTGATTGCCATCTCTGCGATTTTCTACTCTCTGTTCAGCTAACCTTTTCAGCGCCGCCCCCGTGCGGCGCTTCCTCCCGTATTCTCTGTATTTTCTGGTGGAAACATCATGATTAGCGTTTTCGATATTTTCAAAATTGGGATCGGCCCTTCCAGCTCGCACACGGTAGGACCGATGAAGGCCGGTAAACAGTTTACCGACGACCTTATCACCAAAGGCCTGTTGAACGACGTCACGCGCGTTGTCGTTGATGTCTACGGTTCACTGTCGCTGACCGGCAAAGGACACCACACCGATATCGCCATTATTATGGGACTTGCCGGTAACCTGCCGGATACGGTAGATATCGACAGCATCCCACACGTGATTCAGGACGTGAACACCCACGGCCGCCTGTCGCTTGCCAACGGTCGCCATGAGGTGGAATTCCCGGTTGATCAGTGCATGAATTTCCATGCCGACAACCTGTCACTGCATGAAAATGGTATGCGCATCACCGCGCTTGCGGGTGAGCTGGTGCTCTACAGCCAGACGTATTACTCCATCGGCGGCGGCTTTATTGTTGATGAAGCGCACTTTGGCGTAGAAGAAACCTCGGCGGTGCAGGTGCCTTACCCTTATGCGAATGCTGCCGATTTGCAGCGCCACTGTCGTGAAACTGGCCTGTCCCTGTCCGGGCTGATGCTGAAAAACGAACTGGCACTGCATTCCCAGCAGGAGCTGGATGCACACTTCGCCGCCGTGTGGGACGTGATGCGTGCAGGCATAGAGCGCGGCACCACCACCGAAGGCGTATTGCCCGGTAAGCTGCGTGTACCGCGTCGCGCCGCGGCGCTGCGCCGTATGCTGGTGAGCAGCGACAAGGTAAGCCTCGACCCGATGAGCGTGGTTGACTGGATTAACATGTTTGCACTGGCGGTTAACGAAGAAAACGCGGCCGGTGGCCGCGTGGTCACCGCACCAACTAACGGCGCATGCGGTATTGTTCCGGCAGTGCTGGCTTATTACGATAAGTTTATCCGTGAAGTTAACGCCAACTCACTGGCGCGTTTTATGCTGACCGCAAGCGCCATCGGTTCGTTATATAAAATGAATGCCTCTATTTCTGGCGCTGAAGTGGGTTGCCAGGGCGAAGTGGGCGTGGCCTGCTCAATGGCTGCCGCAGGACTGGCTGAACTTCTCGGCGCAAGCCCGACGCAGGTATGTATCGCCGCTGAGATTGGCATGGAGCATAACCTGGGGTTGACCTGCGATCCCGTTGCGGGCCAGGTTCAGGTACCGTGCATTGAGCGCAACGCTATCGCTGCGGTGAAGGCCGTCAACGCGGCACGCATGGCGCTGCGCCGTACCAGTGAACCGCGCGTGTGCCTGGATAAGGTGATTGAAACCATGTATGAAACAGGCAAAGACATGAACGCCAAATACCGCGAAACGTCACGCGGCGGTCTGGCAATGAAAATTGTTACCTGCGATTAAAAAAAGGGAGGTGCCAACACGGCACCTCCTGATTCAAAAGGAAAGGTTTCTCCTGCAATGCGCAGAATATATTTGTTTGCTGAGAAGCTTCACTGCCAGAGATAAAAAACGGCCAAACTCGTTTTGAGAAACTCTTCACTCTATGAAGAATTTTCTTACAACAAATTCATTCTGTTTATACCAGCGCTATACGCCGTCATTCGCAGGCCTATTATTCATTAAAACGCCAATAACATCATCCACCATTAATTACTATTTCGCTTAATCCAATCATTATTCCTTTAGCAAAAAAAACGAGGCGCAATATATGGCCGAAATAGTATTGCAGTCACCCATTCCCTGCCTGCAACGATAATTTCGTGACATTTTACCTTACACTCTCGCTGAATATATTTTCATCACCGTTATAGTTCAGAACAGATCGCCATCTGGTTGGCGCGATGTAGCCCGCAGCGTGTGATATGTAGCCGCATAATATCACTGCGTTTATCCACGCCAGGATACTGACGATGCACCAGCAGATACTCATCGCTCGCGCAGGATACCGGATGCTTACTCAGATACCAGCGTATGCTTTGCATCATTATCGGCTGTTTTTCTTCCGGGCCGTTTTCGTGCAGGTACACTTTGCAGCTTTCAACTGCGCCCAGATAGGTTTCAGTCTGCACGCGTGGGTAGAGATACAGGCGAACAATGAGCAGACCCAACAGCAGCACAAATGCCCCACCCAGCATTAAAATAGCCTGCCGGCTGAACATTTTCCAGCATACCGGTCCGACGCGCTTCCTGGGCTGCCCGACATGCTCAACCGAGGATGCTGACGTTGGAGTGAGTGCGACGTGCTCCACGTTTTCCTCACTAATAATCCGCACGGTTATCTCTTTATGCAGCGTAAAGCCGAGTTTGGGGATAGTGACGATAACGTCCTCATCAATACCAAAACTTCGAAGCACCCTTCTCAACTTGCTGATGCAATGGTTTAAATTGTTATTGCTCGATACCATGCCAAAGTTGTCCCAGACCTTCTGGAAAATCTCCTCCCTGGGCACGTTTTGCCCCTGACGGGTGATTAACAACTCCAGCAGCCGCCGAGCCGGATTCGATATCGTAACTACTTCCTCATGATTATCGATTATAGAAAGCGTATTCAGATCGGGAACAAAAAGTATCCGATCGCAAATAATATATTTCATCGCTGGCCCTCAGTAATTTCGTTCCATGAAGAGAGTGGCTATTGCTGGTGGTCTCACCAACCCATATCATCTGTATAAAAAGATGATGCCTTCCCATTCCTGCTGATCTTGAGGGTTTACCCAATAATGCAGTGAGTGCAGGAAAAAATTTAAATCTGGCAAATTCTACACGACACCTTAACTATTGGAATAATACAGGCGAAAAATCAGGACAAAAGATTTTACACGGTGAATTTAAGCCAAATTAAAAAAAACACATAAAAAATCAGCGGCCATTAATAAAAATTAATGAATTAACACTTCTTAAATAAGAGTTTTGGCCAGAAATTGCACACTGTTATTTTTCACACACAAAAAAACAGCATCACAGTTTTGTTATTCATTATAAAAGACATGCCAGCGAAAAATTTAACACAGCAAATCACAAAAAAGCAGGAAACACTGTCCTGATGAGCCTAAAAATGACAGAATAATGAAGAAATTTTGTGCAGGAGAATATATGGCGGCTCATCTTTTAATCGTTGATGCTTTAAATCTGATCCGGCGTATCCACGCTGTACAAGGCTCTCCCTGCGCGCAAAGCTGCCTGAGTGCGCTGGAGCAGCTCATTCTTCACAGCAATCCAACGCATGCCGTTGCCGTATTTGACGACGATGAGCGCCACCAGGGCTGGCGCTACCAGCGACTACCGGAATATAAAGCCGGGCGAACCCCGCCGCCAGCGACATTAATACAGGAACTCCCGCACCTGCGCGAAATATTCATCCAGCGCGGCATTCAGTGCTGGTCGGCGCAGGGCGAAGAGGCCGACGATCTGGCGGCGACGCTGGCCGTTCGGGTTGCTGACGCCGGTGTGTCCGTCACCATCGTCTCCACCGATAAAGGCTACTGTCAGCTGCTTTCTCCCCACATTCGTCTGCGCGATTACTTTCAAAAACGCTGGCTGGATGCGCCGTTTGTGCACGCTGAATTTGGCGTACAGGCCTCACAGTTGCCGGATTTCTGGGGACTTGCGGGCATAAGCAGCAGCAAAATTCCCGGCGTGCCGGGCATTGGAGGGAAGAGTGCAGCGGTGCTGCTTCAGGAGTATTCCACGCTGGAGGCGCTGTATGCCAACCTGGACAGCGTGGCTGAGAAGTGGCGCAAAAAACTCGCAGAACACCGGGAGTTGGCATTTATCAGCCGCGATATCTCGCGGCTACATACCGGGCTTACGCTTAATGGCAACCTGCAACAGCTGCGCCTGACGCGTTAGCGCTCGTCGCGGCGCCCACCAACTGCCGCCCACATGCGACGCACGTGTACCGTCACTTCTTCGCGATCGTGGTACAGCTGGCGTGCCTGAATTTGGGCGTTAATGCCCTGAGCCTCAAGCTTTTCACGGATTTGCGCCAGATTTTGCGACACCTCTTCGTAACGCTTCTTCATCGGTAGCTTCAGATTGAAGATAGTTTCACGACACCAGCCGTTAACCAGCCACTGCGCCATCAGCGCCGCAACCTTGGCCGGTTTTTCCACCATGTCACACACCATCCAGGAAATGTTATTACGGTCGGGGCGATAGCGAAAACCGTCTTCACGCAGCCAGGTCACCTGCCCGGTATCCATCAGGCTCTGGGCCATCGGCCCGTTATCAACGGAATAAACCCACATGTTGCGTTTGACCAGTTGATAGGTCCAGCCACCGGGGCAGGCCCCAAGATCGACTGCATACATACCGTTCGCCAGGCGCTCATCCCACTCATCAGCCGGAATAAAGATGTGGAATGCCTCTTCAAGCTTGAGCGTGGAGCGGCTTGGCGCATCAGACGGGAACTTCAGGCGCGGGATGCCCATATAGAAAGGGGAATTGTTGTGGCTGTAGGAATAACCGGTGTAGCAGCAGCCAGGTGCGACAAAGAACACGTGCACCACAGGGCGCTTAGTCGTTTCGGCGTTCGCCAGCACCTTTGCTTCACGCAGTGCGCCGCGCAGCGGCACCGTGAACTTGCGACAGAACTTCATCAGTTCTTTGCTTTCGTTGGTGTCTGCCACTTCCACCCGCAACTCGCCGCCCTTTTCCACCACGCCCTGCAGCATGCCAACAACCGGCGTAATACGGTCTTCCGGCGGCAAATCCTTTAACAACTCACCCGCGACAAACATCTGGCGGGCAAAAATCAGCGAGCTGAATGGCAGTTCACGCACCAGCTTGTCGGCGTCTTCGGCCTGATAGCACTCAAAAATCACATAACCGCTGTTGTCTTTCACGCGGGCAAAACCGAACACGTCAGACTGCGCCGCTTTGTCGGTGATTTCCGCCGCACACTCTTTTTCAAATCCCTGGCGGCAGTAAAGAATCACCTTATTCATGCACAACACCTTTTGGTTTCAGGCGCAGTGCGCCAATTAGCATTAAAATCCAGCCAGCAAGGAAACTCACCCCACCGACCGGCGTAACATACGCCCACAGGCGCAAATGAGAAAGCGCCAGGCAATACAAACTACCGCTGAACAGCACCGTACCCAGCGCCAGAAAAACGCTGCTCCAGTAAAACCAGATACTGATGCGCCGCTGCATCGCCACCGACAACCCAAGAATGGCCAGCGTGTGGAACGCCTGGTACTGAAGCCCGGTCTGTATCCAGCCCATCTCCATCACACCCAGAGATTTGCTCAGTACGTGAGCGCCAAAAGCGCCCAGTGCCACATAGATAAAGCCGCTGATAGCGGCAAAAATTAACATAAAACGGCTGGTCATGATGCAACCTATGATTAATGCGTGCTGGATGCACGCGCGAGGTAATTATTGCTCATAGCGAAAGCGAAACTTTTCTTGTTCACTCGCCGCTTTCGCCAGGATCCACTGCCGGAAAGCCGCTATTTTACCCAGTTCTGCCTGGCTGTCATGGCATACCAGATAAAAAGCATTTTTGCTGACCAGCACATCATTAAACGGGCAAACCAGACGACCGGCTTCAATCTCCGATTGCGCCATCACATTATTTGCCAGCGCCACACCCTGGCCGTGAATGGCCGCCTGTAACACCATCGCACTGTGACTGAAAATGGGGCCCTGCTGTACATTAATATGGTTAAGGCCAAGCTGGCGCGTGTAGGCCTGCCAGTCTCGCCGTGACGCGTCGTGCAACAGCGTGTGGCGCGCCAAATCTTCGGGCATTTTCAGCGCCTTATCGCCGGTCATCAGTAAAGGTGAGCACACGGGCAGCAAATACTCGGCATACAGCTTTTCTACCCGCAGCCCCGGCCAGTTGCCGCGACCATAGAATATCGCCACATCCACATCGTCAGCGAGTTTCTCTTCTTCACGGTCGACCGCCTGGATACGCACATCAATCCCCGGCCATTCGGCGTTAAAACTCGTCAGGCGCGGCACCAGCCACTGTATGGCAAAACTGGGTAGCAGGCTCACCGTCAGCGCCCCTTTGGCGCTGCGTGCCTGAAGTTTGCGCGTGGCTTCGGTGAGCTGGGAGAAGATTTCTTTAATATCGAGGAAGTAGCTCTGCCCTTCTTCGGTGAGCAGCAGCGAGCGGTTGCGCCGGCGGAACAGCTTCAGCCCGAGGAAGTCCTCAAGCGACTTTATCTGGTGACTGACCGCAGCCTGAGTCACAAATAGCTCCTCAGCCGCCTTAGTAAAACTAAGATGGCGAGCGGCCGCATCGAAGACACGTAATGCATTTAAAGGAGGCAATCGCTTGGACATGGATTTGTATGCTAAACGTTAAGGAAAACAACAAACAGGTAACAATTTTTACCTATTAGTTTTTTTTATCTGAGACATTATAAATTGTCCGTTGAGCATACTCCAGTAAATACCTATAGTGGCGCCACTTCCTGAGCCGGAACGAAAAGCTTCCTGACGTGGTCAGGGCTTTTGGCTTACGGTTGTGATGTTGTGTTGTTGTGTTTGCATTGGGTCTGCGATTCAGACCGCGGCAGTTAAATGCCACTTTTTCACTTCCTGTACATTTACCCTGTCTGTCCATAGTGATTAATGTAGCACCGCAAGAATGCGGTGCTTTTTTTTTGCCTGCAAATCACTCAAGGGCGACCATTTCTTTCACATCAGCGCGGTTGATTTGCTGTTTGTTACCGTTAGCATCTTTGTACTTAATCATACCGGTATCGCTATCTGTCTGAGGTTTACCTTCAGAGACAATCGAACGACCATCGTTGGTATGCATCACATAGTTAGGGCCAGAGCAGGCAGTCAGCGTAAAGGCCATAATACCCGCGCCAATCAAAGCAGCAGTCTTCATCATTGTTTTCTCCTTGTAGCGTTTAATGCTGATAACATTAGTCCTGATAACAGGCTGATAGTTTAACCCGTTACTATTTAGCATAATTCACTTTCAAACATTTTCCAGCCGGCCACCGTGGATTAAAGACTGTTCCTGGACGCTTGTACCTTGCCAGGAAATGCGCCACGATCTCAGGACTACGCGAGGAAAATCATGACAGCTTTTAATCCCGCCCGCTTTCGCGAGCAGTTCCCGGCGTTGACCGATGCCGGTGTTTACCTTGACAGTGCCGCTACCGCCCTCAAGCCACTGGCGGTTATTGAGGCCAGCCAGCAATTCTATTCGGTTAGCTCCGGCAGCGTGCACCGCAGCCAGTATGGTGCTGCCCAGCGCCTGACTGCACAGTACGAAGCGGCACGCGAGGCGGTTGCTCGCCTGCTCAACGCCGCCAGCACCGAAGAAATCGTCTGGACACGTGGCGCAACAGAAGCCATTAACATCGTGGCACAAAGCTGGGCGCGCCCGCGCCTTAAGCCTTGCGATGAAATCATCGTGAGTGAAGCCGAGCACCACGCCAACCTGGTGCCGTGGCTGATGGTCGCGCAGCAGACCGGCGCAAAAGTGGTGAAGTTACCCATTGGCGCTGACAGACTGCCTGACTTGTCATTGCTTCCTGCATTACTCAATGCCCGCACTCGCGTGCTGGCGCTGGGGCAAATGTCTAACGTGACCGGCGGCTGCCCGGATCTTGTGCGTGCGATAACGCTCGCCCATGCACATGATGTGATTGTCGTGGTCGATGGCGCGCAAGGAGCGGTGCACTGCCCACCTGACGTGCAGGCTCTCGATATCGATTTTTATACCTTCTCCGGCCACAAGCTCTATGGCCCGACCGGCATTGGCGCACTCTACGGTAAAGCGGTGCTGCTGGCAGAGATGGCGCCGTGGCTCGGTGGCGGCAAAATGATTACTGAAGTCTCTTTTGACGGTTTCAGTATGCAGCCCCCGCCGTACCGTTTTGAAGCAGGCACGCCCAATATTGCAGGCGTGACAGGCCTGAGCGCGGCGCTGGAATGGCTTGCCGGTAACGATATGGTGCAGGCAGAGAATTACAGCCGGGGACTGGCAACGCTTGCAGAAGATGAACTGGCCAAACGCCCCGGCTTTCGCAGCTTTCGCTGCCAGGACTCCAGCCTGCTGGCCTTTGATTTTGCCGGTGTTCATCATGGCGATATGGTGACGCTACTGGCGAAATCCGGGGTAGCGTTGCGCGCAGGCCAGCACTGCGCGCAGCCGCTACTGGCAGCGCTTGGCGTTAGCGGTACGCTGCGCGCCTCCTTTGCGCCTTATAACACACAGCACGATGTCGAGTGCCTGATTCAGGCCGTTGACCGGGCGCTGGAACTGCTGGGAGATTGATAATGACAAGCACTTTTCTGGCCGGCCACCCGTTTGGTAGCACCGTTAGCGCCGACGACCTGCGCGCGATTTTCACGCCGCTGACGCAGTGGGAAGATAAATATCGTCAGCTGATTTTGCTCGGTAAACAGCTTCCTGCGTTGCCGGAATCGCTAAAGCGTGAGGAGATTGAGGTACGCGGCTGTGAGAACCGGGTCTGGCTGGGTCACACCATGCTCGATGACCGGCGACTGCACTTCTATGGCGACAGCGAAGGGCGCATTGTGCGCGGCCTGCTCGCAGTGCTGCTCACCGCGATTGAAGGTAAAACACCTGCGCAACTGCGCCAGCATGACCCGCTCACGCTGTTTGATGAACTGGGTTTAAGTGGCGAACTGAGCGCTTCACGAAGTCAGGGCCTGGCAGCACTGGCACAGCGCGTGCGCCAGATAGCCGCGCAGTAAACCATCAGGCGCGCTCGCGCGCCCCTTTCGCCATCATCTTTTTCAGCATGTGCGACACCGCCACAAAGCCGAATGTCGCGGTGACCATCGTCGCCGCACCAAAACCAGAGGCACAGTCCATACGCTTTGGCCCTTCGGCACTGCTTTTCGCCGCACAGACCGAGCCGTCTGCCTGCGGATACACCAGCGCTTCAGTCGAGAACACGCAGTCCACGCCAAGCTTGCCTTTACTGTTTTTCACCACACCAAAATCGCTTTTCAGCCGCTCTCTTAACTTAGCCGCCAGCGGATCCTGAATGGTTTTCGCCAGGTCGGCGACCTGAATCTGTGTGGGATCGATTTGCCCGCCCGCGCCGCCGGTGGTCACCAGCGGAATTTTGTTACGCCGACAAAACGCAATCAGCGCGGCCTTGGGGCGCACGCTGTCGATAGCATCAATCACATAGCTGAAGTTCTGGTCCAGCAACTGCGCCACGTTATCGGCGGTGACGAAATCATCCACCACATTAACGCGACATTCCGGATTTATCAGGCGAATGCGCTCGGCCATAACTTCGCCTTTAGCCTGACCAACACTATCACGCAGGGCATGAATCTGGCGGTTAGTATTGGTGACGCACACGTCATCCATATCAATAAGCGTAATCGCGCCAATACCGGTGCGCGCCAGCGCTTCTGCCGCCCAACTGCCCACGCCACCAATGCCCACCACGCAAACATGCGCCCCGGCAAACAGTTGCAGCGCATCGCGCCCGTAAAGACGGGCAGTACCGCCAAAGCGCTGGAGCCAGGCGTCACTAAGATTGACTACCATGAAACAAAACCTCAGAAAATAAAGCGGGCCGACAAGTCAGCCCGCGAAATCAAACCTGATATTAACGTTACAGGCTGGTAAACAGCGAACTTCCCGCGCCAGGAGCCGGTTTCAGCACCCAGACACGTCCGTAGTGATTATACCATCCTGCGCGGTGACCAGCCTCCGGGCCGATGCCCTGGTAAATATCAAAGTGCTGGCCTTTGATTGCCCCGCCGACATCCAGCGCCACCATCACGCGCAGCTCATACTGACCGCGAAACTTGCCGTTGTTATCCAGAAGCGGCACTTCTGCCAGAATGGTGGTACCCGCAGGCACGATGCTCCTGTCGGAAGCGACCGACGCGCGGCCAATCAGCGGTACAGCGCTGGCCCCTTTTACAGGTGCAAACGACTTTGGCTGGAAGAAAACAAACGACGGATTCTGCTCGAGCAGTTCGCGCACTTCAGCCGGACTGTGGGTGTCTGCCCAGTGGCGAATCGCCTGCATCGACATGTCTTCACGCTTCACTTCACCGCGATCGATAAGCACCTTACCAATGCTGCGGTAGGCGTGGCCGTTTTTACCGGCGTAGCTGAAAAAGTTGAGCGGACGGCCATCGCCAAAGTCGATATAACCGCTGCCCTGCACGTCCATAATAAAGTTATCGATTAGCGAGTTGCTGTAAGCCAGCACGTAGCTGTCGCTCAGTGCGCCAGCATAAATATCGGCGCGTGACGGCAGGCGGCCACTTTTGGGCGGCATGCGATAAATCGGGTACTGGAATTCTCCCTGGCGGGTATAGCGCGCCTGCACCACCGGCGTGTAGTAGCCAGTAAACTGTACGTTGCCATAGTTATCTGTGCCTTCCATCTGCCAGGCATCCAGCCCAAACTGGCTCAGGGTGCGGGTATCACCACCGGCACGCAGCCATTGCTGCACGGCGCTGTACACATTGCTCTGGCGGTTGTACAAGCGCGGCGAGGCGTTACGAATTTCGCCAACCTGGCGCGAGTAGTCACCGGCGTTGATGGGGGAGCCCATTGCATGCGGCTGGTTAACCAGCGAGAAAGGCTGGTTGAATTTACCATCACTATATTGCTGACCCCGGTCGGTCGGCTTAGATGAACAGGCCGCCAGCATTACCAGCATGGCGCCTGTGAGAACTCGTTTGCCCCAACGTCCTTTCATCTCTTCTCTTCTTTTCGTTAACGCAGCTTGATGCGGCAAGATAGCAAACGCCTCGGCTTATTTAAATGCACAGACCTACGCACGGCGCTGATTCTGCACAAAAACCACGCTATCGATGGATTATTAACCGGTCATTTTCAAAAATACTGACTTATTGTAAAAAAGGGGTTGCATGAAATCTCCTGGAGAGTATAGTGCGCATCCACGGACGCGGGGTGGAGCAGCCTGGTAGCTCGTCGGGCTCATAACCCGAAGGTCGTCGGTTCAAATCCGGCCCCCGCAACCAATTAAGTCGCCTGAGGGCGCAACAATGTGAAAAGTTTCTACCAAGATGTAGAAAGACGGACGCGGGGTGGAGCAGCCTGGTAGCTCGTCGGGCTCATAACCCGAAGGTCGTCGGTTCAAATCCGGCCCCCGCAACCAATACAAAATGAACACCCTGACGGGTGTTTTTTTGTTTCTGGCCTCCATTCATACCCAGCCTGATTCCCAGCCCCCATAAAAAAACGCCCCACAGGGTAATATCTGCCACACTTAAGCATTTTTATTCTGTGAGCGTAACTCGCAGCGACAACGTTGCTGTTGAAACACTCGGGCATACAGTGTGGGGTTGTTGACCCCCGCTGAAATCGGCGAACCGGAAGTCCGGAAGACAAGGTCAGACCGCCAGGGATGGCGGGCTGAGGCGATGCGCAGCATGGATGCTGCGTGGAGCCGGCCGCAGGCTGAAGGCCGGGAGGGGAGCGCACCGCGAAGCGGCGATTTCCTGGCGGGGCCGCCGGAGATTGCAAAGAGGGCTGCGGTAGCCCTCTTTGCCCGTTCACCGTTTATGAAATCTCATTTGTTGCCGGGCTTCGAGTGAACGGAACACTCACTAAACCTTAAATGACCAGCATTACCCCGCAGGGCGCTTGTTTATACTTTTCGACTATCCACGCCGCGCCAGCATCGCATCACTGGCAAAATAGGCGCGAATACCTTTAAGAATTGATTCTGCCACCTTCTGCTGAAACGCCGCTGTACGCAGCTTGCGCTCTTCATCCACATTGCTGATAAACGCCGTCTCAACCAGAATTGACGGGATATCCGGTGCCTTGAGTACGGCAAACCCCGCCTGTTCCACACGCGGCTTATGCAAGCGGTTGATGTTACCCATATGAGTGAGCACCGCTTTACCAAACGCCAGGCTGTCGTTAATGGTCAACGACTGCACCATATCGAACATCGTGTGGTCGAGATAGCGGTCACCGCTTTTTCCCACGCCGCCAATCAGGTCAGCGGCGTTCTGGGTTTGTGCCAGATACTTCGCCGCGGTACTGGTCGCCCCTTTGGTTGACAGCGCAAACACTGAGGAGCCATGAGCCGAACGGTCGGTAAAGGCATCGGCGTGAATCGAGACAAACAGATCCGCTCGCTGCTTACGCGCCTTCGCCACGCGCACGCCCAGGGGAATAAAGATGTCCTCATTGCGCGTCATATACGCTTTCATATTGGACTCTTTATCAATCAGCGCTTTCAGGCGGCGGGCAATCTGCAACACCACGTCTTTCTCATGGGTTTTGTATTTGCCAATGGCGCCGGGGTCTTCACCACCGTGGCCTGGGTCAAGCATGATAACGACTGGCCTGTCGCGCCCGGCCCTGCCCGGCTGCGGCCCCTGATTTTGCTGAACGCTCTGCTTATCCAGCGTGCCTTTATTGTAATCTTCAAGCAGCGCCATCAACGGGTCCTGCTCGCTGGCCGCGTTAGCCGGATAGAGGTCCATCACCAGGCGGTCTTTAAATTCCGCCACTGGCGCCAGCGCAAACATATGCGGGGACACGTTCTGGCGAAGCTCAAACACCAGGCGCACGGTTTGCGGGTCAAACTGCCCGACGCGCGCGGATTTGATGTACGGATCGTCGGCACGCACCAGGTTGTCCAGCCCTTTGAGCACCGAATTAAGCTGCACGCCCTCAATATCCACCACTACGCGCTCCGGGTTGCTGAGCGCAAACTGGCGATATTTAAGCTCGCGGCTGGACTCCAGCGTCACACGCGTGTAGGCCGACGCCGGCCACACGCGCACGGCAATCACCTGACTTGTTGCGGCAAACCCCAGCGGGCTGACGCTCAACAGCCACATGGCTCCCGCCCCCTGCAGCAAGCGGCGGCGGCTGAATAAACGGTCTCCCGACATGCTTCTCCCGAGCAAATAGCGAACCAATATCTACGTTTTAAAAATTCTTAGCCGAAAACTTTAGCGAAAGCGTTATCTACTGTCATCTATAGAAGGGTAAACATTCAATAACAAATGCGCTTATTGTGTGAAAAACAGGTGAAATTGCCGCTTGCGCTCGCGACCGGAAAAGAATAAAAATACATTAATTACGAATAAAAATGCAGCGAGGAAGTGCCGTGGTTAAGGAGCGCAAAACAGAGCTGGTCGAAGGATTTCGTCACTCCGTCCCCTACATCAACGCCCACCGGGGCAAAACGTTTGTCATTATGTTAGGCGGCGAAGCGATAGAAGATGAAAACTTCTCAAGTATTGTCAATGACATAGGACTTTTACACAGTCTGGGCATTCGCCTTGTTGTTGTGTATGGCGCACGTCCACAGATTGACGCTAACCTCGCTGAGCACCACTGTGAACCCATTTATCACAAGCACACCCGCGTCACCGATGCCAGAGCGCTGGAACTGGTTAAGCAGGCCGCCGGTATGCTACAGCTGGAAATTACCGCTCGCCTGTCAATGAGCCTTAGCAATACCCCACTTCAGGGTGCGCACATTAACGTAGTAAGCGGTAACTTTATTATTTCCCAGCCGCTGGGCGTGGACGATGGCGTGGACTATTGCCACAGCGGGCGCATCCGCCGTATCGACGAAGAGGCGATTAACCGCCAGCTCGACAGCGGCGCTATTGTGCTGCTGGGGCCGGTCGCGGTGTCGGTCACCGGTGAAAGCTTCAACCTCACCTCAGAAGAAATCGCCACCCAGCTTGCCGCAAAACTGCGTGCTGAAAAGATGATTGGCTTTTGCTCCTCACAGGGCGTTATCAACGCCGAAGGCAATATCGTTTCCGAGTTGTTCCCAAATGATGCCCAGCAGCGTGTGGAAGAGCTTGAAGCCGAGGGTGATTACCATTCGGGTACGGTGCGCTTTTTACGCGGTGCAGTGAAAGCCTGTCGCAGCGGCGTGCGTCGCTGCCACCTTATCAGCTACCGCGAAGACGGCGCACTGCTCCAGGAACTGTTCTCGCGCGACGGCATCGGTACCCAGATTGTGATGGAAAGCGCCGAGCAGATTCGCCGCGCAACAATCAACGATATTGGCGGCATTCTGGAGTTGATTCGCCCGCTGGAGCAGCAGGGCATTCTGGTGCGC
The DNA here is from genome assembly GCA_010092695.1 of Enterobacteriaceae bacterium 4M9. Taxonomy (GTDB): domain Bacteria; phylum Pseudomonadota; class Gammaproteobacteria; order Enterobacterales; family Enterobacteriaceae; genus Tenebrionibacter. Next base: position 1,361,937 of record JAADJJ010000001.1, on the reverse strand, counting down.
CGCTCACGCGAGCAGCTGGAAATGGAAATTGATAAGTTCACCATTATCGAGCGCGATAACCTGACTATCGCCTGCGCCGCGCTGTATCCTTTTGCCGAGGAGAAGATTGGTGAAATGGCCTGCGTGGCGGTGCATCCGGACTACCGCAGTTCGTCGCGCGGTGAAGAACTGCTTAACCGCATCGCTGCACAGGCAAAGCAGATGGGGCTGACGCGCCTGTTTGTGCTCACCACGCGCAGCATTCACTGGTTCCAGGAGCGCGGATTTATGCCGGTGGATGTCGAGTTACTGCCGGAAAGTAAAAAACAGATGTACAACTACCAGCGCCGCTCGAAGGTGCTGATGGCAGATTTGAGCTAAGCAAATGCCAGCAGGTCAGGGCGCGATGGCGGTTACATGCCGCTACACCCCTGGCTTCTGGCTACCCGCCCAAAGCACACACAGCCCGTTCACCGGGCTGTGTGTCTATCTCAACCAATTTTCCGGAAGCACTCTACGCTACGCTTCCCAGCCTCGGCCATCATAACCACGTCTACTGACCTCTGTCCTGACACTATGATAACCGACAAACCCTGCACGCCTGCGTCGTGTTTAGTCCTACTCAATAGCGTCCATCACACCCGCAAAAAGCGCTGATAGCCCGCTGCGGCGCTCTGTACCGGTGGCAATCGCCAGTTCCAGCACGCGCGGTTGCGCGTAAAGCGAAAGCTGCTTACGCGCACGGGTAATCGCGGTATACACCAACTCACGGGTAATCAGCGGGGCAAACTCACCGGGCAACACCAGCGCCGCGTGCTCGAACTCCGAGCCCTGAGATTTATGCACGGTCATCGCCCACGCTGTTTCATGCTCCGGCAGGCGGCTCGGCTGCACGGACTTAAGCGTCCCGTCAGGCATTGGGAACCACACCCGCAGTTCATCACGCTGGCGCAGCGCAATACCGATATCGCCGTTAAACAGGCCCAGCGCGCTGTCGTTGCGCGTGATCATGACCGGTCGCCCGTGATACCAGCGCGACAGGCTGTCAGGGCGCGAGATCAGGCGGCGCTGCATCAGCGCCTGCTCAAGTCGCTCGTTAAGCCCGCTCACGCCAAACGGCCCTTCGCGCAGTGCGCACAGCAATTGATAGTCACCAAATGCACGCAGTACCTGCAAAGGCTCGCCATCAGGCTGGCGTACCAGTTCAAGATAACGCGCATAGCCCTGCTGCGCGCCCTCAATCATTGCAGCGTAATCTGCCTGGTCACTCATTGAATGACTGGCAATATCATCAAACGACGCACGACATAACGCCAGTGCCTGGCGCGTATCGCTGCGGTTGACGGCCGCCGCCAGTTGCCCGATGCCGGAATCGCTGCCAAAACGGTAGCTTTTACGCAGCAGGCACAGACCATCGCGAAGCTGTTGTGCGCCGCCCTCTTCGCCCGCCTCAACGTCACAACCGGTCAGGCGCGATAGCTCGGCTGCGCGTTCGCGGCTGTAGCCCTGGCTCACAAACTGACAGATGTCACCCAGCACCGCGCCCGCCTCCACAGAGGCCAGCTGATCGCGGTCGCCAAGAAAAATAATCCGCGCGCGCGTCGGTAATGCCGCTACCAGGCGCGCCATCATCGGCAGGTCTACCATGGATGCTTCATCGACCACCAACACATCAAGATGCAGCGGGTTGTCAGCGTGATAACGCAGGCGCTGGCTACCCGGCTGCACACCCAGCAGACGATGTAGCGTACAGGCATCTTCCGGCAGCAGCGCTTTTTGCCCGTCCGTCAGCGGCAGGCGCGCCAGCGCTCCTCCCAACGATTCCGTTAGTCGCGCTGCCGCTTTCCCCGTTGGTGCAGCAAGCCGAATCCGCGGCTGATTTTCTTCCTCAAGCTGCACCAGGGCGGCTAACAATTTTGCCACCGTGGTAGTTTTGCCGGTGCCCGGCCCTCCAGAAATCACGGCGATACGGCGCGTCAACGCTACTGCGGCAGCCACTTTTTGCCAGTCAACACCCTCAACGGGCGCAAACAAACCGTCAAGCACGGTGCGCAACTGCGCTTCATCATGCTCAATAGCGCGGTTCTCATCTCGAAAGAATGCCGCCACCGTCTGCTCGTTGCACCACATACGGTTGAGATACAGGCGCTCACCAACCAGTTTTATCGGTGTTGCCCCCTCGCCTTCGCTGATGGCCGACGAGCTCAGCAGCACATCGCGCCAGCACTGAGGCGCACCCGCCGCCGCAAACAGCGCATGCGCCAGCGCCTCATGGCGAGCCGGAAAACAACACGCTGGCACCAGGCGCGCCAGCGGCAGGCACACGTGCCCTTCTCCGGCATCACGGCTCAGTAGCGCAGCGGCAAGCACGGCGGCGGGAACCTCTTCGCTCACCAATGTCAGAGCAAAGCGAACGTCAAGCGGGCGCAACAGCTTGTGCGCCACTGCCTGTTCCAGTAATGCAGTCATTGTCATACGGTCGGCTCCCCTTCGCCTGCAAACAGCGTATCCAGCCCGGCAATCAACGCCGGGTCGGGGCGCGTACTGAAGATCCCCTGCCCGGAGCCGTTGCCTTCAACGCCGCGTAAAAACAGGTAGATGACACCGCCAAAATGGTGCTCGTAGTCGTAATCCGTAATGCGATGGCGCAAATAACGGTGCAGCGCCAGGCTGTAAAGCTGGTATTGCAGGTCATAACGATGCTGACACATGGCTTTTTCCATCGCCGCTGGCGTGTAGGCCTCGCTGCCTTCGCCCAGCCAGTTGGATTTATAATCCAGCAGGTAGTAGCGCCCCTGCCAGCGGAACACCAGGTCGATAAAGCCTTTAAGCATGCCGCGCAGGCGATGAAAATCCAGCGGCGGGCACTGTGCCGACAACGGGTCGTAGCGGTGGGTAAGCGCGTCCACAGCCTGCGGTGACAGCATGGCGTCTATCGGCAGGTAAAACGCCATCTCTACCTGTCGGTCTTTGGCACTGAGCTTGCCAAGCGACACACCGCTGTCGTTAAGCGGTGTTGCCAGAATCTGGTTTAACCAGGCACTCAGCGTCGGCTGCCAGGCCTCATCAAAACCACCCAGCTGAAGCTGCTCGGTCATCCAGTGCGCATCAACCGGCTGCGTAAACTCCAGTTGCTCAAATAAGCTGTGCAAAAACGTTCCCGGCGAAGCGCCGCGTGGGAAGGTATGCGGCGTAAGCGAGGGTTCACTTAAGCTTTCGCCTGCCCCCGCTGCGTCAATATCCAGCCGGGGCAGCAAGTCCTGCGCCGTACCGCCGCCGTGGCGCTGTAAACCAGAGTAGCTGGTCACTCGCCAGTCATCGCGCAGCGGTTGTGCCATGACGCGTGCGGCCAGGGAGCGTGTCGGGGCAAGTGTTGGCGCCCAGGGGCGATGGTCATCGTCTGACTCGACCACCTCCAGCAGCATATCGTCACCGCAAAAATGCACCAGCGTCTCGTGCAGTCGGGCAGCCTCCAGCGCTTCACCGCGCTGGAGCAGCCAGCCAATGGCGCTCAGATGCAAATCCGTTTCACCTTTCTTTGTCCGACTGCCGCGAAACAGCGGCGCAATGCCGACACTCACGTGCCAGATAGCACGAGTCAGTGCCACGTAAAGCAAACGCAGGTCTTCTGCCAGACGTTCTTCTTCGGCAAGTCCAAGGCTTTCGGCATCGTTACTGAGATCGAGCAGCGTTTCAAAAGTGCTTCGGTCATGATAAAGCGCCTGCTTTTGCGCCCGGAAGCTGGCGATGAAGGGCAGACAAACCAGCGAGTACTCCAGCCCTTTCGATTTATGGATGGTCACCACCTGCACCAGGTGCCTGTCGCTTTCCAGGCGCAACTGCTGAGAAGAGGCGTTACTGTCCGGCTCGGCGATGTTTTGCGCCAGCCAGCGCACCAGCGCATGCTCGCTGTCGAGGCTTGCTGCTGCCTCCTGTAATAACTCACTCAGGTGCAGCACATCCGTCAGGCGACGCTCACCGCCTGGGGAGGCGAGCAAGCTTTCAGCTACGCCGCGCGTTGCCATCATCTCGCGGATCATGGGCATCACTCCGCGCCGTAACCAACGCTGGCGGTAACCGTCAAACTCTTCAACCAGCGCGTCCCAGGCCACTTCATCCTGGTTAAGCGCATCTAATGCCTGCGCATCCAGGCCAAGAATGCTGGTTGCCATCGCGCTGCGCAGCGCGCTTTCCTGGCCGGGAGCCAGCACCGCCTGCAACAACCATAAAAGCTCGCGCGCTTCCTGGGTGGCAAACACGCTGTCACGGTTAGAGAGATACACAGAGGGGATATTCAGTGTCGTCAGCGCTTCACGCACCACGGCTGCCTCACCACGGCTGCGCACCAGAATGGTGATATCACTCGCCTGTACCGGGCGCGCTGACTCACCGCGCCACAGCAGCGCCGAACCACGCTGCCCGGCCTCCAGCCAGTCTCTTATCTGCCTCGCGCAGCGGTTTGCCATGGTTTGTTGGTAATCACTTACGCTCGCCCCTTCGCCTGCCGCCAGCCAGAATGAAACTGGCTTCTGTGCAATACCGTCTACGGTAAAGCGCATGTGAGCGTTGTGTGGCGCCGGATTTACCGGCAAAAAAGGGATCTGACGAAACAAAAACGGGTTGTTCTGGTGAGCAAACAGCGCATTAACGCTCGCGACTACGCCAGGTGCCGAGCGCCAGTTGGTATCAAGTGTGTAGTGGGCGCTTACCTCTGCGCGTGCGCGCATGTAGGTGAAGATATCAGCACCGCGAAAGGCGTAAATCGCCTGCTTAGGATCCCCAATCAGCAGCAGCGCCGTATCAACCTGGTTGAGCCAGATACGGCGAAAGATGCGGTACTGCTGGGGGTCGGTATCCTGGAATTCGTCAATCATTGCTACCGGGAAACGTCGGCGAATGGCGGCTGCAAGCTGCTCGGCACCGGGCTGGCGCAACGCAATATCCAGGCGGCTCAGCATATCGTCAAAACCAAGCTCGCCGCGCCGCTGCTTCTCTTTCGCTACGCTGTCACGAATCTCAACAATCGCGCGTGCGATGACCAAATCGCGCAACGTAAGCGGCTCGGCCAACAGCGTGTCGATAGCGTCAAACAGCGGGTGGCGCGGCGGTTCACCCTTTTTGGTTTTTTCGATAAGGAAGGATTGCGCGAACTTCGCCAGCGCATCGGGCAGCTGGTAAGTGGTGGTCTCAAGCGCGGCCCATTCGCCCACTTTCTCAAGCCAGGTGGGCAGATTCTTGCTGCTGAAGCTGCGCTTATCAACGCCGGAAGCCGCTATCATCGCCTCCAGTTCTGGAGCAGCCGCGCGCCACTGGGCTTTGATATCGTCAATGCGTGCGACAATCGCGTCATGACGTTGCTGCAGCGTCTCTTCCTTATCCGGTGGCTGGCGCAACAGCGGCGCTTCCCCCTGCAACCAGGCGTAGATTTCACGCAGTAGCGCTTGCGGCCCGGACCACATTTCGCTCACCGCCTGCGCGACCGGGCGTGTGAGTGGGTAACAATGGCGACGCCAGAAATCTGCACACGCCTGCTGGCGCAACTGGCTTTCATCTTCCAGCAGCCGTTGCTCAAACAGCATCCCGGACTCAAACGCATTCAGACTAAGCATACGCTGGCAGAAGCCGTGAATGGTAAATATGGCCGCGTTGTCCATCTGGCGCTCTGCCAGCAGAAGGACCTGTGCCGCCTGGGACAAATCAGGGATCTCGTCGAGCAGGCGTTTTAACAGCGGGTCGTCGGTACGCCCGCGAATGCAGGCGATACGCAGTTCGTGAATTCGTGCACGGATGCGCCCGCGCAGCTCTTCGGTCGCCGCTTCGGTAAAGGTCACTACCAGCAGTTCTTCTACGCCGAGGGAGCGCGGGAAGGCACTCTCCCCTCCCAGCCCCAGCAGCAGACGCAGGTAAAGCGCAGCAATGGTGAAGGTTTTACCTGTGCCCGCAGATGCCTCAATTAGCCGCTCGCCCGTAAGCGGTAGACTGAGCGGGTCAAGCGACTGGGCGTCGGCCTCGCTCATGGTTTCTCTGTGACCTGCGGCATGGACTGCTGTAGCGCACTGATGTCATTTTCAAGCTGCCACCCCTTAGGGCTGGCGTACTGCACTTTCCCGCCCTGGGTACCGGCAACCTGCGACAGAATAGACATGCCGCTTTGCGCCATCACAGCCTGGTGGAAAAAATCCACCAACTGCTGTTGCGTGAGCGTTTTGATGGCAGCAATCACCTTATCGCGAGAATCGAACTTCAGATTTGCGCGCCCAAAATCTTTGCTAAAGCGTGCGGCTTCTTCACTGAGCGTTTGTGGCGCCTGCATCATCTCGCCTATCACGCCCTGTTTTATCTGCCTGAATTCATCAGGCGTCATCTCACGCAGTTGTTTTTCGATAGTCGGGAAGAAGGCCTGATAACGCGCCCACAGCGCCGCTGGCTGTTTATCGCTGCTTTGTAGCAGGAAGGCGATGCCCCACTGGCGACCTACCGCCATCGGGAAGGAGAACACCGCATAACCAAGCTGCTCGCGGGTGCGCAACTGCGTATAAAACCAGGGCTGAATGGTCTGCGCCAGCACCGAACTAAGTGCTGAACTGGTGGTTTCATCATAACCCATTGGCACAAACGCCGCCGCCAGCGCCGAATCCGTGCTGGTGCCCGGCTTCTCAACCAGAATGCCCTGCTTTTTATTGACCAGCACATCTTTCGTGCGACACCACTCATCGCCTTTCGCATCAAGCTTATCGCGGGTTTGCGCCGCCAGCGTTTTCACCTGCTGCGGTGTGATGTTGCCCAGCACCAGGAACTCCGGTTTGGCGTTGTGACGCAGCATATCGCGATAGCGCAGCACCTCATCAAGCGTGATGGATGAAAGCTGGGCGCGGCGATCGGCGCGCTGGAAGTAAGGCACCTGAGAAAGCATTTGAACTGGCATAATCGCCTGCTCATAGGCTTTGCCTTTTTCGGCGGAATCCAGCATACGCGTGTACCAGGATTTAGCCTGATCCAGCCAGTCGGCCTCAGGTTTGTAGCTGAAATAGCCGTCAATCAATTCGCTGAAAAGCTGCGGCAAGCGCTGGGTATAACCGCTGGCGCTCACCATTAGCCCGTTGTTGGCATTAGTGGAAAACGAAATACCACCGACAGAGGCCTGGTTACTCAGTTCGTCGAGCGCAATGCCCGCCATATAGTCATTGAGCGCGAACAGCACCTGATTTCTGGCGCTGTCCATCGCCTTTGTATTGCGCAGAATGGCGGTGATATCGGCACGCGGCTCACTGGCAAAACGCGCACTCGGCATATACAGCGCACGCAGCCCTGGTTCATCCACCAACAGTTCTGGGTGTTTATAGTCCTTATCGGGCTTAATCAGCGAGAAGTTATCCGGGATGTACGGATTGAGCGCGGGCAGTTGTAAACGAATATTCTGCGCCTCGCCGTGCCACTTATCCCGCATTGCCGCCGTGATGTTTTCTACCTGATAAGGGGCGTCAACAAAATAGGCGGTTTTGTTGTGCGGCTCGTCGGGGCTGATATACCAGATACGCGCATTCTGCGGCGTCATCATAGCCAGCCGCTCCTGGATTTCCTTCGCATCATATTTGTCAGCGATATTTACCGCGTCCAGCGTATGCTCGACCGGCACACGCAGCATGGTGTCAGCCAGCCACTCCACATAATCCATATCGCGGGTAATCGTCGGGTAGCGGAAATCCAGGTCCAGAACATGCGACAACTCATCGAAGTAGCGCTTATCCACACCCTTTTCACGCAGCAGCTTCAGGTAATTAAAAATTGCCGCCACAACGCGGTCGCGCTGGGCCAGGCCTTTGTCGGTGAGGGAAACAGAGATGACAAATACGCCGCCGTTGCCCGCGACCATAGGGTCAGAACTGGCATTAATGCTTTCTGCCAGCCCCTGCTTTTGCAGCCAGTCAGAGAGCGTGTCGGCACTGCGGTTGCCAATCAGGTAGCCGATAAGCTCATCGCTTTTGCTGCGAAACTTATCGCTATTGTTATCAATGCGGAATTCAACACGTACCACTTTGCGCGGTAGCACCGGCACGTAATGAATGATTTGCCCTTTCTGGGCGTCGGTGACAACCGGCACGGTAATTTCCGGCGCCTTAATATTGTGGTTTGGCACACGTCCCCAGGTAGCAGCGGCAATGCGCGCCAGTTCCGGCAGCGGTTTGTTGCCATAGATAACCGCTTTCATGATATTGGCAGAGTACCATTGCTGGCGAAACGCCAGCAGTGCGTCATGAAGCTTGCTGCCTGGCTTATCGCTCAGGGTTTCCAGGTTACCGCCGGAAAACCGTGCGCCAGGGTGCGCCGGGTTGATGGTTTCGGCACTGACCTGCGCCATGCGCATACCGTCACGGGCACGCGCCAGCGTTAGCTCGGCGTTCACGGCGTTGCGTTCACGCTCGGCGTATTCCGGCGCAAGATTCGGCTCGGCGATGGCATCTGCCAGCCGGTCCACCGCGGGTTCCAGGGCGTCGTTTTCTACTTCAAGGTAATAGGCCGTGCGGTAGGCCGCCGTACTGGCGTTGTGGCTGCCGCCGTGCTTTTTCAAAAACTCGGCCAGCCCCTCCGGGTCAGGGTATTTTTTTGACCCCATCAGGACCATGTGCTCAAGATAGTGCGCCAGTCCCTGCTGGCTGTCCGGGTCCTGTAGCGAACCCACCGGCACCACCAGGGCTGCCAGTGATTTGACCGCCTGCGGGTCGGAAACCAGCAACACTTCCATGCCGTTATCCAGCCGGACAGCCTCATAGGCACGCGGGTCTTGCTGACTTTTACGAATGGTTTTCTCTACAGGCTGCCAGCCCATGTCTGCCTGAGTTAAGGGCGCCCAGAGGGCAAAAATCAAGAAAAAGGCTTTAAACCAGGTGCTGCAATTAGGCATTCACGAACCTCATAGTAGAACGGCCTGACATCATCAATAACTTGCGCCACTGTCTGGCGACATACGCGCAATATGCACGGCGCGTTGCGGTATTTCTTATTATCGGGGAACGTGGCGCATCATAAATCACCGCCCCGAAGTGTGCAATTTTTATACAGGTCGCTGGTGGCTAAATAGCGGTAACAGCCAGCGCTGTGCTTCACGCACGATAGCATCATAATAATCCTCATCGAGCGTTCGCCAAAGCCGTTGTAACCAGATATCCTGGCCTTCGCCACCTACGGTCTGGTTACCTTCCCAGGTCTGCACCAGTTTTGCCCGCGCTTTACGCTGCGTATCTTCATCCCAAAGGATGCTGGCAGACTGCGGGTCATAGCAGGCCTTGAGCCAGGCTCCGCCGCTATCTGGCAGCAAAATCAGCGGCTCACGCAGCCCCTGACGGTAGCCTTTCACCAGCTCAGAAAGCAAGGCCTGCGCCTCTTCACGTGTCAGCGCCGGGAAATGCCACTCGCCATCGCGCCGACCCAACAGACGGCTGTCGCCGGTACCGCCACTGGCACAATAAACCAGGTGCTCAAGCCACAATTGCAGACCATGCGGCACCCGCAGCAATGAAGGACGCCAGCGCAGCAAGCCATCCGGCTGTACGTCAGTCAGCCAGCCCGTCAGCCGCACGCCGTCCAGCAGTAAATTGATTTCCCGGTTCTCACCCGGCTGGCGCTCCTCCAGCACCTTTTGCGCCAGTGTGCGCATTTCATCGCACTGAGTATCCCACCAGATATCACCAAACGCGCCATAAGGTAGCTCACCGGCCGCGCGATAGCGCCGGTAGAGCGCATCCGGGTCCTGCTGGTGCACCAGCGTATTGAGCAACTGCTGGTTCATGCGAAAGCGGTTGAGTGAGTCCAGGGTAAACGGTTCGCTGTCCGGTAATTCGGCGTCTTCCTGGGCAAAATTAACCCGCAGGCGCATCTGGAAAAACGCTCTGACCGGGTGGCGCCAGAAACGTTGTAACTGCTCGAAAGAAATTTCCTCAACCGGCAACTCACTCAGCGGCTGAATAAAATCAGGCTGCGCCTCACCCTGCTCACTGGCAGCAGGCAGCCATTCGCGTGCGTAGCTCTGAAATTCGGCTTCAGGGGTGAATCTCGCGGCATCAAACGGCGTACGTGGGTGTTCGCAGATAATGTGGCGTAGCACACGCCGCGCGCTTTCATCGCTGTTGCAGGTCTCGTCACCCGCAAGATAATGGCTGTGGGCAATGTAGTTCACCAACTCCTCAACCAACACCGACGGGAATTTTTCACTGTTGTCCTGCACCGAACGGCCAATGTAGCTAATCCACAGACACTGCTGGGCAGAGATCAGCGCTTCAAGAAACAGGTAACGATCATCGTCACGGCGGCTGCGATCGCCACGCACCGGTTTTTCACTCATGAGATCAAAACCCAGCGGCGGCAGCACGCGCGGGTAGACGCCGTCGTTCATTCCCAGCAGACACACCACGCGAAAAGGAATAGAACGCATCGGCATCAGAGTACAAAAGTTGACCGGCCCGGCCAGAAAACGCTGGCTGATGCGCTCCTGGTCTAAGCGAGAGGCCAGTTCGTCGCGCAAAAGCCGCAGCGGCACGGCTGTACGATAGTCAGCCTCCAGCCCCTGGCTGATAACGGTCTGCCACTGCTGCTCAATCAGCGTGAGCGCGGCTTCAGTATCGGCATCCGGCAGGAAAAAGGCGTTCAGCATTTCCCGGCATAACGTCAGCCATTCGTCCAGAGCCCTTGGCTGCGAAAGCTCGGCGCGCCAGCGGTTAAGCTCGGCCAGTAAATCCGCAAGATGCCCCACCAGAGCGGCAATCAGGCCACTGGATTCGTCATAGGGCAACACATCCTGCCACTCGCCAGCGTCACTTTGCATCGCGTAGCCCAGCAACATGCGCATCAGGCCAAAACGCCACGTATGCTGGCCGGTCACCGGCAGGTCCATGTCGCGCACGTTGTTGTCATCAAGCCCCCAGCGCACGCCGGATTCGCTCACCCACTGGCGCAGGTAGCGCAGCCCTTCTTCATCAATCTCAAAGCGCGCCGCCAGCGCAGGTACTTCAAGTAGCGCCAGCACGTCTTCTGAAATAAACCGGCTGTCCGGTAATCCCAGCAGTGTGATAAAGGCCTGAATTGCCGGGTGCGCCTGACGTGCCCGGCGGTCAGAGATGGCGAACGGCAGCCGCCGTTCGTCACTCACGCTACCAAACACGGCCTGGATAAACGGGCTGTAGCTGTCGATATCCGCCACCATCACGATAATATCGCGTGGCGTCAGCGTTGGGTCGTCTTCAAGCATGGCCAGCAGCCGGTCGTGCAGCACCTCCACCTCGCGCTGCGGGCTGTGGCACACGTGCACGGTCACGCTGCGATCGTCAGGTGCGAGCAGACGTTTATTGTCGCTGCGCATAAACTCAGCTTCAGTCAGCCCGGCAACCTCACGGTCCTGTAGCTCAAGCAGGTCGCCCTGTAAGCGGTGCAACAGGTTATCGTCAGGCACGTCCACAAACACATCGACGTCTTCAACACGCTCAAGCTCAGAGAGCAGAAAGCTATAGTCCCGCCCAAGTTTTCCCCAGGAGGCCAGCAGCGGATTGCCCACCGCCTGCTCACCCGCGTCATTAAACAACCCCGGAACATCCGCGTTTTCTTTAAATAGCGCCAGCGTATGCCCTGCGTTGTGTTTACGCCGCTGCTTGCTCATCAGGCGCGCCAGAAAAGCGGGGTCTTTAATATCGCCCCAGTAATAACGACACGGATTAGTGAACAGCAGATGAACATCAATATGGCGGCCCAGCGCCTGGAGTGCGTGCAGATAAACCGGCGGTAGCGCAGAGATCCCGCAAATGAAGATGCGCGGCGGCAGGCCTGGCGGGCAGGTATCAGCCTCTTCCAGCGCACGAATAAACCGGCTATAGAGGTTGGCACGGTGCCAGCGCGGCTGGCCCAGCCTGTCAGTCAGTGTATTAAGCTCGCGCCACAGCGTCGCCTGCCAGTGCTGTACGTCGCTTAAGTCATCCACCTGCTCGCCCGCTTCCCAGCGTAAAAGCCACTGCGGGCGATACACCAGATACTGGTCAAACAAGTCTGCCACCCGGCTTGCTAACTGAAACAGCTTACGGTCGTCGCTGTCTTCGGCCAGATACACACGTAGAGTTTCAAACTCTGGCTTATCAAGGCACTGCGGCAACAGGCTCATCAGTTTCCAGGTCATGCTGCTTTTGCTGAAGGCGCTTTCTTTAGGGATACCCGGCAGCACGCGCACGAACATGTCCCAGATAAAACTTGAAGGCAGCGGAAACTCCACGTTAGCGGCAATACCAAAGCGCTGCGCCAGCGTCATTTGCAGCCACTGTGACATGCCCACGCTTTGCACCAGCACCTTTTCTGGTTCAAAGGGATCGTCCAGCGGCTGGCGCTCCACAATGAACTCCATAATTTCTTCCAGCACGTCCAGCCGGTTGGAGTGATACACCCGCAACATAAACACGTCCTCTTAAAACCTGAGATGTCTGGCGACGTTTCTGATAATTGACCGGCGTAACCGCTAAGGCCTGCACCTGCATCAGCCATTGAGTACGTTGAATCTGGCACCCAGGCGCGGCTATTTTAGCGGGCAGTGTAAGCGGTGAAGTTGGCCTCTGTGGCCCTGCAACCCGGTCAGCGTGACCGTGATGCTGACACATCCGTCATGCGATGTCTCGCTTCGCGTTATCTGCTGCTGCGCCTGTTGCACGGGCGTAATGTCGCTTTGCTGCTCGAGCATTCGCCACAACTGTAACGTCTGGCTTTGCACCCGTAGCCCCTGTGCCAGTGCACGCTGCCAGTTTGCCAGCCCGCTGGTCACCACAGCCAACAGTAAAAGGGCCAGCAGCGTTTCCGGCAGACTGAAACCGCACATGCGGCCTTTCACGGCACACACTCCGCACCTGTCGTCAGCGGGCAGTAATCGCTCCAGCTACGCGGGCTCAGGACCACCTTTCCCTCACTCAACGTGGCTCGCTGCCAGAAGCGTAGCAGGCCCGTTTCATCCTGCCCAAGCAACAGCAACCCACGCTCCAGCTGGCGCAGACAGGCCTGCCCACCCCCGCGCGCTGGTCGGCACTGCCAGTGTGCCTGCGGTTGCCAGCGCTGCGTCGTACCCCACGCCAGCGCGCTGTGTGCCTCTGTGGTTGCACGGATGCGGCGAATTTCTCCGGCAACGGCGGGCATACGCAGTTCAAAAAGCTGTCCCAGCCCATACAGTAACAGTATGCCGGAGAGAATCAGCACCATGACAGCGGCCAGCGTTGCCCCTCCACGCTGGTGCTTCACAGATTAAACCCGCTAACGCTGTGCACCAGTTGCTGCACTCTGGCACCCGCATTCAACGCCTGTGCACGCAGCGTAATGGTCAGACGCGGTGCAAACACGCCACGGCTCTCGCGCTGAACCTGAAACTGCTCGACCCGCAGGCTGGCCGGGTCAGTCATTCTTTCCCAACCACCGCTTTCACAGTTCACGCTACCGCTGAAGGTCTCCAGCGCCCCGCCTCTTAGCCGAAAACCTACCTGTTCGGTCCCTGTGCCCGGGGCCAGTTCGCGAGAGACGATGACGCAGCGCCCGCTATCGAGCAACCTTAACCCTTCCAGAGTACATTCACTTCGGCAATAGCCTGCGCGCTGTAGCGTTTTACCCACCGTAAACACCTGCCGCCACAGTTCGGCTTCAAGGTTCTGAACCTGCGCCTCACGCAGCGTTGCCAGCTGTAACACGGGCAGCAGGCGGCTGCCCGCCAGCAACACCATGCTGCCAATCGCCACCGCCAGCAGCGCCTCAGGTAAAGTAAAGCCGTGCATCACTGGCATCCTGGCTCCCCCACATGGCACAGGCGAATGCGCCCCCAGACCGATATTACGGCTCGCCAACGCCCGCTCGGGTTCTCAAGCGTAATTCGCCCCGGCCTTGCGGTATTGCGCAAACCAAAGAACGTCAGACCGGTAGTGATTTCCGCAAGCGTAATGTCCGGCCATTGAGGCCGCCACACCTGCCGCCCACCTGCTCGGCAGGTCTCTGGCTGCGGCGCCTCACCGCTCAGGCACCAGTGAGTGCCCTCATGCACTACCCTAATAAGGCTGTCGCGGTTAAAGGCATTTGCCTCATCACGCTGCTGTTGCAGCCACGCCAGCAGAAGACGCGAACTTTGTACCAGACGTTGATGTTGCTGCCACTGCCGCCAGCCGTGTAACCCGGCGCTACTGAGCACCAGCACCATAGCCATCACCACAATAAGTTCCATGAGGCTGTAGCCTCGCTGTTTGTTGTTCATGGCAGCAGTGTGGCGTACTGGCGTGCGCATTCCAGCAGGAAAAACGCAGCTTACGAGACGCTACGGGAGAAACCCGCAGCGGTTGCAGCCTGTTGCAAACATACCGGAAGCGGTAATGAAAAACGGCACCCGAAGGTGCCGTTAGCGTAAGGCTTAAATCGCGACCGGCGCTTTGATGGCCGGATGCGGATCGTAGCCTTCTATTTCGAAGTCTTCGAAGCGGTAGTCAAACAACGACGCCGGTTTACGTTTAATCACCAGCCTGGGCAGCGGGCGCGGCTCGCGGGTTAACTGAAGACGGGTTTGCTCCAGGTGGTTGCTGTACAGGTGCGTATCGCCCCCGGTCCAGACAAAATCCCCCACTTCCAGGTCACACTGCTGCGCCATCATATGCACCAGTAGCGCATAGCTGGCAATGTTAAACGGCAGACCGAGGAATATGTCACAAGAGCGCTGGTAAAGCTGGCAAGATAAGCGACCATCTGCCACGTAAAACTGGAAAAACGCATGGCACGGAGCCAGCGCCATTTGGTCCAGTTCACCCACGTTCCACGCTGAAACAATAATACGGCGCGAGTCCGGATCGCTTTTCAGCTGTTCCAGCACCTTCGCAATCTGGTCGATGTGCTTACCGTCTGGCGCGCCCCAGGAACGCCACTGTTTGCCATATACCGGCCCGAGGTCACCGTTTTCATCGGCCCACTCGTCCCAGATAGTGACGTTGTTTTCACGCAGGTAAGCGATGTTGGTGTCGCCTTTGAGGAACCACAGCAGTTCATGAATGATAGAGCGCAGATGGCAGCGTTTGGTGGTCACCAGCGGAAACCCTTCACGCAAATTAAAGCGCATCTGGTGACCAAAGATGGATAACGTGCCGGTACCGGTGCGGTCGTCTTTCGGCGTCCCCTCGGCCAGCACTTTAGCCATTAAATCAAGGTACTGTTTCATTACTTCCTCACGAAATCTGCGGCTTAGGGCGGCGATACGCCCAGGCCATCATGGCAATGCCGGCCACAATCATCGGCACAGAGAGGATTTGCCCCATGCTGATGTACTGCACCCAGGTGCCGGTAAACTGTGCATCCGGCTGGCGGAAAAACTCAACAATGATGCGAAACGCGCCGTAGCCAATCAGGAACAGGCCTGAAACCGCGCCGGTCGGACGAGGCTTGCGAATAAAAAGGTTGAGGATAATGAACAGCACAATCCCTTCGAGCACCATTTCATAGAGCTGGGACATGTGGCGCGGCAGTGAGCCGTAGGTGTCAAACAGCGACTGCCACTCAGGATGGCTTTGCAGCAGATCTAAGTCTTCCGTGCGCGAGTTGGGGAACAGCATGGTGAAACGAAAGCCTGGGTCAACACGCCCCCACAGTTCGCCGTTGATGAAGTTACCCAAACGTCCGGCCCCGAGACCAAATGGAATAAGCGGAGCGATAAAGTCAGAAACCTGGAAGAAGGTGCGTTTGGTGCGACGTGCAAAGATAAGCATGACACAGATAACACCTATCAGGCCGCCGTGGAACGACATGCCTCCGTCCCAGACCCGGAACAGATACAGCGGATCGTCCAGGAAAAGCGGGAAGTTATAAAACAGTACATAGCCAATGCGGCCACCGAGAAACACACCGAGGAAACCCGCGTACAGCAGGTTTTCGACTTCGTTTTTGGTCCAGCCGCTGCCCGGGCGGTTGGCCCGACGCGTAGCAAGCCACATGGCAAAAACAAAACCCACAAGGTACATCAGTCCGTACCAGTGAAGCGAAACCGGGCCTATTGAAAAAATAACCGGGTCAAACTCGGGAAAACGCAGATAGCCACTGTTCATCTGTCACCATAAAGCATTGTTACCCCGCCGCGAGAGCCGACGGGCGTTACGCTGCACGCCTGAGGGCGCGCTCCCAAAGCAGCGGATAATAGCACAAAGCGCGCGAGTGATGCCGATGTGAAGATGTAAAAGAAATGTAATTAGCCAGTGTCAAAGCCGCGTGCCTAGCGCCCGCCGCGGATAAGCCCACCCATGCCACGCCGCTCCATAAATGCCGCAACCTGGTGGCGCACTTCTGCCGACATCTGCAATTCCAGACAACGCTGGGCCAAATCACACGCATCAGCATAATCAATATGGCGCAGCAGATATTTGACGCGTGCAACCGAGCGCCCGTTCATGGAGAGATGGCGATAACCCATGCCGGTTAGCAGCGCCACACACATCGGATCGCCCGCCATTTCGCCACACAGCCCGAGTTCAATATCAAGCGCCACGGCTGTCTGGGCAATGGCGTGTAGCGCACGCAGCATGGCGGGATGCAGGCTGTCATACAGCCCGGCAACACGCGTGTTATTTCTGTCAACCGCCAGCAGATACTGAGTTAAGTCGTTAGAGCCAACCGAGATGAAATCCACACGCCCTTTTAGCTGTGGGAGCATAAAGATCATCGACGGCACTTCGATCATCACACCGATACGCGGCATCGGGATAGCGTAACCCAGCTCCTCCTCGACTTCCTGGCGGGCCCTATCGATAAGGCGGCGCGCCTCGTCCACTTCATCAAGGCTGGTTATCATCGGCAGCAAAATGCCGAGGTTGCCGGTCGCGGCGTTGGCACGCAGCATCGCACGCACCTGGACCAGAAAGATCTCTGGCTGATCGAGCGTAATGCGGATACCACGCCAGCCAAGACAGGGGTTTTCTTCGCTAATTGGCATGTAAGGCAGTTGCTTGTCTGCGCCCACATCGAGCGTGCGCAGCGTCACCGGCTTGTCGTGGAACATCTGCAACATGCCCTGGTATTGCGCCACCTGCTCTTCTTCTGACGGAAAACCACTTTGCAGCATAAACGGAATTTCAGTGCGATACAGGCCTATGCCGTCAATGTACGCCCCAAGCTTTTGCTCATGCTCCGGGCTAAGGCCTGCATTGAGCAGCACCTGTATGCGCTCACCGCTTTTGAGCTGCGCAGGCTGTTCGGCCTCACCTTCAGCCAGCTTGCTGAGCGCATCTTCTTCGTTAATCAGCCGCTGGTATTCGGCAAGCAGCACCGCTTCAGGGTCAACCAGCACTTCGCCGCGATAGCCGTCCACCACCAGCATGCGCCCTTGCAACATCACCGGCTGAATATCGGCTCCCATCACGGTGGGAATGCCCATTGCGCGCACCATAATGGCCGCGTGCGAGTTGGCCGCACCGTCGCGCACGACCACGCCCGCCAGCCTGTCCGTCGGCAACTCCGCAAGGGTTGCCGCAGAGAGTTCGTCGGCAACCAGTACAAAGCGATGTGGCCAACTGTTTGGACTCAGAATGGTATCGTCGAGGTGGAACAGCAGGCGCTGGCCCAATGCACGCAGATCGCCGGCTCGCTCTTTAAGATAACCATCGCTGAGTGCGGCAAACTGGGCAGCAAATTTCTCAATGACCTTTTTGACTGCCCATTCAGCCACGCAGCCCTTATCGACTTCAGCATACAGTTCGCGACGCAGGCGTGCGTCCATCAACAGGTGTGAATAGAGGTCAAAAATCGCCGCCGTCTCTTTTTGCGCCCCCGCGGCAAAACGCTTACTGAAGCGCCGGAATTCTGCTGCGGCGTCTTCCAGCGCCGTCGCCAGTCGCTCACGTTCCTGCGCCGTGTTCAGGGTTGAGGCCTCTGTCACCTGCTCCATGAGGGGAAGTGTCGCGTCCATCCAGCCTTCGGCCACCGCCACACCCGGTGCAGCAGCCAGCGCGCGGATACGCGTTTGTCGGTACTGACCAAATAGCGCAGTCAGCTGGGACTGGGACAGAATAGCCGCCATCTGGGTTGCCAGCGTGACAAGAAAAGACTCTTCACTTTCATCAAACTGGCGCAGCTGACGCTGCTGAACCACCAGCACACCCAGCAACTGGCGGCGCTGAATAATTGGCACGCCCAGGAAAGAGCGGAAATGATCTTCTTTAACGGCGGGAATGTATTTGAAGCTGGGATGTTTTTGCGCGTCGGCGAGGTTGATGGGTTCTGCCAGTCGGCCAACAAGGCCGACCAGCCCTTCATCAAAGGCGAGCGTTACCGTACGGTTGCGCGGTTTTTTCAGGCCGCGGGTCGCCATCAGGTAATAACAGCACCGCTCGTGGTCGGCGAGGTAAACAGAGCAGACCTCGGTATCCATCGCCTGGCAGATGTCATCAACCAGAATACGCAGCGCCTCATTCAGGCGCGGCGCACTGGCAACCTTTTCGACAATTTCTCGCAGCAGGGTGAGCATATTACGCGTGACTAACCTCGTTTTCGGCGCCAACCGGAGGAAGCATTTCGCACAGGCGCAGGCTCCTGTAGCGGCATAACGGTACTGGCAAACTCTTTCATCACGCGGCGATAGACATCGCGCTTGAACGAAACAACCTGGCGAACCGGATACCAGAAACTTACCCAGCGCCAGCCGTCAAATTCAGGCGTGCCGCTGGTTTGCAGATTGATATCGTTGTCGCTGCCCGTTAATTGCAACAGAAACCACTTTTGTTTCTGGCCGATGCAAACCGGCTTTGTGTCCCAACGCACCAAACGCTTCGGTAATTTGTAACGCAGCCAGTTTCGGGTTGAAGCAATCAGACGCACATCTTTGCGATGCAGTCCCACCTCTTCATACAATTCCCGATACATCGCCTGTTCAGCCGATTCGCCCGGGTTGATTCCCCCCTGAGGAAACTGCCAGGAATGTTGACCAAAACGCCTGGCCCACATCACCTGACCCTGCCGGTTACAAATGACAATACCAACATTTGGGCGGTAGCCATCATCGTCGATCACGGGACTACCTCAAAAAAAACTGAATAAGAGCGATTGTTTCACACTCGCGTAAGCCGGTAAACCACTCTCTTTGTGGGATGCGAACGGTATAACAATTGAATAATTCACAAAAGTAACCGCAGTTATAAACAGTTGAGGTGTTTCGCAGGCGGTTTTATTCACTTTTTCTGTGGATATCGCTGTGAAAAAGTGACGTATGAGTACGGGAAAACTCCGTCACTGCGATTTTTATCAAAACAAAACACAATGATTAATCCATTAAATTTCAGTAATTTATACGCACTTTTTACTCTGTCAGGTTATGTAATGTGATGTTAGTCACAGTCAGGATCGACGCGTTGATGAAAGATCGAACAACGTCGTTTTTATCCACAGATTGTGCCAATAAGTTAGTCACAATTCGTCAGGGAACGGCAAAAAACCCTGCCGTCAAGGCTGTAAATGGAAACAGTAGTCGGGAGTTTTCCCGGTTATCCCAGTTTTCTGTGGATAACCTGGTGTAAGATCCTGTTCATTGTCAGTGACCAGAATTGGAAAACCCGTTTACCCGGGAAAAATAGCTGACAAAATCCAATTAAAAACACCTATAAATCAGCAAATTGTAAATATCGTCCACAGCGCGCTACACTCTGTAGCGAGGCGGGGAAAACCGCGTCTATTTTTTAACCAACCTAAAAGCAGCACATGGAACCTTTACGACCTCTTGCTCACCCTCCCCAAAGCGAAGCAGAACTGATGTACCAGGCAAACCAGCTTGCAGGCTACAGCCTCAGTGAGTTGGCGGCGCTGGCAGGACTGCCTGTTCCTCCCGATTTACGGCGCGATAAGGGCTGGATTGGGATATTGCTTGAGCTATGGCTGGGTGCGAGCGCAGGCAGCAAGCCGGAGCAGGATTTTGCCTCCATTGGCGTTGAGCTTAAAACCATTCCCATTGACCGCAGTGGCCGTCCGCTGGAAACCACGTTTGTCTGTGTTGCACCGCTTACCGGTAATACCGGCGTGGTGTGGGAAACCAGCCACGTGCGCCACAAGCTCAGACGCGTGCTGTGGGTGCCGGTAGAAGGTGAGCGCGCTATTCCCCTCGGCGAGCGCCGCATTGGTACACCGCTGCTGTGGAGTCCGTCAGAGGAAGAAGAAGAGCAGCTACGCCGCGACTGGGAAGAACTGATGGATCTTATTGTCCTCGGCCAGGTTGAGCACATCACAGCTCGCCACGGCGAGGTGTTGCAGTTGCGCCCTAAGGCGGCAAACAGCCGGGCGCTTACCGAGGCCGTAGGCGCACACGGCGAGCCGATTCTCACGCTGCCGCGAGGTTTTTATCTGAAGAAACCGTTCACCGCAGCCCTTCTGGCGCGGCACTTTCTGCTATAAGCCGACATTTGTTCGCCACCGGGCGTGGCGTATACTAAGCCTTACCGCCTATGGGCGGATTTTTTTATTTTTTTCTTTTACAGGATGGCAAATGTTACTTGCATGGATAACGGATCCCAATGCCTGGCTGGCACTCGGTACGCTGACGCTGCTGGAGATAGTGCTTGGGATTGATAATATTATTTTCCTTTCACTGGTAGTCGCGAAGCTGCCGAAACATCAGCAAAATAAAGCGCGCCGCCTGGGCCTGACGGCGGCCATGTTGATGCGCCTGGCACTGCTGGCCTCTATTGCATGGATGAGCCACCTTACCAGCACGCTCGTGACGCTGTTTGGCCATGGGATATCGGCACGCGATTTAATTTTGCTGCTTGGCGGGCTGTTCCTTATCTGGAAATCCAGCAAAGAAATTCACGAAACCATTGAAGGTGGTGGTGAAGAGACCAAAACCAACGTTCACTCCTTCTGGGGCGCGATTTTGCAGATAATGGTGCTGGATATTGTTTTCAGCCTCGATTCGGTTATCACCGCCGTGGGTCTGTCGGATCATCTGATAATCATGATGGCCGCCGTGGTGATTGCCGTTGGCGTGATGATGTTCGCGGCACGCCCCATCGGTGAGTTCGTTGACCGTCACCCCTCAGTCAAAATGCTGGCGCTGTCGTTTTTGATTCTGGTGGGCTTCACGTTGATAGTGGAGAGCTTTGGTATCAGCATCCCCAAAGGCTACATCTATTTCGCGATGTTCTTCTCCATGCTGGTTGAAGTGCTTAACCTGGTACGCAATAAAAAGAATCCACTGTAAGCATAACGCCCCCAGATGGGGGCTTTTGTGACGGAACTTCACACTTTTTCAGACTTTCATACTTTTTTTCTCCGCAATCCCAGGTTATTACTAGACTTATCAAAGGACAACGGTGCGAGGAGCAAAACAATGAATAAATGGGCAGTTGCAATTTCTGCGGTAGGCATAGCGTTCGCGGTCTCAGGGTGTAGCAGCGATTACGTCATGGCCACCAAAGACGGCAGGATGATCCTGACAGAAGGCAAGCCGGAGATAGACGATGATACAGGCCTTGTCAGCTACCGCGATATTCAGGGCAACAGGATGCAGATTAACCGTGATGACGTTTCACAAATCATTGAACGCTAAAGAATAATAAAGGTCAGCCCTCCCGCTGGCCTTTTTTATCTTCCCACTCAATTCCCCTTTCACTTTTTTGCTCCCTCTGCCATTGTTAATAACTCTTTGCGCCGGGCAGTACCCGTCGCCGTTTCATAAGAATTGAAAAGGAAACCGGCAATGCATTATCACCGTATCCCTCACAGCTCGCTGGAAATCAGCACACTGGGCCTGGGCACTATGACCTTTGGTGAGCAAAACAGTGAAGCCGATGCTCATGCGCAACTTGATTACGCCGTCAGTCAGGGCGTTAACCTGATTGATGTGGCAGAGATGTACCCTGTTCCACCGCGCCCTGAAACGCAGGGCCTGACGGAAACCTACGTCGGCAACTGGCTGAGTAAAAGCAACAACCGCGAAAAGCTGGTGATCGCGTCCAAAGTGAGTGGCCCGACGCGTAACGGCGACAGCGGCATTCGCCCTAACCAGATTCTGGACAGGAAAAATATTCGCGAGGCGCTGGATGCCAGCCTTAAGCGCCTGCAAACCGACTATCTCGACCTCTACCAGGTTCACTGGCCGCAACGCACCACCAACTGCTTTGGCAAGCTCGGTTACAGCTGGAACGACGATCCGCTGCCGGTCACGCTGCTCGAAACCCTTGAAGCGCTCACTGAATGCCAGCGCGCGGGCAAAATCCGTTATATCGGTGTTTCCAACGAAACGGCCTGGGGCGTGATGCGCTACCTGGCGCTGGCAGAAAAGCACGACCTGCCGCGCATTGTTACCATTCAGAATCCGTACAGCCTGCTTAACCGCAGCTATGAAGTGGGCCTGGCGGAAGTGAGCCAGCGCGAAGGCGTGGAACTGCTGGCCTACTCTTGCCTCGCCTTTGGCGTGCTGACGGGTAAATATCTCAACGGTGCGAAGCCCGCCGGTGCGCGCAACACCCTGTTTAGCCGCTTTACACGCTACAGCGGTGAACAGACGCAAAAAGCGGTGGCCGCCTACGTGGACGTGGCGAAACGCCATGGGCTGGACCCGGCGCAGATGGCGCTGGCGTTTGTACGCCAGCAGAAATTTGTCGCCAGCACGCTACTGGGAGCAACCACCCTGGATCAACTGAAAACCAATCTGGAGAGCCTGCACCTGACGTTGAGCGAGGATGTGCTGGCCGAACTCGAAGCGGTACACCGGATTTACACCTATCCGGCGCCGTAAAACATAACGGGCGGGTCAAAGACCCGCCCGTTTTTTAGTGACTTAACGGCGACGCTGCCATATCCACAGCCCGGCAATCGCCAGCGCGAACAGCGCACCAAATCCCACGCCAATGCCGACCACCGGCGCACCGGTTTTCACCGCCAGCGAGTAAAGCCCCAGCATCAGCAACATGGCCGTGTTTTCACCGAGGTTCTGCACGGCAATGGCGTTGCCCGCACCTACCGATGCCTTACCGCGGTCCTGAAGCAGCGCATTAAGCGGCACCACGAAGAAGCCGCCAAGAATACCAATCAGCACCAGCAACAGATACGACGGCAGCAGCGCATGCTGTAGCGCAAAGAACGCCACCGCCACACCAATCAGCACGCCTGCGGGCATGCAGCGCGCCACGGTTTTCAGCGTTACCAGCTTTGCCGCAGCGCCTGCGCCCACCACAATACCGATAGCGACCATGGCATTCAGATAGGTTGGCGTCGCGTTATCGGTTATACCGAGCGCTACCGGCACCCACAGCACCAGCAGGAAGCGCAGCGTCACGCCTGCGCCCCAAAAGAGGCTGGTACCAAGCAGGGAAAAACGCGTTTCACCGTTGTGCCAGAGCGTTTTGCAGGCAACAAAAAAACCGCGCGTCATCGCTACCGGGTGCCACGAATGGCCGGGGCGTGCCGCCGGGAGTCCTGGGATAAGCAGGTTTGCGGCGACTGCGGCAGCATACATCATCACGCACACCCCGAGTGCGGCAAGCAGGCTCCAGTCCGCCAGCACACCGCCCGCCACTGAGCCAATTAAGATAGCGGCGATGGTTGAAGACTCCATCAGCCCGTTGGCCTTCACCAGCCGGTCGCCGGTGGTCAACTCACCGAGAATGCCGTATTTAGCCGGTGAGTAGGCCGCCGCACCAATGCCGACCAGGGTATAACCCACAAACGGATTGAAGCCAAAGCAGATAACGCCCGCGCCAAGCAGCTTCAGCCCATTGGCAAACATCATCACGCGCCCTTTCGCAAAGCTGTCGGCCACCTGCCCGACAAAGGGCGCAAACAAAATGTACGCGCCCACAAACACCATCTGCAATACCGGCTGGCTCCAGTCCGGGTAGAACTGGGCCTTGAGCACCGCCAGTGTGGCAAACAGCAGTGCGTTATCACCAAAGGCCGAGAAGAACTGGGCGGCAATCACCGCCATCATCCCCCGGGAATATAACGACTGGCCGTCAGCGGCTCTGGAAGAATCAGCCATGTGCGTTCTCCGCTTCATCCAGCATGGTTTTTAAGGTCACAAAATCCGGCTTACCGCTACCCAGCAGCGGCAGTTGCTTGAGCACGCGGATATCACGCGGCACCGCCAGCTCCGGCACGCCCGTACTGCGCGCCTGTTGCAGCAAGCGCTCTCGCGTCAGTTCGCCGTCTGTTGTGTACAACACCAGCGCTTCCCCTTTGCTGGCATCGGTCTTAATCACGGTAGCGTGCAGCTTCTCCGGTGATACCGCCAGTGCGACCTGTTCCACCATCTCCAGCGACACCATTTCACCGGCAATTTTGGCAAAGCGCTTGGCGCGGCCTTGAATTACGCAAAAACCCTGTTCATCAAACGCCACGATATCCCCCGTATCGTACCAGCCGTTTTCCACCTCACCGCGCGCGTTTTCTGCCGTCGGCGCTTCCAGCACGCCGGGGTTTTCCACGCGCAGGTAGCCTTTCATGATGTTCGGCCCGCGCAACTGCAAACGCCCGCCGTCTTCAATGCCTGGCACGGCCAACAGGCGCGCATCCATAGCAGGCAGAATGCGCCCGACCGTGCCGGGCTTTGCTGCCATTGGCACGTTAATGGATACCACGGGCGCGCACTCGGTCACGCCGTATCCTTCGAGAATGCGCAGGCCAAACTTGTCCTGCCAAATCTGGCGCGTGCTGTCCTGCAATTTCTCCGCGCCCGCCACCACGTAGCGCACGCGGTAGAAGTCATAAGGATGGGCGAAGCGTGCGTAATTGCCCAGGAACGTCGAGGTGCCAAAAATCACGGTGCAGTTACGGTCGTAGGTTAACTCCGGCACCACGCGATAGTGCAGCGGGCTGGGGTAAAGGAAAACTTGTGCACCGGTAAACAACGGTGTAAACAGCCCAACCGTCAGACCAAAGGAGTGGAACAGCGGCAGCGCCGACATAAACCGGTCGTCGGCGGTGAAATCCGCCACGGCGCGGATTTGCTCAACGTTCGCCAGCAGGCTTTTATGGCTGTGCACCACGCCCTTCGGGTTGCCCTCAGAGCCGGAGGTAAACAACACCATCGCAGCATCTTCCGGTTTCTGTTTTACCTGAGCGAGTTTTGGCAACAGCACACGCGAGAATATCCACAGCTTATCGGTGAGCGTCACATCACCTTTAAGATCCTCAAGGAACACCCAGCGCACGCTGGTTAACTGCTCTGGCAGGTGCCAGAGCTTGCCCTTGTCCATAAACTGGCGCGAGGTAAACACCGTGTTTATCTGCGCGGCGGTAATGGCCGCTGTCAGCCCTTTAACCCCGGCGGTGTAGTTCATCATCGCCGGAATGCGCCCGCGGCATACGGCACCAAAAATTACGGCGGCGCTGATGGCCGCGTTTGGCAACATCAGGCCAATGGTTTCACCCTGCTTACTGTACTTCTCAAGGATGCGGGCCACGAACAGCGTTTTGGTCAGAAGCTTACGGTAGCTGTCCGGCTGAAAGTTGATGTCTTCAATACACTTTTTGCTCTCGCCATAGCGATACTGCGCACGCAGCAGCGCATCAAACAGCGTTTCGCGCGGGCGCACGGCCATCTGCGCTTCCATCATTTTCTGGTGGAGCATTTCACCGGCCAGACGGCGGCGGTCACGCGCACGCGGGGCAACCGGCATTGGAACCGTGGTTGGCGGCAGCAGATGCAGCGTAATACGTGGGAACAGGCGCTGACGCACGCGCCCTTTCAGACGGCTGAAATACGTCAACTCTGCGCCTTCAATACGCAGCGGTATCAGGGTCGCCTGCGATTTTGCAGCCACAAACCCCGCGCCATCGTAGATTTTCATCAGCGAACCGCTTACTGAGATGCGCCCTTCCGGGAAAATCACCACCGGGCGGCCCTGCTCCACCAGGCGCACCAGGTGCTTAATGGCCATCGGTTTGGTCGGGTCAAGCGGGACAAAATCGATAATGGATTTAAGCCAGCGCATATACCAGCGCGTGCTGATTGAGCTGTAAACGGCAAAAACCGGGCGCACCGGCAGGAACAGCGCCAGCAGCA
Source organism: Enterobacteriaceae bacterium 4M9 (assembly GCA_010092695.1). Taxonomy (GTDB): domain Bacteria; phylum Pseudomonadota; class Gammaproteobacteria; order Enterobacterales; family Enterobacteriaceae; genus Tenebrionibacter. Next base: position 1,335,944 of record JAADJJ010000001.1, on the reverse strand, counting down.
CGCCATCAATAAAGGAAACATGGTTGGGGGTGATGAGTACACGCTGCTGCCTGAGCGCGGCGGTATCACCCGTTAGCTGGACGCGAAACAGAACACGGCAGAGGCTGCGAAAAAAGCTGAACAGCATTTCAACTCCTTTTGTAGGGAAGGCAAAATCTGGTTTCTGTCGGCCACCGCGAGGGCGCACATCTGCCGCTTACGCATGACGATATCTTGCCAACGGCGACGGGCAGAAACCCGATGAAATTAAGTTCTCAGCAGCTTACATGAGTTAGGGAATGGGCGCGAACAGATAGCCAAAAGCAGTAAAAAAAACCTGCGCATCCGCGCAGGTCGGTGTAATGCTTGTTATCGACCAATAGCCGACATCACCTATCAATACCTCTGGGACCTCAAATGTAGCAGTGCTTCGTTCCTCTCTGCCACGCCTGAATGGAAACAGCCCTTCGCAAACTGTAACCAAAGGTTTGCGCTGAAACTGTTGAAAACGCTTCGGTTGTTTATCCTTCTGGCGTAATCCTTCTGCCCGCAGGCTTAAACGCTCTGCTGCGGGGTTCAGAGCGGTTAAAAAAAACGGCACGCGTGTAACACTTTCACTGTCAGCGGTGCTTTTCTGTTAACTCAGGCAGGATATGTACGCCATTTTCTTGAACCCGCCGCACTTTTCCGTGAAACTGGGTCTATGTAAGCGCTTACCCAGCCAGAGGTAGACCATGGCGACCATCAAAGATGTCGCACGCCTTGCCGGTGTGTCCGTTGCAACGGTATCCCGCGTAATAAACCACTCTCCTAAAGCCAGTGATGCTTCGCGCCAGGCCGTTTTAAGTGCCATGGAGCAGCTTAGTTACCATCCTAACGCCAACGCCCGCGCGCTGGCGCAGCAAAACACTGAAACCATCGGGCTGGTGGTCGGCGATGTTTCAGATCCCTTTTTTGGCGCGATGGCGAAAGCGCTGGACCAGGTCGCCTGGCGCACCGGCAACTTCCTGCTCATTGGCAACGGCTATCACAACGAAGAAAAAGAGCGCCAGGCCATCGAACAAATGATTCGCCATCGCTGTTCGGCGCTGGTGGTACACGCCAAAATGATCCCCGACGACTACCTGAAAGACCTGATGACGCAAATTCCAGGGATGGTGCTGATTAACCGTAGTCTGCCGGGCTTTGAGCAGCGCTGCGTGGCACTGGATGACCGCCTCGGCGGCTGGCTTGCTACCCGCCACTTGATTCAGATGGGCCATACCCGCATCGGCTTTATCTGCTCTAACCACCCAATTTCCGATGCCGAAGACCGTCTGCGCGGCTACTACGACGCGCTCGAAGAACACAATCTGCCGCGTGATGAGCGGTTAGTAACGTTTGGCGAGCCAGACGAAAGCGGCGGTGAGCAGGCGATGACAGAACTGATGGGGCGCGGCAAAGCGGTAACGGCGGTTGCCTGTTATAACGACTCGATGGCCGCAGGCGCAATGGGCGTGCTCAACGACAACGGCGTTGAAGTACCGAAGAAGCTTTCACTGATAGGTTTTGATGATGTGCTGGTATCACGCTACGTGCGCCCGCGCCTGACCACCGTGCGCTATCCGGTGGTCACAATGGCAACTCAGGCAGCAGAGCTTGCGTTAGCGCTGGCAGAAAACAGCACGCCACCTGTGGTGACGCACCTTTTCAATCCAACGCTGGTGCGCCGCCATTCCGTCGCCGCCCCACCTGCGGAAAACGACACGCCTGGCGGCAGCTAAGTTACAGATTTTCCAGCGCCAGTAGTTCTGCAATGGTCTGGCGGCGGCGAATCAGGCGTGTTTGCTCGCCATCAAGCAGCACTTCTGCCAGCAGCGGGCGGCTATTGTAGTTAGAAGACATCGAGGCACCGTAGGCACCGGTGTCATGAATCACCAGGTAGTCACCTGCCTTGACGTCAGGCAGCATACGGGTTTCCACCGTGCCACCTTCAAGCTGGGTAAACACATCGCCGGATTCGCACAGCGGACCGGCGATGACGCATTCACGCTGTGCACCTGACGGCTCGTGACCTTCTGCGGTCAGCGCCGAAATATGGTGATAGCTGCCGTACATCGCCGGGCGCATCAGGTCATTAAATCCGGCGTCTACCAGCACAAAATGGCGTGAACCCATATCCTTGACGCTGCGCACCTGGGTAAGCAGCACGCCAGATTCTGCAACCAGGAAGCGGCCTGGCTCAATTTCCAGCTCAACGTGATGGCCCAGGTGCAGGGCAATTTTTTCACGCGCGGCATTCCACAGCCCGTAATAATGGTCGGTATTGACCGACTCGCCGCCTTCCTGATAGGGGATAGACAGGCCGCCACCGGCGGAAATCGCCTGTAAGTCCTGACCCAGCTCCACCACCAGGTTCACCATCGCCCCGCACACCTGTTCCAGATGACCGTAATCGACGCCAGAGCCGATATGCATGTGCAGGCCGATAAGCTTAAGGCCGTGGCGCTCAATGGCTGCCAGCGCCAGGGGTAAATCACCGTGCCAGATGCCGTGTTTGCTGTTCTCACCACCGGTATTCGTCTTCTGGCTGTGACCGTGACCAAAGCCCGGGTTAATGCGCAGCCATACCGGATGACCCGCAGACGCCGCGCCCAGTTGCTCAAGCATATCAACGGAACCGGCGTTAACGGCAATGCCCAACTCGCTCACCCGGGCCAGCGTCGGCTCGTCAATCAAGTCTGCGGTAAAGACAATCTCACTGGCGCTAAAGCCCGCCACCAGCGCACGCTCAATTTCACCCAGCGAAACAGAGTCTACTTTCACACCTTCTTCGCGCATCAGGCGCAGGATATGGGTGTTGGAACAGGCCTTTTGCGCAAAGCGAATCACATCAAACTGGCTCAGGCGCGCTATCTGGCGGCGAATGATTTGCGCGTCGTATACCCAGAGCGGGCAGCCGAATTCGGCAGGCAGCGTCATCAACCTTTGGGCGTTGAGCGCGGTATCGGTAGCGGTGAGTGAACGTGGCATAGCAATCTCCCTGAATATGTTAGTGCCATTTAGCCACAGCCCTGAGCGGATAAAAAATATCGTTTTCTCGCCAGTCTATGCAAAAATGATATAGGTTAAGAGAGCGCTTATTGCCGATGAAGCACAGACAACCCGCAACGAATACGGCAAACAAACAGTGTGCAGGCACGCCAGCCTGCCCAGATCTACGTGGCTTTCAGCCTGTTTTTCATGGCGATACGTGCAGGCCAGCCGTGGACCACGGCGTGGTTTATACGGCGCATATGCCATTTCAAGGAGTAAAGCTATGCCCGCAATCACCCTGCGGCACATTGAGATTTTCCATGCGGTGATGACCACCGGCAACCTGACAGAAGCCGCCGCGCTGCTGCACACCTCACAGCCGACCGTCAGCCGCGAACTGGCACGCTTTGAAAAGGTCATTGACCTCAAGCTTTTTGAGCGTACCCGCGGGCGTCTTCATCCTACGGTGCAGGGGCTGCGGCTGTTCGAAGAAGTGCAACGTTCGTGGTACGGTCTGGACCGCATTCTGGACGCCGCACAGAGCCTGCGCGAATTTCGCCAGGGCGAGCTGTCCATCGCTTGTCTGCCGGTATTCTCGCAGTCGTTTTTACCCACGCTGGTGCAGCCGTTTCTGGCGCGCTATCCCGACCTTAGCCTCAACATAGTGCCGCAAGAATCACCGCTGCTTGAAGAGTGGCTTTCTGCCCAGCGCCATGACCTGGGGCTGACCGAGACCACATCAGCGCCCGCAGGCACCGAACGCCTTACGCTGTTGACGCTTAATGAAGTCTGCGTGTTACCCGCCGGGCACCGGCTGGCCGAGAAAACGGCGCTCACACCTGAGGATTTCAGCGGTGAAAACTACATTAGCCTGTCGCGTACCGACAGTTACCGCCAGCTACTGGACTCGGTGTTTCAGGAGCGCGGCGTGCGCCGGCGCATGGTGGTTGAAACCCACAGCGCCGCCTCGGTATGCGCAATGGTGCGCGCAGGGGCGGGCATCTCGGTGGTTAACCCGTTTACCGCGCTGGACTATGCAGCAAGTGGCGTAGTGGTACGGCGCTTTAGCATTAGCGTGCCATATACCCTGAGCCTGATTCGTCCACTTCACCGCCCGGCCTCCGCACTGGTGGATGCGTTTTGCAGCCACCTGAGCGCAGGTGTGGCGCGCTTTCATGATGCGCTGGCGGAGCTCACGGCAACCCAACCAGAATAAACGCCCCCACCGCCAGCAGCATGGCCCCGCGCCCGGAAAACCGCCCTTTCATGGCGCTCATCACCGTGTTGCAAGGCGCCGGGTTAACCGCCCGCCTGCCAACGCATACCAGCGGTGCGGGTAGCCCCGGAAAGAAAAACCGGCCCCTCTGCCTCTACCGCGCCCTGCGCTGACTCAGCCGGTTACTCCAGCATAAAATCGACCGAAGCTGCGGCATGCAGTGCAGCGGTATCGAATACCGGCACCGGGCAGTCCTGCTGTCCAAGCAACATGCCAATTTCCGTGCAGCCAAAAATCACACCCTGCGCCCCCTGCTCCACCAGCACCTCTATTACGCTTTGGTAATAGCGCTTTGCCTGCGCACTGAAGGTACCCATACACAGTTCTTCAAAGATAATGCGGTTAATTTCTGCGCGCTGCGCCTCATCTGGCACCGGCGTTTCAATACCGAACTGCTCACGCAACCTGGCGCGGTAAAAATCCTGCTCCATCGTGTAACGGGTGCCAAGCAGCGCCACACGATTAAGCCCCTGGCGGGCTATGGCTTGCCCGGTGGCATCAGCAATGTGAATAAATGGCAACGCACAGCCGGTCTCTATCGCAGACGCCACTTTGTGCATGGTATTGGTGCACAGCACAATACCCTGCGCACCCGCGGCCTGTAGCCCACAGGCTGCATCAGCCAGCATTTGCCCAGCCTTATCCCATTCGCCAGAAGACTGGCAGGCCTCAATCTCATGAAAGTCCACGCTGTGCAGTAGGATCTTGCCCGAATGCAGCCCACCGAGGCGCGTCTTAATGCCTTCGTTAATCAAACGATAGTAAGGGATGGTGGATTCCCAGCTCATACCGCCGAGCAGGCCAATAGTTTTCATGCGTTTCTCCATAACGTGTTTTGCCTTGTTATAGCAGGAAACTTTCTACGATTGCGCGCCGAAGATAAAAACAACGCTACTTTACGACCAGCCTCGCAGCAGCAGGCACGCGGCCTGGCGTGCACAACAACGCTCAGGAAGGTACTTCGCAAAAATATTATCTGCGTAGAAATAGCGGTTGCAGGCAGGGCATACACTCCACGACAGTGCAGCTACAGCCACGCGCACCCCGGAAAAATGTTATTCACTAAAACAGGTCAGGCAGCGTGGCCGTGAATGGGCAAGCAGATAGGCAGGCAATCAGGCAATCAGGCAATCAGGCAATCAGGCAATCAGGCAATCAGGCAATCAGGCAATCAGGCAAACAGGCAAACAGGCAAACAGGCAAACAGGCAAACAGGCAAACAGGCAAACAGGCAGGCAACCATAAAATGACGCAAGAACAATGGATGCGGCAACGGTGGGAGGCGGTCAGAGTGATGCAGCAACGACTGCGCCTGGACTTATCTGGCGAACTTCAGGTCAGTGCAGGCCACAGGCCGCTGCGGGCAGCCTGTGGCCTGAAAACCTTAGTCACACTCAATCGCCAGCGCCACGCCTTGACCGCCGCCAACGCACAACGTTGCCAGCCCTTTTTTGGCATGACGTTTTTGCATCTCATGCACCAGCGACACCAGAATGCGGCAACCCGAGGCGCCGATAGGATGGCCCAGCGCAATGGCACCACCGTTAACGTTAACCTTACGCGGGTCCCACTCCAGCAGCCGGTTTACCGAGAGCACCTGAGCAGCAAACGCCTCGTTAGCCTCAATCAGGTCCAGCTCATCAAGCGTCCAGCCCGCACGCTCAAGGCAACGGCGCGTGGCATGAACGGGGGCAATACCCATCAGCGCCGGGTCAACGCCAACGCTGGCAAATGCACGAATGCGCCCCAGCACAGGCAAGCCCAACTGCTGCGCGCGCTCGGCACTCATCATCATCACCGCCGCTGCGCCATCGTTAATTGCCGAAGCATTGCCCGC